>CALWLJ010000003.1 GCA_944381495.1 uncultured Mediterraneibacter sp. | reverse complement strand
AGTGAATTACTCCAAGTATCTGAAGTATCTCACAAAAGTTGCGAATTTGCTATCCGTGCGATTATAAAGCGCTTACTATAGTTTGTCTCCGGATTGTATACAAAAACGGATTGAACTTCATTGCCGACAGAAAATCTTTCTGAAAGATCATGCTGTTGAGCGGCCTGCTGTTTGCTGGCCGCTGCATTCTTCCCGATCCTTCTAGTGGTTTGTTTACTTATTTTGAACCAAAGGATGAATGGTTTCATCCGAAAGTACCGGGATGGCAAAAGAAAATTAAGTATGAAGAAACAGAAAACTATCAGGTGACTGAAATGTTCATTAACAAAGAAGGACCCCGCTGCGGAATCCGGTCAAGGGTATCCGCAGCGGGGGCTTGCTGCTTTTATTATAAATAGCAGGTATTAAACGTATTTTTCAAGTGTGGCTCTTACAGCGCCGGTTCCGGCAATCATTTCATTGAAATACTGGCATACCAGAGGAGCCAGACCTGCGTCGAACAGGTTCACACCGAAGATCTTGTCGTTCTCAAGGATCGGGCGGAGCACACTCTCAGCATCTACTGTATCACCCAGTTTGATAGAAGCTACATACGGGCAAACTGTATCCAGCAGCGGATCCGGGCTGAGCTCGAAGCTGTTGCCTTCATCGTCCACTGCCATCAGATAGCGGAGCCATCCTGCAAATACAAGCGGGATGCGCTTCAGGTTGGCAACATCCAGTGTGTCAGACTTCTGATAAGCCTTGATCGTCTCGCCGAAGCGGATCGCCAGTTTCTGAGATGTATCAGTAGCGATTCTCTGCGGAGTATCCGGCATGAACGGGTTCGGGATACGGACATTAAGTACAGTATCGATGAACTCTTTCGGATCCAGGATGCCCGGGTTGACAACAACCGGAAGTCCTTCTTCGTAGCCGATGATCTCTACCAGTTTCTTGAGTGTAGGATCCTTCATCTCTTTGGAGATCAGGTCATATCCCAGCAGGCAGCCGAATACTGCAAGTGTAGTGTGCAGCGGGTTCAGGCATGTGCAGACTTTCATCTTCTCTACCTTGTCAACGGTCTCACGGTCTGTGAAGATCAGACCGCCTTTTTCCAGAGCAGGACGTCCGTTGGGGAATGCATCCTCGATAACCAGATATTCACACTCTTCGGCATTAACGAAAGGAGCTACATATGTATTCTTGCTTGTGATGACCGGATCCAGTTCTTCCACGCCGTCTTTCTTCAGGATGTCTTCTACAGAAGCGTTGGGGCGGGGAGTGATCTTGTCGATCATGGTCCAGGGGAAGGAGACTTTGGACGGATCGGTTACATATGCATAGAAGCCTTTTTCTGCCTTTCCGTTTTCTTCCCATGCCTTTGCAAAAGCCGTGATGGCTGCGTAGAGCTTGTCTCCGTTGTGAGAACAGTTGTCCATGCTGACCATGGCAATCGGTTTTGCACCTGCAGTAAATCTTGTATAAAGGAGCGAAGCAACCTTACCGATGTAGCTGTCCGGTTTCTCTGGTCCTTTCTCCATATCAGCGGTAACAGCCGGGAGCATATTTCCTTTTCCGTCTACCAGACTGTATCCTTTTTCTGTGATCGTAAAGGATGTCATCTGAAGAGAATCTTTTGTAAAGATCTCTTTTAAACGTCCGAACTCTGCTTCGTTGTCTGAATTGAGTGTAAGAGATTCCATAATGCTTCCTACAACTGTCTTCTCGACATTCCCGTCGGCTTTTAAAGTTACGAGGATGGAGTAATCATCGTGCGGATGATTCATTTTCTCAATAATCTCGTAGTCATATCCTTCTGCGACAGTCAGACCTCTGTCCAGAACACCTTCGTTTAACAGATTCTGAACTACATTTGCCTGAAATGCGCGGAAGATATTTCCTGCTCCGAAGTGAATCCAGAATGGATTCTCCTTCGTTGCTGCCATAACTTTTTCACGGTCAAATTCCGGAAGGTGATACCCTTTGGAAGTCCACTCTTCCCTGTTTTTTAATCCTGCTTCGCTCAGCTGCATGACTATCTTGCTCCTTTCTCGATTGCTTCCCAGAGTCCGTTCAGGTATGTTGCTCCAAGTGCGCGGTCATACAGTCCGTATCCGGGCATTGCAACCTCGCCCCAGATCATACGTCCGTGGTCCGGGCGGATCGGTCCGTCGAATCCGATCTCATAGAGAGCTTTCATGATCTCGTACATATCAAATGATCCGTCGCTGGAAAGGTGAGCGGCCTCCTCGAAGTCTGTTGGAGAATTGAACTTCAGGTTACGTACATGAGCAAAGTGAATTCTGCCTTTCAGAGAGCGGATCATATCCGGCAGATCGTTCTCCAGGTTGGTTCCGTAGGAACCGGAGCAGAATGTCACGCCGTTGTGCGGATTGTCAACCATCTCCATCATACGGAGGATGTTTTTCTTATTTGTGATAATACGCGGAAGGCCGAATACGCTCCATGCGGGATCGTCCGGATGGATAGCCATGTTGATGTCATATTTGTCACAGACAGGCATGATCCGTTCCAGGAAATATTTCAGGTTTGCAAACAGTTTCTCGTCGTCCACATCTTTGTACATCTCGAACAGTTCCTTGATGTGAGCCATACGCTCCGGCTCCCAGCCCGGCATAACTGTTCCGTTTGTGTCACCTGCAATAGAGTTGAACATATCTTCCGGATTCAATGCGTCAACAGCTTCCTGTGTGTATGCGAGAACAGTGGATCCGTCCGGTCTCTTGCGGGCAAGCTCGGTTCTTGTCCAGTCAAATACAGGCATGAAGTTGTAGCATACAAGATGAAGGTCTTCTTCCCCAAGATTTTCAAGAGTCTGAATGTAATTGTCAATGTATTTGTCTCTGTCAGGTGTTCCTACTTTGATCGCATCATGAACATTGACACTTTCGATACCGGAAATGTGCAGTCCGGCAGCTGCCACCTCGTCTTTCAGAGCGCGGATGCGTTCTCTTGTCCATACTTCTCCCGGCTGAGTGTCGTACAGTGTTGTGATGACTCCTGTCACGCCCGGAATCTGGCGGATCTGCTCAAGAGTCACAGTGTCGAACTTAGAACCGTACCATCTTAATGTCATTTCCATAATTTTTTACCTTCCTTTCTTTTTGCAGGTTTTCTTTATGTCTATATTATAAGATAAATGTAAAAAAATCAAATTGGAAGAATTGTTGCGTACATTGCAAAAATTGCAGTATGGTATATGAGGAGCCGGAAAAATTAATAATAGTTAATATTTGATATCGATTTTCTTAACATATGGACGATATAATAAATATCGGCTGACAGGCGGGGTAAGAATACCAGATATGGTATTTGAACCAGTTTACATATACAAATGAGGAGAGGATAATGATGATGATTGGAAAAAATGGCGGAAAGTATAATATCAATGCCATGATTCTATGCGGACTGGTGTTTTTTGTGATCGCAGCTACCGGTTTCTGTATGGTGGTAAACAGCAGAGAGGATGCAAAGGCACGTGCGGAGATAGAGGCGCAGAAGAAGGCGGAGGCGGAAGCAGCAGCCGCTGCGAAAAAGGCCGCTGAAGAAAGGGCAAAATCATTGTCGCTGCAGCCAGGAGTTCCGGTTGGAACTACGGAAGCGAAGGAGGGCGAGAAAGTCGTTTATCTGACTTTTGACGATGGACCGTCCGAAAATACAGAAGCTGTGCTGGATATTCTGGCTCAGTACGATGCAAAAGCTACATTCTTTATTACCGGACAGGAAGAAAAGTACCGCTACTTGATCAAAGAGGCATATGATGCAGGACATACCATCGGCCTTCATTCATACACGCATGAATATGATCAGGTTTATGCTTCGGTAGATGCTTATTTTGAAGACCTGGACAAGATCGGGCAGGTAGCAGAGGAACAGATTGGTTTTGTGCCGTGTTTTATACGCTTTCCGGGCGGTGCGTCCAATACCGTGTCGGCAAAGTACTCAAAAGGTATTATGTCGCAGCTTGTAGATCTGGTACAGGAAAAAGGATATCAGTATTATGACTGGAATATCAGCAGCGGAGACGGAGAGTCAGGCACTACAAAGGATGAGATTATCAAAAATTCAGAGACGGATGAATACAGTCATGTTATGATACTGTTTCATGATACAGCAGCAAAGGATGCAACGGTAGAAGCACTGCCGGATATTCTGGAATATTATAAAAACCTGGGATATGAATTCCGGGCGATAGACCGGGACAGCTATGTGGTGCATCATGGAACGAATAACTGATGATATGTGTATCGGACACAGAATCGTGCGATTTGTGTGCATGGCTCATATGCGTGATTGGAGAGACAGAATAAAATGACATTAACACAATTAAATTACTTTATCACTATAGCGGAAGTGAAATCCATCAATAAGGCTGCGGAACAACTTTATGTTTCACAGCCTTCTCTGACCAGTGCCGTTCAGGAACTGGAAAAGGAACTGGGAATCACACTGTTCTTCCGAAGCGGCAGGGGAGTGACGCTTACCAATGACGGCTCAGAATTTCTGCTTTATGCGCGGCAGCTGATGGGGCAGTATGAAGCCATAATGGAGAAATATGGTGAAAACGGTTCTCTCAGAAAGAAGTTCGGCGTTTCGACCCAGCACTACTCGTTTGCTGTGAAGGCATTTGTCGATATGGCGAAGAAGTTTGATATGTCCAAATATGAGTTCGCGATCCGGGAGACAAGGACTGCCGAGGTGATTCGGGACGTCGGCACGATGCGGAGCGAGATCGGGCTGCTTTATCTGTCGGATTTTAACAGGAAAAGTCTGGAGAAAATGATAAGATCAGCGGGCCTTGTATTTCATCATCTGATCGAGTGCCAGGCCTATGTCTATCTCTGGAAAAACCATCCTCTTGCGGGAGAGGAGTCCATCAGCTTTCAGCAGCTGACGGAGTATCCCTGCCTGGCCTTTGAACAGGGGGATGACAGCGCCTTTTATCTCGCCGAGGAGATCCTGTCTACAAATGAATATCCCCGGATCATTCACGCCAATGATCGTGCCACCATGCTGAACCTGATGGTGGGACTGAACGGATATACGCTTTGCTCCGGGATCATCTGCGAAGAACTCAATGGAAATGAGTTTGCCGCGGTTCCCTTCCGGGATGATGAAGAAAACCGGAACAGCACCATGGAGATCGGGTATGTTGTGAGGAAGAACACGATCCTGAGTAAGATGGGAGAGCTTTATGTGGAGGCGCTGAAGAGATATTTGGGGATAGAAGAGTGAGCAAGAGTATGGATGACATCAAAATATTATTTTACAGACAACATGTGCGAAATAATTACTGTTTTAATCGATAGGGGGATAGAGAGTGTCGGATTAGTTTTAATATCATTAAAAATGAATATTGTGATAAAATGATTTAAATCGAACCAACACATACATAGAGTATTGAAGTATATAGAGGAGAAGAAAAAAATGCCTGTATTTAACGAAGATACAAGAGTAAAAATTCCTGCCACAATTCAATATTTAAGATTAGGTTATCATTACCAGTCTTTAAAAACAGATGACATTGATATTGACTTTAACACGAAAATTTTTGTAAACAGATTTAAGCCCGCTTTGGAGAAGATTAATGGCAGAAAATTTTCTTATGATGAAATTAAGGAAATTCCGGCAGGATGGAAAACAATTAAACTGCAAGATGTTTTTTTCGTTTGTGAAGGGAAAAATACCACGCATTACGTTTGATAATAGCACAGCAGGGGCATATCCCTATATAACTATCGATGTTGCAAATGGTGGGAAATGTCAATATTGCTTTTCAGATGATATGCCTGTTTGTAATGGAGAAGTAATAATGGTTATGGATGGAGCGGCAAGTGGAGATATTTATATTGGTAATAGAGGAGTATTGGGATCTACGTTTGCTATGTTGAAGAAAAAAAGTGAAGATATTTCTGACGCTTTAATATATGTTATTCTTAGTAGCCGAAAAAATGTATATAAGAAAGTGAATACGGGCTCAACAGTACCACACGCAAATATAAAATTTATCGAAAACATGAGAGTTCCTGTTACAGATAATATGAGCAGTTTTTCCAGAGTTTTTGATGAAATATATAAAAAAATTGAATTAGCCAAAAGAGAAAATCAAGAATTAATATCTCTTCGGGATTTCTTACTTCCACTGTTAATGAACGGACAAGTTAGCTTTAAGGAATAATTTAGGAGGAACATTTATGGCATATGAAAAAGGCGGAAGGGCAGATAAATATGGAAATCGCTTTGAGTATAATTGGATTATCTATAATCTGCTGGATGTAGTGAAGGAAAAAATTTCATATGTTATGATCGAAGCTATAGGTGAAGATGAAAAAGGTGTAGACCTTTGGATTGGAAACTTAGACGGTACACGTGAAGGGCAGCAGTGTAAAGGGCGATATGGAGATGAAGATCAATGGACATATGGTATGGTCAATGCAAAAGGAATATTTGCAAATTGGAAGAAGCAGTTGGAACTTTCCCCACAGAATCATGTCGCATTAGTTTCTCCATTGTCATTTACCGTATTTGAAGATCTGATACAGAAAGTAAAGGATACTGACAATTCTAAGCCAAAAGATTTTTATGAATATCAGATTAAAAAATCAGGGAAAAATACAAAAGATTTTTTTGATAAATATTGTAAAGTGATGGGATTGGATGAAAAAAAGGATGAAGATATACAACTGGCGATAAACTACCTGTCCCGAAGTCATTACCGTCAGATCCCTGATGCTCAGTTAAAAGAAATGATTCTGGATAAGATAAGCATGAGATATGTGGGAAATCCTGAACATATTTATGCTGAATTTTTGAGCTTCATTTTAACCAAAGATAACTATGGGCAGCGAATAGACGCGTTGCGTATTAAGAAATTTTGCAAGGATAATGATATTATTTACAGAGATTTGTCAAGAGATGATACTATCCTGCCGCGTATTGACAAGTTAAATAGAGAATATCGTAATACCTTTTTCGGCTTTTCAAAGGGACTTCTGCCCCGCAGTCAGGCAGAATATTGCCAAAAGGCGATATCAGAGGGCAAGTCAGTCATATTACATGGGAAAGCAGGAGAAGGTAAAAGCGGATGTGTACAAAATCTTATTCATATCCTTGAGGACTTAAGTATACCATATCTGGCGATAAAACTTGATCATAGAGTGCCGGAGGGGACTTCCAGAAATTGGGGAGAGAAAATAGGATTACCGGATTCGGTTTCGTATTGTCTGGATGCAGGTTTATTGTATATCTGGAAAGAGAAGGATATAATTCTAAAGTAAAAGTTGTTTTGTACAAGTTTCTTGGGTCAGAGATTGGTATGGAATTGGAACACACATGGGCGCGCGTTTTTTATGATGAAAGAGTTGAGTTGAAAAGAGATAAGGAATTCTTGCGGAAATTAATGTCGTCTGATGTGGGCGGTAAATTACTGTATGTATTTATGGATTATTTAAAAAAGGGACAACGGTTATCTGATTATGCAGAAATAATAATAGATACAGGAAAAAGCATGTTTCAAGACCAGAAAAAGGTCTCGGATGCTGATTATCTTATTGAATATAATTTGCCTAAACTGATGATTGCTCTCTATGATGAGGCCTGTAATACAGATGTTGGAAAAAATAAAGAATATGAGGTGCAATGCCTGGATATATGAGATCTAATGTTTGAAAACAGGATCGGCATTACCCGTGATCTGACGGAAAAACTGACAGAGATGTGATTTGATAATTGCATGTGAAGAGAGGTGAAATCTATGAATTTTGATATGTCCCAATTTGATTCTTACCGTGAAGATAATCGCCGTGAAGTCAAAAAAGCAAAAGGCGGACTTCCAAATTCGTTGTGGGAAACATATTCTGCTTTTGCTAACTGCTATGGCGGAGTTATTATCCTTGGTGTAAAGGAAAATAGAGACGGCAGCTGGTACATGACTGGGCTGGATAATCCGGCAAAACTGCGAAAAGACTTCTGGGATACGATTAATAATAAAAATAAGGTCTCGGTAAATCTGCTGACGGATGATGATGTGGAGATATTTGAGGAAAACAACGGTATCATAATGGTTATCCATGTTCCAAAGGCAAAGCGTGAGCAGAAGCCGGTATATATAAACGGAGATATGTTTAGTGGAACTTTCCGCAGAAACTGGGAGGGCGATTATCACTGTGACCGCAGCGAGGTGCTCGCAATGCTCCGGGATCAGCCGGAAGAAACTGCAGATATGAAAATTTTGCAGGATATGTTTCTTGAAGTGCTTAATCCAGAGACTGTGCGTGCCTACCGCAACCGACACATGGCGTATCGAACAGAACATGTATGGGAGAGGCTGAGCGATGAAGAATATTTAGAGAGGATAGGAGCTGCAAAGATGTCTGTCAGAGATCATACTTTGCATCCTACGGCTGCCGGACTTCTTATGTTTGGAGAAGAATATAAGATTTTATATGAATTCCCTGAGTATTTCTTGGACTACCGGGAAGTTCTCGATCCGACAATCCGTTGGACGGACAGGCTACAGTCCAGCTCAGGCGACTGGACGGGAAATATATTTGATTTTTTCTTCCGCGTTTATGGAAAACTTGTAAAAGATTTGAAGATCCCTTTTAAGCTGGATGGTATAACTCGGGTAGATGATACACCTGTACACAAGGCATTGAGAGAAGCTTTGGCGAACTGTCTAGTAAATACAGACTTTTATTTTCCGAGAGGGATTGTGATCCGGAAAGAGGCAGATTCTATCGTAATGGAAAATCCGGGAAGCATTCGGACTGGGAAAGCTCAGATGCTGAAAGGCGGTATATCCGATCCACGCAACAAAGCGTTGATGAAGATGTTTAATCTGATCGGTATTGGCGAGAGGGCCGGAAGCGGCGTGCCAGATATATACAGCGTGTGGGAACAGCAGGGGTGGAAGCAACCGGAGGTCATAGAAGAATACGGGCCTGACAGAACTATTTTGAAATTATCGTTTGTGAAAAGCGTTAATAAAGAAACGCTGATAAAAAGCGCTGATAAAAAAGCGTTGATAAAAAGCGCTGATAAAAAGAAACTTACCAATAAGACAAGGCAGCAGTTAGAAAAAATAATAGAGTGGATGGAGATAGATAGAGAATATAGAATAGCTGAGATAGCAGAATTTCTCGGGATTAAAGAAACAAGAGCCCGTGAATTGGTGAGAGAATTGATAAGGCTTAAGAAAATAGATGCAACGGGAAAGAACAAAGGACGCAGATATAGAAAAACAGTACAGCGGGATTGATGTGGGATCATAAAAGAGAACAATCCGGGAACCCGGAATTGCCCCTCAGAGAATGATGTGTCGACTTACGCCCCTCTCTGTGCTATGATTAGTAAGATATGATCATAGTACAGAAAGGGGTATTTTCATGGAAAATACGTCTGTAAACAGTAAAAACAATACAGGAAAAAAGGCGGCAGAGATGCCATTAAGGAATATGAATGTGGGTCTTGTTGCCCATGTGGATGCGGGGAAAACCACGTTGTCCGAAGGCATGCTTTATCTGAGCGGCAGCATAAGGAAACAGGGAAGGGTGGACCACGGGGATACGTTTCTGGATACATATGAACTGGAACGGGAGCGGGGAATCACCATTTTTTCCAAACAGGCGGAGATGAACTGGAAAGGTGTGGGGATAACTCTGCTGGATACGCCGGGGCATGTGGATTTCTCGGCGGAGATGGAGCGGACGCTGCAGGTGCTGGACTGTGCGGTGCTGGTGATCAGTGCGGCTGACGGTGTACAGGGGCATACTGTTACGTTATGGAGGCTTCTGAAGCAGTATCAGATCCCTGTGTTCCTGTTCATCAATAAGATGGATCAAGAGGGCACCGACGGGGAGCAGGTGCTGGCTCAGCTGCAGGAGCAGCTCAGTGGAAACTGTGTGGCTTTTGACAGCTGGAAGGCAGGGCGGAATACTGGAGTGGAAGCGGAAGACGAGGACTCCTGGGAGGAGAATGCGGCAGTCTGTGATGAGAACATGCTGGAAGAGTATCTGGAAACCGGGCATATTAGCTCAGAAAGTGTTCGAAAAGCAACTGGGGAGAGGAAAATATTTCCCTGCTGGTTCGGTTCTGCGCTCCGGGGCGAGGGAATGGAAGAATTGTTGGATGGACTTGTAAGATATGCTCCGGTATCTGTATATCCGGAAGCGTTTGGCGCAAAAGTTTACAAGATATCCCGCGACGCTCAGGGCACCCGCCTGACATGGATGAAGATCACGGGCGGCTCGCTGCGGGTGAAGGAGATCCTTCCCGGGACAGAGGAGAAGATCAATCAGATCCGTATTTATTCCGGGGAGAAGTATGAGCTGGTCCAGCAGGTGGAGGCCGGCCGTGTCTGTGCCGTGACAGGACCGGAGAGCACCCGGCCGGGACAGGGGCTGGGTGCCGAGAAGGCATCGGGGATGCCGGTGCTGGAACCGGTGCTTACGTACAGTCTGGAGCTCCCGGAGGAGTGCGATGTCCATGTTATGCTGCGCAATCTCCGTCAGTTGGAAGAGGAGGAACCGGAGCTGCACATCCTCTGGCAGGAGCAGACGGGAGAGATTCACGTACAGCTTATGGGAGAGGTGCAGACTGAGATATTAAAGCAGCTGATAAAAGAACGCTATGGAGTTCTCGTGCGTTTTGGAGAAGGCAGCATAGTATATAAGGAGACGATTGCGGCTCCGGTGGAAGGAGTCGGACATTTTGAACCTCTCCGGCACTACGCTGAAGTCCACCTTATGCTTGAGCCGGGAGAGAGAGGCTCGGGGATGCAGTTTGCCTCGGAATGTCCTGAGGATGTACTGGACAGGAACTGGCAGAGGTTAATCCTGACCCATTTGGAGGAACGGGAACATCCCGGTGTGTTGACCGGATCCCCGATCACGGATATGAAAATCACACTTATGTCCGGCAGGGCCCATCAGAAGCATACTGAGGGCGGAGATTTCCGGCAGGCTACATACAGAGCCGTACGGCAGGGACTGAAGAAGGCGGAGAGCATCCTTCTGGAGCCCTGGTATGAGTTCCGCATGGAGATGCCTTCTGGTTGTGTGGGAAGAGCCATGACAGATGTGCAGCGGATGTATGGTGATTTTGAACCTCCTCTGACAGAGGGGGATACAGCAGTGCTGACGGGCAGTGCGCCGGTTTCTACCATGCGGGGATACCAGACGGAATTTGCCGCTTATACCGGCGGACGCGGGAGGCTTTTCTGTACGCTGAAGGGATATGATGTGTGTCATAATACGGACGAGGCTGTGGCGGCTGCAGGATATGATTCAGAGGCGGATATTGAGAATCCTACCGGTTCTGTATTCTGTGCTCATGGCGCCGGTTTTATTGTCCCATGGTATGAAGTAGAGGATTATATGCATCTTGAGAGTGTCGTTCCGGCAGAGGACGGAGCGTCAGAGGAATGGAAGGAAAAGCTGGCGGCAGTTCCTCACAGGAGCGGTTCCAGGATCGAGCTGACGCAGGAAGAGCTGGATGCGATCTATGTCCGTACGCCGGATCCGGTAAAGCGCCGGGTAAGCAGCACGCCGGTCACGGTACATGCACAGGAGCGGCAGCCTGATCCTGACAGTAAGTGGACCCGCTGGAAGAAGGAACAGGGAGAGCGCGAGGAATATCTACTTGTAGACGGATATAACATTATCTTTGCATGGGAGGAGCTGGATTCTCTTGCCCAGAGAGACATCGGCGCTGCACGGGGGAAACTGATGGATATCCTGTCCAATTACCAGGGATACCGGAACTGTACATTAATCCTTGTTTTTGACGCATATAAAGTGGAGGGGAATCCCGGGGAAGTGACGAAATATCACAACATTCACGTCGTCTATACAAAGGAGGCGGAGACTGCGGATCAGTATATCGAGAAGACTGTGCGCAGGATTGCGAAAAATGCGGATGTGACAGTGGCTACTTCTGATGCTCTGGAACAGGTCATCATCCTGGGAGCCGGGGCGAGGAGAATGTCGGCGGCCGGATTGAGGGAAGAGGTGGAGCTGGCGCTGAAGGAAGTCCGGCAGGAACATCTGAGCCGTACAGGCAGGCTGGGGAATTATCTTTTTGATTATCTGGACGATGGTGAGGCAAAACGGCTGGAACAGGTAAGGCTTGGCAGAAAAGAAAAATAAATTTCCAAAACTGGACTGTATAAAAAAGTGAAAACTGGACGTTTTAATATGACCAGTTCGGTGATAGTATACCAGTAGCGAACATGAAATATTTCATAAAGTCTATAAATGAAAAGAGGAAATTTATTATGGAAAGAAGAAATGAAACCGTTATAAAACTTGCTCAGACAGCTTTGATGGCAGCTCTTTGCTTTGTGTCATTTACGTTTTTGCAGATTAAGATCCCGCTTCCGGGAGGAGACGCTACATCGATTCACATCGGAAATGCGTTCTGTGTGCTGGCAGCGCTGATCCTGGGAGGATGGTACGGCGGTCTTGCAGGAGCAATCGGCATGGGGATTGCGGATATTATGGATCCGGTGTATATCACAGGGGCTCCGAAGACATTTGTGTTGAAACTCTGCATTGGTTTGATCGTAGGACTGGTGGCCCATCATATTGCAAAGATTGATGAGAGCACGGACCGCAAATATGTCTGCCGCTGGAGTATCATCGCATCTGCAGCGGGGCTGGGCTTTAATGTGATTGCAGATCCTCTTGTGGGATTCTTCTATAATCAGTATATTCTGGGGCAGCCTCAGCAGATGGCAAGTGTTCTGGCAAAGTGGAGTACAGCGTCCACATTTGTAAATGCAGTGATATCTGTAGTTCTGGTAGGAGTTCTCTATAACGTGCTTCGTCCGGTGCTTCTCAGATCAGGTCTGATCCACCGGCCGAAGGTAAAAGAAGCTTAAGGGAAAAGAATAGCTTTTTAAATGAAAAGATGATATGATTAGACCATAGGTGCCGCGGCGTTCCTGCCGCGGCATAAAATTTATCGTGGCAGTTCGCGTGTTCTGTTGGTGCGGGCTGTCTGATTATAATTTATCAGAACGCCCTGTAAGAGAGGGGCTGAAGAGAGTGAGGTATGAGAATGAACTGTATCAACTGTTACAAGGAGATACCGGATGACGCCAGGTTCTGTCCTTACTGCGGAGCAAAGCAGCCGGAGCCGGCAAAGCAGGAATATGATCCGGGTGCAGGACAGAACGGTTATCGACAGTATGATCGGGAAGAACCGGTGAACTGGGTGCCTTATCTGATCCTGGCTATCGTTTCCACGATATGCTGCTGTCCGCCTTTCGGTATCGTGGCAATCGTGTTTGCAGCGAAGATCAATAGTGCTACTTATGCGGGGAATCATGCAGAAGCGCGCCGTGCGGCAAGAAATGCCAAAATCTGGATCATCGTGGCGTTTGTGGTGGGGCTGTTTGCAGAACTCTGCTTTATGGCTCTTGGAGTGGCCGGGGGCATCAGTGAATACTATTACTACTATTAATAATAACGGACTGGTGCTGTTTATGGCTTATACCAGATTATGAAATAGGAGAGGGAGGAGAAAGCGGATGCAGGAAAGCCGGGGACGATGGTTATGGCAGTACATCAAAGAGAAAAGAGGCCGGAGAGCGGCTGTGGCGGGAGTGCTTTGTGCATGTGCTCTGGCCGGAGCGTCCTATCTGTATTTTCATGACCCATATCAGTATCCGCTTCCGTGTATGTTTTATTTCCTGACTGGTCTGTACTGCCCGGGCTGCGGCGCAGGGCGGGCCAGTTATGCTCTCCTGCATGGGCATATTCTGGATGCATTTTGTTATAATCCATTGATGACGCTGCTGCTCCCCTTTATCGGACTCTATGTTGTGGTGAGGGGAATGGACTGGATCATTACGGGAAAGAATCACGTGGACCGCAGGATTAGCGTCAAGCTTCTGGCTGCGGTTCTGATCCTGATCCTGGTGTACGGAGCGCTGAGGAATATTCCGGTATTCCCCTTTGAACTGCTGGCGCCGGGAGGGATGGAAAAATATTTCTGAGCATATGCCGGATTTGCAGACAAAGGTATTTCGCGAGGACGGGGAGCATGGTATAATGAGTGCGCAAAGCATAATCCAGACCGAGGGAATCGGTCTGTCTGGCTATGAAATGAAAAGAACGGAGGAAAGAGTATGATCAATAAACTGGTTGAAAAGATCAAAAAGACGGGAGCGCCTATCGTTGTGGGACTGGATCCCATGCTGAATTATATTCCTCAGCATGTGCTGGATAAGGCGTTCGCTGAATATGGAGAGACGCTGGAAGGTGCAGCTGAGGCTGTTTGGCAGTTCAATAAGGAGATCGTGGATAAGACTTATGATCTGATTCCTGCGGTAAAGCCGCAGATTGCCATGTATGAACAGTTCGGCATCCCGGGGCTGCAGGCTTTTAAGAAAACAGTTGACTACTGTAAATCAAAAGATCTGGTGGTGATCGGAGATATCAAGAGAGGAGATATCGGATCGACCTCAGCGGCCTATGCAACAGGCCATATTGGAAAAGTAAAAGTGGGAAGCAAAGAGTATGCACCTTTTGATGAAGATTTCGTGACAGTGAACCCTTATCTGGGATCTGACGGTGTGAATCCTTTTATTGATGTCTGCAAAGCAGAGAAGAAAGGACTTTTTATCCTTGTGAAGACATCCAATCCTTCCAGTGGTGAGTTCCAGGATCAGCTGATCGACGGCAGACCTCTGTACGAGCTGGTTGGGGAGAAGGTCGCCGAGTGGGGCGCTGACTGCATGGGAGACGAGTACAGTTATATCGGCGCGGTAGTAGGCGCTACCTATCCGGAGATGGGCAAGGTACTTCGTGAGATCATGCCGAAGTCCTATATCCTCGTTCCGGGTTACGGCGCGCAGGGCGGTCAGGGCAAAGATCTGGTTCATTTCTTTAATAAAGACGGACTGGGCGCCATTGTCAATTCTTCCAGAGGAATCATTGCAGCATATAAGCAGGAGGCTTATGCAAAGTATGGAGCAGAGAACTTCGGCGATGCATCCAGAGCTGCTGTTGAAGCAATGATCAGTGATATCAGAGGGGCTTTGGAAGGAAATTTGTAGAATATTCTGATAAAAGGAGTATATATGGCGAAAAAGAAAGAGAATTCTGCAATCCTCTCTCAGGAGAAGATTGCAGACGGCATTTACAGTATGTGGCTGAAGACGGAAGCAGCGGAGGAAGCAAAGCCGGGACAGTTTATATCTATGTATACAAACGACGGAAGCAAGCTTCTGCCGCGTCCGATCAGTATTTGTGAGATTGACAGGGAAAAAGGGGCTTTGCGGGTAGTTTACCGGGTGACTGGAAGCGGAACGGGAACGGAGCTGTTTTCCCGTATGAAAGAGGGAGATATCGTGCCGGTAATCGGACCGCTGGGAAATAGATTTCCTCTTGAGAGAGCGGCCGGAAAACGGGTTTTCCTGATTGGAGGCGGTATTGGAGTTCCGCCGATCCTGGAACTGGCAAAGCAGCTGGAGTGTGACAAGAAGCAGATTATAGTGGGATACAGAAATGAGGAAACATTCCTGAAAGAGGAATTTGAGGAGAACGGTGAAGTCTATATTTCCACAGAGGATGGAAGTGTGGGAACGAAAGGAAACGTTATGGATGCTATCCGGGAGAATGGCCTGGAGGCAGATGTGATCTACGCCTGCGGCCCGACTCCCATGCTCCGGGCGCTGAAGGCTTATGCGGAGGAGAGACAGATGGAGTGCTGGCTTTCTCTGGAGGAGCGGATGGCCTGCGGGATCGGCGCCTGTCTGGCATGCGTCTGTAAAACAAAGGAGAAAGACCACCACAGCAATGTGAACAACCGGCGGATCTGTAAGGATGGTCCGGTATTTCTGTCTACGGAGGTGGAAATCTGATGGATATGCGTGTGAATATAGCAGGAGTCGAGTGGAAAAATCCAGTAACGGTGGCCTCCGGAACGTTTGGGTCTGGCGCAGAGTATGCAGATTTTGTTGATCTGAACAGGCTTGGAGCCGTGACGACGAAAGGAGTGGCTAATGTTCCGTGGGAAGGAAATCCCACTCCCAGAGTGGCGGAGACTTACGGCGGGATGATGAATGCAGTGGGCCTGCAGAATCCGGGGATTGATGTGTTCTGTGAACGGGACATCCCCTTCCTTCGGCAGTATGACACAAAGATCGTCGTTAATGTATGCGGCCGTTCAGAGGAAGACTACTGTCAGGTAGTAGAGCGCCTGGCAGGGGAAGACGTAGATATGCTGGAGATTAATATTTCCTGCCCGAATGTAAAAGAGGGCGGAATTGCCTTTGGACAGGATCCGAAAGCAGCTGAGAAGATTACAAAGGCTGTGAAGAAATATGCGAAGCAGCCGGTGATCATGAAGCTCAGTCCGAATGTGACAAGCATTGCTGAAATGGCAAAGGCAGTGGAAGCGGGAGGCGCGGATGCGGTTTCCCTGATCAATACCATTACGGGAATGAAAATTGATATTAATCGAAAAACCTTTGTCCTCGCCAACCGGACCGGAGGAGTTTCCGGACCGGCCATTCATCCCATTGCGGTGAGGATGGTCTATGAAGCTGCAAATGCAGTTCGTGTTCCGGTTATCGGAATGGGAGGAATCGCTTCGGCGGAGGATGCCATCGAGATGATACTGGCGGGAGCCAGCGCTGTATCTGTGGGAACAGCAAACTTCCATGATCCGGCTGTGACTCTGAAAGTGATAGATGGAATTGAGAAATATATGGAAGATAATCATTTCCAAAGTGTAGAGGAAATGATCGGTATTGTGAAATAAGACGGAAAGTATAAAATGGCACTGGAAAGATAAACCAGTGCCATTTTGCTAATTTATACTCATTTTGACTGCTTTTTCAAAAATATCGAGTCCTGCTTCCAGCTGTTCATCAGTGATCACAAGGGGAGCAAGGAAACGGATGACATTGTTGTACGTTCCGGCACCTTCTACGATGAGCCCCATGGATGCACAGTTCTGAATGACAGCGGCTGTCAGTTCCGGAGCCGGCTCTTTTGTCTCTTTGTCTTTGACAAACTCAATTCCGATCATGGCTCCCATGCCGCGTACATCTCCGATGACCGGATAACGATCCATCATATCTCTGTAGCGGGCAGAGACTTTTTCGCCGATCTGGCAGGCACGCTCCGCCAGATGATCTCTTTCCATGATCTCAATGGTCTTGAGCGAAGCGGCACAGGCCAGAGGATTTCCGCAGAATGTGCCACCGATGGTACCCGGGGCGACAGCATCCATGATGTCAGCGCCTGCGACAATGGCGGAAAGAGGGATGCCAGCCGCGATGGATTTGGCTGTAGCCAGAATATCCGGCAGCACGCCGGCCTCTTTCCAGTAGTCAGAAGCAAACATCCTTCCGGTACGGCAGAAGCCGCTCTGAACTTCATCGGCGATGAGCAGGATGCCGTACTGGTCACAGACTTTCCGGACCGCCTGGATCCACTCGATAGGAGCTGGTATGAATCCGCCTTCTCCCTGAAGGGGTTCCACGACCATGGCAGCGATAGTCTCCGGAGCTCCGCATTCTTCAAATACATTCCGGATAGACTGCATGTAATAGTCCAGTGCCTTTTCCTGAGGCATTCCCTCGGGATTCCTGTAATAGTACGGGAACCGTGCCCGGAAAACACCCGGCGCCAGCGGACCCAGTTTTCTGGTATAGGCCTTTTTAGAAGTCATGGTCATGGTCAGCATGGTGCGGCCATGGAAAGCGCCGGAAAAGACGATGATGTTGGGGCGTCCGGTATAAGCTTTGGCGATCTTTACGGCGTTTTCATCTGCCTCGGCGCCGCTGTTGGCGAAGAAGGCTTTCTTCTTATCACCCTTAACAGGAGCGATTTCTGTCAGTTTTTCTGCCAGGCTTACATATCCTTCATGTGTTACGATATTAAACATCCCGTGAAAATACCGGTCTGCCTGCTCTTTGACTGCCTCGATGATCTCAGGCTGGGAATAGCCGATGTTCAGCACGCCTACGCCGCCTACCCAGTCCAGAAATTTATTTCCGTCCACATCCTCGATCATGGCTCCTTCGCCCCGTTTGATAACTACGGGATAAACGCAGCCGATGGCAGAGGGAGTCGCATTTTTCCTTCGTTCGATCACGGCCGCTGCTTTCGGTCCGGGCAGTGTATCTGTTATGATCTCAGGTAAATCCGTTCTAAGCATATTAACAACCTTCTTTCATATTTCGTGTTTTATGCTGCCAGGGGCGAAAGGAAGCCTGCCCCTGACAGCTGCGGATCACTCCGCATTTTATAGATTAATCGTCAAAGACTTCCAGAGCCTGTGTGAAATCTTTGATCAGATCATCAGCGCTTTCGATTCCGGTGGACACACGCATCAGTCCGCCGCTGATGTTCATCTTCTTCAGGTCTTCTTCCGGCACATGCATGTGGGAGGAGAGCAGCGGATAGGACAGTGTGGTGCGGATACCGCCCAGAGTAGGCGCGTAGTTGGCAATGTGCAGCCGGTCCATAAAAGCGTTGATCTTCGCACGGTCATTCGGCATCTCGAAGCTGAACATTCCTGTCGCCAGGTAAGGAGAAGAGAAAAGTTTCTCCGCCAGGTCATGCTGAGGATGGCTTGGTACCGCAGGATGATTGACAGTCTTTACATGAGGATTCTGATCCAGTGCCAGAGCAAGTTTTGCTGCATTTTCACACTGGGTTTTGATCCTGAGCCCGGCGGTGTGGATACCGCGGAAGATCATCCATGATGCAAAGGGGCATCCGGATGTACCGGTGAGCATACGGACGGTATGGATCTGCTCATAGAGAGCCATATCCTTTACTGTGATGGATCCGGCAAGGGCGTCGGAGTGGCCGTTCAGGAATTTGGTCAGGCTGTTGATGACGATGTCTGCGCCAAGTGTCAGCGGCTTGATGCAGAAAGGTGTTGTAAATGTATTGTCTACCATCAGCAGGGCGCCGGCGTCGTGAGCGATCCCGGCCAGAGTTTCGATATCGCAGAGACGATCTGTCGGATTGCTTGCCACTTCTGTATAGAGCATACGGGTATTGGGACGGATCACTGCCTTGACGGCATCCAGGTCATCAAAGGGTACAAAGTCTGTCTCCACACCATAGTTTTTGACGAGAGAAGTAATGGCGTCAAAAGTCTCTCCATATATATTGGAGTTGCAGATCATATGGTCTCCGGGTTTAAAAAGGGCGAAATATGTAGTCGTGATGGCGCCCATGCCGGATGAGAAGATCAGAGAATCCGCGCCCTGCTCCAGAAATGTCAGCACATCCGCCAGAGATTTCCGGTTGGGGTTGCGGGTACGGATGTAGGTGTAGCCTTTCTCATCATAGGTTCTTGCCACATCGTCCAGATTTCCCATATTAAAGGCTGTTGTCATGAACAGGGGAAATGCCTCCGGTGAGATGTCCATACCGTTTACATGGTGTCCCTCGTAGAGAAGCCTTGTGTCTTCAGAAAATGTGATATCGTCAAATTCAAATTTTTCCATAAGTCCAACCTCCAAAATTTTTATAAATCGGTTATACACTCTGTCCTGAGGTTAGAGTCAAGCAGAAAAACAAAAAATATTTTCTTGAGGAAGGCTCTTGACAAATGAAAAATAACTGATATAGAATACATAGCATGCAGCAAGGGCGCTTGGCATTTTGTCAGGCGTCCTTTTCTTTTTTTGGCGATAAGCCGGGCAGGCGTCCTCTTTCCTGAAAGAGCTGACATTTGTCCGGCAGGCGGCTGCAGGAAGATTTCAATAAGAATAAGGCAGAAACAGGAGGGAAGATCATGATAGGAAAAATAGATGAACAGTGGGGATTTGGAACAAAGCTGCTGAATGAGGGGGCATACTTTGACCGCGAAACCACCAATCCGGAGGCGCTTCCGATCCATATGTCTACAGCACACAATGTAAATGATCTGGAAGATCTGGAGCGCCGTTATGAAGTGGGCGGCTATTGCTATAACAGAAACCGCAATCCTAACCGGACAGCGCTGAATGAACTGATGAACTGCCTGGAAGGAGGAGCGGCATCCATCTCCTGTTCTTCCGGAATGGCGGCAATCTCAACGGCTCTCATTGCCAATACGAAGGCGGGGGATCATATCCTTTCGGACCAGACCCTTTATGGGGAGACGATAGAGATATTTGAAGATATCCTGAGTAAATATCAGGTAGAAACTACGTTTGCGGACTTTACGGATCTGGACGATGTCCGGTCTAAAATAAAGGATAATACGGTAATCCTTTATACAGAAACAGTTTCCAATCCGCTGATCGGTGTTCCGGATATTAGCGCGGCAGCGGAGATTGCTCACGAAAACGGAGCCATTCTGATCGTAGACAATACGTTTATGACCGGGGCGCAGGTCCAGCCGCTGAAGCTGGGCGCAGATATCGTGGTTAACAGTCTGACCAAGTTCGCCAACGGTCATTCCGACGCGGTCTGCGGCGCCGCTACGGGAAGTGAGGAGCTGATCCGCAAGATGTATAATCTTCAGGTCCTTCTTGGCACTCAGGCAGATCCATTTTCCTCCTGGCTCGTGTGCAGAGGTATCCGTACTCTGAACCTGAGAGTGAAGAGACAGAGTGAAAATGCGGCGGCTCTGGCTGCAGCTCTTGAGAAGTCGCCTTATGTGAAGAAGGTATTTCATCCAAGTCTTGCGGATCATCCGCAGCATGACATCGCTGAGAGAGAATTCGGTCCGTATTACGGCGGTATGCTGAGTTTTGAGGTGGATGAGGACAGAGACAAGATGAATCTGTTCCTGAGGAGTATGAATCTGGCTCATTATGCAATGACGCTGGGCGGATACCGGACCACGCTTTCCTATCCGCCGCTTTCTTCTCACTCCAACGTACCGGAAGAAGAGAGAAAGGCAATGGGGATCAGCAACGGTCTGCTGAGAGTGTCCGTGGGAATCGAGGAAGAGCAGGATATCATCCATGATTTCCTGAATGCACTGGAGGCGGCTTATGGAGAAAAGTAACGAAGAGAGAAGAAATGATGAAGAAACGCATCTCCATTTGTATTCCATCGGAGAGACAGCAAGGCTGATGGGAATTTCCGTGCAGATGTTGAGAAATTATTCCAACGCAGGACTTCTTACGCCGGATGTGGTGGATGAAGAGAGCGGATACAGATATTACTCTTTCCGTCAGTTTCACTACATAGACAGGATCAAATATCTGAGGAGTCTGGGAATGTCTCTGTCGGATATCCAGGAGATTCTGCGGGAAGGAACGGTCGAGACCATGCAGAAACTGCTGGAGAAGCAGCGGGAGAAGGTTGAGGAAGAGCGGAAACATATCAATGAGATGTATGAAGATATTTTGTGGTATCAGGAATATTTTTCCTATCTGCAGCAGTATGACTTTGAAGGAGTTCCTTATCTGGTAAGACATGAGAAGCGATGGATCCTGACAGTGGATTATGGAGCTGAAGATAATGTGGAGACTGTGGAGACACGGCTGGCGGCCCTGAAAAACAGCGAGGGTATGGACCGGCTCAGGTATCAGCGGCAATTCGGATTCCTGGCAGACTACGATGCTCTGGCAGCAGGAGACTTTGCTCCGAAGAAGTATTTTGTCTATGTCAGGGACAGAGTTTTCGACCATCCAAACATCATGGAATTGCCTGCGGGAATATATCTCTGCTTCCGGTCCCGTATCTGTGCAGGGGAATGGGAATCCGGACTTCTGCGGAAATATATGAAAAAATACAAAAAGCCGGCATATGTGATCGCCAATGAATATGAGGATAATCTGGTAGAATACCATGAGTGTCCATATGAGGTGCAGATCCTGCTGGAAGAATAAAAATAAAAAAGTTCTTGACTCTGTTACGGGAACAGAGTTTAGCATATGGGAAAAGAAAGAAACAACGGGGTTTCATACACGGAGTTTCTTTCTTTTTTTGTTTTATACAGAAATCAAGATCAGGAGGATGATTATTATGAAAAGAAGAAAGTGGCTTGCAGTACTTTTGGCAGTGGCAATGACAGGAAGTCTTGCTGCATGTAGTTCATCGGATTCCGGCACGGCAGAGGGATCAGAAACAGATGACAGCAGTGATTCTTCGGTAATTACAGTGAGAGTCGCAGGGACGCCGGATTACGATCCGTATACATATGTAGATGAAAACGATAATATTACCGGATATGATATCGAAGTGATTCGTGCCATTGATGAACTGGCTCCGGAGATTGAATGTGAGTATTCCTATACACAGTGGGATACATTGCTTCCCGGACTTGACGCGGACAGATATGACCTGGTAACAAATCAGCTGGGAATCACAGATGAACGAGAGGAAATGTATCTGTATCCGAAGGTTCCGTTCCTATTTTGTGGTTCTGCGGTTATCTCTTCTGCTGATGAACCGCTGGATACACTGGAAGATCTGAAGGGAAAAACGGTTGGAGCAATTGTAGGAAGTTCATTTACTACACAGCTGGAAGAATATCTGGATGATCATCCGGATGCATTTACCATTCAGTATCTGGATGGAACACTTCCGCAGATGCTGGAAGAAATTGTCAACGGGCGTGTGGACGCTACATTTAACGATCCTTCGGCAGCACATGACAGAGCGGCAATCATAGGAATTGAAGACCGGCTGCATATTTCAGACGAAATCTATAACGGTGGTTTTAGTTATTTCCTTTTCGCAAAAACAGACAAAGGACAGAAAATAGCAGATATCTTTGATAAATATCTGCCGGAACTGTATTATAACGGAACTTTGGAAAAACTGGCTAATGAATATCTTGGAACAGACAGCGGAGTAACGAGTATGCCGGAAAACGGTGTATTTAAGGAGGCAACGCTGGAAGAGTACCAGGCAGCACATGAATCATAATTGGAGTGGGTCGGATGAGTGAGATAATTGTTAAATGTTCAGAAATACATAAGTCCTTTGGTGATCTGGAAGTACTGAAGGGCGTGAACCTTACTGTAAACAAAGGCGAAGTAGTTTCTATCCTGGGGCCGAGCGGCTCCGGGAAAACTACTTTTCTCAGATGCATTAATTTTCTGGAGCGTGCGGATCACGGATCGATAGCCGTTAATGGATATGAAGTGCCCTGCAGGACAGCGGGAAAACGTCAGATCCTTGAGCTTCGCAGAAAAACGGCAATGGTCTTTCAGAATTATAACTTGTTTAAGAATAAAACAGTGCTGGAAAACGTAATGGAAGGACTTACTGTTGTCCAGAAGGTGGGAAAACGGGAAGCAAGAGAACGAAGTGAAGAAATGCTCAGGCGCGTCGGTTTGGGAGACCGGTTGAATTACTACCCGGTTCAGATGTCCGGAGGACAGCAGCAGAGAGCAGGAATCGCCAGAGCGCTGGTGCTTCAGCCGGACGTCATACTTTTTGATGAACCTACATCTGCTCTTGATCCGGAGCTGGTAGGCGAGGTGCTTGAAACGATGAAAGAAATTGCGGAGACAGGAATCACCATGATTGTTGTAACCCATGAGATTGGATTCGCTCATGATGTGGCGTCCAAAGTTGTTTTCATGGATGGCGGGGTTGTTGTAGAAGAAGGAACTCCTGCGGAAGTGATCGATCATCCTCAGAATGAACGGACAAGACAGTTCCTGAATAAGATAAAGGAGTAAATGCTTATGCGAGGTTTAGATATACAGTATATGTTCGAGTGTTTCCCGGAGATTATACGGGGAGTGCCCAATGCGATTATTATCGCGGTAGTTGCACTTTTGGCAGGAGGAATCATAGGTCTTCTGTGTGCGTTGGTTCGTTTTTTTAAGGTGCCTGTCCTGCGTCAGATCGTAGGTGTTTATATCGCCATTATCCGGGGAACTCCGCTGATGGTTCAGATTCTTGTAACATACTATGGCATACCGAGAATTCTGGAGTACCTGAATTATCGATGGGGCACGAATATGAATGTAAACAGTATTCCGGCGATTTATTTCATGTTTTTCTGTTTCTCGCTTTATTACGGCTCCTATATGACAGAAATGTTCCGCAGCTGTATTGAAGCGGTTGATCCGGGACAGCTGGAAGCGTGTTACACAGTAGGTATGACGACCCGTCAGGGAATGATCCGGGTGGTTCTGCCCCAGGCCTTTTCGACAGCGCTTCCGAATATCGGTAATAACTTTATCGGAGCGATCAAGGACGCTTCCCTTGCATTTGCCGTTGCCATTCCTGAGATACTGGGGCGTGCAAGGATTGTTGCAGGACGGTCCTCCAAGTTCCTTGAAGCATATATTGTAGCAGCGATCGTTTACTTTATTATCTGTACGATCTGTCAGTTTGCAGTAGAGCTCATGGAGAAACACAGCCGTAAATATTCTACAAGATAACCGGAGGTGAAAAAGAATGGAAAAATATGTGATTACCATTGCACGTCAGTTTGGAAGTCTTGGGCGCCCGATCGCACGTCAGATGTCAGAAATACTGGGGATCGAATACTACGACCGGGACATTGTAGATGCAGTGGCGGAAAAAACCGGAATGCCCAGATCGACTGTTATAGAGGCGGATGAAAGAATGCATTCCAATTTCTTTCAGATGATGTTCCCGCTGGGCCAGAATACAACGCAGGTAAAAAACAAGGTGTTTGCTGTACAGAGGGAGATCATACTGAATCTTGCGGAAAAAGAAAGCTGCATCATTGTTGGGAGATGTTCAGATTATATACTTGAAAGCAAAAAAAATCATATCCGGATCTACATCTATGCGCCCTATGAAAAACGTCTGGATAACTGTGTAAATGAACTTTTTATGGATCCGGCAGAGGCAAAACGTATGATCCGGGAAGTGGACAAAGCCAGGGATCTGTATCACAGACACTATGCGGGATACTCTCCGGATGATGTAAATTACAAGGATCTTATGATCAACAGCAGTCTTCTGGGAGTGGAAGGGACCGCACAGTATCTGGCTGAGCTTGTGAAAAAAAGATTCGGGCAGAAGGAGGAAGGATAAATATGCCAACATTATTACTGAACAAAACAGAAGTGGGAACATGTATAGATCTGGATGAAGTGCTTGCGGCAGTGGAATCGGGATATGCTTCCTTCTGCAGCGGGAAAGTAGTGATGCCAGATTTTATGTCTATTGTAAAACCCGGGACTCATACCGGGTTTGATTTTAAAGGCGGTCTGGATATGGGAAGCGGGTACATAACGATGAAGTCCTCTTCCGGCGGTTATCCGGATAATCCGAAGCTGGGTCTTCCTACAGGACTGAACATGGTCTATCTCTATGCTGCGGATACAAGTGAGCTGATATGCGCTATGGACGGAACATGGATTACTGGCTGCCGCACCGCAGCGGCAGGGGCGATATCAGTAAAATATCTGGCGCGTGAGGATGCGGATACACTCTGTATGATCGGATCGGGGAATCAGGCGCGCCGCCAGCTTCGAGCCATTTCCAGAGTCCGGTCACTGAAAAATATTTATGTGTGGAGCTACAGTGAAGAACATGCCGCGGAGTACGCAAAGGAGATGGAAGCGGAGCTTTCCATACCGGTACATGTCTGCAATTCAGCAGAAGAAGCGGTCCGCCAGGCAGATATCGTGGTTACCGCCACAAGAGGACGCCGGGGACCGGCAGTGAAGAGAGAATGGCTGAAGCCCGGCACTCATATTGCCGCTATCGGATCTGACATGCCGGATAAGCAGGAGTTAAGCGCGGATATATTTGCAGGGGCGAAAGCAGTAACAGATTCTACCGGACTCTGCCTGAAAAACGGAGAGACGCATCATGCGGTAGAAGAAGGAATTATAAAAGAGACGGATGTTTATGGAGAAATCGGAGAGATCATTTTGGGCAGGAAACCCGGAAGGGAAAATCCGGATGAAATTACAATCTTCGATACTGTAGGCATGGCGATCCAGGATACTGTGACAGCAGCAGCCATTTATGCTAAGGCAGTGAAAATGGGGCTGGGAACTACGTATGATTTCCTTGCCTGATTTTCAGGAACGAATCTGATGAAACAAAGCAAATCCGCAGGGAGTATATTTACTATGGAAGAAAAAGAGCTGATTGAAAAAGCATTAAATATAGAAAAAATACGATGTGCGGCAGAGAGAATCCGCCCATATATCCGGAGAACGCCGCTGCTCAGAGAACGGTCAATGGATGAAAGACTGAAATGCAGAGCCTGGGTGAAGCCGGAGATGCTTCAGATTTCCGGAGCTTTTAAGATGAGAGGAGCGCTGAACAAAATTCTCGGACTTACACAGGAAGAACGGGAAAGAGGAATCATATGCAGCTCCTCTGGAAATCACGGGAAAGCCTGTGCTCTGATCGGGAAGATGATGGGAATACGGGTAATCGTGGTTCTGCCGGAAGATGTGCCGAAAGCCAAGATAGGAGATATTGAACGGTTGGGCGGCGAGGTACTGATAGGCCCCCGTATTTATGATGAACGCTGGAAAATGGTGCGGGAAGAAG
Organism: uncultured Mediterraneibacter sp.; assembly: GCA_944381495.1. Taxonomy (GTDB): domain Bacteria; phylum Bacillota; class Clostridia; order Lachnospirales; family Lachnospiraceae; genus Mediterraneibacter. The sequence continues at coordinate 169,598 of CALWLJ010000003.1, read as the reverse complement.
TTGCAAAACACGGCTATACCATTGTTCATGCTTACGAAGACTATGAAGTCATGGCCGGACAGGGTACGCTTGGCCTTGAGATCATGGAAGATATGCCGGGCATTGATACAGTGATTGTGCCGGTAGGAGGCGGCGGTCTCCTGTCCGGAGTTGCCACTGCAGTAAAAACCCTGAAGTCCACTGTGAAAGTAGTGGGGATACAGGCAAAAGGAAATGACGGATATGTTCAGAGCATGAAAGCAGGACATCCGGTTGAAATTGAGCTGACACCTACGATTGCTGATGGGCTGACTGCGCGGAAACCAGGGATCAATCCCTACCCCATTCTTGAAAAATATGTAGATGAATGGATCTCTGTAGGAGAAGATGATATTCGTGAGGCTGTAAGACTGATTGCAGCAGAGGCCAAGCTTATTGCAGAACCCTCCTCTTCTGTAGGAATCGCTGCCTTGCTCAGCGGTGAATATAAAGCGGAACCTGATGAGAATATCGCATTTGTTCTGACGTCGGGAAACTGGGATATTGACCGGATCGGGGATATTCTCTGTGGAGGAACCGGAATAAAATAAAGCGGGAGGATTACAGATGAGACAGAAAAAGAAACTGGTCATTTTTCAGTCAGATCCTCATCTGGATCAGCTTTCATGGCAGGATATGGCGGATCAGTGGAAACGTGAACTTGGCAAATATCCCGCTGAAATCGGTGCTTACCGGATCATGTTGATGAAGGGCAGTCTGCGGGCGGACAGTTTCCGGGATGAGATAGGGGACGCGGATGCTGTACTTGGTCCGGGGATACATCCGGGACTTGTCAATGAGACATTTTTTCAGCTGCATCCTAATGTAAAATATATAGCGACACTGGATCACGGGTACCGGGAATTTGACCGGAATATTACGAAGAAATATGGTGTCACTGTAACGAATACGATTTACGGCGACCGTACGATCGCCCAATATGCCATGGCGCTTCTGCTGAATATATGCCATGATGTGTCAAGGAACAGCCATTTTACAAAGAACGAATACTGGGAGAAAAGGAGCAGAAATGAAGATGTAAATTACTTCAGCGTCATGACTCCGCAGATCGAACTGTCTGGAAAGACACTGGGAATCGTGGGGCTCGGAAAGATTGGCAGCCGTATGGCTGAGATGGCCCTGGGAATGGGCATGAAGGTAATTGCCTGCAGGAGAACAGGAAAACCCGGAGCGTCTTCCGCAAAACCGGCAGACTCGCTAAAAGTTGCGGGGGGAACGGTGGAACAGGTTTCCTTTGAGGAACTGCTGGAGCGGGCGGACGTTATATCGATCCATTGCCCTCTGACCAGTGAGACAGAGCGGATGTTTGACCGCAGTGCCTTTGAACGAATGCGCAGAGGAGTGATTCTGATCAATACCGCAAGAGGCGGGATTATCGACGAAGACGCGCTTCTGGATGCGTTGAACACAAGGAAAGTCTATATGGCGGGGCTGGATGTGGTCGCAGAAGAGCCTCCAGCTGAAAGGCTCCCTCTCATGGAAAGCCCCTATACATATATTACTTCCCATATTGCATGGCAGCCGCGTGAAGCGCGGCTGCGAGCTGTAAAGATTGCAGTGGAAAATTATATCTCTTATCTCCATGGAAAACCGGTGAGTGTGATCAGTTAGAAGTCTGATCGCGCTCACCGGTTTTCTGTTCTGTCTTTGCTTAACCCATTGCTTCAATCTTCTTATAATATCTCTTGGCTTTCCGGGCGAAATCTTCGCGTCTCTCCGGACCGTCCCCCGGGAATCCGTTTTCATACATCCGGATCATCCGGAGATAAGCCTTGCGGGACGGATTCACATCACATACCCGTCCGTACTGTCCAATCCGGAAACTGTAAAGCTGCCGGATCTCATCCTGGTATTCATATTTCCCAAAGTCGTCGCCGAAGAGCCTGTAGTCCAGAAACTGCGCTTCTTCACAGTGAAAATCGCAGGCTTTCTTCAGCAGATGACGGCCAGCCCGGATGCTTTCCGAATCCGGGCAGTTCCTGCCGGCAGTCTTCACTGTTGTCTCTTTCAGGATGGACTCCAGTTCGTATGTGGCCAGTTCCAGAAAGGCGTCTCCTATGGGAAGTTTGCAGATATCTGTTGCAGCGGAGGCGTCGGAGCCTTCTACGGTGTATTCGCAGTATATTTCAAAATCTTCTGGTTTCAGATCGGGATGCATCCCGGGAATCTGTTCAAACATTACGCGGGCGGCTTCGGGATCTGCTTCCGTTCCAAGTCCCCGGCGCAGCATCCATGCCTTCCGGAACAGTTCTTCGGAGTCCGGTTCGGCGATGGAGGAGTAATAATTCCAGGCGTGCCGGAAGCATACGGCGGGATCAGACGTCACAGAGGCTGCATCCTCTGTGACAGCAAGGCCCCCTGTATTCTGACCGCATTTTTCCGGGTCAAAGAAGTCATTGATCAGGCCCAGTCCGATATCAAACCAGGCGGCCTCCACGCGATCTTCCAGAGCCATGCTGAACCAGCGGAAGGCTTCATTGTAGTCTTTCAGCCGCCAGTGATAGCGGCCGTATCTGTATCGTTCTTCCGGCGTCATGGGCGGATGCTTGATCCAGCGCATGGTATCTGTGAGAGCAACTGCGTGTTCTGCTTCTGTATAGATACTCATATGTCCTGTCTCCTTTCTGAAGAAAATGTCTTTGGGTAAATTCGTTGGCAGGTTTTATTCGCAGTATACCTGACCATACAATAACTGCAGGATCGTACAATAAGCGCAGGATCTCAGAATCCCCGCATGGCGCAGGGCCCCAGAGCGCACTGTGGACAGCCTTGCTGCCAGTCATGTATATTTTTTCCTTCCAGATAGGCGTCACACCGCCTTTTATCAATAGTTCCGTCCGAACAGAGCGCTCCGGACGGACAGTTGTCCACACATTTCCGGCATTTTCCTGTCTGATAGAACAGGCAGTAAGAACGCTCCGGCCGCTTTCCCGGCTCGATGTATGCGTCTGTAACGATACTGGTCATGCGGCCCAGACACCCGGATCTGGTGATGATCAGATGATTCAGACCGAAGGTGCCGATCCCGGCAATGACTGCGTTGGACTTGTGCCCCCAGCTTGCGGTCTTTGTCACGTGGTTAAAGTTTTCCGTAGGAGGTTCGCTGGCACTGCGGTATCCTTTTGATGCCAGCAGCTCTCCTGTCTTTGCGGCCATATCGTCCAGCAGCGCGTTGGTGTGCATATATGCGTCCGAGTATACGGATGAAGTCAGAAGCCCGTTTTTCATGTCATTATATACGATTTCTGAATATGGAAGAAAAATGACGATCACGGTCCTGGCCCCGGGGAGCATGTCACGGGGATGGATCTGAGGGTTTCCGATGATCTTATCCAGCTGGTCATACAGAGGGTCTTCCGCGCTTGCATATCCTACGATCGGTCTGCGGTAATACCGGCTTTTTGCATGATTCTCCGCCATGGCAGATATAAGTTTTTCGATTTCCTGACTCAGTGTCATAAATATCTCCATTCCGCCGCTGATGGTGTGCGGCTTTTATATATTACAGAGGTTCTTTCAGCAACAGCAGTTCTGCGCGGCATTCGTGCCGGCTGAGCAGCCCTTTTACATCAGAGACCGGAACATTTCCAGAATAACATCATAACTCAGCGGAGTATAAGTATTCTGCATGAGACGTCCCTGCTTCGTGCAGACATTTTCTGCAAATGCAGGCAAGTCTTCTTCTGTTACACCATATTCGGAGAGGGACTTTTTGGTAATGATCTGGTTGAACAGTTTTTCCAGTTCTGTATATACGTCATCCGGCGTACAGCCCAGTATATTTCCGAGAAAACGGTTCAGCTCCGCAATCTTTCCGTCCGGTTTCAGCTCCTGATATTTGTGGAAGACAGTTGTAAAAAAAACATAGTTGGATTCGCCGTGAGGCACGTGGTACGTACCGCTTAACGGATAGCTCATGGCGTGGACCGGACCGGTTCCTGCATTGCCAAAGGCAATCCCGCCGTAGCAGCTGGCTGTAAGAAAGTCTTTTGTCAGAGAAGGAAGCACAGCATGCCCTTCTCCTGCAATCTTCATGTATCCATTGAGGATCATTTCCATGGCCTTCTTCGAGTACATCTCTGAAAATACAGTGGCCTTCGGAGATACGTAGGACTCTATGGCGTGGATAAAGGCGTCGATGGAGCTTGTGGCAAATACAGAGAAGGGAAGCTTCTCGATCAGCTCCGGGATCAAAACAGCGTGATCTGCATAGAGGGCGTCCACCGCCAGTCCGAATTTGGTGTGCCTGTCTACAAATTCCAGGATGGAGACATTCGTAACTTCACTTCCGGTTCCGCATGTCGTGGGAACCAGGATCAGGCTGCGGACCTTTTCAGCCGGGAACTTCTTATCAAACAGATCCCCGACCGGTCGGATCCTGCGGAGTGTGAGCAGCTTGGCCGTGTCCAGAATGGTGCCGCCTCCGATGGCGATGATCCTGTCGTACCGGTCAAGATCGATATCATCCAGCATGGTCTCGAAAAAGCGGTCCGATGGCTCCCCGGTCCCGTAATCTGTATGAAAGATAACCCTTGCCGGAGCAAAGGCACCGTCGAAATAGTTCTGATAGACATGTCTGCTTGTAAATACAAGATCTCTTTCCGTAAGAGGAAAAAGCTCTGTCAGCTCCCCGGCCTTATCGAGTAAATGAATTTCTGGTCTGATCTGAAATGTATTCATGATAATCACTGCCTTTCCTGTTATACATAATAAATCAAAGGACAGATATTCTGTCCGTTGTTGTCAGCGATAATTATATAATTATCTTCGTTATTTTAATACCTGTCCCTGAGACAGAGTCAAGTGAAAAATCAGGTAATTCTTATAGCGGGAAAAGATGCAGAAACGTATTCAACAGTATTTGAAGCGTATATCAGATGAAATATTCTTATATTTTAAAGTATTGACTCTGTTACGAAAACAAGGTTTATCCTTAGTTCCGTAGTTTTTGATCCGTTTACAGATATCAGAGAACATATCATGACTGGGATCTGATTTATCAAGACAAGGGAGGAATTCAAGATATGAGTATAAAAGAAATCCGTAAAGTTGTTATCGCCGGAGGCGGACTTATGGGCGCGGGAATCAGCCAGATGTTCCCGCAGTATGGCTACGATACAGTGCTTTACAGCGTCAGTGAGATGGACTTTGTAAAGGCCTGTCATGTGATCGATAAAAGTCAGCAGGTGCTTGTGGAAAATGGCAGACTGACAGCAGAAGAATCAAAAAAAATAAAAGAATCCATCTGTCTTACAACAGATAAGGAATGCTTCAGAGACGCAGATCTGGTCATCGAAGCGATCCCGGAACACATTGAGATGAAAAAGGAATTCTATGAAGAAATATCATCTTTTGTAAAAGAAGACGCCATCCTGACCAGTAACACTTCGGCCATCTCCATCGATGATCTGAGCGCCTTTGTATCCCATCCGGAGAGATTCTGCGGGACTCATTTCCTGAATCCGCCCCACATTATCCCCCTGGTAGAGATCACAAAGGGCAGCAGGACAAGCCAGGAGACCTGCGATATCCTCTATGAGCTTTTTGCTTCAATGGATAAAAAGCCGGTACGCCTGAAAAAAGATGTAAAAGGATTTCTCTCCAACAGACTGCAGTTTGCTCTGCTGAGAGAAGCAACATATCTGGTGGAAAGCGGCGTCGCTGATCCTGAAGATATCGACCGCACGATCCGCTATGGAAACGGCCTCAGATATACCTGCTCCGGACCTTTTAAGATCGTAGATCTGGGCGGCGTCGAAGTCTTCCGGGATGTTGCCAGATACCTGTATCCGGATCTGTCCGATGAGAAAAAAGAAAACAGACTTCTGGAAGACCTGGTCAGGGAAGGAAATCTTGGTATTGCCACAGGAAAAGGCTTCTATACCTACGGAGAGAGCGATCTGGAAAATGAAGAGAAGAAAAGGGACAGGATGATCCTGAAAGTGCTGGAGGATGAAGAATAATAAAAGTTGGCTGTTTAGCGCAATAGCGTTTTCTCAGAAAACATCCGGAAGCGGGGCGGAATCATTGGCTGCTCGTATTCTGGATGAGGAGATGTGTGGGTCATGTTCCGTTCCGGAATCTGGGAAGAATCTAAAGGAAGGAAAAACTGTTTAAAAACAAAACGGCACGAGGGGCAACTCGCATTCGCTCAAACAATCCCCTCGTGCCGTTTAACAACAGCTTCTACGATGGTCCGATCGCCTATAACAATATCTTTTACCCCGATTTCTTTCTTCTTATTGAAATTGAAGCTGAGCATATATCCCTTTTTTAAATGGAAATAATCCAGGTAATCAGAGAGCTGCTGCCTTCCGCGTTCGTTATATGCATTTCCATGCCAGACTTTCATTTCTATAATATGCTGTTCTCCAAGATAGTCTATGACAAGATCCATGCGTTCACGGTTTCTGGTTTGTGCCTCGACATAACAGTTTCCGGTTCCGTTGATGATCGGGCGTAAAAACAGCATGAAATATTTTCTGCCCTCGTCTTCCAGAAAAGATTCAGTTCTATCACCGTAGAGATAATCGAATGTTTCGGCGAATTTCTCAAGTACAAGCCTTACGTTCAGATGTCCGTCAATAATAAATTGATTTTTCTGGCGCGCACCTTCGTTATATATGCTGCTGTTCTGTTCTTTATAGTCTAGGAGAAACTTGTTGTATAAACGCATCTCGAATATTCTGTTTGCCAGCATAACAGTGGAGTTGACTATTTTTACAAAACCAAACATCAGGGCGTTTTGAACAGCAATATCGTCTGCGTTGTAGGCAATGCTTTGTCCCTGAAACAGCAGGCGTGAGATAACTCTATTCAGCTCTGGAAAATCATTCAATTTTCCCATCAACGATTCAAAAAGCGGATTATTGTCTTCCAGAAGCATTTTTAATGCAGTCATGAATCCTTCACGGGTCCATACTCTGGAAAGATCCGTATACATGCTGGTTCCGACAATGCGTTCATCCATTAATTTACACATTCGAGAAACCAGATAAGGGTAGCCGGACGTATAATCATACAGTAGACTGGAAATAAGATTGGCGTCCATTCCAGTATGATGATCAGATTCATAATCTTGAAGCATACCGGCAATATCAGATTGTGAAAAACTCATATCAATAAGAAAATCAGCAGCGATATCATAAGGGACAAGTCCCTTATGATCCCGCGGGCAGTCGTCAAATGAGAGTGAACTCTCATTTTCCTCGTTGCCTTCGCGAGTAATCCAAGGACTGTTCTGCTTGTGTTCATCACCGGGATGGAGTTTTCTTTTGATGTTTCTGATGTCATAGACTCCAGCCAGGATTACTGATTGAAATGTGGGAGTCCTTCGCCTTTTCAGATAATATGCGCGCAGCTGCGAGAGAAAATCCAGAAACACCTGATTGTTGGCAGCAGTATCTACTTCATCAATGATCAGGACAATCCTTTTTTCAGACTTTGAACACCATGATTTTAATGTTTTGAACAGCATCTGCAGTGAGTTGATCGAAGCCCTTCTTTCTGCAAATGCAGAGAGTTTTACTTTGATATCGTCAGGGAACTGCTGTACGTTGTCCAACAGTTCTTCAGCAAAAGACGCGACAAATGCTTCTTCGCTCTCAAAGGAAAGTGTGCTTAAGGTCTGAAAATCTAGGCTTACAACTTCATAGTCATTCTTCAAATAATCGGCAAGTGCAGTAAGTATTGTAGTTTTTCCGTATTGCCTTGCCCGGTTGATCGTAAAATATTTTTCAGAATCAACCATAGCCTTTATCCTGGCAAGCCGATCAGACAGATCGACCATATAATTAATTTCGGGATCGCAGTATCCATCTGTATTAAAAGTTCTGTTCATCTGTCTGTCCCCTTTCTTGATAGGATATGCATCGCTCTTATTTTATCATTGGAACCATACGTTTATCAAGCCGCACTTCGTTATTGCTCTGATTAATTTCAGCTATAATGCGATGTGAAGCGTCTGCTATTGTTCAAACGTTTCTCGTTATCCAGCCATAAAGCCTGCTGTATTGTCACGAAGGCCCGTAGCAGAGCGCCGGCATTTGGGCCGCGTCCTTTGCGGCCCTATGTGTCCGTTGCGCTCTGCTCCGAGCGCGAGCGTGGCCGCCGGGGCAATACAGCAGGCTTTAATGGCGGACACCCGGAACAAGTGAACAGCTACAGCCATCTGAGATGGAATAGAATCATTGAAAAACTCAGGCATGTATGTTAGAATTGTAAAGAATTTAAGGAAGAAATTTTATTTATCATATATACAGGGAGGTACACATATGGAACAGTACAAGCAGGAGTTTATCGAGTTTATGGTGGACTGTGAGGCGCTGAAGTTCGGAGAATTCACACTGAAGAGCGGGAGAAAGTCTCCCTTTTTCATGAACGCGGGAGCATATGTGACGGGCTCTCAGCTGAAGAAACTGGGTGAGTATTACGCAAAGGCGATCCATGACAAGTACGGCGATGATTTTGACGTGCTGTTCGGGCCGGCGTACAAGGGGATCCCGCTTGGAGTCGTGACGGCAGTGGCGTACAGCGAACTGTACGGAAAAGAGGTCCGCTACTGTTCAGACCGCAAGGAAGAGAAGGATCACGGAGCGGACAAGGGAAGTTTCCTGGGAAGTAAGCTGAAAGACGGAGACAGGGTGATCATGATCGAGGATGTCACTACATCTGGAAAATCTATGGAAGAGACCGTGCCGAAGGTAAGAGGGGCGGCGGATGTTACTATCGTCGGACTGATCGTGTCCCTGAACCGTATGGAAGTAGGAAAAGGCGGAGAGAAGAGCGCGCTGGAGGAGATAAAAGATCTGTATGGATTTGACACGGCGGCGATCGTGACTATGGAGGAAGTAGTGGAACATCTGTACAACAGACCTTATAAAGGGCGTGTTATCATCGATGATACATTAAAAGCGGCGATCGACGCATACTATGCAACATATGGAGTGAAATAGAACAGGAGGCGCGCTATATTATGGAAAGGGCATATCGTACAATGAAGAGAGTCGGCGCTGGATCCATTGCGCTGGGGGTCATCGTTCTGGCCACAGGAATTACGGCTGGGGTCATTTCCATCGTGAACGGTGCAAGACTTCTGAAAAATAAAAAAGAGATCACATTTTGATCTGATAGGGGACAGACCCTCCCGGGGCCTGTCCCATCTTCGTAAAAAAGAATATTGAGAGGGTTTATCTTGAGCAGCAGAAGATCGAAATTACTCAGGGCTCTGGGAAAGGTCCTGTTTATACTATATATTGTTTTTCTGATCTATTTCCTGTTCCTTGCTGAGTGGTACGGCAGGAGCGGAGTGACGGAAGAGTACCGGTACAATCTGGAGCTGTTCCGGGAGATCAGGCGTTTTATCACATACAGAGAGCAGTTGGGCACATTTGCGGTTTTTGCCAACCTTTTCGGCAATATCCTGATTTTTGTCCCCTATGGTTTTTTTATTTCCATGGCCGGAAAGAAGAGAGGCTTCTTCCGGACGTTGTTCTACAGTATGGGGCTCAGCCTCTGTGTGGAGATCGCGCAGCTCTTTACCCGGGTAGGGAGCTTTGATGTAGATGATATCCTCCTCAATACCATTGGAGGAGTGCTGGGATATATTATTTTTTCGATGTGTAATCTGATAAGGAGAAGGTATGATGTTCGGAAACGGAAAAAGCGCTGAGGAAAGACGGCGGGAAAAAGAAAGAAAGAAACGCGGATCCAGAAAATACGGACAGAGCAGATATAAGCATTCCCATGGCGGAGTGGTGTCCTGCTGCTGCGGCGGAACGGCGTTCGCGGTGCTGGCGGGCTGTATCCTTTACGCATATGTGATGAGAGGAAATACTGCCGGGATCGTCGGAGGCATCATGCTGATTCCTTGTGTCCTTGCAGTGATCGGCGTGGTCACATCAGTAAAGGGACTGCGTGAGAGAGAGCGAAATTATATCACATGCAGGATCGGGCTGCCGGTGAGCGGAGTGGTGCTGCTCCTGTTCTGTGCGATTTTTATAGGAGGGATCGGCTGATGGAAATAAAGATGAGTGAACAGCAGAAAGAGAGAAATGAACAGATAATGGAAAGACATTCCCTGGCGGTGGACAGACTGAGAAGTCTGGTCACAGAGGAGACTGTGCCGGAGTGGTACCGCGCTTATTTCCAGGATACGGGCATTTTCCTTCTGGAGCTGGAAAATGTCAGCAGAAAGCTGCAGGAAGGGATATGGGAGAGCATCAGTCTGGAGGAGATGGAAAGCTTAAATGAAATCCTCTATAGCGATATACTGGGAGAAAATTATAAAACAAGCTTTGCGAATCCGGCCTATGCATCGGAAGTCTTTGGAGAGCAGATGGGAAGACTGCTTTCTTGTCTCTATGCAGAGATGCGGTCAGGCATCCCGTACGCGTTCGAGGGAAAGATGGATTATCTGACGATCCTGTTTGAACTTTTTATCGAAGTATATAACTGTTTTGAAGGGGATGAGGAGCCGGAAGTAAAGGAAATCCGGGATATCATCTACTGGTATGCAAGTGATTACTGCGATGTGTTCCTGGCGGACAGAGTTATGGAACAGATCGATCCCCGGTGTTCTTTTGCAGCGGACATCATAGAAAATGCAGATCTGAGCAATGACCGGTATCTCTACCGGTTCGGAGAATATATTTCAGAGAATGAGCTGGGAACAGCCAGATTCCTGAGAGAGCTTCCTGAGGAAACGATACGGAAGATGGCGGACGTTTATACAGAAGGTTACAGGATCGGATTTATCAATACGGGAAAGGATCTGTCGAAGAAATCCACGGTAAATATCCGGTATACTCTGGGATTTGAGCGTGTTGTCCGCATTGCCATAGATAATTTCTGTAAAATGGGGCTGGAGCCGGTGATCTACAGGGCGGCGCCCGGCGTGATCACAAAGAGAGAGCATCATAAAATCGGGTACCACGGCGCTGTGGCAAACTGGCAGTATGAATATGACCACCGCCAGGACCAGGCTCTTTTCATGGATAAGCGCTATATTGAGCGGAAGCTGGAAGTGATGCGAAATGTGTATGAGAAGAACCGGGAGCTGGCAGCAGGCTTTGCTGGTCCGGCCGTGATGGAGACTTTTGGAGAAAAGCCTTTTTCACCGGAGGCAAAGAAGGCGGCTCCTTCCTATACAGAGGAACAGCGTGAGCTGGCCCTTCTCTATGACAGCAGATCCGGCCAGATGACCAACGAGTATATCAAGGGCGATGAGAGAAGCTTTACGATCATTGCATGGCCTGTGCCGGAAATCGGGGAAAAGTATGCCGATATATTTGAAGATGTGATCCGCATCAATACACTGGATGCAAAACTGTATTCACAGGTACAGCAGACCATGATCGACGCCCTGGATCAGGGAGAGTACGTGCACATCCTTGGTAAAGGGGAGAATCAGACGGACATCCGGGTACGTCTCTGTGACCTGAAAGATCCGGAGAAGGAGACCAAGTTCGAGAACTGCGTGGCAGATGTGAATATACCGGTTGGAGAGGTGTTTACGTCTCCTGTGCTGGAGGGAACTTCCGGCGTTCTCCATGTGAGCCGGGTATTCCTGGAAGGATTGGAGTACCGCAACCTTCGTCTCAGATTTGAGGACGGCAAAGTGACAGAGTATTCCTGCTCCAACTTTGACAGTGAAGAGGAAGGAAGAAAGTACATTTATGACAATGTGCTGAAAAATCATGAAACTCTTCCTCTGGGTGAGTTTGCGATCGGCACGAATACCACTGCTTATGTGACGGCGAAGAAATATGGCATCGAAGACAAGATGCCGATCCTGATCGCGGAGAAGACGGGCCCCCATTTTGCAGTGGGAGATACCTGTTATTCCTGGAGTGAGGATATCCGGGTTTACAATCCCAACGGAAAAGAGATCGTGGCAAAGGATAATTCTGTGTCCATCCGGAGAAAAGAGGATGTGTCAAAGGCTTATCTCAACTGCCATACAGATATAACCATACCTTATGAAGAATTAGAAGAAATAAGTGTAGTGACAAAAGAAGGCAAAGACATTATACTAATAAAGAACGGAAGATTCGTATTACCTGGAACAGAAGTTTTAAATGAGCCATTGAAGGAGGTAACGATATGCCAAAAGTAGGAATCGTGATGGGCAGCGACTCTGACCTGAAAGTGATGAGCAAGGCTGCCGCTATGCTGGACAAGCTGGGGATCGATTATGAGATGACGATCATCTCCGCACACCGTATGCCGGATGTGTTTTTTGACTGGGCGAAGTCAGCGGAAGGAAAAGGGATCAAGGTGATCATCGCTGGTGCAGGAATGGCCGCGCATCTCCCCGGAATGTGTGCCGCACTGTTCCCCATGCCGGTGATCGGTGTTCCCATGTCATCCAAGAATCTGGACGGTGTGGATGCACTTTACTCCATCGTACAGATGCCGCCGGGAATCCCGGTCGCTACAGTTGCCATTGACGGCGGGATGAACGCTGCGATCCTTGCGGCGAAGATCCTTGCAGTTTCTGATGATGAGATCCTTGGAAAACTGAAAGCTTATTCAGAAGAGATGAAGAATACAGTTCAGGCAAAGTCTGACCGTCTGAAAGTAGTCGGATACGAGGAGTACCTGAAGGAGAAATAAGAGAAAACGGGAAGCGGGACCGGCTGACGCACAGTGCGGTCCTGCGTATATAAAAGGAGACAACAGTATGGATTATAAGAATGCGGGCGTTGATATTGAAGCCGGCTACAAATCAGTGGAACTTATGAAGGAACATGTGAAGAAGACCATGCGCCCGGAAGTGCTGGGCGGTCTGGGAGGATTCTCCGGCGCCTTTTCTCTGGCGAAGATCAAAGAGATGGAAGAACCGGTGCTGCTGTCCGGTACGGATGGCTGCGGAACCAAGGTGAAGCTCGCTATGATCCTGGACAAGCATGATACTATCGGGATCGACGCTGTTGCCATGTGTGTAAATGATATTGCCTGTGCAGGCGGAGAGCCCCTTTTCTTCCTGGACTATATTGCCTGCGGCAAGAATGAGCCGGAGAAGATCGCGGATATCGTAAAGGGTGTGGCTGAAGGATGTCTGCAGTCCGGCGCGGCGCTGATCGGCGGCGAGACGGCAGAGCACCCGGGCCTGATGGCGCCGGAGGAATATGATCTGGCCGGATTTGCTGTAGGTGTATGTGATAAAAAGGATATGATCACAGGGGAGGACCTGAAAGCAGGGGATGTGCTGATCGGAATGGCTTCCTCAGGGGTGCACAGCAACGGATTTTCTCTCGTGAGAAAGGTGTTCCCCATGGAGAGAGAAGCACTGGACACTTATTATGACAGACTGGGCTGCACTCTGGGTGAAGCGCTGCTGGCTCCTACGAAGATTTATGTGAAGGCGCTGAAGAGCATTAAGGATGCAGGGGTGACTGTGAAAGCCTGCAGCCATATCACAGGCGGCGGGTTCTATGAGAATGTTCCCCGTATGCTGAAGGAAGGCACCCGGGCCGTGATCCGCAAAGACAGCTATCCGGTACCGCCGGTATTCGCTATGATCGCGGAAGAGGGCGATGTAGAGGAACACATGATGTACAATACATTCAACATGGGCCTGGGAATGATCGTTGCAGTAGATGAAAAAGATGTGGATAAGGCCATGGAGGCAATCCGTGCCGCGGGAGAGGATCCTTATGTAGTGGGCCAGATCGAGGCCGGAGAAAAGGGAGTGACTTTATGTTAAGGATCGCAGTGATGGTATCCGGAGGGGGAACCAACCTTCAGGCCATCATCGACGGAGTGAAAGACGGGACGATCACCAACACCGAGATCGTTGGAGTCATCAGCAACAACCGGAATGCCTATGCTCTTAAGAGGGCGGAGGAGAACGGAATCCCGTCCCTGTGCGTTTCTCCGAAGGACTATGAGACCAGAGAGATCTTCAATGAGAAGCTCCTTGAGGCAGTGGACGGACTGCAGCCGGATCTGATTGTCCTGGCAGGATTCCTGGTGGTGATCCCGCCGGCTATGATCCAGAGGTACCGGAACCGGATGATCAATATTCATCCGTCTCTGATCCCTTCCTTCTGCGGAAAGGGATATTACGGGCTGAAGGTGCATGAAGCCGCCCTAGCCCGGGGAGTGAAGGTTGTAGGAGCAACTGTACATTTTGTAGATGAGGGCACGGATACCGGGCCGATCATCCTGCAGAAGGCAGTGGAAGTGGAACAGGGAGATACACCGGAGGTGCTTCAGAGAAGAGTGATGGAGCAGGCAGAGTGGAAGATCCTGCCAAGAGCGATTGATCTGATCGCAAACGGCAGAGTCAGAGTAGAAGGCAATAAAACAGTGATAGACTGATCAGTCTGATACAAGGAAAAGGAGGCACTTATGAAGGTACTGATAGTAGGAAGCGGCGGAAGAGAGCATGCCATCGCAGCCAGCGTGGCGAAGAGCCCGAAAGCGGATAAGATCTACTGTGCTCCGGGCAATGCCGGGATCGCAGAGTATGCGGAGTGCGTGGACATCGGCGCAATGGAATTTGACAAGCTGGCGGCATTTGCCAGAGAGAAAGAGATCGATCTGTGTATCGTAGGAATGGATGATCCTCTGGTGGGAGGCCTGGTAGATATCCTGGAGGAGGCAGGTATCCGTACCTTCGGCCCCAGAAAGAATGCGGCTATCCTGGAGGGATCCAAGGCATTTTCAAAGGATCTCATGAAGAAATACAATATTCCGACAGCTGCCTATGAGAATTTTACAGATCCTGACAAGGCGCTGGCCTATCTTGAGACAGCAAAATTCCCTATCGTTCTGAAAGCTGACGGACTTGCACTTGGAAAAGGCGTGCTGATCTGTCAGAACCTGGAGGAGGCGAAGGAAGGCGTACGCACCATCATGCTGGACAAGAAGTTCGGCTCCGCAGGAAATGAGATGGTCATCGAGGAGTTCATGACCGGCCGCGAGGTGTCTGTCCTTTCCTTTGTGGACGGAAAGACCATCAAGACCATGACAAGCGCTCAGGACCATAAGCGGGCGGGAGACGGTGATACCGGACTGAACACAGGCGGAATGGGAACATTCTCCCCGAGTCCTTTCTACACGAAGGAAGTGGATGAGTTCTGCCAGAAATATATTTACCAGCCCACTGTTGACGCTATGGCTGCAGAAGGACGCCCCTTCAAAGGCGTGATCTTCTTCGGACTGATGCTCACTGCAGACGGACCGAAGGTGCTGGAGTACAATGCCCGTTTCGGAGATCCGGAGGCGCAGGTGGTTCTTCCGAGGATGAAGAATGATATCATCGATGTTGTGGAAGCATGCATCGACGGGACACTGGATCAGATCGACCTGCAGTTTGAGGACAATGCGGCGGTCTGCGTAGTGCTGGCTTCCGATGGTTATCCGGTGAAGTATGAGAAGGGATTCCCCATTACCGGACTGGATGAGTTCAAGAAGCATGAGGGCTACTACTGCTTCCATGCCGGAACAAAGTTCCAGGATGGTCAGATCGTGACCAACGGCGGACGCGTGCTTGGTGTGACTGCGAAGGGCAAAGATCTGAAAGAGGCAAGAGCCAATGCTTATGCCGCTACGGAATGGGTACAATTTGAGAATAAATATATGAGACATGACATCGGAAAGGCTATTGATGAAGCCTAGAAAGTTCAGAATGGCTCATAATCTATATGCAGGAGGGATGGATTCTGTTTTACAGATCTGTCCCTCTTGCATATTCATCATTTCCGCGAGCGGCGGACCAGGCGGACAAGAAAAACGGAGCTGCTCAGGCTCCGTTTTCGCTGTAAACTTCAAAAGACTTCTCCATTTTTTCCAGGATTTCCGCATACTGGCGGAAAGCGCTTTTCATTTCCATCTCGTTGAACGGCTGGTTCTTGTAGCAGATCCGGTGTTCCATGGCAGCCCAGAAGTCCATGGAAATGGTCCGAAACTGGATCTCCACCGGGAAATACTCCATGCTGTCCATGTGATAGATGGGAACACCTACGATCAGATGATAGCTCCGGTAACCATTGGGCTTTGGCGTTGCTATGTAATCCTTTTCCCGGATGATCACAAGGTCGGACTGCTTTTTCAGCGCTTCAGCCAGATGACGGATGTCCTGTTCGAAAAAGCAGATGACCCGGATCCCGGCAATGTCCTTGAGCATGGTCCGGGCATTTTCACAGGTCTCGTCAGCCCCCTTCTTTTTCAGTTTCTTTTCCATGCTCTCTTTCTCCTTGATCCGGTGGGTGATGCTGTGGATCGGGCGGAATCCTTCCTTTTCGTATACTGCGTGATCCAGGATCTCCAGACGCGTCAGGATCAGACTGAGAGCGTCCTGATAGGGCGGGATCAGCGAGTAATACTGTTCTGTTGTCATTGATATCATACTCCCTTCAATGTTCATAGATGAGTTTAGGACCAGAATGTGACAAATTCGTGCATAGAATCTTATGATTTTATAAAGATTGGGGAACATATAAAAGAAAATATGGTGTGTCTGCAGGTGGCTTGATTTATCAGATTCTGTGTTTTATACTGGTTCCATATTGATTTTGGATAATGGCTGTTTTGGGGATAATAGTCATCCTGAATGGAAAGTCTGCGCAGGACGTTTGATTTTTATTGCCTGGCGGATGGGGAAAGGTGGAACAGATAAAATGGCAGAACTGACAGAAATATTCCGGCGGTCATTCCCTTTCTGGGAGGAACTGAGTGCGGAACAGAAAGAGCTGATGGAACTGGGCACTACCAGAACGTTGTGCGAGAAGAAGACAAGGCTTCATTTCGGCGGAGGCGAATGTGCCGGAGTACAGATCATTGAAAAGGGCAGAGCCCGTATCTTTCTCACATCGCCAAACGGAGGAGATATCACTCTTTTCCGTCTGATGGACGGGGATGTGAGCATCCTGAGCGCAGCCTGTATGCTGAACGGCATGGATGTGGAACTGGATATGGAGATGGAGACGGACTGTGTGGTCTATACAATCCCGAAGAAAGTCTATAAGCGGCTCTACGACGAGAACGGCGCGGTCAAAGATTATACCGTGGAGATGGTTTCGGAGAAGTTCTCGGATATGATGTGGCTCTTCAACCAGTTTGTATTTTCCAACGTGGCCTCCCGTCTGGCGGGCGTTCTCCTGGAACACCGGGCCATGGCGGAAAGCGATGAGTTCCCGGTCACACATGAAGCGCTGGCCCGGGATGCGGGAACGGCAAGAGAAGTGGTGAGCAGACTGTTGAAGCAGTTCCAGACGGAAGGTCTGGTCCGGCTGGGACGGGGAAAGGTGGAGGTTCTTGACGCAGGGAAACTGGGGCAGATATAAGCAGGCTGCTGTTCATGTCCGCTGTGTCGTCCGGCAGGGCGCTCTCTGCCTGGAGACTGCAGGCGGGATGAATAGAAGTCTGAGGAATTACAAATAATGTGATTTTGTCACGGAAAAAAATTAATAATGTGGTATAATATGATCACTTGGCAAGGTGTTTTCGAGCCTAGTGAGAATATATGCCTGGACACTTGGCGAGGTATTTCACGAGCCTAGTGACCATGGTATACCAATAGCATCAGAACAAGATGACAGAAAAAGGAGGATATAGATATGGCAGTAGTAAAACTGACGACAGATAATTTTGAACAGGAAGTTATGCAGGCGAATCAGCCGGTGCTGGTTGATTTTTATGCGGACTG
Source organism: uncultured Mediterraneibacter sp. (assembly GCA_944381495.1). Classification (GTDB taxonomy): domain Bacteria; phylum Bacillota; class Clostridia; order Lachnospirales; family Lachnospiraceae; genus Mediterraneibacter. Next base: position 151,903 of record CALWLJ010000003.1, on the reverse strand, counting down.
GTGCGGACCCTGCAAGATGATGGGACCGGTCGTGGAGGAGATTTCCAATGAGGAGGCAGGCGTCAAGGTATGTAAGATCAATATCGACGAGCAGATCGAACTGGCTCAGAGATATGGCGTGATGAGCATTCCTACCTTTATCTCCTTTAAAAACGGAGAAGTGGCTGGTAAGCAGGTAGGAGCAGTGCCGAAGAGCAGGCTGCTGGAGCTGGTGAAGTAACTGAAAAAAGAATATGGTTTCGGGGAATCGGGGTATGGCGGATGCTGTACGCTGATTCCCTGTTTTTTTATGTATGGGGCAGTTTTGAAATAGTATTTTGAATTTGCGTGGGAATATTTCCCCTGGAAATTTTCGTGGAAATGTGGTATATCTTTACACGGAGGGATTCCTGAATGAAGACAGACAAAGACGTCTGCTCTGAAACGGGATCCCTCTGTAAGTTATGGAGGGATTTACTATGTGGATCGCAGATAAATATATCGATCATGTAAAAGAAGAGACAGTAGAGCATCCCGGCGAGAGCTGGGATCAGATGCTGCTGGGCTTCAAGCTGAACAAGCTCCGTATGAAGCTGCTTCCGAAGAAAGAAATTTCCAAGGGGTATCAGAAGCTGGAGACAATGATGATGTCGCTGGTGGCGGATTCCCTCGGCCGTCCGGACAGCTATGTGTGGGGCAATATCTTTGCGCCCTGTGAGATCATAGGATGCTTTGGCCTTAGCACTCTGTCCATTGAATGTCTTTCCTGCTATTTCAGCGGGTATCACCTGGAGGATTATTTTATTGATTATGCGCAGAATACGGGCATTGCTCCCACGCTGTGCTCCTATCACAAAACATTTGTTGGAGCCATTGACAGCGGCGCGGTTCCGGTGCCGGAATATGCAGTGACCACGTCGCTGTCCTGCGATGGGAACCTGAATACATTCCGGTATCTGGAGAAGCGCAAGGGTGTGCCGTTTACGTTTCTTGATGTGCCTTACAGAGACGATGAGGCATCGGTGGATTATCTGGCGCAGCAGCTGAAGGATTTCACCGGGGAGCTGGAACGGCGCTTTGGCAAGAAGTTTGATGAGGAGAAGCTGCACAGCGCCATCCGGATCGAGAACGAGACCAGACGGGCGCTGATGGAGTTCTTCCGGCTTCAGAGCCAGAGATACTATCCGGGAGAGCTGATCAGCCATCTCTATATGATGATGGGAATGCATCTTCTCATCGGGACCCAGGAGTTTCTGGATTTGATCCGGTTTATGATCGAGGATATCAGGAAATATCCGAAGTTCGAGGGAAAGAAGATCCTCTGGATCCATCTGCTGCCGTTCTATCAGGAGACGCTGCAGAGTTATTTTAATACGAATCAGAAATATCAGATCATTGCCAGTGATATCATCATGGACTCTATGGAGGAAATGGATGATACGAAACCGTTCCATGCCCTGGCAAAGAAGATCATACGGAATCTGTACAATGGCTCTTATTCACATAAAGCGGAAATGGTCGGAAAGCTGGCTGAAACCCTGCATCCGGACGCGGTGATCCAGTTCTGCCACTGGGGCTGCAAACAGTCCTCCGGAGGCAGCATCCTGCTGAAAGAAAAGATGCAGGAAATGGATATCCCCATGCTGATCCTGGATGGGGACGGCATCGACCGGCGCAACAGCCATGACGGACAGATCAAGACACGGCTGGAGGCATTTCTTGAGATGCTGGAGCAGGGAGAACAGGAAGAATCGGAAGAAGAGGAACAGAAAAAGATATGCTAGGTTATATATGTAAATATGCGCCTGTGGAGATATTTGAATCCATGGGCGTCCAGATGGAGCGGATTGAGCCGGATGTGACCAATTTCAATCAGGCGGAGATCCGCATGCACCCCAATATCTGCAGCTTTGCAAAAGGGGTGCTGGAAGAGCTCATGAGCGGAGATTATGAGGGTGTGATCCTGACGACCTGCTGCGACAGTATCCGACGCCTTTACGATGTGCTGACGGAGGAGTTTCCGGACAAGTTCATCTATATGCTGGACACGCCCCGCATCACAAAGGATGCGGGGATCACGCTTTATGAACAGCGGATCCGCGCCATGATCAGAGAATATGAGCAGTTTTCCGGAAAGATCTTTGATGAAGAGACATTCGGGAAATATCTGAAAAGCAGAGAGGAAGAGCAGCAGTATGCTCTGAAGAATAGCGCTCTGAATATCGGGATCATCGGCGCCAGAGCCAACGAGAGTATCAAGAAGATCCTGGATGAGAATCAGGCAAATGTTGCCTTTGACTTGACCTGCACCGGCCTTGGGCGCAAGCTGCTTTATGATGACCAGGCGGTGATGACCGGTTATGTCCGGGGGCTTCTCAGCCAGTTCCCATGTATGAGGATGGAACAGGCAGCCAACCGGGATGAACTGATCCGGCGGTTTGCCGGAAGCGTGGACGGGATCATTTACCATACGGTACAGTTCTGCGATAATTACGCCTATGAATACGCATGGCTCAAGGACTGGCTGGAACGGCCCATGCTTTTGCTGGAGACAGATTATACCAGACAGAGCGGGGGACAGGTACGGACCCGGATCGAGGCATTTCTGGAATCACTTGGTTCTGGAAAGCAGCGTCCGGAGAGAAAGATGAAGGGAGATAAAACGATGTATGTACTTGGAATAGACAGCGGCTCTACATCCACTAACGCGGTGATCATGGACCAGGACAGGAAGATCCGTGCGTTCTCCGTGGTGCGCACCGGAGCCAAATCCGGAGTCAGCGCAGATAAAGCGCTGCAGGATGTACTGGAGAAGGCGGGACTGAAACGGGAAGATATCTCCTGGATCGTTTCCACGGGATACGGCCGGATCAGCATCGCTTTTGCCGACGAAAATGTAACGGAGATCAGCTGCCACGGTAAAGGGGCTCATTATTTTAATCCCAGGATCCGCACGATCCTGGATATCGGCGGACAGGACAGCAAGGCTATCCGCTTAAGCGAGGACGGAGAGGTGAAAGACTTTGTCATGAATGATAAGTGCGCCGCCGGGACCGGCCGCTTCCTGGAGATGATCGCCCGCACTCTGGAGGTCAGCCTGGACGAGCTGGGAGCCATCGCGCTGACCTCGACGGAGAAGATCGAGATCACCAGTATGTGCTCCGTGTTCGCGGAGTCCGAGGTTATCTCTCTGATCGCCAACAACAAGGAGAAGGCGGATATCGCGGACGGAGTCTGTCACGCCATTGCAAACAAGGCGTCCGGTCTGCTCCGCCGCGTGGGAATGGAGCCGGACTTCATGATGACCGGCGGCGTTGCCAAGAATCCCGGAGTAGTGCGTGCCGTGGAAGAGAAGATCGGCGGGAAGCTTTATATCTGCCAGGAGCCGGAAATCGTGGGCGCCGCCGGAGCAGCTGTCTATGCTCTGGAAAAATACGGATTATAGTTCCCGGTCCAGCGAGACGATCCTCGACGCCACTTTCTCCCGGAAGGCCCGGTCATGTTCCACGAAGATCATGGAGGGCCGGGCGGACAGGAGCAGTTCTTCGATCTGGATCCGGGAGAATACATCGATAAAGTTCAGCGGCTCATCCCACAGGAACAGATGGGCGGGCTCACAGAGCGAGCCTGCCAGAAGTACTTTCTTCTTCTGCCCTTCGCTGTAGTCCTGGATCTGTTTGTCGAACTGGGAACGTTCCAGCCCGAGCTTGCGCAGCACGGTACGGAAAACGGCGTTGTCCAGATCATGCTCTGACGCATATTCGTCCAGTGTTCCGCCAAGCCGGGATGTGTCCTGGGAAATATAGGATATCCGGAGCCCGGAAGGGGTCCATACCTCCCCGGTGTGAGGAATGTCATCCCCCAGGATCAGCCGGATCAGGCTGGATTTGCCGCAGCCGTTCTTCCCGGAGAGTGCGATCCGTTCTCCCTGGGAGACTTCCAGACTGAAATGTTCCAGAACAGGGTGTTCCCCGTAGGAGACGCTCACATCCTGCAGCGACACCAGGCGTCTGCTGTGGTGGGGCAGGAGATTCAGTTTCAGACTGTCCAGCGTCTCCACATCTTTCAGCAGAGATTGTTTCTGTTCGATAGCATTTTCCTTTCTGTTTTCCAGATTTTTCGCCCGCTTCATCATCTTAGCGGCCTGATGGCCGATGTGTCCCCGGTCCGGGCGCAGCCCGGCGATCCGGGATCCGGTCTTGGTTTTCTCGATCTTATCGGACCAGTCCGAGGCCTGACGGGCAGCGTCTTTCAGTTTCCGGATCTCCTGTCTCAGATGTTCGTTCTGCCGGATCTCCATCCGGTCCTTCGCTGTCTTGTCCTGATACCAGGACGAGAAGTTCCCTTTCCGCACTTCCAGAGACCGCCGGTTCAGCACCAGCACATGATCTACGCACCGGTCCAGAAAATCCCGGTCATGGGAAACGAGGATGAAGCCTTTCTTGCGTGCGAGATAAGCGGCTATCTTTTCCCTGGCAAGACCGTCCAGATGGTTGGTTGGCTCATCGATCAGAAGAAAGGCGTGCTCCTTCAGGAAGAGGGCGGCCAGCATGGCCTTCGTCTGCTCTCCGAAGCTTAAGGTGGAAAAAGGGCGGTACAGGATCTCTGCATCCGTATCCAGCAGGTTCAGCTCCCGGATCAGTTCCCACTGTTCCATGAGCGGATTGATCTCCTCCAGAATATCAAGAGTCATGCGTGAGGGATCCTTTACCGGAAAAGGAAAAAATTCAAAATCTGTGGATGCGGTAATGGTACCGCTGTATTCGTACATTCCCATGAGCAGACGGAGAAAGGTGGTCTTGCCTTTGCCGTTCCTGCCGATAAAGCCCAGTTTCCAGTCTGTATCAATCTGAAAAGACACATCTTCAAAAACCGGTTCAAAGCTTCCTTCGTAAGTAAAATTCAGATGATTAACCTGTATGATGGACATGATAAGATACCTCCAATCTGTAGCAGCATCGGGGCGGAATATTTCCTGCTCCCGACGCTGCGAAGAAAATAAAAGAGAACCGCAGAAAAGTTTCTCTGCGGTTCTCAATCTCACACGTCCGAAACTGCCCTCCGGATGCCCGGCGGCAGGTACATTTTTATTCCCGCGGGCAACGATGGACATATCTGCATGCCCATTTGGCTGCTGCGGGGTTTTTGGCTATGGAGATGAGAAAGATGAAAACTTTCCTGCGAAGGTATAACAGAACCATCCGGCACAACATCCGGATACAAATGATCGATCTCTGCGGAATATACGGCAGAGAAAATGTTCTGTTAAACCATGATAAAAATCAGCAGGAAATAATAATCATCTTTTCAGCTCCAATCTTACAGGGGGCATCCCCTTTATTCTTCTGAAAGGATAGCAGACTCCGGAGGGAAAGTCAAGACGGATTTCTGCGATGTCCTGTTTGATTCCCATCTCGGGATCTCTCAGATTTTCAATCCGGGAGGTCTCTTTTCTCAATCAATCCGATCAATTCTGTTACACTGTCCTCATCTATCTCCAGATCAGCGGCAATCTGTGGGATTGTTTTTCCCTTTGACAACTTTTTCTGGACAATTTGAAGTAATACAGCTTCGCCGGCCTGATAGCCATCCTTATAGCTGTCTTCCTTCTCCATTTCGATGTGTTTCCGGGCATCATATTCGTAGATACTCACCTTCATCGCCTCCGCTCTGTTCTTTTTTAGAAAATCTTCAAGGATTCCTTGTTGATGTTCAGTACCACCACTTCCAGCTCCAGGGCAGGATGCTCTTCCTTTATATAAGACCATTCCGGCAGATAAAGTTCAGGTTTAGATATCAGAACTGACTGTCTGTATGACATATAGAAAAATAATGCTTTTCCGTATTATAAAACAGAGGCCAGTGAAATGCAAGGTGAATGAATGTTAAGCTCTCAACTTTCCGCTCCTTATGGCTGGATACTGAGATGCGGTTGAACAATAACGCTGCCCGGTCGCTCTGCAACATGAAGCAATCTGAAATTCCTTCCTCATCTTGATCCCATATGCTATAATATGAACACGTTATCATGACCACAACCAAACGACTCAATATCGTTCCGATCTATTGTATGCCCTGGCCGCACCTCCGCCGGAAGACAAACGATCGAACAAATACAGGAGGCACCCATGTCATTACAGTTTATTTTCGGGAACTCCGGAAGCGGAAAGTCCCATTATCTATATCAGTATATCGTAGAAGAGTCTATCCGGCATCCGGACAGGAATTACCTGGTCCTGGTGCCGGAACAGTTTACCATGCAGACACAGAGGGATCTCTGTGCCGCTCATCCCCGAGGAGGGATCATGAACATTGACGTACTTAGTTTCGGGCGTCTGGCTCACCGTATTTTCGAGGAGACGGGAGGGGATCACATCACTGTCCTTGACGATGAGGGGAAGAATCTGATCCTGCGCCGGATCGCGGGCGGTTATGGCGATGAGTTGAAAGTGCTGGGCGGAAATCTGAAAAAGCAGGGGTATATCAGTGAAGTGAAGTCTGTGATCTCGGAATTTACCCAGTACGGAGTGGATTTTGAGCGGCTGGACAGCTTTATGGAGACGGTCAATCCGGACAGTTACCTGTATTATAAGCTGCAGGATATCCGGAAAGTATACGAGGGATTTGAAGACTATCTCAGCGAAAAATATATTACCAAGGAAGAGATGCTGGACGTGCTCAGTTCTGTTGTGCCGGACTCCGGGATCCTGAAGGACAGTGTGATAGCTATGGATGGATTCACCGGATTTACTCCGGTGCAGAACCGGCTCATCGGGGAGCTGCTCCGGGTCTGCAGCAAGGTTATGCTGACAGTGACCATGGACAGAAGAGAAGATCCCTTTGTATACCGCCATCCTTACCAGCTGTTCGGGCTGAGTAAGCAGATGGTCACATCTCTGATGCAGACGGCAGCGGAGACGGGGGCAGAGGTGGAGGATCCTGTTTATCTGTATGAAGTGCCGCCTTATCGTTTCAGGGATAACAAGGCTATGGCCTTTGTGGAATCGGAGATTTTCCGCTACTCCGGACGTACGTTTGAAGGAGAACAGGACTCTGTGAGCCTTCACGAAGCCAGAAATCCATCCGCAGAAGCGCGCTATGTGGCGGAGGAGATCCGCCGCCTGGTAAGGAAAGAAGGATGGCGTTACAGAGACATCGCGGTGATCGCATCAGATATGAATGTCTATGCAGACGCTCTGGAGAAGGCATGCGGTTCTCTGGACATTCCGGTATTTATGGATTATAAGAAGAGCATTCTTTTGAATTCCTTTGTGGAATATCTGCGCAGCCTTTTGAACATGGCGGAGCAGAATTTTACTTATGAGAGTGTATTCCGGCATCTGCGGACAGGACTCTGCGGTTTTACGGAAGACGAGACGGACCGCATGGAGAATTATGTGGTGGCGCTTGGAATGAAAGGATACCGGAAATGGCAGCAGGCATGGGTGCGCCGCACGCCGCTGACAGACGAGGAAGAACTGCAGGCGCTGAATCATCTTCGGGTAGAGTTTGTAGAGAAGACCAGTTCTTTGATGACGATCCTGAAACAGAGAAAGAAGACAGTACGTGATATTACTCTGGCGGTTTACGACTATCTGGTGCAGGAGAAGCTGCAGGAAAAGCTGTCTGAGATGGAGAAACAGTTCCAGGATCAGGGAGAGCTGGCTCTGGCGAAGGAGTATTCCCAGGTCTACCGCATTGTCATGGAGTTGTTTGACAAGTTTGTGGAGCTGTTGGGAGATGAGCCTATTTCCCTGAAGGAATACTGTGAGCTGCTGGATGCAGGGCTGGAGGAAGCCAAGGTGGGGGTGATCCCGCCCAGTCTGGATCAGGTAGTCATCGGAGATGTAGAGAGAACAAGGATCCGGGATATCCGGGCGCTCTTTTTTGTGGGGGCCAACGATATACTTCTCCCCGGAAATACAGGAAGCGGGGGTCTGCTGTCCCAGCGCGACAGGGAGAAATTTCAGAAGGAGAAGATTGCTTTATCTCCGGGACCAAAGGAAAAGCTGTATACTCAGAAGTTTTATTTATATATGAATCTGACGAAGCCTACGCAAAAGCTGTATCTTTCCTGGGCAAAGGTGTCCGGAGAAGGTAAAACGCTCCGTCCCGCTTACTTGATCCAGGATTTCCGCCGTCTTTTCCCGGATCTGAAAACGGTGGATGAGGAGAAGCGGCCTCTTGTACGAAGAGAACTTACCCGGAAAACCGGTATCCGGGAGCTGGCGGCAGGTCTCAGTGTGAAACATGCAGGGCTGGACAGCCAGTGGAAGGAACTCTATACCTGGTTTGCCCGGGATGAGAGGAGCGGGCCTGCGGTTGAACAGATGCTTCAGGCCGGATTTCGCAGGCAGAGCGGAGAGAAACTGGGCAAAGAGACTGCAGGAAGGCTGTATACAGACCCGGAATATGTCAGTGTCACCAGGCTGGAGCAGTTTGCAACCTGCGCTTATGCACATTTCCTTAACTATGGTCTGAGGCTTACGGACCGGGAGGAGTACGGATTCGAAGCGATGGATCTGGGGAATATTGCCCATCAGGCACTGGAGCGTTTTGCACGGAAAGCAGAGAAGGAGAAGCTGGACTGGGTGTCCATGCCGGAGGAGAAACGGGAGGAACTGATCCAGGAGAGTGTGGAGGAAAGTGTGATCGATTATGGAAATACAGTTTTGTTCAGCTCTGCCAGAAATGAGTATATGATCCAGAGGATCACAACTCTGATCCGGCGTTCCGTGTGGGCGTTGACCAGGCAGCTGGAAAAAGGAGACTTCATACCCAGCGGCTATGAGTTCCGGTTCGGCAGCGGCAAGATTGACCGGATTGATACCTGCGAGGATGAGAACCGGGTCTATGTAAAGGTAACAGACTACAAGACAGGCATGAAAACATTTGACATTACGGCCTTCTACCATGGGCTTCAGATGCAGCTCCCGGTGTACTTGAACGCAGCGCTGGAGGCAGAAAAGAAAAAACATCCCGGGAAAGAGATCCTGCCTGCGGGCATCTTTTATTACCGGATCCAGGACCCTTTCGTAAAGAGGGAGGACAGTGATCAGGAAGTGGAAAGAAGTATTCTGAAGGAGCTGAGGCTGGATGGCCTGGTCAATGGCAGTGAGGAAGTAGTGTCCCATCTGGAGCACGATCTGTCAGGGAATTCGGTCCTGTTTCCTATTGGACGGAATAAGGACGGTTCCCTGAGCAGAACATCCCGCGCTCTTCCGCCGGAGGCTTTCCGCACGGTGCTGGCCTACACCAGAGCAAAGGAAAAGGAACTGAAGAAAGAAATGTATGACGGAGAGGTGCAGGCCACGCCTTATGAGCTGGGCGGCGCCACCGGCTGCGATTATTGCCCCTGCCGGGACATATGCGGCTTCGACCAGAGAATCGAAGGGTATCACTTCCGGAAACTGGAAAAGTATACTCTGGAGGAAGCGGTGGAGAAAATGAAGGAGTATGTGGAAGGAGGTGACGGGACATGGGAGTAAAATGGACGGAAGAACAGCAAAAAGTGATCGATCTGAGAAACTGCAATATTCTTGTTTCTGCGGCGGCAGGATCCGGTAAGACTGCCGTGCTGGTAGAGCGGATCATACAGCGGATCACAGATGAGTCAGATCCGGTGGACGTGGACCGTCTCCTGATCGTTACATTTACCGAGGCAGCTGCGGCAGAGATGAAGGAAAGAATCGGAGCCGCCATTGAGAAAAAGCTGACGGAGCGTCCCGGAGATGTCAGGCTGGAGCAGCAGGCAACCCTGATCCACAGCGCATCCATCACCACAATCCACAGTTTTTGCCTTTCTGTGATCCGGGATCATTTTCATGTGATCGGTATTGACCCGGGATTCCGGGTGGCGGAGGAAGGCGAACTGAAGCTGCTGAAGCAGGATGTGCTGGAAGAAATGTTGGAGGAGTATTATGAGAAGGATGATCCCTCTTTTCTGGAATTTGTAGAACGGTTCGGGACCGGACGGAATGACCGTAAGATCGAGGGGCTGATCCTGGAACTGTATGAATATTCCCGTAGTTATCCGCAGCCGGACCGATGGCTGGATGGCTGTGTGTCAGCATATCGGTTTGAAAATGTCGGCGCAGCCGGAGAACCGGAAAGGGATCCGTCCGCTCGGGCTCTTCAAAGGGCCGGACGGAGGGCGGCGGACATGGAAGAGATGCTCCGGGCTGCCCTGAAAATATGTGAAGAGCCGGACGGACCCTATATGTACGGTGACATGATCGAGGCTGATCTGAAGGAAATCCGGAAAATCGGCCAGGCCGGGAGTCTGGAAGAGATGTATGACCGGATCAGCACCGTCTCATGGAAACGGCTGTCTGCAAAGAAGGATGAGACCGTTTCTCCTGAGAAGAAGGAGCGGGTAAAGAAGATACGGGATCAGGTGAAAAAGCTGGTAAAGGATCTGCAGGAAGCATACTTCTACGTTCCGCCGGAAGTATGGCGGAAAGATATGGAAGAGACTGCCCCCATGATGAAAATGCTGGGGGAGCTGGTGAAGCGGTTTGCTGTTATGCTCCGGGAAAAGAAAGCAGAGAGAAATATGATCGACTTCAACGACATGGAGCAGTTCGCTCTTGCCATCCTGACAGAAGAAAGTGAGGGCAGGCTGGTCCCCTCGGCTGTGGCACGGGAGTATCAGGAACAGTTCGAGGAAGTGATGATCGACGAGTATCAGGACAGCAACCTGGTGCAGGAGGCAATCCTGACCAGTGTCGCCCGGATTGAGACGGGGCAGTATAACATTTTCATGGTGGGAGATGTGAAGCAGAGCATCTACCGGTTCCGCCTGTCCAGACCAGAGCTGTTTATGGAGAAATACCATACTTACAGTCTGGAAGGAGGAGACCGGCAGAGAATCGACCTCCACCGCAATTTCCGAAGCAGACCGGAGGTGCTGGAGGGCGCCAACTATATTTTCCGGCGCATTATGCGCAGGGAATTTGGCGGGATCGAGTACGATGATAATGCAGCGCTCTGGCCCGGGGCTGATTTTCCGCCGTTGCCGGAAGATGCGCCGGAGATAAGAGAAGGAATTTTTGATGACCGGACAGAACTGCTTCTGCTGGATAAGTCCGAGCTGGATGGAGAGGAGGAGCGCAGGGCCGAGGCGCGTATGATTGCCCGCAGGATCCGGGGACTGACCGGCTGTGGTCTTGTGATGGACAAAGAGACCGGCGGATACAGAAGAATCCAGTATCGGGATATCGTGATCCTGACCCGAAGCATCCGGGGCTGGGCGGAGACTTTTGCCTCCGTTTTGGCAGAGGAAGGGATCCCTGCCTACTCCGTCAGCAGAGAGGGATACTTCGAGACATATGAGGTCAGTGTTCTTCTGGATTATCTGAAGATACTGGACAATGCCAGGCAGGATCTGCCGCTGGCAGCAGTCCTGACTTCTCCTATAGGCGGGCTGGATACGAAGGAAATGGCTCAGATCCGTATCACATATCCCAATGTGCCGTTTTACGAGGCAGTTTCCCTCTATGCGGGAATGCAGCTGGAAGAACGTGACATCTCTGCCCCTATACTTCCGGAGCTGAGAGAGAAGCTGAAGCGGTTCTGCCGGCAGGCAGAAGGATTCCGGAGCAGAGTACCATATACAGCGATTCACGATCTGCTGTCAGAGATTCTTGATGAGACCGGATACGGGGTCAGTATCGCGGCAATGCCCGGGGGCGTTCAGCGGACAGCAAATGTGGAGATGCTGGTAGAGAAGGCATCAGCCTTCGAGGGGACCAGCTATAAAGGACTGTTCAATTTTGTCAGATATATCGACCAGCTGAAAAAGTATGATGTAGATTACGGCGAGGCCAGTGTAATGGACGAGCAGGCGGATACGGTCCGGATCATGAGTATTCACAAGAGCAAGGGACTGGAGTTCCCGGTAGTGTTTGCCGCGGGAATGGGAAAGCGGTTCAATACACAGGATACAAAAGGGAGTATTGTGCTTCACCCCGAATTGGGTGTTGGAATGGATGACGTAGACCTGGAGCGCAGGACAAAGGCTCCAACTTTTCTGAAGAAGGTGATCCAGGAAGAGGTCACTCTTGAAAATCTGGCAGAAGAGCTGCGCATCCTTTATGTTGCCATGACCAGAGCGAAGGAAAAGCTGATCATGACCGGGACGGGCAGTCTGCCTGAGGTTATACTGAATCCGTCGGAAGATATTTGGGATGAAACGGCAGATGCGGAAAGGGGCGGAACCTCTGGGTATAATGAAATTCCTCTTTATGTACTGGAGAAAGCGAAGACCTGTCTGGACTGGCTTCTCCCTGCAATTTATGATATGGCTTCCGGCCGGAAAAAACCGGACTGTCCGATCACGGTGCGGATTTTTACGGCCGGAGAACTGAGGGAAAGAGAACAGGCAGAGGAACAGGCGGAAGAAATCGCCCTGGATGTACTCCGCCGCTGGAATGTGGAAAACATATATGATCCTGCTCTGCGGCAGAGTCTGAAGGAACAGATGAACTATCATTATCCATATGAAGATGACGGCCGCCTGAAGAGAAAATTTACAGTATCTGAGCTGAAAAAATATTCGATCCTTGCGGAAGAGGCAGGAGAGGAACTATATGAGGAACCGGAGGTGGTGCCGCTGATCCCGCGGTTTCTGACTGAGGAAGAGGGACTGACCGGGGCTTCACGGGGAAGCGCCTACCATAAACTGTTGGAGCTGCTTGATTTTACAGTGACATACGATGAAGACGGACTGAAGCAGGCCGTAGATCGTTTCCGGGAACAGGGAAAGCTGACTCGGGAGATGGCGGAGTGCATCCGTCCGGAGGACATTCTGAGCTTTCTGAAGTGTTCCGCAGGTCAGAGGATGTCCGCGGCGGCGGTCAGAGGACGCCTTCACAAAGAGCAGCCTTTTGTAATGGGAGTTGACGCTGCAGAGATTTATCCGGAAGAAAACAGTCAGGAAATGATACTGGTTCAGGGGATTATTGACGTGTATTTTGAGGAAGATGACGGGCTGGTAGTGCTGGACTATAAGACGGATAAAGTAAGGGCGGCAGCGGAACTGAAAGAAAAATATCACGCCCAGCTGGACTATTACGCGGAGGCCCTGTCCAGGCTGCTTGAAAAACCGGTGAAGGAGAAGATCATATATTCCTTTACCTTGAGAAAGGAGATTCCGCTATGAGATATGTGATGTATTATCTGATCACAATAAATATTATTGCATGGATCACATACGGCCTGGACAAATGGAAGGCAAAAACAGGAAAGTGGAGGATCCCGGAGAGGACTCTGCTGTTTCTTGCTCTGATCGGCGGTTCTGCCGGCGCTCTGGCAGGGATGTTTCTGTTTCATCACAAAACCAAAAAGCCAAAGTTTTATGTGGGAGTACCTGTGATGCTGATCCTGCACTGCCTGCTGATCCTGTGGGCTGTGGGCAGGATACTCTGATTCTGTTTGCCTGGATTGTGTGAATAAGGAAAAACTCTCTTTTTTGGACAGCATGATTGTAAGAGCTTACATTCCAACCTGTAATCTTTTCCCGGCGGAGTTGATCGAAAAAGGAATGATATGAATAAAATATGACAAAAACAGCACTTTAGACAAAATAATGTAAAGAGTTTCAGCAAATTTTACAACAGAAAAAGAATTGCTCTGACAGAAAGCATCCGGTATAATGTAAGTAAATGTAAGCGGTTACCTGCCAGGAGAGTGATAGGAGACGGCAGGAGAGAAGAAAAGGAAAAATCTGAACGCACAAAAAGAAGAGCAGACCTGTCAGGGAGATGGAGAATATGAATATTTATGATATTGCAGAACTGGCCGGAGTCTCCATTGCCACGGTATCCCGGGTGGTGAATGACAGCCCCCGGGTCAGTGAGAAGACGAAGATGAAGGTGCGTGCTGTTATGGAGGAAAACAATTATACTCCCAATGTATTTGCACGGGGATTGGGGCTGGATTCTATGCAGACGATCGGTATCATCTGCCCGGATGTGGCAGACATGTATATGGCCAATGCTGTGGCGTGTCTGGAACACCGGCTGAGGGGATATGGATATGACTGTATCCTGTACTGCAGCGGGTATCAGCAGAAGAAAAAGGAAAATGCAGTGGATCTGATCATGAAAAAGAGGATTGACGCTCTTGTCCTGGTAGGGTCCACCTACGCAGATGTGGGGACTGCGGGAAGCGGTTGTGAATATATCAGGAAAGCATCGGCAAAGATCCCGGTATTTCTGATTAATGGCGAGGTGGAAGGAGATAACATATACTGTGTATACAGCCAGGACGAGCAGGCTGCTTATGAGGCTGTTTCTGAACTGATCGCCTCCGGACGGCAGAGGATCCTCTTCCTGACGGACTCGGACACATACAGTGTGATGAAAAAAATGGCGGGATATGAGAGAGCGCTGAAGGAGAATGGGCTTCCCGTACTGGGGGAACTGAAGCTCTGTCTGAAAAATCAGATCCAGTACGTGAGAGATATTTTACTGTCCCGGCGGACTCTTGTCTTTGACAGTGTTCTGGCTACAGATGACGGACTTGCCGTAGGAGCGGTTAAGTATGCTCATGCCAAGGGACTGTCTATTCCGGAAGATCTGGCGGTTATCGGATACAACAATTCGGAGTATGCTATCTGCTGCGAGCCGGAACTTACTTCTGTCGATAATACGGGGGAGAAACTTTGCAGTATGACCATTGATAATTTGATGAAAGTAGTAAAAGGAGAGAAGATTCCGGCAAAGATTCCGGTGGAGTGTACTCTCGTAAAGCGGTGTACTACAGATTTCTGATGCTGCGCCGGTAAACAGACCGGAGACTGGGACCTGTATAATAGAAGCAAGGTTTCTGCTGCGGGGCTGTGGAAAAGCGGGTTGCGGTTCCCGGAATATGGCTGTTTCCCTGCCATATTAAGAACCGATGATTTATTATATACAAAACGGGAGAGGCCTTCTGCTCCGGCGGGAGGAGGATTCAAGAAAGGAGAACAAAACTTATGAAACAATTTATGGATGAGGATTTCCTTCTGAGTACAGATACGGCAAAGGCACTGTATCACGAATATGCGGCAAAGACTCCGATCCTGGACTATCATTGTCACATCAATCCGAAGGAGATTGCCGAGGACAGAAAGTTTGACAACATCACACAGGTATGGCTGGGAGGAGATCATTATAAGTGGCGTCTCATGCGTTCCAACGGTGTGGAGGAAAAATATATTACTGGCGACGCTTCCGACCGTGAGAAGTTTCAGAAATGGGCTGAGACACTGGAGAGAGGCATCGGCAACCCGCTGTATCACTGGAGTCATCTGGAGCTGCAGAGATATTTCGGATATCATGGTGTATTAAACGGCGAGACAGCAGAGGAAGTATGGAATATCTGCAATGCGAAACTGGCGGAGGATGGAATGACAGTCCGCAATCTGATCAAACAGTCAGGAGTTACCCTGCTGTGTACAACGGATGATCCGGCGGATTCTCTTGAGTGGCACAAGGTCCTGAAAGAGGATGAAAGTTTTGACGTACAGGTACTGCCTGCATGGCGTCCGGACAAGGCGATGGGAATCGAGAAACCTGGTTTCGCAGATTACCTGAAGACTTTGGGAGAGGCAGCCGGCATGGAAGTGAAGACATTTGCCGATATGAAAGAGGCGCTGAAGAAGAGAATGGCGTTCTTCAATGAGATGGGATGCCGTGCTTCCGATCACGCTCTTGAGTATGTAATGTATGTTCCGGCCTCTGAGGAAGAAATCGAAGCTATTGTTGCGAAGAAACTGGCGGGCGGTCAGATTACGAAGGAAGAGGAACTGAAATACAAGACGGAGTTCATGCTCTTCGCGGGAAGAGAGTACAGTAAGCTTGGCTGGGCGATGCAGCTTCACTATGGATGCAAGAGGGACAACAACACCTCGATGTTCGACCGCCTTGGACCGGATACAGGATTTGACTGCATTAACAACTATGCCCCCTCTGGGCAGACGGCAGATTTTCTCAATGCCCTGAATGTGACAGATGAACTGCCTAAGACGATCATCTACAGCCTGAATCCCAATGATGATGAAGCAATCGGCACGATTCTGGGCTGTTTCCAGGACTCCTCGGCTGCTGCAAAAATCCAGCAGGGTTCCGCATGGTGGTTCAATGATCATAAGACCGGTATGATGAAGCAGATGACATCTCTGGCAAATCTTGGATGCCTGAGCAACTTTGTAGGAATGCTGACGGATTCCAGAAGCTTCCTTTCTTATGCAAGACATGAGTATTTCAGACGAATTCTCTGTGAGCTCATCGGCGGCTGGGTTGAGAACGGAGAATATCCGAAGGATATGAAAGTTCTCGGAAAAATTGTAAAGGACATTTCCTACAATAATGCAGTGAGATACTTTGGATTTAATCTGGATACAGTAGAATAATGTGAATGATGCCAGGGGCAAAAGGCCATGTGTTTCATGCCTGCATGAAATGCGGAGCAATCCGTGGCAGCATAAAGTGAAAACCCGCCCCGCTTTGTCTCGGAAAAGAGAGAAAGCGGGGCGGGTTTTTATTTGCTGATCAGCGGTCCATTTCAAGCTGAGGTCCGACAGCTTTATGTCCTTTGATCACGTTTTCAATTTCTTTCAGATCAGATGAAGGCAGGTCGCCCGGGATTGTATTCTTTACGGCGCTGGTAGCATTTCCGATTTCCAGAGCTCTCTGGCAGTTGTCCGGATCTGAGAGAAGCCCGTACAGTACACCGGATACATAGGCGTCTCCGCTTCCGATACGGTCCACAACTTCGATATTGCGGTAAGGCTCTTCTTCGTAATATTTGTCACTCTGAGCGTCGTAGATAATGGAACCAAAAGTATGGATCTTCGGGCTGTGTACGACTCGCTGAGTGGAAGCCACAATCCGGATCGGGTAATCTTTTGTAAAGCTCTTCATGATATCTTTCGCATCGCCTTCTTTTAAGAAGGTAAGCCGGGCAGTTTCCTCGGAACAGAAGAAGATGTCCACATAAGGAAGGATTTTCTCAATACATTCCCTTGCCTGGTCTCCGGTCCACAGGTTTCCGCGGAAGTTTACGTCGAAAGAAATCAGAGCTCCCGCTTCTTTGAAACGGCGGATCATCTCGACAGCTGTGTTCCGGCACTGCTCACTGAGGGCCAGGGTGATTCCACTTGTGTGGAAGCAACGGGTAGAGTGGAAGAGCGACTCGTCAAAATCATCAACAGAGATGGCGTTGATGGTGGAGTGCCTCCGGTCGTAGACGACACCTGGTTTCCTGGGATATGCACCGTTTTCGTAATAGTAGATCCCCAGACGGGCATCCGGTGAATCATCATACACCAGGTAATCGTCGCTGACGCCGCAGAAACGGATTCTGTTCTTTGCATATGTACCGATATCATTGGCGGGAAGCTTGGAAATAATTCCTGTACGGAGCCCGAGAAGGGATACACCGGAGACAACGTTCAGTTCGGCGCCTCCCACCTGTTTCTGGAGTGTTTCTCCTCTTACGAGACGTTCGTTGCTGGGAGGGGAAAGACGGAGCAGGACTTCCCCAAGAGAAAGAAGATCAAAGGATTTGTTCATATTATTACCTCCTGTATATTTGGAAACATTTGTTTCTTCTGCTGCTCTTTAGCAAAATACCCCGCAGGACTCTGCGAGGTATTTTGGAGGGGATGCCGCATGGCAGACAGCATCCCGTTTACAAATTTGGGTTTATATAAAAGTTAGTTGGCAAAATTATTTGTTCCGGCTTTCCTTTACAATTTCCGCTGCTTCTTTAACCAGATCTCTGATCTTGTCAAATTCGCCTGCACGGATCAGATCAGCCTTAACCATCCAGCTTCCGCCGCATGCAAGGATCCTGTCATATGCAAGGTAGTCTCTTACATTCTTGGCATTGATTCCACCTGTAGGCATGAATTTCATTCCTACATAAGGTGCTGCGATTGCTTTGATATATGCAAGTCCGCCAGCCTGCTCAGCCGGGAAGAACTTTACAACATCCAGTCCGTTCTCAATAGCCTGCTCTACGTCGCTGGGGTTTGCGCATCCGGGTGTGATCGGGATGCCTTTTTCTACACAGTATTTTACAATCCTCGGGTTAAGTCCCGGGCTGACAATGAATTTCGCACCTGCTTCTACTGCGCGGTCAACCTGATCTGTAGTCAGAACAGTACCTGCACCTACAAGCATGTTCGGAAACTTCTCAGCCATGATGCGGATAGACTCGGCAGCTGCGCCTGTACGGAAAGTAACTTCCGCGCAGGGAAGACCGCCGTCACACAGTGCCTGAGCCAGCGGCTCAGCGTCTTTTGGATCGTCCAGAACAACTACAGGAACAATACCGATCTTTTCAATTTCTTTTAAAACTTCGTTCATCTTTGACTCTCCTTTTTTGAGTTTCATAATGTGAAAATATGTTCCGCGATGTGATACATCCTAATTACAAGTATACCTGCTTACAGAAAAAAGTCAAGTATAAAAAAGTGTCAAATTTTAAGTTTTATTTTGTAAACATAGGATAGTTGTGCAAGAATGTATTTTATGGTAATATATGTTTCATATTGTGAAACTGTTTTCTGATGCGGGAGGTGTTTTGATGGAACAGAAAAATCCGATACAGGTGGCTGACCGCCTGTTTCATGCACTGGAACTCCTGGCTGACACCGGGAGCATTGGCCTGATGGATCTCAGCACTACTCTGGGCCTGAATAAAAGTACAGCCCATCGGGTACTGAATTCACTTATTTATATGGGATATGCCCGGCAGAATGAGTCGGATGGGAAATATGAGCCTACATTCAAGATCGTAGATATGGCAAACAAGATCATGAGCAAGGTGGATGTGGTGCAGACTGTAAGGCCCTATCTGAGACATCTGATGGAAGTGACGGGAGAGACGGTCCACCTTGTGGAACGGGACGGACTGGATGCAGTCTATATAGATAAGGTAGAATCATTTAATAACGGAATACAGATGGTGTCCAGAATCGGAAGCCGGATCCCCTTGTACTGCTCCGGTGTGGGGAAGGCCATGGTTGCACAGATGGATGCATGGGAGGCGGAGGAGATATGGAACAGCAGCCGGATCGAGCGTCTGACACCTTATACGATCACAGATTATGATGCGTTTCAGAAGGAACTGGAACAGACCAGGAAACGTGGATATGCACTAGATAATGAAGAAAATGAGACCGGCGTGCGGTGCATAGCCTGCAGTCTGAAGGATTATCTGGGAAAAGCAAAATATGCCTTCAGTATTTCTGCTCCTGTCAGCCGGATGGATGACGACAGGATCCGGGTCCTTGCCGGGTATGTCCTGGAATCGAAGGAGAAGATGGCCGAAGCACTGCGCGGCTGATCCTTGTCTTTGCTGCGTAGTCTGACAAGGAATGGAGAGGCCGGACACCACGGAAAGCAGAATTATTTTTCAAAATGATAAAAGAATTGACAAAAGAACCTTTTATCTTGAGAGATTTTCTGATAAGATTACTTTGCAGTAAGGGCTGACAAACTCCGGCAGATTACGGACGTGCTGCGAGACAATGCCCTGACTCAGACAGAAAGGAAGATGAATATGCCAAAATTAAATGAAAATTATCTGAATGTAAAAGACAGTTATCTTTTTGCGGAGATTGCGAGAAGAGTAAAGGTGTATGAAGAGGAACACCCGGACAAAGCGGCCAATATCATCCGTCTTGGAATCGGAGATGTGACCCGTCCTCTTACAAAGAGCGTGATCCAGGCTCTTCATGAGGCAGTAGACGAGCAGGCAGTTTCAGAGACGTTCAAGGGATACGGACCGGAGCAGGGATATGGATTTGTCCGTGATGCCGTGGCTGACTACTATGCGAGAAACGGCGTTTCTATTGATGCGGATGCAGTATTTATCTCTGACGGCGCAAAGAGCGACACCGGAAATATTACCGAACTGTTTGCACAGGATAATACGATCCTGGTGCCGGATCCGGTTTATCCGGTATATGTTGATACCAATACAATGGATGGAAAGCACATTGTTTATATGAATGGAACAGAAGAAAATGATTTCCTTCCCATGCCGGATGATTCCGTCAAGGCAGACGTCATTTATCTGTGCTCACCCAACAATCCGACAGGAGCATGCTACAACAAAGAGCAGCTGAAAGCCTGGGTGGATTATGCAAAGAAAAATGAGGCGGTAATCCTCTTCGACGCTGCATATGAGGCGTTTGTTTCCGAGCCGGACCTGCCTCGGAGCATCTATGCAGTAGAAGGAGCGAAAGAGTGTGCCATCGAGTTCTGCTCCCTTTCCAAGACAGCAGGATTCACAGGAACCCGCTTCTCTTACACAATTGTTCCGAAGGAACTCGTATTCAAGGCTTCAGACGGAACAGAGATGAGCCTGCATGATATGTGGAACAGAAGACAGTCCACAAAGTTCAACGGCACACCGTACATCATCCAGTACGCTGCCGCAAAGGTATTCAGCGAGGAAGGCATGAAAGAGTGCATGGAAAATATTTCCTATTATAAAGAGAACGCCAAAGTCATCGCTGATACGCTCAGAAAGAAAAATATTCCCTTCACCGGCGGCGTGAACTCTCCGTATATCTGGTTCAAGTGCCCCAATGGTATGGAATCCTGGGAGCTGTTCGACTACCTGCTGGAGAACGCTCAGGTCGTAGGAACACCCGGCGCGGGATTCGGAGAAAACGGCAAGAACTATTTCCGCCTCACATCCTTCGGTCTGCATGAGAAGACAGTTGAAGCAATGGAGCGGTTTGACAAACTGTTTTAAAGAAAAAGGGACAGGGTAAATCTTAATTGGGGACGTAGCAAAATCAGATTTTGCTACGTCCCCAATTGAATTTCACCCTGTCCCTTTTTGAGATTCACCCTGTCCCTTTTCTTTAGAAATTCTTCAGTAACCTTAAGAAATATTATATTGACGAATAATATTATATGAAATATAATATAGAAAACGATACAATATCAGATGTCAAAGAACTATGGTATGAACGGTAGTGAAAACGGACCATATACAGAGAGGGTGATGATATGGTATTTAACACAGGGGCAGCACTGTTGGACGCGATCGTGCTGGCGGTTGTATCCCGGGAGAAGGAAGGCACATACGGGTACAAAATAACGCAGGATGTCCGGAAGGTGCTGGAGGTTTCGGAATCTACCTTGTATCCGGTCCTTCGAAGACTGCAGAAAGATGACTGCCTGGAGGTTTATGACCGACAGTATGACGGAAGGAACCGGAGATATTACAAGGTGACGGACAGAGGAGCGGCGCAGCTGATGCTGTACCGGTCGGAATGGAAGAGGTACAGCAGTAAGATCAATGCGATATTTGAGGGAGGTGTGGATCTATGAGCCGCAGAGAATTTATAGAGGAGCTGGAGCGTCTGCTTGCAGATCTCCCCGAGGAGGAGCGCAGAGCGGCAGTCCAGTATTATGAAGACTATTTCGCAGATGCAGGTCCGGAGCATGAGGCGGACGTGATCCGGGAGCTTGGCGGTCCGGAGAAGACAGCCGCATCCATCCGGGCAGATTATTATGGAACGGAGTTCCGGGAAGAGGACTACGATAACAAAGCCTATATGGAAAAATACGGACAGAACTCCCGCAGGCGGGAGGAAAATGCCGGCTGGAACGAGGGTGCTGATCATGCTGCAAATGACAGCGGAAGACAGGATGCAGCGGGGAGCGGACCTGGTGCCTGGAGTGAATCGGACAGCCGTCAGCAGAGCGGGCCGGGGACCAGCAGACGTATGAAGATCCTTCTCGTGGTGCTGCTTGCTCTGGCACTGATCCCGTGGCTGTGGCGGGTTCTTCTGGCAATCCTGGGGTGCGTGTTCGGCCTGGTGTGCGCCTCCATCGGTATTTTTGCAGGACTGGTCATCGGATCCGCGGCGATAATGATCGCAGGCATTATCATGATCGGTGTGGCAGTTGTAATGGTAATCCCTTTCCTGCCTGTGGCATTTCTCGTCGGAGGTATCGGCCTTATACTGTTTGCCCTGGGAATGGCGGCAACAGTGGGTACGGTGAAGCTTTGTGCGATCGTGTATCCGGCCATGTTCAAAGGGATCATCAATCTGTGCAGAAGGCCATTTTACGGGAAGGCGGTGTGATGTGTTATGAGAAAGGGATGGAAGAGATTCTGGATCATCTGTGGAGTGCTGGCGGCGGCCGGCCTGGCGTTTGCAGTTCTCGGTCTCGTCATGGGAGCAGGGAGTATGCTTCTTAGAAATGAGGATGGGCGACTGCTGGGCGGATGGCTGTCGGAGATCAACTGGGATGCGGACTATATTGAGGATGAACTGGGGAACATCAGCAGCGATCTCTCCGATATGACGAGAGACAGCCTGCTTCCCGAAGATGACTATGTACCGGCGGAACCGGACGGAGATACTGTGACAGAATATCCGGAGATCCGGGAGATAGAGCTGGATGTGAAGAATCTTGCAGTATATGTCGGAGTACAGGATGTGGAGAATGTGGCAGTTGATATCAGTAACCTGCCCGAACGTTACCGGGATAATATCCAGGTGTCTGGAGAACATGGTAAACTTGAGGTCAGCATGAAGAAAAACTGGGGCGCGCACAGACCGCAGGGCAGTGATGCGGCGGTTTATATCAGCCTTCCTGTTGGAACAGTTCTGGAGGAACTTTCCGCTGACGTGGGAGCCGGTTTCCTTGAAATGAAAGAGATATCCGTTAAAGAGGCGGAGATCGAGGTAGGTGCCGGCCAGGGAATTATTACAGATTTTGAGGCGGAAAAACTGAGGGCGGACTGCGGGGCGGGCCAGCTGATCATGAGCGGAAATGTTACCGGAGATGCCGAGATAGACTGCGGAGTCGGCGAAGTGATCTACACCGCACAGGGTTCATCTTCCGACTATGATTATGAGGTGAGCAGCCAGATCGGCGAAATCATGATCGGTGATGAATCATACAGTGGCATCAGGAATAAAATGAAAATAGACAATAACGCCGGCCGTACTTTGAAAGCAGAATGCGGCATAGGCAGCATTGAAGTTATTTTTACAGAGAAATAGAAAAGATAGAAAACAGCAGAATAACAATTATATAACAGGAGGAATCATCATGGAAAAAAGACTGTACCGTTCAAGAAAAAACAGGATGCTCTGCGGTGTGTGCGGAGGCGTCGGTGAATATTTTAATATCGATCCTACACTGGTGAGACTGGGACTGGTGCTGCTGTGCTGCACCGGTTCCGGGATACTTGCTTACATCATTGCGGCTATTATCATACCAGACAACCCGGAGATATAATGGACTGAATTGTCAGAAAACGCCCCAGAAAAGTGACAGGTACTTTTTGGGGCGTTTTCTGAATATTTCCGCTTTATTCTGTCAATACTTTCGGAAAAGCGGAAAGAAGGTCTGTTATGAGTAAAAAGAAAGAAAAGTCTGTTAATCTGGAACAACTTGAACCGGAGGAAAAGCTGAAGTATGAAGTGGCAGAGGAATTGGGCCTGCTGGATAAAGTGATGGAGCAGGGATGGAAGTCTCTGACTTCAAAAGAGACGGGAAGAATCGGAGGTCTTGTGACGAAGAAGAAGCGTGGGGAACAGCAGAAATAATTCTACATTTTATCAGCGGCAATCCGGGAATGTCAGGAGAAGCCGGAAATGCATTTGGTATGTAACAGGTTCCTAGCATAAAACTGTAATTTGTTCAGTTTACAAAAACGGAATTTTTTGGTACAATTGAACGAATGAGCGATCTGAGAAGATTGTGGGTGATATGTAATGGAAGAAAAGATAAAGGTATTAGGAATAGAGATGGACTGCCTTACTGCGAAGGAGGCTATGAAGCGTGCCATACAGTTTCTGGAGGACGGTCCGCTGGAGTCTATCGGGATCATTCCCATGGACATGCTTCTGGCAGGACAGGAGGACAGTGAATGGCGGGATCAGGTCAGGGAGCTGCAGATGATCCTGCCGGGAGAGAAGGAAATCCTGGAGGCCGCCGGAATAGACGACCGCCAGATACTGCGGGAGACAGAAGAACGGACATTTCTCAGAATGTTTATGAAATATCTTCAGAAGAATCATCAAAGAGTTTACCTTCTTGCGGAAACAGAAGAGGAGCTTACCCGGGTAGAGGATGCGGTCAGAAGATACAGCCGCGGGATCCGGATAACCGGACATGCTTTAATCCGTTCCGGAGAGAATCGAGAGGAGAATGTGATCAATGATATCAACGGCACGGAGACAGATTGTATCCTGTCAGTTCTTTCCTCTCCGTACCAGGAAGAGTTTGCAGCCCGGGGAAGAGCTCTGTTGAATGCGAAAGTATGGATGGGGTGCGGCAGGGCACTTTGGCGGAGTTATGATGAGAGTAAATTGTCTGTCCGGATCAGAAAGTTTTTCCTGAAAAGAATATTCTGGCACCGGGTGGAACGGCAGCAGAAAGGCAATTGACAGCTGCCAGAAGCTTTTGTGAACAATGTATAAAGTTTCAAATGTGAATTTTTTGTAAAAGATTTGAGGAAATGCATAAAAAAAATGGATTTCCTCTTTCTTTTTTTGATGTTTTGCCTTAATATAGAACGTGGATATGTGAACGGTATATTTTTGAAGGTGGTTTTATTGTGAAAAATGTACATGAAATCTGCCTGGGAGTGGAGGAAAAAAGATGATTTCAAATCAGATACTTCAGAACACAATTGATGGATTAAAGACAATCACAAGAATAGATTTCTGTGTATTGGATACAGAAGGAAAGGAGCTGGCAGCAACCTTTGACGCAGCGCAGAATTCCGGAGAGGCCGTTCTCTCTTTCGTTGAATCCCCTGCGGACAGCCAGGTAATACAGGGATGCCAGTTTTTTAAGATATTTGATGAGCAGCGACTGGAGTATGTGCTTCTGGCCGCCGGTGAGAGCGAGGATGTTTACATGGTGGGCAAGATTGCCGCATTCCAGATCCAGAGTCTGCTTGTTGCTTATAAAGAGCGTTTTGACAAGGATAACTTTATAAAAAATCTTCTGCTGGACAACCTGCTGCTGGTGGATATTTATAACCGCGCAAAAAAATTACATATTGACACAGAAGTAAAACGTGTTATCTTTATAATTGAGACATCGCACGAGAAAGACAATGCCGCGCTGGAGAATGTTCGCAACCTCCTGGGCGGTAAGGCCAGGGATTTTATCACAGCCGTTGATGAGAAAAATATCATTGTCGTGAAAGAACTTTCCGAGAAGGATGGAAACAGAGAACTTGAGAAGATGGCCAGAGAGATGCTTGAGACTCTCAGAAACGAAGGGGGCGAGGAAGATATCCGCATCGCATATGGAACCATCGTCAATGACATTAAGGAAGTTTCCAAGTCCTATAAAGAAGCGAAGCTTGCTCTTGATGTGGGCAAGATCTTCTTTGACGAGAAGGATATTGTGGCGTTTACCACGCTTGGTATCGGGCGCCTGATCTATCAGCTGCCGATCCCGCTGTGCAAGATGTTTATCAAAGAGATTTTTGAGGGGAAATCACCGGACGATTTTGACGAAGAGACGCTGACTACGATCAATAAGTTCTTCGAGAACAGCCTTAATGTGTCAGAAACGTCCAGGCAGCTTTACATTCACAGGAATACTCTTGTATACCGTCTGGATAAGCTCCAGAAGAGTACCGGACTGGACCTGCGTGTGTTTGAGGATGCGATCACGTTCAAGATCGCTCTGATGGTCGTAAAATATATGAAGTATATGGAATCCCAGGAATATTAATAACCGTTTTGGGCTGCAGAACTGCTGCGGATACGGACAACCATGCCGGCGGATCCGTGCGGTACGGCAGGAGACAGCACAGAAGGGGATTCATAACTTGCTGCATTAGTGCAGGTGCGTCAGGAGTATGAATAATTAGGAGGAACATATGATTGAATTAAGAAATGTGACGAAGGAATACTCCAAGGGTAATCCCGCCATTAACGGAGTGTCCGTGAAGATTGAACGGGGAGAGTTCGTCTTCATCGTCGGTGACAGCGGCTCGGGTAAATCAACACTGATCCGTCTGATCATGAAAGAGCTGAATCCGACAGAAGGTACCATTATTGTAAATGGACAGAACTTGAACCGGATGAGGCATCGTAACATAGCAAAATACAGGAGAGGGCTTGGAGTTGTATTCCAGGATTTCCGTCTGTTGAAAGATCGGAACATTTATGAGAATATTGCGTTTGCTCTCCGGGTAACGGAGACACCTACAAGGATTATTAAGAAAAAGGTGCCTGCGGCACTGTCGCTTGTAGGGCTTGCTCAGAAATACAAGTCTTTTCCGAAAGAGCTGTCAGGAGGAGAGCAGCAGCGTGTGGCAATTGCCAGGGCGCTTGTCAATGAGCCCGCTATCCTGCTGGCCGACGAACCCACCGGAAACCTGGATCCGACGAATTCATGGGAGATCATGAGTCTGCTGAAAGAGGCTAATGACCGCGGCACAACCGTGCTTGTGGTTACGCATAACCAGGAAATCGTAAATGAGATGAATGAGCGGGTGATCACAATGAAACAGGGTGTGATTGTCAGTGATGAACAAAAAGGTGGGTATATAGATGAGAATTAGTACATTAGGATACGTAGGAAAACAGGGAGTCAAGAATATCTGGAGGAACAAAATGTTTTCTCTCGCATCCATTGCGACAATGTCGGCATGTATCTTCCTGTTTGGTTTGTTTTTTTCGATTCTTTTAAACTTTCAGTATATCATCCGGACTGCTGAGGAAGGCGTAGCCATAACCGTGTTTTTCGATGAGGACGCCACAGATGAGCAGAAAAAGGAGATCGGAGAGGAGCTCCGTAAGCAGGATGGCGTTAAGGATGTCGTCTATGTGTCGGCTGAAGAGGCATGGGATGAGTTCCAGAAACAGTATTTCGGGGATAATCCGGAGCTGGCAGAAGGATTTGCCGATGATAATCCGCTTGCTACATCGGACAACTATGAAGTGTATATGAAGACGATGAATGAGGACCAGGGGCTGGTGGCCAGAAGCAGGTCTCTTTCACAAACGCAGAAAGCGCTTGTTACCTTTGCCCAGAGTCTGGATGGAGTGCGGCAGGTTAATAAATCAGATGTTGTTGCGAATACACTGTCAAGCGTTAATCTGCTTGTTGCATATGTTTCTATTGCGATTATAATCATTCTGCTGGGAGTGTCTATTTTCCTGATCAGTAATACGGTTACCATGGGTATCACGGTCAGAAGAGAAGAGATTGCTATTATGAAATATATCGGCGCCAAGGATTTCGTGGTCCGGTCTCCTTTCGTACTGGAAGGTTTGATCATCGGTGTTTTTGGTGCTCTGATCCCGCTGGGACTGCTGTATGTTCTGTATGATAAAGCTGTGGAATATGTTATGACAAGATTCAGTATTCTGCAGAATATCATTGATTTCCTTCCGGTGTGGAGTGTTTACCGGTATCTGCTTCCCATCGGACTGATCATGGGAATCGGCATCGGTTTTCTGGGCAGTTTCTTTACTGTGCGCAAGCATCTCAAAGTATAGCGGCGGATATGTCTGTCGTTTATGCTGTATTCCAGCCGGAGGAAGAGAATGGAAAGTCTGATTGTACTCCATGGAATACAGAGAATCACAATAGCATAATAATAAAAGAGGGAGGACAAAGCGGAAGAAGTATTCCGCTTTGTCCTTTCGTTTTCACGATAAGCCATGTAAGTGGCTGAAGAAAGTAAATCAATCTTGAATGGAGATAAATGATTATGGATCAGAAGTTTGAACCGGAACAGGAGTTGAAAGAACCGGGAATGGAAGAAAAAGCGGATGAGGCTGTCGCCGGCGGCTCAGCACGCAGCCGTCGGGGGAAATTTGTCAGAGGTGTGCTTACAGGAATTGGGGCTTCACTGCTTGTGTTATGCTGTATATGGGCGGCCTGGAATCTGGCTGGCGGCTGGCCGTTTGGCAGCTATGCTTCAGGAAAGGTTTCGGAAAGAGATGTTGAACAGAAACTGAATCTGATCAATGCACTGGTAGACCGCTATTACCTGTATGATGATGAGATCGATGAAGATCAGCTCATAGAAGGAATATATTCGGGATATACAGGGGCGCTGGGGGATCCGTATACTACGTACTATGACGAGGAGGATACGGAAGCTTTGATGGAATCAACCAGCGGTGAATTCTCCGGGATTGGAGCAACGATGTCCCAGAGCATTCAGGATGGTAAGATTACAGTGACCAGTGTATATGCAGATTCGCCGGCGGAAGAGGCGGGGCTCCGGGAAGGGGATATTTTGTATCAGGTAGACGGCCGGGAAGTGGCAGGAGAGTCACTGGAAACTGTAGTTTCCTGGGTAAAGGGGAAAAAGGGAACAGAGGTTACACTTTATGTGATCCGCGATGGAGATAAGCTGGAATTTACAGCTGTCAGAGATACGATTCAGGTGCAGACAGTAGAGTATGAAATGAAAGAAGGAGAAATCGGTTATATCCGTGTCAGTGAATTTGACACCGTTACTTATGAACAGTTTCAGACAGCTCTGGAAGCTCTGGAAAACCAGAATATGAAAGGACTTGTGATTGATCTGAGGAATAATCCGGGAGGAAATCTGAACACGGTAACAGATATGTTGAAGCTTCTTCTGCCGAAAGGAACCATTGTGTCTACCAAGGATAAGAATGGAAATACAGAGGAAATTACATGTGACGGAGAGCATGAGTTTAAAAAGCCGCTTGCTGTGCTGGTCAATCAGAACAGCGCCAGCGCTTCTGAGATATTTACCGGTGCGGTACAGGATTATGGCACAGGAATTATCGTGGGGACCACAACATATGGAAAAGGTGTGGTACAGCAGCTTATGGATCTGGGTGACGGTACCTGTCTGAAGCTGACCATAGCGGAATATTATACACCCAGCGGAAGAAGCATTAACGGCACAGGAGTGGAGCCGGATGTGGAAGTGAAATATGTATATGACGCAGATAATCCGGAAGCAGATAATCAGCTTGAGAAGGCACTGGATGTTGTAAAAGAACAGATCGGCAAATAAGATGCTGTCAAAAAATAAAAACAGAAAAATAAAAAAGGTCTTGCAAAATGAAAAAGGCTGTGCTATTATGGGAAACATATTTTAACAGACTAAAGTGTTGAAATAGGGAAAGGCTGAGAACAAGACTCTGGTTTTCAGAAACTGACAGGAAGTTGGCGTCACCGACTGAGAGCGCCGGACAGCGGAGGAAACTTTGGGAACACTTGGGAGCTGACCGTCTGAAACGAAGTAGGGCGGTACGTGGGGCATACGTTACATGCAAAGAGTGGAACCCTGAACACTTAACGATGAGGAGCCGGAGGCGAAGGAAGAGTTTAGTGAGCAGGAGTTGTCCTTGGGAACTTGGCGAGGTATTTTCGAGCCTGGGGAGCAAGGACTTCCTTGGACATTCAGCAGGGTTCAATGCGGGTGGTACCGCGGATTTTATCTTGATAATTTCCGTCCCGGGATACTGAAGTATCCCGGGGCTTTTTTTGTTTCGGGGTACGGCATCTGAAAGGAGAAAAGAAAATGGAATTTGTAACAGGAGTAAAAAAACCAGAGACACTGGAACTTGGAGAACTGCTTGAGGAAGGCATGGAAGGACGCGAAGTAAAGGTAAACGGCGCAGTCCACTCTATCCGTGATATGGGAAATGTCGGTTTCGTTATTTTGAGAAAACGGGAAGGGCTGCTGCAGTGCGTCTACGAGGAAGGAATCTCCCTGTTTGATCTGAAGGAACTCAAAGACGCAGACACGATCGAGGTGTCCGGCACATTGACTCGGTCAGAGAAAGCACCCAACGGCGTGGAGATCCGGATGAAGGAAGTCAGGATCCTCAGCGAGCCTGTGGAGCCAATGCCGCTTCCTATCTCCAAGTGGAAGATGAACACCTCGCTGGAAGCGAAACTGAACTACAGACCCATCTCTCTTCGGAATATCCGGGAACGGGCGAAATTCAGAATACAGGAGGGAATCGTGAGAGGATTCCGGGATTTCCTCTACACACAGGGCTTTACAGAGATCCATACACCTAAGATCGGAGCCAAGAGCGCCGAGGGAGGAGCAAATCTGTTCCGTCTGGAGTATTTCCACAGACCGGCGATCCTTCAGCAGAGCCCGCAGTTTTACAAACAGATGATGGTCGGCGTGTTTGACAGAGTGTTTGAGACCGCGCCGGTGTTCCGTGCGGAAAAGCATAACACAAAACGCCATCTGAACGAATATACAAGCCTTGATTTTGAGATGGGATACATTGACGGATTTGAGGACGTGATGGCAATGGAGACCGGATTTCTCCAGTACACCATGAAGCTGCTGGAAAAAGAGTATGCCAGAGAGCTTCAGATTCTGGGAGTGGAGCTGCCGAAGACAGAGGAGATTCCGGCAGTGCGGTTTGACGAGATCAAGAGACTGGTATCTGAGAAGTATAACAGGAAGATCCGGACGCCTTATGACCTGGAGCCGGAGGAGGAGATGCTCATCGGACGTTACGCAAAGGAAGAGTGGGGAGCCGACTTCGTATTTGTCACACATTATCCATCGAAAAAGCGGCCTTTCTACGCTATGGATGATCCGGAAGATCCCACATACACACTGAGCTTTGACCTGCTGTTCCGCGGCCTGGAGATCACCACCGGCGGACAGAGAATCCATGACTACCGGAGCCTTATGGAAAAAATGGAGAAGAGAGGTATGACGGATGAGGGCATGGAGCAGTACCTGAGTGCATTTAAACATGGTATGCCGCCCCACGGAGGACTTGGAATCGGCATGGAGCGTCTGACGATGCAGCTGCTGGGAGAGGACAATGTCCGTGAGACTACGTTGTTCCCGCGGGACCTGAGCAGACTGGAGCCTTAGTACAGACAGATACGTGAAAGGAAGGTATGGCTGATATGGCAAATAAAATATCGGATGAAACCATTGAATATGTAGGCATTCTTGCCAAGCTGGAGCTGTCGGAAGAGGAGAAGGAAGCGGCAAAGGCAGATATGGAGAAGATGCTGGACTATATCGATACATTGAATGAACTGGACACTGCAGGTGTGGAACCCATGTCTCATGTATTCCCTGTAAGCAATGTATTCCGCGAAGATGTAGTGACAAACGGGGATAACCGGGAAGAGACGCTGGCCAATGCGCCGCTGCGCAAAGAGGACAGCTTTGAAGTGCCCAGGACGATCGGTTAACAGAACCTCAGACAGAAAGGCGGCAGAAATATGGATATATTGAAACTGACAGCTCTTGAGCTGGGAAAGAAGATAAAGGATAAAGAAATTTCCGTCCGTGAGGCGGCGGAGGCTGCCATTGAGAGAGCCAAGGCAGCGGAGCCGGAGCTGAACAGCTTCGTGACGTTGGACGAGGAAGGCGCTCTTGCGCAGGCGGAAGAGATGCAGAGAAAGATCGATCAGGGCGAGGCGGCTGGTCCGCTGGCGGGAGTTCCCGCAGCCATTAAGGACAATATGTGTATCCGGGGACAGCTGACTACATGCAGTTCCAAGATCCTCTCTAATTTCAGACCTACATTTACAGCGGAGGCAGTGGAAAACCTGCAGCGGGCAGGCGCAGTCATCCTGGGAAAGACCAATATGGATGAGTTCGCCATGGGAAGTACCACAGAGACTTCCTGGTATGGACCTACGCGAAACCCGCACAATACGGCCCATGTACCCGGAGGATCATCAGGCGGGTCCTGTGCGGCAGTGGCAGCGGAAGAGAGCTTCTACGCTTTGGGATCAGATACCGGCGGATCGATCCGTCAGCCCAGTTCGTTCTGCGGCGTGGTAGGCATGAAGCCGACCTATGGCACGGTATCCCGTTACGGGCTCATCGCCTATGGGTCCTCTCTGGATCAGATCGGACCTATTACAAAAGACGTTTCCGACTGTGCGGCAGTGCTGGAGGCCATCGCTTCACATGACGCCAAAGACAGTACTTCCATTGCCAGGGAGGATTACCGTTTTACAGATGCTCTGGTCAATGATGTGCAGGGACTGCGGATCGGTATTCCCAGAGATTATCTGGGAGACGGACTGGACGGAGAAGTGCAGGCAGCTGTTACAGAGGCTGCGAAGGTCCTGGAGAAATGCGGTGCAAAGGTGGAAATGTTCGACCTCGGCCTGGTGAAATATGCCATCCCCGCATATTATACGATTGCAGCGGCAGAGGCAAGCTCTAACCTGGAACGGTTTGACGGCGTGAAGTACGGATACCGGACACCGGACTATGAGGGACTTCACGATATGTATAAGAGGACAAGGTCCGAGGGCTTCGGTCCTGAAGTAAAGAGAAGGATCATGCTGGGCTCCTTTGTCCTGAGCTCCGGATATTATGACGCATATTATCTGAAAGCTTTGAGGGTGAAAGCACTGATCAAGCAGGCTTTTGACCGTGCGTTTGAGAAATACGATGTGATCCTGGGACCGGCGGCTCCTACTACGGCGCCGGAGCTTGGCAAGAGCCTGAGCGATCCTATCAAGATGTATCTGGGAGATATTTACACCATTTCCGTGAACCTGGCAGGACTTCCGGGAATCAGCATCCCGGTGGGCAGGGACGGAAAAGGGCTGCCTGTCGGCATGCAGCTCATCGGAAATGTATTTCAGGAGAAAACTCTTTTCCGGGCAGCATACACATATGAATGTGCTACGGAAAAGCAGTATGAAGGTCCGGCGGAGTTCGGAAGAGAGTTTGGAAAGGAGGCGAGACAGTAATGGCAAAGCAGTATGAGACAGTGATCGGACTGGAAGTCCATATTGAGCTGGCAACGAAGACAAAGATTTTCTGCGGATGCAGCACAGAGTTCGGCGGAGCGCCCAACTCTCATACCTGTCCGGTGTGTACCGGTATGCCCGGATCCCTTCCGGTGCTGAACAAACAGGTAGTGGAGTATGCCATGGCCATTGGTCTTGCCACGAACTGTAAGATCACTCAGGTGTGCAAGTTCGACCGGAAGAATTATTTCTATCCGGACAACCCCCAGAACTATCAGATTTCACAGTTGTATCTGCCAATTGCCCGGGACGGTTATGTGGAGATCGAGACAGGAAATGGCAAAAAGAAAGTACGTATCCATGAGATGCACATGGAGGAGGATGCGGGTAAGCTGATCCATGATGAGTGGGATGATACATCTCTCGTAGATTACAACCGGAGCGGCGTACCTCTGGTAGAGATCGTTTCTGAGCCGGATATGCGCACTGCAGATGAAGTGATCGCATATCTTGAGAAGCTTCGGATGATCGTTCAGTATCTGGGCGCTTCGGACTGCAAGCTGCAGGAAGGCTCCATGCGTGCGGACGTAAACCTCTCAGTCCGGGAAGTGGGAAGCGAGACTTTCGGCACAAGGACAGAAATGAAGAACCTGAACTCCTTCAAGGCGATTGCACATGCTATCGAAGGGGAACGCCAGCGTCAGATCGAGCTTCTCGAGGAAGGCAAGGAAGTCATCCAGGAGACAAGACGGTGGGATGATAATAAGGAACACTCCTATGCCATGCGTTCCAAGGAGGATGCTCAGGATTACCGTTATTTCCCGGAACCGGATCTGGTTCCGATCGTCATCAGCGACGAATGGATCGCGAGAGTGAAGGCGGCTCAGCCGGAACTCCGTTCCGAGAAGCTGGAGCGGTACAAGAAAGAGTTCGACATTCCGGAATATGATGCAGAGATCATTACAGAATCAAAGAAGACCGCAGACCTTTTCGAAGCGGCAGCCGCTGCCTGCGGCAAGCCCAAGAAAGTGGCCAACTGGATCATGGTGGAAGTATTCCGTCTCATGAAAGAGACCGGCACCGAGCCGGAGGACCTGACATTCTCCCCGGAGAATCTGGCAAAACTCATCGATCTGGTAGATGCAGGGACCATTAACGGAACTGTGGCAAAAAAAGTTTTTGAAAAGATATTTACAGACAATGTAGATCCGGAAAAATATGTAGAAGAGCAGGGGCTGAAGACCGTCAGCGACGAAGGCGCCCTGAAAGAAGTAGTAGAACAGGTCATCGCGGCAAACCCGAAAGCCGTGGAAGACTATAAAGGCGGAAAAGAAAAAGCACTGGGAGCCCTGATGGGCCAGACAATGCGGGCTATGAAAGGAAAAGCAGATCCGGGAGTTGTCAATCAGATGCTTCGGGATATGCTGAAATAACACGATTGGGGACGTAGTAAAATGCGATTTTGCTACGTCCCCAATTGAATTTCAGTGTGTCCCAAATCGAGATTCAGTGTGTCCCCAATCGCAATTTTCCTTGAAAACAGGCTTGACATAATGAAATGCATCTGCTATATTACAAATAGAACAGGAGCGACATCCAATGCCGCGGGTTCTGCCGATGGACATTCCGGAGAGCGGGAAGGAAAATTGACGTAACAGTGTGATAAAAATTGAAGTATGGTTTTCTTGACCCCCGGAGAAGTTCCGGGGGTTTTTATGTCAGTGGAAAAGCTGGTGCAGATCTGGAAGTCAGTACTCATCTGCAGGTACTGGATTTTAGATATGGGAAGCTGCTTTGTGGATAACAGGAGGCAGTGACAGAAGGATAGATCAGGAGGGTGACGGAAATGGCAGCGAAAAGAGATTATTACGAGGTGCTGGGCGTCAGCAGGGATGCGGACGCATCAGCTATTAAAAAGGCATACCGTAAACTTGCGAAGAAATATCATCCGGACACCAATCCGGGAGATAAAGAAGCGGAAAAGAAATTTAAGGAAGTAACGGAGGCTTATACAGTACTGAGTGATCCGGAGAAGAAGAAAATGTATGATCAGTTCGGTCATGCGGCATTTGATGAGACTGGCGGCTACGGCGCCGGCGGAGCATACGGCGCAGGCGGTTTCAGCGGCCAGCAGGGCGGAACATGGCGGCGGACATATGGCGGTCCGGGAGGCAACTATCAGGAGTTCCATTTCGAAGGCGGCGATATGGATGATATGTTCAACGATATATTCGGCGATATCTTCCACCATGGTTCGGCATCCGGTTCATCGTCCGGCAGCGGATATGGCAGCAGGAGCGGCGGATTTACCGGCGGCTTCGGCAGTGGTTCCGGCGGATATGGGAACGGCAGCTTCAGCGGCTTCGGCGGCAATTTCCGGTCAAAGGGTTCTGATCTGAGGTCAGAAGTGACGGTAAGCTTTGATGAGGCGGCATTTGGATGTGACAAGATGATCCGTCTGCAGGATCCCGGTGATCCGTCCGGAAAAGTACAGACTCTGAAGGTACACATTCCGGCAGGAATTGACTCCGGCAAGAGTGTGCGGCTCCGGGGAAAAGGCATGCCCGGGGTCAACGGCGGAGAGAATGGCGATCTGCTCCTGAAAGTACAGGTCAGCCCGAAGCCGGGATATGAGAGAAAAGGAATGGATGTTTATACTACGGTAAACGTTCCGTTTACGACAGCGGTATTTGGCGGAGAAGCAGTAGTCAGCACCCTTTATGGGAATGTGCTCTGCAAGATACGTGAAGGAACTCAGTCAGGAACGAAGATCCGGCTCAGAGGAAAAGGAATTGTTTCCATGAAGGATCCTTCGGTGCACGGCGATCATTATGTAACTGTGCAGATTGAGGTGCCGAGATACTTAAGTCCGGCTGCAAAGCAGAAACTGAAAGAATATGAGGCGGTCTGCGCAGGGAAGGCAAGGACTGCATGATGGGCTGTGTAGGACACGGACTTTGATGATTAAACATCCGAAAACAGAGGTGTCTCTAAAACGTATTCTGCGGGGAGGGAGGATGTGGGCGGGCGACTTCACAGGAAGATTAGCAAAACTTAAAGTTCCGGGTACGGACGTTAGAACAGGCGGCGAGATTGTCTGAGTAAAACGAGTTGCTCGCCGCCTGTTCTGGCTTTTAGTCCGTGCCCGGAACTTTCTAGTTTTCCTTATTTTCCGAAGCGGAGCCCGAACGCATCCTCCCTCCCCGCAGAAAGGTTTTCGAGAGCGGTTCTGTGTTTTGGCCAGTTCAGGCCTGTTCCCGGTATCCAGGTGACAACACACCGTCCTGACAGCGGCCCCCGGGAACAACTGAACTCCCCTTTTCCTTTTGTGTTGCTTTCATTTATCTGATTTGGTATGATAAGCATAGTCCCCGGCGGCAGTTTCCGATGGTTTTGCGGTTCTGCACTGGTCGGGAACGGCCCGGAGAGTATACCGGGCGGAACTGAGAGAAGAGCTGCAAGTTAAACAAAGAAAGAAAAGAGGAAGAGATATCATTATGAAGATTGGAATAGGAAATGATCATTCCGCGTTGGAAATGAAAGCAGAGATTATTGATTACTTAAAGGAAAGAGGCTGTGAAGTAGTTGATTACGGGACGAATTCAACAGAGAGCTGTGACTATCCCATATATGGTGAAAAGGTTGCACGGGCAGTGGCGGCCGGTGAGGTGGACCAGGGAATCCTGATCTGCGGGACCGGCCTGGGAATTTCTCTTGCGGCCAACAAAGTGAAGGGAATCCGGGCGGCAGTGTGCAGCGAACCCTATACAGCCAAGATGGCAAGACTGCATAATGACTGTAATATTCTTGCATTCGGAGCCAGGGTCATCGGGCCGGAACTGGCGAAGATGATCGTTGAGACATGGCTGGATACAGAGTTCGAAGGCGGACGCCATCAGAGACGCGTTGACTTGATCACAAAGATCGAGGAAGAAAATGCATGAGTATGCCCTGAGTCAGTGGATCCTGTTTTTCTTTATTTACAGTTTTATCGGATGGGTCTGGGAGAGCTGCTATGTGTCTCTGAAGAAAAGACAATGGGTGAACCGAGGATTTATGCACGGACCTATGCTGCCTCTGTACGGATCGGGAGCGCTGGTGATCCTGGTCTGTACCATAGGTGTGCGGAACAGTATTCCCCTTGTCTTCGTGATGGGGATGATCGCTGCGACGATCCTGGAATACTGTACCGGAGCAGTCATGGAACGGTTGTTTCGCGTGCGGTATTGGGACTACAGTAAAGTGAAATTCAATATAAACGGCTACATTTGCCCCGCGGCCTCCCTGTGCTGGGGCTGTTTCTCTGTGCTTCTTGTCCGGTGGATCCATGTTCCCATAGAGTATGCTGTACTCCGGCTTCCGCTTCTGGCGGCAGAGGGAATCGGATTTGTGCTGACAGCTGCTGCTGCGGTTGATTTTACCCAGGCCTTCAATGAGGCTATGGATCTGAAATATATCCTGATCCATCTGGAGGAAAGCCGGACGGAGATCCGCAAACTGCAGGAGAAGCTTAAGGTTACCGCAGGCGAGGTAAAGGCGGATTGTATCCGACGTGTGGATCAGGCAGCGGAAAAGCAGAGGTCGCGAAAAGCTGCTTATCTGGAATGGCTTGATATGAAGAGAGAGGAACGCAGACAGCTGCTGGAATATCTGGCGGACCGGGCAGATACACTTCTCAGAGAAGAGATTCCGGGCAGGCTGCTTTCGGTTGAGCAGAGAGAAGAACTGACACAGCTTCGGAATACAGTAGAAAACGAGATGAGAAAAATTTCCGGATATACAGATCAGAGATGGCTGCACATAGCTTCTCAGCTCCATCGGAACCCAACGGCAGTTTCAGATAAATTTAAAGATGCCATGGATGAAATCCGGAAAATCCTGGATAAGAAATGGTAGAAAGACGGAAAGGAAGAAGACAAATGACAAAGAAACAGCGAGCTCTGGAAGTGATTGAGAGACTGAAGAAGGAATATCCGGACGCAGGCTGTACGTTGGACTATGATCAGGCATGGAAACTGCTGGTCAGCGTCAGGCTGGCCGCTCAGTGTACAGACGCCCGGGTAAATGTAGTAGTAGAGGGACTTTATGAGAAGTATCCGGATGTAAATGCACTGGCTGACGCGGATGTCAATGATATCGAGGAGATTGTCAGACCCTGCGGGCTGGGAAAGAGCAAGGCCAGAGACATCAGCGCATGCATGAAGATCCTGAGAGACGAATACGATGGAAAAGTACCGGATGATTTTGATGCGCTTCTGAAGTTGCCGGGAGTGGGAAGGAAGAGCGCCAACCTGATCATGGGAGATGTATTCGGAAAGCCTGCTATTGTGACGGATACTCATTGCATCCGTCTGGTCAACCGAATCGGCCTTGTAGATAATATAAAGGAACCGAAGAAGGTTGAGATGGCGCTCTGGAAGATTATTCCTCCGGAGGAGGGCAGTGATTTCTGCCACCGTCTTGTCTACCATGGAAGAGACATATGTACGGCAAGGACGAAGCCTCATTGCGAGAAATGCTGTCTGGCGGATATCTGCAAAAGTGCGTTTAAGGTATAAATGAAACGGAAGATGCTTTCTGAAATGCAAATGCAAAATAAAAATATAAAATAAATTTTCTGAAAATATTGACTATCTCTCTATAAAGTTCTAAAATTTAATTAACATGAACGAGAGGAGAGGATCAATATGACGGATGTATATATTGCTACATTTTTGCTGGCAGTTACCTTTCTTCTTATCTGCTGGGTAGTGACCGAATATCAGATTTATACGGACACTCACAGCATGGAAGAGATGCTTGGAAAACCGAGGATGTCTTCACGGATACGGACATGGCAGATCATGTTTTCGGACACGATGAACAGTCTTAGGCATTTCCGGCAGGGAAAGCTGAGAGAAGAGAACAGGACCTTTTTCCTGTTTGGTCAGGAGTACAGAGACATGAGAGACAGGCCGGATGAACGGACGGACCGGACGAAAGAGCGTACAAGACCGAGGAATCAGCATTTTGAAAGACGTGCAGCCGCAAGATGAGACAGTCAGAAGGATGCCGCAGCAGCCAGGATATCGAAAAGAGCCCTTGGCGCTGCGGCATCCTTATGTCTGTAATCTACTGGCGGTCAGTCAAGGATATGTCCGTCAATGGAAATTGTTACTACCTGCCAGGGAATGAATTTCCCGCTGGCCTGAAGCGCTTTTTTTGCTGCCATTTCCAGCCCGCCGCAGCAGGGTACTTCCATACGGACGATGCATACATTTCTGATATTATTCTGGCGGATGATCTCTGTCAGTTTTTCTGTATAGTCGATGGCATCCAGTTTGGGACAGCCGATCAAAGTAATCTTCCCCTTCATAAACTCTTCGTGGAACTGTGCGTAGGCATATGCCGTACAATCCGCAGCGATGAGAAGAGAGGCGTTTTCAAAATAAGGCGCGTTGACAGGGGCCAGCTTGATCTGAACCGGCCACTGGGCAAGGCGGGAACGGACCGGTGAAGCCGGGATATTTTCAGAGTTGCTGAATTTTTTGGCTTCCATATTCCTCTTTACTGCCTGGGCGTCATAGGCATCGGCTTCTCTTTCTACAAATGTGATGGCCCCGGTGGGGCATGCAGGCAGACAGTCGCCCAGACCGTCGCAGTAGTCGTCTCTTAATAGACGGGCTTTACCGTTTACCATACCGATAGCGCCTTCATGACAGGCTTGTGCGCAGAGACCACAGCCGTTACATTTTTCTTCGTTAATCTGGATGATCTTTCTGATCATGGTACATTCTCCTTTTGTGGTTGTTATATGGCAATCGAGCCCTGTGTTTCAGATTATATATACTGCAACAGTTCAGCTCATGGAGCTGCAGGGCTGCTTGTGCTGTGAAGAGAATTGTACTATATTAAAAGAGAATAATCTGTTGTTATAACAACGGAAATGGAGAATGATTATGAATTTGAGGATAATTTTGAAAAATCCAATATTTTATGGGATAAAGGAAGAGGATCTGGAGGAGCTGATGGTTTTCCTGGAGGCTCGGCGGGAACGGTATGCAAAAGGCAGCCGGATTCTCCGTATGGGTGATACGACGGAGCGAATGGGAATCGTGCTCTCAGGCGGGGTAAATATACTGCGGACAGATCTGTGGGGGCGACAGAGTATTCTGGATCATGTAGCGTTGGGAGAAGTATTTGGAGAGACTTATGCCTGCCTGGGCGGGGAACCTCTGATGGTGGATGCGGAGGCCGCTGCAGAAACAGAAATTCTTTTTCTTCGGATACGGAAACTGATGACAGAGGAGTGGGGGAACGGGAAAAAGGAAAAAGAAATGCCGTCCGGGGAACATGCCCGCAGACGGCTGCTTCAGAATATGCTGTATATTATGACGGGAAAAAATCTGAATCTGGCACGTAAGATCAATCATATCACACCGAAATCCATCCGGGGCAGAATCGAATCTTATCTCTCCGGTGAAGCACTGCGCAGAAAAAGTGCAGAGTTCGATATCCCGTTCAGCCGCCAGCAGATGGCGGATTATCTCCTGGTAGACAGAAGCGCCCTTTCTGCTGAATTATCGCGGATGCAGAAAGAAGGTCTGCTCACATACCGGAAAAACCATTTCTGTCTGCACCCGGAATTCCGGAATGCAGATGAATAGGTTTATGCAAAATTTATAATGCAACGGAGCTGTTGCCGCCGGCGCATGCATAATAGGCTCTGTTGTCCTCTGGTTTCACGTAGATGCGCAGGTCTGTTGTATCCATCTCTTCAGCTTCGCATTTTTCAATGATCTGTTCTGCCAGGTCTGCCATGTTATATTCGCGGTTCTGGTACTGAAGATATACGGTGTACTCTGTCTTGGTTTTCTTGGCTTTGGGCGCCGGAGCTTTCTCTGTTTTGGCTGCCTTTTCTGCCTTCGGAGCTCTGGCGGTCTTAGCAGTTTTTTCCTCGGCCGGAATTTCTTCAGCAGCTTTCTTCTCGACCGGAGCGTTCTCTGTTTCAGCAGCTTTTTCTGCTTTTGGAGCTTCTTCCGTTTTAACAGGTTCCTCAGCAGCCGGAGCAGCTTCCTCTTTTACAGCTTCCTGCGCCTTTGGAGCTTCTTCTGTTTTTTCAGCTTTCTCAGCTTTTGGAGCTTCCTCTGCTTTAACCGTTTCCTTTGCCGTCTCCTTTACAGCCGCAGCTGCTTCTTCCTTTTCTGTTTTCTCCTCAGCCAGTACCTCTGCAGTTTTTGCAGCCGGTTCTTCAGCAGCTTTTTTCACAGCAGCAGAAGCGGTGGAAACAGGAGCCGTTGACTGTGTCTCATTTATCTTCTTTGCTCTCTTCTTCGTTGTACGTCTGCTCATAATGATATAACCTCTTTTCATAGAATATCGGGAAAATCGCCCTTCCACATTATATAACGAGATTGCCGGGAAGTCAAAAAAAGAGGGGATAGAGCGGAAGTTTTTTTAAATAAAAAAAATTTTTGAAAAAAAGACTTGCATTTTGGGAAAACCTGTGATAAGATACTACTCGTGTCAGAGATGACGCGGGTGTAGTTCAATGGTAGAACACCAGCCTTCCAAGCTGGATACGTGAGTTCGATTCTCATCACCCGCTTTATTTTTTTGCCCGGAACGGGGAGAGTCGCATGAGATTTTGTTTATCTTGCGGCTCTCCCCGTTTTTCGCATTGTCCCCCTTTCGTTCTTGTGTTATACTGTAAGAAAATTATCCGGGTGTGCCGATGTGGGGATAGACGGCGCCCGGTGCGGTAATGAAAATAATATTGAAAGAGAGAAGTGTTACCATGAGATTTAACATTACGGACAATATTGTAACCCGGGCGCTTTCCAAGATTTGCGACATGGTCTGTCTCAATGTCCTCTGGCTGATCTGTTCCATACCGATCGTGACGATCGGCGCTTCTACAGCCGCCCTCTATTCTATTATGCTGAAGTTTGTCAGAAATGAAGAGGGATACATATTCAGGGGATTTTTCAAGGCATTTAAAGAAAATTTCAAACAGAGCACCATTATATGGCTGATTCTTCTTGTGCTGGGGATTATTTGGGGAATCGATTTCAGACTGCTGGGATATTTCCCTGGCACGATACAGTTTGTACTGAGAGTGATTTTTACACTGATCGGTTTTGTTATGCTGTCGATACTGATCTATGTATTTCCATTGACTGCGCGCTATGTGAATCCTGTAAAGGCGACATTTAAAAATGCGCTGATTCTTACTGTTGCGAAGCTGCCGTATACGCTGCTTATGGTTGTGATCCTGGTTGCTGCGGTTATTTTGTCGCTCTGGAATATATCAACGCTGCTGATGGCTCTGCCGATGTGGATGATATTTGGCGTGTCCCTGATCGTCTGGGTGAATTCCTACCTGTTGAGACGTGTATTTGTCATATTTGAAGGGGAAGAAGAAAACAATACAAAGGAAGAGGGAGAAAAATGAATTTTCTGGAAGAACGGATCGTAAAGGATGGAATTGTAAAAGAAGGTAATGTGCTGAAGGTTGACAGTTTTCTAAATCATCAGATGGACATTAAACTGCTGGATCAGATGGGGGCGGAGTTCAAGCGGAGGTTCGCGGACAAGCCGATCAATAAGATCCTCACGATTGAGGCGTCAGGCATCGGGATCGCCTGTATTGCGGCACAGCATTTCGATGTGCCGGTGGTTTTCGCCAAGAAGTCTCAGAGCATCAACCTGGACGGGGAGATGTATGTGGCTGAGGTGGAGTCATTTACCCACAAATGTATTAATCATGTGATCGTGTCGAAGAAGTTCCTGTCGCCGGCGGATCACGTACTGATCATCGATGATTTCCTTGCAAACGGATGTGCTCTCCAGGGGTTGATCCAGATCGTACAGGCGGCGGGAGCTACTGTGGAAGGTATCGGGATCGCCATTGAGAAGGGATTCCAGTCCGGGGGAAGGATCATCCGCAACCTTGGATTTCAGCTGGAGTCACTTGCTATCGTAGACGGCATGGACGCAGCTACAGGACATATTGAGTTCCGGCCTCAGGGGGATGAGGCGGAGAAAAAGAACGAGACCGACTCCGGAAACGGAGACGGCATCTGCAGGAGCGCAACGCTCGACTGATCCTGCAGGATATTATGGACCGGTTCCTGAAAAGGCGCCGGTCTTTTTACGTGATAAGACATTGTTCGTACGTATTTCGGCATCCAGCTCGTTTCTTCATATGATTTCTCATTTTCTTAAGAAAATCTTTTGAATCTTATATCAGAACCCTTTAGAATTCCGCGGTATTTTAGATACTGTAAAAAGGGGGACACATTGATGAGTATCCAAGAGTTAACGAATTATTTTATACAATATGGCGCATTCTTTATTTATCTGATCGTACTTCTGGAATACCTGAACCTGCCTGGTTTCCCGGCGGGGGTGATCATGCCTCTGGCAGGAATCTGGGCAGCCAGCGGAGAGATCAGTTTTCCGGTGGTCATGGTACTGACTGTGGCGGCGGGACTTACAGGAAGCTGGGCGTTGTACCTGCTGGGCAGGCTGGGGGGAACGAAAGTAATGGAGTTATATTTTAAGAAGTTCCCAAAGCACCAGCCGGTCATAGAGGAGAAGATGGAGTTCTTAAGAGAGAAAGGCTGCATAGGGGTGTTTGTGAGCAAGCTGCTCCCCATGGTGCGGACGTTGATCTCCATCCCTGCAGGCATGGTGAAAATGGATTTTGTCAAATATACGATCAGTTCTGTATGCGGGATCTTCCTCTGGAACCTGGCCTTTGTGGGCGCAGGATATTTTCTGGGGGAAAAGGCGATCAGCCTGCTCTCCTGAGAGAGGATACCAAGTATGGCGGAAAGAAAGAGAGCATAAGAAAAAGAGACTGATATGAAGGGGGCAATCACTATGAAGATAGCAATGCTTACGAATAATTACAGACCATTTGTCGGGGGAGTTCCGGTTTCCGTAGAGCGTCAGGCACATGAGCTGA
Organism: uncultured Mediterraneibacter sp.; assembly: GCA_944381495.1. Lineage (GTDB taxonomy): Bacteria > Bacillota > Clostridia > Lachnospirales > Lachnospiraceae > Mediterraneibacter. The sequence continues at coordinate 108,271 of CALWLJ010000003.1, read as the reverse complement.
TCCGTCTGGGACATGAGGTGACGGTATTCGCACCAACCTACGGGGATACAGAGGCGGAGGATCAGGCTGCACCGGAGCGGGTGGTACGGTATCACTCTCAGAAACGTACGATGGACAATGGAATGGTATATCCGGGATTTTATCCCAGAGAAATCCTGAGCGTGTTCGAAAAGGAGACATTTGACTGCATCCATGTACATCATCCTATGTTTGTAGGACAGTGGGCGCTTTATCTTGGGAAGAAATACGGAATACCAGTGATTTACACCTACCATACGAGATACGAAGACTATCTTCACTATATTCCCTGTTTCAGAGTCAGCGAGCACAGCTCATTCCTGAAGAAACATGTGGTAAAGGAGATCGGAGAAAAGATTGTTCCCGCATATATGAAATGGTTTGCGGACCGGTGTGATATGGTGCTGGCGCCGTCGGCGGGGATGCGGCAGATCATCCGGGGATACGGTGCCTCCGTACCTGTGGAAGTATTTCCCACAGGGCTGGATGACAGCTTTTTCCGGGTAAATAAGGAACGTGCATCTGAAATCAGAGAAAGGTACGGAAAAGGAAAGAAATATCTTTTCTCTACTGTATCCAGACTGGAGAAAGAGAAAAATTACGGATTCCTGCTGCGTGGGATCGCGGAGTTCCGGCACAGATACGGCGATGATTTCCATGTGATGATCCTGGGAGATGGAAGCCAGAAGGGAGAGCTGAAGGTAAGGGCGTCCCTGCTTGGAATCCAGGATGTGGTCACATTTGTGGGAAATGTGCCAAATCATGAAGTGAAGGACTATCTTGCCGCATCGGATCTGTTCCTCTTTGCATCGAAGTCTGAGACCCAGGGAATCGTACTGGCCGAGGCAATGGCGGCAGGAAACCCGGTAGTGGCAGTTCATGCTGTTGGTTCAGATGATATCATCAGGGACGGAATAAATGGTTATTTGACAGAAGAGGATGAAGTAGTATGGGCGGAGCGTGTGAAGATGGCGCTGGAGGAGAATACCGGCAGAAAGATGAGGCAGCAGGCACTGAAGACAGCGGAGAATTACCGCTCATCCAGTCTTGCCTTATATGAAGAGATGCTCTACAATCAATGTATCTGCGGCAAAAAGGAACAGTCTCATCTGCTGGACCGGCAGTATGTTTTAAAGGGAGAGGGAAAGGATGGCAGCTTATATGAAGATGAAGAAAATGGGAGAGAGTCTTCTGCAGTGGTTATTCGATAGTTATCTGAAACTGATTGAGAGGACAGTCCGGATCAAATGGGTTGAAAATACAAGATTCGGTGACAGTCAGATCTTCGGGTTCTGGCATGAGGATAGCTTCTTCATGATCCTTGTGCTGGAAAAGCTGGCTCACAGGACAACGCCGGTTGACGTGATCGTTACGGCTGATACAAGAGGAAATTATATTGAACACATGATAAAGCGATGCGGCGGCAATGCTCTGCGAGTACCTGACGGATTTAAGGCTTTTGCCGCGCTGAAGAAAATCGTACAGGACAATTATGAGAAGGATCACTCTATTGCGGTAGCCCTGGATGGCCCGCTGGGACCCAGGCATGAGCCGAAGAAGCTGGCATTCTACCTGTCTGAGCATGGGGCTGAGGAGTTTGTAGGCATCAGTATTTCCTATTCTTCCTGTATCCGGCTGAACCGCCGGTGGGATAAGTATGCCATACCGCTGCCTTTCTCCCGAGTGACAGTGGCTGTGAAGGATTATGGAGTAGTGAAAAAGAATCAGATTCCGGAACTTCCGGTAAATGCAGACGGGGCTGAATGTGATATAATGGATCTCGGCAAAGCTGGACCGGCAGGAGGGCTGCAGGGCGGAGGCCTCTGAATCCTTCGCCAGGAGGAAAAACGCAGCAGCCAGACGGAGCAGATGATATCAGGCTCCAGGAGGGAAGAACTGCGGTGTATGACAGATAAAATGAGAGGGAAAAGGAGAACTTTATAAAATGGAAACAAATCACATACTCATCGTGGAGGACGACAAAGAGATCAGGGAAGGCGTCCAGATCTATCTGCAGAGTCAGGGCTATAAGGTGTATCAGGCAGCAGACGGAGTGGAAGGCCTGGAGATCATAGAGAAGGAGGAGATCCATCTTGCCATCGTGGATATTATGATGCCCCGGATGGACGGGATCCGGATGACCATGAAGCTGAGAGAAAAATATGATTTCCCGGTGATCATGCTGTCCGCCAAGTCCGAGGAAGTGGATAAGATCACGGGACTGAACATCGGGGCGGACGACTATGTGACAAAGCCTTTCACCCCGATGGAATTAATGGCAAGGGTTAATTCTCAGCTCCGGAGATACCGGAAATTCCTGGAGAAGCTGACTCCGAAGGATAATGTTCACGTGATTGGAGGCCTGGAGATCAACGAGGATACTGTAGAGGTGTCTGTGGACGGCGTTCCGGTAAAGATGACTCCCATTGAGTACAAGATCCTCCTGCTGCTGGCCAAGAATCCGGGAAGAGTTTTCTCCTCGGAGGAGATCTACGAGAGGGTATGGCAGGAGAAAGCGATCAACACGGATACCATTATGGTCCATGTCCGGAATATCCGGGAGAAGATCGAGATCGATCCGAAAAATCCAAAATATTTAAAGGTGGTGTGGGGCGTTGGATACAAGATCGAAAAACAGCCGTAAGCTGGTTATCCTGACGGTGATCGTCCTGTGTATCTGTTCGCTGGGTATGATGGCAAATTACGGCTCATTCAGGACGCAGGTCAGCAGTGCCACTGAGACGGATAGCACAGATGATGGCACGATATACGGGCTGGGCTATACGCTTGCGTGCGGCAACTATATTATCTACAACGAGGTGGTGACAGAGACTCCGCTTTCAGACGTGCTGGAAGAGTACGGGGACAACGAGTTTAATCTGGCAAGAAAATACATGGACTGTGAAGTATTTGATGGAGAGGGCAATCCGATGCTGGACGGGATGGATGCAGAGGAAGCCCAGCGGCTTCTGGATGACAGCGGAGATTATTATGCCTTCCGGGTACTCTACCGTTTTCTGGAGGACGGAAGCCTGTCGGATATCCAGGTGACAGGAAACGTCATGGATCCCGAGGAAGAGTATTATGTGGAAAACGGTTTTATCAGTAAGGCTGATGAGGCTGAGGGAGACTATATATCTGATATCAGCACTCCGGCGGGCGTGACGATAGCCTACGGCATGACCAAAGAGAACCTTACCGCTTACGATAAACTGCAGGGAACGGAGCTGGACAGTGTCTATGTGGTGATGAACTATACCAATCTCCAGAGCAACGCACTGATCTTTTCCTGCATTGCCGCAGCTGCTGCGCTGCTGCTGCCCTGTCTGAAGCGGGCAGGACGGTGGAAGGGGAAGATCTTTGAGGTGCCCTTTGAAGTGGTAGTATTTGTGCTGTGCTGCATCGCGCTTCCCCTGGAGGTCATGAGTACGCTGGTGTCAGCTACACTGACGGGAAACCTGATGAACGGTTTTATCGGCGGGCTGCCTACCATGCTGGTTAATTTTGCCGGATGGTTCCTGTTTTTCGGGCTTGTTTTCTGGATCGCCACATGTCTGAGGGAGATTTTTACCATGGGCACAGCTTACTGGAAAGAAAGAACTCTGACAGCCCGGGTGATCCGCAGACTGAAAGAAGGTGAAGGTTCAGTTAGAAGGAAAATAGCAGGAGGGATCGGAGACGGATTCCGCAGTGTAAAGAGATTCTTTATAAAGCAGTATGACGCCCTGCTCCATCTGGATTTCCAGGATAAGACAAACCGGACGATCCTGCGGGTGGTGCTGATCAATTTCGCGATCCTGGTAGTTGTATGTATGTTCTGGTTTTACGGGATATTCGCCCTGATCGTATACTCTGTGCTCCTGTTCCTTTTCCTCAGGAAGTATATGAACGATCTGCAGGACAAATATAAGCTGCTGCTGCAGTCAACCAATCAGCTGGCGGAAGGGCACCTGGATGTTCCCATTGAGGGAGATGTTGGACTGTTCAATCCCATCCAGGATGAACTGAAGAAGATCCAGAAGGGATTCCGGAAGGCGGTGGAGGAAGAGGTCAAGAATGAGCGGATGAAGACCGAGCTGGTGACCAACGTGTCCCACGATCTGCGCACACCGCTGACCGCTATCATCACATATGTAGATCTTCTGAAACATGAGAAGGATGACGAGAAGCGGAATGAGTACATTGCTGTTCTGGAGCGGAAATCTCTCCGGCTGAAGGTACTCATCGAGGACCTCTTCGAGATCAGCAAAGCAGCCAGCAAGAGCGTGGTCATGCATTACATGAAGGTGGATATCGTGGACCTGCTTAAGCAGGTGGGACTGGAGAACGACAGCAAGATCAAAGGGGCGAACCTGGAGTTCCGCTGGAAGCTGCCGGATCACAAGCTGATCATGTGGCTGGACAGTCAGAAGACTTACCGGATCTTCGAGAATCTGATCGTGAATATTACCAAATATGCTATGCCTCATACCAGAGTCTATGTGGAGATGACAGAGCGAGAGGACGGGGTACATATTTCCATGAAAAATGTATCCGCATGCGAGCTGACCTTTGATACGGAAGAGATCACGGACCGTTTTGTTCGGGGAGATTCTTCCAGAAATACGGAAGGGTCAGGGCTTGGCCTTGCCATTGCAAAAAGCTTTGTGGAGCTGCAGCATGGCACGCTCAAGATTTCTACAGAGGCGGATTTGTTCAAGGCGGATATCGACCTTCCCAAGATGGAGATGCCTGAAGAGGCCAGGAAAGAGCAGGAAGAACTGGAAGCTATGAGAAAACAACAGGAAGAAGCCTTCGGGCGTCCCGATGAGGCGGATGCTGAGGAGCCCGGGGAGACCGGGCCGGAGAAAGAAGCCGGGCAGCAGGAAAGAACGGATGGAGAAGCAGCTCAGGAAGGCAAGGACGGATCATTTAACGGAAAATTAGTGTAAAAGGATCCCGGGTGTGGTACTATGGATATATAACAGAAGCCGCCCGGGATTTTTTTACATATTGATGTGAGATGAATTTTGAATAAGGGAATCGAAAAACGAGGTGCTGATCGGCGGCAAATTAAATGAGGAGGTAAAAAGAATGAAGTATGAAATCAAAGGGGAGACGCTTCCTGTAGTAATCTGTTATCTGGAAGACGGGGAGCAGATGATCACAGAAAGAGGGTCGATGAGCTGGATGTCTCCCAACATGCAGATGGAGACCACTTCCAATGGCGGGATTGGAAAGGCACTGGGAAGGATGTTTGCCGGAGAGGCCCTGTTCCAGAACCGCTACACAGCAAGAAATGGAAATGGAATGATTGCTTTTGCGTCCAGTTTTCCGGGGCAGATTATGGCATGGGACATCGGACCGGGCAGAGAACTGATTGTTCAGAAATCCGGTTTCCTTGCGGCAGAGTCTGGTGTTGAGCTGTCTGTTTTCTTCCAGAAAAAGCTGGGAGCAGGATTTTTCGGCGGTGAAGGATTTATCATGCAGAGATTGTCCGGACAGGGAACAGCGTTCCTGGAGTTTGACGGACACGTTGTAGAATACAACCTGCAGCCGGGACAGCAGATTGTAGTAGATACCGGTTATCTGGCTGCAATGGAGAATACATGCAGCATAGATGTAAAGACGGTGCCTGGCCTGAAAAATATGGTTTTCGGCGGAGAAGGAATTTTCAACACGATTATAACCGGACCGGGACGGGTATGGCTTCAGACAATGCCGATGTCTAATGTGGCAGAGCTGCTCATGAAGTTTATGCCTCAGAAATCGTCATAAATTGTGAACTTTCTGTGAAAGGGGACGTAGTAAAATTGCATTTTACTACGTCCCCAATCGTATTTCAGTGTGTCCCTAATCGAATTTCACTACGTCCCGGATGAAAATAGATCAACTTTTTCCCGGGCTGAACATCCACTCCATGATGGTCTGAATATGATGATCCCAGTAATTCCAGTCATGGCCGCCCGGGCCTTCGGTATAAATATGCTCGGAGCCCATTGAGCGGAGTTTGTCTCTGATATCGAGATTCATGTGGTAGAGGAAGTCTTCTGTGCCGCATGTCTGATACAGGTCGGGAATGGTTCCCGCTTTCCGGCAGTTTTGATACAGGGTGAGCAGATCGAAACTGCTGCCTTCCAGCTGCTCCGGGGTGTGGAAGATCTGATCCCAGGGGAAGGGACCGCCGATGGTTTTGTTTTTTACCTGCCGGTATGTCCGGGCAATATCCAGGGCGCCGGACATGCTGGCGGCTTTTGCATAGAGCTGCGGATGTCTTAGAGCCAGGAACCATGCTCCGTAGCCTCCCATGGAAAAGCCGGCGATACAGGTGTCTTTCCGTTCCCGGGATACGGGGAAGAGGGTCTGGATGAGGCTTGGGAGTTCTTCGGTGAAAAAGGTCTCATACCGGTCGCCGTGTTCCATATCCTGATAGAAGTTATTTCCGCAGGACGCGGTGACCGCGCAGCACCGGTGCTGCTGGGCGTACCGCTCGATGCAGCTGTTCCGGATCCAGGAACTGGCATCTCCGTAGGCTCCATGGAGCAGGTACAGTACGGGAAGACCGGCTGTATAGTGGTACTGTTCAACGGTTGTCTTGTCTGTGATCTGTTCGTCTCCTTCCGGTGTGGGAATGACCACAAAGATTTCCGTGTTCCGTTGAAGTGTTGAACTGTATATATGGCATGTCAATAGTGCCATAAGCATACCTCCTTTGTTTTCTGCTGCAAATATTACTGTCTGTGGGCAGGTGTTCTGTTTCATTCTACATTCCGATCAGATCAAACTGCTCGAATGAAACTACGACCTGGTAGTCTTTCTGCGGATTTGGATATTTGATCTGGACGGATTTCAGACGCTGGCTGTAATACCAGCCGGAATCTGCTTCTTCAAATTTTCTCCGGTGCAGGAAGTGGGGCAGCTGTTTTCCATCTACTGTAACCCAGAAGGGAGCTTTCTCCCGGTGGATCATGTCAATATACATATTTTCGACAGTAGTGCTGTAATCTCCTTCAAAAGAGAATTCCAGGACTGTCTGCATTCCGGATTTCATATTGATATGAGTTTTCAGGTATCTGCCTTTCTCATAATCCATGGAAATACCGTCGTCTTCATATAGTGTAAATGTATTGTTCTGCCCCGCTTCACACAGCAGAGTGATTCCGGTCACGGTCTGAGTAGTAAGATTGTCCATTTGGTTGGAGGCCATCGGGATGATTCCTCCGCTTTTTACGAACATGGGAATGCTGCCCAGATCCACTGGAAATTCCACAGTGCTGCCTCCTTCGTATTTCTGCCTGGTATAGTAATCATAGAAGAATTGTCCTTCCGGAAAATATACGGTCCTTGTTTCAGCGCCCTTTTCTACTACATTTGCCACGAGAAGGGAATCCCCGAACATGAAGTCAATGCCTTCGTCATAGCAGGAAGGATCGTTCTGAAATGCGCTGCAGAGAGGTTCCATGATCGGAAGTCCTGTCTCGTGCGCCCTCTCCATGAGGGAATAAAGATAGGGGAAAAGGCGGTAGCGGAACCGGATCGCTTCCCGAATATAATCTGTACAGTCGGAATACATCCAGGGCTCGGTTACTGTGTTGTCTGTGTTGGTTGAGTGGATGGAAAAACGGGGCTGGAAGATTCCGTTCTGTATCCAGCGGACAAGCAGTTCAGCCTCCGGAGCCGGACCGAAGAAGCCTCCGATGTCACAGCCCTGGTTGGCTACGCCGCTGAGACTCATGCCCAGGATTGTGGCAATATTATACTTCAACGAATCCCAACATGTGAGATTGTCCCCTGCCCAGGTCTGCGCATATCTCTGGATACCGCAGTGACCGGAGCGGCATACAATATAGGGACGTACATTATCATATGTTTCATGCACTGCTTCCACAGCTGTCTGGCACATGATATTGGACATGACAGATTTCAGCTGCCCGATAGTCCCTCCTTTTCCTTCGAAGCTGCAGCGGCAGTCTTTATCGATCATGCTGTCGTATTCGCAGTTGTCATTCCAGACAGAGCTCGTGCCGTAATCCAGTACGTTTTCTTTCAGATATGTCTTCCAGTGTTCCCTGGTGGCAGCATTGGTGAAGTCTACAAATACGCCTTTTCCTCCCCACCATGTGCCGATGCCCGGCTCATCACTGTCACTGGCCTTGACGAACATATCCTTTTCCTTCATTTCCTTCAGCTTTGGATGGAGAAGGAGAATGCCCGGCTTTACATTCGGAGAAACGCAGATTCCCCGTTTCTTCATCTGTGCAAAGAAATCTTTCGGGTCTTTGAAACGCTTCTTATTCCAGGTGAAAACACAACGCTTGATCCCTTCTTCTGTGTCAATGGCACAGTAGCCAGAGGAAAGCTGAAATCCGTCTGCCGGGATTCCTTCTTCCTTCGTTGTGTCGATGAATTCGGTTATAGCGTCATCGCAGTCTGCTTCCAGCTCCGGATAATACATGGAAGAGCCGAGATATCCGAGAGCCGCTTTGGGCAGCATGACAGATTTTCCCGTAAGATCCGTGTATCGTTCAATGATATTGCGGATAGACGGACCTGAGATCAAAAAGAGGTCGATATCTCCACCGTCTGTGCGGTATCGGCTGTGCATTTTCCAGTAGTTGCTCTTTTCTCTTCCCATGTCAAAGTCGCATTCGTATGTATTATGGTAGAAATAGCCTACGGCTTTCTTTGTATTCCGGCTCAGTTTGATGTAGAATGGAATATGCTTGTATAGGGAATCCGTTTCTTTTGGATTGTAACCCATGGCGTCTTTGGGGCTCATTCCCATGAATTTTTGCGCTTTGTTGAACTCTCCGCTCTTTTCTCCGAAACCATAGAAGCAGTCGTCCGGGGAAATCTCGCTTGTGTGGATGCGCCGGTGGTTGGAGTCTTCTATATAACCGATATCCACGATATCAGCATGGAGAAGGGTGCCCTCATGATCATAGATGCAGATGCGGAAGGGATCTTTTTCAATTATGACTTTCAGCTCCCTGCCCTGGAGGACAGCTTTATCTGCAAGATCATCCAGCGAGAAATCTGCGGCTGTAATGCAGTGCCTGTAATCCTTCAGGAAATCATCCATGCGGTCCGGCCAGGCTGTTGATACAAGGCTGTAAGATTCTTCGGCAAAGTCTCCGCCAAATCCGGCGCGTATGCGGACGATATGATCGGTCAGGAACCATACCCGGATTTCAGCGCCGTCAGTGATAATAGAGCAGTAGTTGCCATGTTTTATTACAGAAACAGCTTTTAAACATATTTTCATAAACAGTCCTCCTTATAAAATAATATTTCTGAAAAAATTATATGGTAAATATATAACAAATGTCTAACGGTATTTTGGCAAAAAACTATGGAAAATTGCCTTTATTTTTATAAATATAGAAAATTGTAAAATAAAAATGATAAAAATATACTATTTTAAGACTGGCATACAGCAATAAAATGGCAAAAAAGCACAATAAAACGCAAAATTGAAAAGAGCGGATATGTTAAGATGTATTAAAACAAGATCTGTAAAAAAAGGAGGATGTGGAATGAAGAGTTTAGAAAGAAAAGTATTTCCCTATCTGATGCTGCTGCCGATGATCGTGATTTTCGGCGTGTTCCTGTTTTACCCGGCGCTGAACGGACTCTGGATTTCATTTACAAAGTGGGATGGAATCAATGCACAGGAGTTTGTTCTCTTTGATAATTATATCAAACTCGCAGGAGATGGTGATTTCTGGAGGTCATTTATAAAGACCATGGTGTTCACAGTGCTCTCGGTACCGGGAATCTATGTAGCGGCTCTCGGGCTTGCTCTTCTGCTTACGAGAGCGATCAAGGGCAGCAATCTGTTCCGTGCGATTTTTTACTGGCCGACCATGATCTCATCCATCGTTGTAGGTCTGTCATGGAGATTCCTTCTGGGAGAATTTGGTGTGATCAACTATATCATCTCCCTGTTCGGAGGGGAAAAGATCTCCTGGCTGACCAATCCCACGGCAGCTATGGGAGTGATTATTTTTGTAACAGTATGGAGTATGGCCGGATACTACATGGTTATGTTTGTGGCAGGAATCAAAGCGATCTCCCAGGACTACTACGAAGCGTCAGAAATTGACGGAGCCGGATTCTGGCAGCAGTTCTGGTACATTACGCTTCCGCTTCTGAAAGCAACAAGCCTTCTTGTACTTGTGTTGTCTACAGTTACCGTGATCAAGACCTATCCTCTCGTTGTGGCTTTGACGGATGGAGGACCGGCAGGAGCAACCAAGTTTATGGTACAGATCATTCAGGAGACCGGTTTCGAGAAGAGTCAGATGGGATATGCCTGTGCAATGACAATGGTCCTTTTCGTCGTACTTGCAGTTCTGACTTCGGTACAGTTTAAATTAAATAAAGGAGGTAGCGAGGGTGAAAACTAAAAATAAAGTAAGTGGAAAAGTTATTATTTATATTTTGCTGGTGTTTTTCGCGCTTGTATTTCTGCTGCCGATCGTATGGATCGTATTTTCATCTTTCAAAACAGCAGGCGAACTCTTTGCATGGCCGCCCTCTCTGCTCGGAGAACATCCGACGGTGGACAACTATCTCCTGGCACTTGAAGAAGGCGATTTCGTACAGTATTTTGTAAACACTGTATTTGTCAGCATCGTGGCTACGATCCTGACAGTTATCGTGAACGTTATGGCAGGATATGTCTTTGCAAAATATGATTTCCGTTTTAAGAAGCTGCTGTTTGCGCTTGTTATGGCTACATTGATGATTCCTCTGGAAGTTATCATGATCCCTGTGTTCAAGGTGATCGTTGCTACACATATGTATAACAGTCTGTGGGGACTGATCATACCGGCAGTGGCGTCGCCTACGGCAGTATTTCTTGTAAGACAGTATTATGTGCCGATTCCTACGGAACTGATGGAAGCTGCAAGAATTGACGGAGCGTCAGAACTTAAGATATTCCTGCGAGTTATGCTTCCGATTGCAAAACCGGTTATTGCGGTCCTTTGTATTTTCTCATTTATGTGGAGATGGAACGACTACCTGTGGCCGAAACTTGTTATAAATGATAAAGCTCAGTATACCCTGCAGCTGGCGCTGGCGAACTTCTCAGGAGAGTATTCTGTGGACTGGAACAGTCTTCTGGCAATGTCCGTGATTTCTATGATTCCGGTATTGATCGTGTTCCTGATGTTCCAGAAGCATATCATCGGCGGAATGACTGCAGGCGGAGTGAAAGGATAAAAAAATAATTCAGCTGTAGTGAAAGGAGATTACCGTGAAAAAACTTGAATATGATGTGGCAAAAGAGGGGTATATCAACCGTTTTATTACAACGGGAGTTTTTACGCAGCCTCAGAAGTTTAAGAAAGCCATACTGAAAGGAAGAGTAAATGAATGGCTGAAAAAAGGGTTTTCAATTCATGAAAATCCATGCAGAAAGGAATTCATAGATAAGAGGAGAGACCAGGTTCCGGATTATATGGATATCTGCGGTCTGCTTCCCGGTGAAGAATTAGAGATCTGGGGACAGAAGAGAAAGGCAGAAGTGTATTTCCCGTTTGGTAATATCGGATATGAGGATTCAGGGTTCTATTCGTGTCCGACTTATCTGCGTACATATTGTACGGTTACTCTGACAGTTCCGGCAGATGAAAATGCGTCCTTTGAGGCGGAAACATGCGGCGGAGTCACTGTATGGAATAATGGGGATTTTATAACCGATTATATTCCGTTTACAAGAAATATGGTAAAACATACCAGTTTTGACATCCCGCTCAGAAGCGGCGACAACCAGCTGGTATTCTGTCTGGATGATCTGGCGGAGAGAGATACAGATTATTATTTCCGTATCCGGTACACAGGAGGACAGGAGATGAAGATGGTCCTCAAAGTTCCGGACGAGGCTGATATATCTGATATTGCGAGGTATGAAGCAATTTTGGACCATATCTTTTTTGAGAAAGAATCCTATATCAGTGAGCCGGTCACACTTGTGCTGCCGCCTCACCTGATACAGAAGGATACACTCAGCTGCCTGATTTCTCCGGGAGAATTTATCGAAAAGATGCAGGATCAGGAGAGTCTGGAAAATACCAGATACTATCATCTGCAGGTGAATCAGAGAGAAGCAGAACTTTTCTCTTCGGATGACTACCTTCCCGGATATTATTATTTCCTGTTCGGATTTGAATCCGGACCTGTGCGCATCCGCAGGAAGATCGGCAATCAGCTGGTTTGGAAGGAATTCCTGGAACCGGGATCGGATGATCTACAGACGAGAAAGAACAAGCTCCTCAGTATGATGACACAGTATGGTGTAGATAATGTATACAAAGCAGCAGCCTATTTTACACTCGGGACTGACCAGGAAAAGGCAGAGAAAATCATACTTGATGAGATCCAGGGAGTGAATGCCCGGCAGGATTGTTCGGATTTCCATTTTACCATGATCCTTTATATTTATATTACATACCGGGATCAGCTGTCAGAGAAAATCAAGGATGTAATAGAGGATGCTGCGGTAAATTACCGGTACTGGATCGATGAACCGGGAGATGATGTGATGTGGTTCTTCAGCGAGAATCATGCTCTGCTGTTCCACCTCTGCCAGTTTCTGGCAGGACGTACTTTCCCGGAGAGATTGTTTACAAACAGCGGCAAGACAGGAGAAGAAGTTGAAAAGAGAGGCAGAGAACTGCTTGAGGAATGGTTCGAGGGATTTTTCAATGAATTTATAACCGAGTGGAATTCCAATGCCTATATTCCGATTGATGTTCTTGGACTTGCTACTCTGTACAATCTTACGGATAAGGCAGAACGCTTGCATGAAATGGCGGAAAAAGCTCTGAATATGGTTGCCTTCAGTGTTGCAGTAAACGCTCATAAAGGGGCTGTCATGACAAGTTTCGGAAGAACTTATGAGAAAGAGCTGAAAGGCAATTATAATGCCGGAACAACTTCCCTGCTTTATTTGTTTTACAATGCCGGATTCCTGACAAGAGATGCGGTCGGAAGCAGTGCGGTTGCCGTAGGAGACTATGCGCCGCCTTCTGAATACAAGAAATATGTTTTCCTTGAAGAAGGGGAAACTCTGATCCATGAAAACACACAGGGATTTGAACAGCATGTAAATCTGTATCTGTATAAAAACAAAGACGTGCTTCTCTCTACCGCTGTGATGTATAACCCGTTCCGAAAAGGATACCAGGAACATATTGTCCAGGCGACCATAGATGAGACGGCTCAGATATTTGTCAATCATCCGGGAGAAGTTCATCCCTACGGAAGCGGGAGACCGAATTACTGGGCTGGAAACGGTGAACTGCCGCTGGCGGTGCAGTATAGGAATACTGCGATACTTATTTACAGGATATCAGAAGAAAACAGGATCGATTATACCCATGCATATGTTCCGTTAAATGAATTTCAGGAGTACAGGGGTGTGGAAAACACGATCGCATTGAGTAAAGACGGAGGATATATCGGGCTGAAGGCAATGAACGGACTGAAAATGGTGAAGGACGGTCCCTGCACCTACCGGGAATTTGTCAGTCCCGGGCGTATGAATGTCTGGGTATTAAAAGTAAAGAGCTGTCAGGAGCAAAACGATACAGACTCCTTCCTCGAGGAAATAAGGGCTATCGGTATCGAGAAAGACGAAAGCGGAGTAACAGTAAAAGACGGCGAGACAGAATTCCGGATCGGATATGATATGACATTCCGTGTAAACGGAAAGGACAAATACGATTATCCTCTGGGGACCGGAGGAAAAATTACATTGGAAAGGAACTGAAAACAGTGGGATCAGACAGAGCAAAATATGAGGAAAAGCTGCGCCTTGTAACAGAGCGTATGAAAGGGATGAAAAATGAAGGAGTAGAAGAGCAATTCCCGGTCAGCCTGATCGATATTGACTGCTGGGAGTGGCCCCAGGGTGTCGGACTGTACGGTCTCTATAAGTATTATCTGGAGACAAAAGATGAAGAGATTCTCCATTTCCTTATAAAATGGTATGATGACCGGCTGCGGGAGGGGATTGTTGAGCAAAATGTCAATACAACTGCTCCTATGCTGACCCTGACATATTTATATGAGATGACGGGGAGGGAAGATTACCGGCGTCAGATCGAAGACTGGGCAGCCTGGGTGATGAGCAGCGATGGACTAATCAAGACCGGGGACGGATGCTTTCAACATATGATAACGAAGGATCCGAATACAGGAGAAATACTTATTGACACACTGTTTATGGCGGTCCTGTTCCTTGCCAGGGCAGGGTATCTTCTGAAAAAGCAGGAGATGGTCGATGAAGCGAATTATCAGATGCTGAGTCATATCAAATATCTGCTGAATAAAGAAGAAGGACTCTTCTATCATGGATTCAGCTTCATCCGAAATGACAACTACGGCAGGATCATGTGGGGGCGCGGAAACAGCTGGTATACAGTTGCGGTGCTTGATTATCTGGAAATGGTGGATGTTGATCCGTGTATCAGAAGGTACCTTCTGACCGTATATAAGAATCAGGTGAAAGCACTGAAAAAATACGCAGATTCCGAAAACGGTCTATGGCATACAGTGATCAATGACAGTGATTCCTACATTGAGATATCTGCAAGTGCAGGATTCCTCTGCGGGATCCTGCACGGGATCCGTACGGGAGTACTGGATAAAGAGGAATACAGCGGACTGGTTGAAAAGGCACTGGGGGGGATAATGGATTATATTGACAAAGATGGAACAGTCCTTAACGTTTCATACGGGACGCCCATCGGAGAGGATACGGCATTTTACAAAAATATCAGATGCTGTCCTATGACGTATGGACAGGCAATGATGATCATGGCATTACAGGAGGCAATGCTGTATGTAACGGAAAGGTGAATAATTACGCATGAAAAAGAAGATATTCTTTGAAGATTTTGACTCACTTTATTACTTTCATGGATCGACTCAGGGCTGGGAGATGTCTGGTCTGCATTTCCACAAACAGTATGAGATTATTATGTTTATGAGCGAAGGCGCTAAACTGGAAATCGGCAACCGGATATTCGAAGTCGGAAAAGGAGATATATTCTTTATCAACAACAAAGAATACCACCGTACGATCGGGCAGAGGGGAATGGCATATGAAAGATATGTACTTATGTTTGATCCCGAGATAATTAAACAAATATCGGACACACTGGATTATGATCTGCTGCTGCTCTTTGAACCGCAGCCGGGAGACGGAGCCCGCAGGCTTCATCTGACAGACCGCAATCTGGAACGCACGGAAGAAATGCTGGCTGCGATCGAGCAGGAGATATCAAAGGACGCGGGTGACAGACATAACCAGCTTCAGCTGAAGCTGAAACTGATCGAACTGCTGAATATGCTTGACTCAATGTGCGGGGAATTTTATGGCAAAAAGAAGGAGAACATAAAAGAGCCGGAGGGGGAAAAGGTAAATGAAGAATCTTCCTTTTCTTACCGGGAACGAACGGAACAGATAAAAAAGTATATTGCAGAACACGTAGAAGAACGGCTGAATCTGGATGAAATTGCCGATCGGTTTTATATAAACCGATATTATCTCAGCCATTATTTCAAAACGGAGACAGGATTTACGCTGACACAGTATATTACAAATCAGAAAATCAGTGCGGCGAAAAAAATGTTGATGAACGGTATGTCTGTTACGGATGTGGCTCTGCAGCTCTCTTATAAGAGTGACAGTCATTTTATTTCTGTATTTAAGAAAAATACCGGAATAACACCAAAACAGTATGCAAAGGAAAAGAATAGCAAAAATGCATAATTTTTTCGAAAAAAAAGCCGAGTTATTATGCGAAACGACCGATATAATTATATACAAGTTAAGAATTTTATATAACAGAAAGGAGAGGTAAGATTATGAAAAAGGTTTTGGCGTGTGCACTTGTAGGAGCGATGGCACTGGGACTTCTGGCAGGATGCTCTTCCGGAGGCTCAGGGGGAAAGAGCAGCGATGGAAAGAAAACTCTGGATGTCGTCTGGTTCAGCGACGGGAATGAGGGCGATTCTTTTATGAAGCTTGCAGATGAGTATATGAAGACTCATGAAGATATTGAGATTGAGCTGATCGAAGTTCCCTACGCGGATCTGGACAACAAACTGAAAAACATGATCAATGCAGGAGAACAGCCGGCGCTTGCAAGAATGACCAATATCGGAACATTCCAGAATCAGCTGATCGATCTGAAAGAGTATGTGTCTGATCCGGATGCGTTTGTAGACAGCTTTGGATCCGGACTTCAGTTTATTTATGATGACAAGATGATCGCAGCTCCGATGGATGTTACGGCAAATGGTATCATTTATAACAAGACGGCATTCGATCAGGCGGGCGTGCAGGTTCCTCAGTCTCCGGACGAGATATGGACATGGGACGAGTTCGAAGCGGCGCTTCAGAAAGTAGTAGACAACAGTGATTGTCAGTACGGCATGGTCTTTGACAAGTCTGCACAGAGATTTTCCACACTGATCTATGAGGCGGGCGGAAGCCTTCTGAATGAAGATCTGACAGCGTCTAATTTCAACACAGATGAAGTGAAGACCGCTGTGAACTGGTTTAAAGAAATGCATGACAACGGCCTTATGCCTACGTCAATCTGGCTTGGATCAGAGAATCCCAACGAGATGTTCCGTACCGGTCAGGTTGCAGCACATTTTGCAGGAAGCTGGATGATCGCAAACTACAAAGAGCAGATCACAGATTTCGAGTGGGGCGTTACATATCTGCCGAAGGAAGTTCAGAGATCTACCGTTCCGGGAGGAAAATGGCTTGGAGCATTCCAGGGATCAGGTGTAGAGCAGGAAGCAGCAGACTTTATCGAGTGGATTATGTCAGCGGAAAACAATGCACAGTACTGCAAAGAGAACTATTATATTTCTCAGGTAAAAGGCAATGAAAGCCTGGATTACGACTTTGGCGCAGAATATTTTGAAATCTTTGCAGATGAACTGAACGCGACAGGACCGCAGCCGGCGGCTGAGTGGGGATATCAGGCACTGGTCAATTCCGTACAGACAGATATCGTTGACGGTCTGGCAAGTGTACTGGCGGGAGATACAACCACAGATGAATTTACAGAAAACATTGACGGACTGATCACAGAATCACTGGCTGATCTCAACTAAATAGAAACAGGAAAGAGGAGGACATGGCTCTGGTGGACGGCAAGGAGAGTCATGTCCTCCTTTCTCTTTCCCGGCAAAACAGTAACCATTGGAATTGAGGTGAAAATGTGGAAAAATATATAATCGCAATGGATCAGGGCACGACCAGTTCCCGGTGTATTCTGTTCAACAGGCAGGGGGAGATCTGCAGTGAGGTCCAACGGGAGTTTAAGCAGATATTTCCGAAACCCGGCTGGGTGGAACACGATCCCAATGAAATATGGGCGTCGCAGATCGGTGTAGCCATGGAGGCCATGGGCGCCATTGGCGCTACCACAGATGATATCGCGGCCATCGGTATTACAAATCAGAGGGAGACTACTATTGTGTGGGATGCGGCCACAGGCCTTCCGATTTACAACGCTATTGTATGGCAGTGCCGCAGGACCGCGGATGTGATCGAAAAGATGAAGTCGGAAGGATGGACGGAGAAGATCCGCAGGAAAACAGGGCTGATCCCGGATGCATATTTCTCCGCCAGCAAACTGGCCTGGATTCTCGATCATGTGCCTGGATCCAGAGAGCGGGCAAGGAAAGGAGAACTGCTCTTCGGCACGGTAGATACGTGGCTGATCTGGAAACTGACAAACGGAGAAGTCCATGTGACAGATTATACCAATGCCTCCCGTACGATGATGTTCGATATCCATCGTCTGTGCTGGGATGAGGAGATACTGGAGTATTTTGACATACCGGAGAAAATGCTGCCGGATGTACTCCCGTCCAGCCGTATCTACGGACATACTTCAGAGAATGTGATCGGCGGAAGGATTCCCATCGCAGGCGCGGCAGGGGATCAGCAGGCTGCTTTATTCGGACAATGTTGTTTTCGGCCGGGATGTGTCAAGAATACATACGGCACAGGCTGTTTCATGCTGATGAATACCGGAGAGAAGGCGGTGGACTCCAGCCAGGGGCTTCTGACGACGATCGCCGCAGGTATTGACGGCAAAGTGGAATACGCACTGGAGGGAAGTGTATTTATTGCCGGGGCGGCGATCCAGTGGCTGAGGGATGCCATGCGTATGCTGAGGACAGCAGGGCAGTCAGAGGAGTACTGTACCAGAGTGGAGGATACAGAAGGCGTTTATGTGGTTCCCGCATTTTCCGGACTGGGCGCTCCCTACTGGAATCAATATGCAAGGGGAACGATCACCGGGATTACCCGCGGAGCGGAAAAGGAGCATTTTGTACGTGCTGTTGTCGAATCTCTGGCATATCAGGTGAATGACCTGCTGGAAGTTATGAAACAGGAATCCGGACTGAAGCTGGATACTCTGAAAGTGGACGGGGGAGCCTGTGCAAATGATTTTCTCATGCAGTTTCAGGCGGACATCTCCGATATCTGTATTCAGAGGCCGAAATGCATTGAAACAACGGCTCTGGGAGCGGCCTATCTGGCCGGACTGGCCGTCGGATACTGGAAGAACAGGGATGAGATCCGGGATAACTGGCAGAAGGACAGAAGCTTTTATGCAGGGATCCCTGAGGACAGAAGAAGAAAACTTGTAAGAGGCTGGAAGAGGGCAGTGCAGTGTGCGCTTTACTGGGCTGACCATGACGGCGATATGGGAGAGGAGTAAAAGATGTTGGACTATGATGTGATTATCATCGGAGCAGGTGTTACCGGATCCGCAATCGCCAGGGAACTGGCAAGATACAGTCTCAGGACCGCGGTAGTCGAGAAAGAGGAAGATGTGTGCTCCGGAACTTCCAAGGCGAACAGCGCCATTGTGCATGCAGGATTCGATGCGGTACCCGGTACTTGGAAAGCAAAGCTGAATGTAGAGGGCAACCGGATGATGGAGAGGCTTTCCCAGGACCTGGATTTCCCGTTTAAGAGAAACGGATCCATGGTTCTCTGCTTCTCGGAGGAAGAGAAGCCGGGGCTTGAGAAGCTGTTAGAGCGAGGAAAAACAAACGGCGTGGAAGGACTGCAGATCATAACCGGAGACGAAGCCAGAGAAATGGAGCCTTCTCTTTCAGATGAAGTTGTGTACGCTCTGCATGCTCCAACCGGCGGAATCGTGTGTCCCTTCGGGCTGACCATCGCGCTGGCGGAGAATGCGGCGGAAAACGGAGTGGAATTCCTGTTTAACCGGTCAGTTGACCGTATTGAGAATACCGGGGAAGGATATGCGGTACATACATCAAAGGGGGATCTGTCTGCAAAATATGTTGTAAATGCGGCAGGAGTATATGCGGATCGGATCCACAATATGGTATCAGAGAATAAAATAAAGATCATTCCCAGAAGAGGCGAGTACGTGCTCATGGATAAGGAAGCCGGCGGTCTGGTTTCCCATACCATATTCCAGCTTCCGGGAAAACTGGGGAAAGGCGTCCTTGTGACTCCTACGGTTCATGGGAATCTCCTGGTAGGACCCAATGCAGTGGATCTGGATGATAAGGAGAACACAGCTACCACAGCGGAAGGGCTGGATGAGATCCGGCAGAAGGCTTTAAAGAGCGTAAAGGGGATACCATATCATCTTACGATTACCTCCTTTGCCGGACTGAGAGCTCATGAAGAAAACGATGACTTCATCATTGGAGAAGCAGAAGATGCAGAGGGATTTTTCGATGCGGCCGGAATCGAATCTCCAGGGTTGTCCTGTGCGCCTGCACTTGGAAAATATGCGGCGGAAATGATAGCGGCAAAGGCGGGAGCTGATAAGAAACCTGATTTCAAAGGAACAAGAAAAGGATTTATCCGGGC
The DNA here is from genome assembly GCA_944381495.1 of uncultured Mediterraneibacter sp. Classification (GTDB taxonomy): domain Bacteria; phylum Bacillota; class Clostridia; order Lachnospirales; family Lachnospiraceae; genus Mediterraneibacter. Next base: position 88,368 of record CALWLJ010000003.1, on the reverse strand, counting down.
GGCGGAGCTGGATCCGGAAGAACGGGGAAAATTGATCCGTGAAAAGCCGGAGTATGGAAATATCATCTGCAGATGTGAGAATATCAGCGAAGGAGAAATCCGGGATGCTATCCGCAGGACTCCGGGCGCTGTGTCACTTGACGGGATCAAGCGGCGCGTGCGCCAGGGAATGGGACGGTGCCAGGCGGGATTCTGTACGCCGAAGGCCATGAACATCCTGGCAGAAGAACTGCACGTGGATATACATACCATCTGCAAGAATAGAGAAGGTTCGGAATTCTTAAAAGGCTGAGACGGAGGAGAGACTATGTTATATCATGATATTGTAATAATCGGCGGGGGACCGGCCGGGCTTGCCGCGGCGGCCGCCGCAAAGGAAGCCGGAATCTCGGATATCCTGATCCTGGAGAGAGACGAGATGCTGGGAGGAATCCTGAACCAGTGTATCCATAATGGTTTCGGCCTTCATACTTTCAAGGAGGAACTGACCGGACCGGAGTATGCACAGCGCTACATAGACCGGGTGCTGGAGGAGAAGATCAGTTACAGGCTTCATTCCATGGTGATCGATATCAGCCGGGACAGGCAGGTAACGTATATCAACAGAGAGGAAGGACTGGTACGCCTTCAGGCAGGAGCCGTGATCCTTGCCATGGGATGCAGGGAGAGACCAAGAGGTGCTTTGAATATTCCCGGATACCGGCCGGCGGGGATTTATTCTGCAGGCACTGCTCAGCGGCTTATGAATATAGAAGGATACATGGTTGGAAAAGAAGTGGTCGTGCTTGGATCCGGTGATATCGGACTGATCATGGCCAGAAGAATGACTCTGGAAGGCGCAGTGGTGAAAGTAGTGGCCGAGTTGATGCCCTATTCCGGAGGCCTGAAAAGGAATATCGTCCAATGTCTGGACGACTACGGGATTCCTTTAAAGCTGAGCCATACTGTGGTAGATATCCACGGAAAAGAACGGGTAACCGGAGTGACTATCGCCCAGGTAGGAGCGGACAGAAAGCCAGTGCCCGGAACAGAGGAGTATTACAGTTGTGATACGCTGCTTTTGTCCTGCGGTCTGATTCCGGAAAATGAGCTGAGCAGACAGGCCGGACTGGAGATGGACCGGGTTACATCCGGTCCGGTGGTAGGGGATGATCTGGAGACAAGTGTGGAAGGAGTCTTTGCCTGCGGAAATGTGCTTCATGTACACGATCTGGTGGATTATGTGTCGGAAGAGGCGGCAAGAGCCGGAAGACAGGCTGCCCGTTTCGTCCGGGAACCCCGGAAAAAGGAAGAAAAGCAAGATGCCCTTCTCAAGGGGGAAAACGGCGTGCGTTATACAATCCCACAGCATCTGAATGTAGAATGTATGGACGAGCAGACCGTGGTAAGATTCCGCGTGGATAATATTTACCGGAATAAAAGCATTGTAGTTTACTTTGACGGAAAGGAAGCCGTGCGGCGGAAGAAAAGGATCCTTGCGCCGGGTGAGATGGAGCAGATCATCCTGAAGAAGTCCGCATTCAGCAGCTGCCCCGATGTAAAAGAAATCAGGATCTGTTTGGAGGATTGAGCATATGAAAAGAGAACTTACTTGTATCGGGTGTCCTCTCGGCTGTGCGCTGACTGTGGAAACAGATGACGGAGGAGAAATCCACGTCACGGGATATACCTGCGCCAGGGGAAAGGACTATGCTATAAAAGAAGTTACCTGCCCTACAAGAATCGTGACTTCAACGGTTCCGGTAGAGGGCGGTGTGATCAGCAGGGTATCGGTGAAAACAGAACACGACATCCCAAAGGATAAGATTTTTGATGTGATGAATGAGATCCGCAGAACGTCTGTAAGCGCTCCGGTCCGGATCGGGGATACGGTGATCGCGGACTGCGCGGGAACCGGTACTGCGGTGATCGCAACGAAAAACGTAGAGTCTTTGTGACAGAAAGGGAACGCCATATGATAGTGAAAAGATATACCGGGATTGAACCGACAGATAATGGTTATATGATCCATGCAGATACAGCGGATATTATGCTTGTATTCATGACAGATGATATTATCCGGATCCGTGTGTCATTTGACGGGAAATTTGAGGAAGCATCTTATGCACTGGTCATGACGGCCTGGGAAGATTCTCTGGATCAGCTCTTTGCAGAGGAGAGGAAACGGATCCAGGCAAAAAAAGTAGAATGCGAGGAAAATGAAAACGAACTTGTCTTCCGGACAGAAACCCTTGTCCTGAAAATGAGAAAGAATCCTCTGGGATTCATTCTTCAGGATAAGGAGGGGCAGGTGATTTACGAGGATCTGAGGAACCGTGCTTTTGATATAGATCAGCTGGGCCGCAGAACCCACTATTCCAGAATAGACTACGGAAAAGACCATTTCTATGGGTTCGGCGAGAAATCAGGACATCTTGATAAATCAGGAAGACATATGAGAATGTGCCCGAAGGATGCGATCGGACTGGATCCGGAAACCGGGGATCCGATGTATAAGCATATTCCTTTCTATATCCGGGTAAATGAAGAACAGCTCCATGCAGTCGGACTGTTTTATAACAATTCCTATGACTGTGCCTTTGATATGGGAAATGAGAGAAGCGGCTACTGGGACAGCTATTGCTACTACATGACGGACGGCGGCGATATCGATCTGTTCCTGATTAACGGACCGCGGATTACCGATGTGATCAGCCGTTATACTATGCTCACAGGAAGGACGGCAATGCCTACAAAGCAGTCGCTTGGATTTACTGCATCCACCATGTATTATGCGGAGCTGGATGAGAACTGCGACCAGGAGATCTACAAGGTGATTGAAAAGCATAAACAGGAAAAGATCTACGTGGATAATTTCTGGCTTGCCAGCGGATATTCCTCCGGAGAAGAAGACAACCTGCGGTATACTTTTAACTGGAACCGGAAACGGTTCCCGGATCCGGAAGGGTTCTTCGACAAGATGAACCAGATGGGAATCAATGTGATACCCAATACAAAACCGGGAATCCTGCAGAATCATCCTTACAGACAAGTGTTTGAAGAAAATCATGCCTTCATCAGACAGGCGGACAGCGACGAGGATTATGTGGGACAGTGGTGGGGAGGCCCCGGAAGATTTGTAGATTTCACATCCAAAGCGGGACGGGACACATGGAAACACCTGCTGGAGGAAACGCTCCTGAAAAAAGGAACCAAAACCGTGTGGAACGACAACTGTGAATTCGACGGAGTGGAGGACAGAAATGCCCGCTGCGGCAAAGAAGGACTGGGGGGCACCATGGCCGAGCTGAAGATCATCCAGTCCAATATGATGGCCTATATGGCAAAAGAGGCGATCAGAGATGTATATCCACAGGAGAGACCGTACATTATCAGCCGTGCCGGTTTCGCAGGAATCCAGCGCTACGCCCAGGTGTGGGCAGGAGATAACCTGACAGACTGGAGAACACTGAAATTCAATGTGGCAACGATACTGGGAATGGGGTTGAGCGGCGCAGCCAACAACGGATGCGATATCGGCGGATTTGCCGGTCCGGCGCCGGAAGAAGAACTTCTGCTGCGCTGGATCCAGAACGGCATCTTCCAGCCCAGATTCTGTATGAATTCCGCCAATTCCGACAACACGGTAACACAGCCCTGGATGTATGAGAACGTGGTAGATTATGTAAGAGAGGCATTTGCCCAGAGATACCGGATGCTGCCCTATCTGTACTCCCTGATGTGGGAGGCGCACAGAGACGGCATGCCGGCCATGAGGCCGTTGTTCCTGGAGTTCCCGGATGATCGGAACACCTATTCGGATCAGAATCTGACCTTTATGTTCGGTCCATCCGTACTTGTGGCCAATGTATTGGAAAAGGGAGAGGAGTTCCGGGAAATCTATCTTCCGGCCGGAAGCAGATGGTACGATCTGGGAGATGATCTGAGAGAGTACGAAGGCGGACAGACGATCTTCCTGCCCGTTGATCAGGCATCCATTCCGATGTTTTTAAGAGACAGTGCAGTATATATCACCAGCGAGGATGTCCACCATATACTCAACGATCAGGTTCGTACACTGGATATCCTGGTCAGCGCGGCTCATGATGTCAGCTTCGTATACTACGATGATGACGGGCATACCAGAGATTATGAGAAAGGCATCTGTGCCGAAACCCGGATCAGCGTCACAAGCGGCGACCGGGTAGCAATCCGGTTTGAAAAACACGGCGCCTATCAGGATACATGGGAAAAGACAAACCTGCGGGTAGTCAATAAAGAAAAAGGCGCTTACTGGGTGACCGTGGACGGAAGAAAGATCAAAAGCTTCCTTACCATAGAAGACTATGACGAGGCAGAAGAAGGCTGGTATTACAACCTTACAGACCGGACGGTCATGGTAAAATTCGCAAAGCCGGAAAAAGAAGACTTCTCCGTGGTGGTAAGCTTCGAGAAATTTGATCTGATCGGGATGGAAAATAACGGATAAAAATGTGAACATTCTGTGAAAGGGGACGTAGTCAAATCGCATTTGACTACGTCCCCAATTGAATTTTAGAAGCGGAAATCTCGCCGGTTATCCTGCTCGATCAGCCGCAGGTTCTCAATCACGATCTTCCTTGCTTTTTCGTTCGGCACGTTGTATACTTCTCTGTCGATCAATTTGTCTCCGATGGCTTTTGTTTCAGGGGAAGCGTAGTCCATCAGATATTCCTTCAGAGTCATCAGTGCGTTGGGGTGGCAGCAGTTCTGGATCTGTCCGCTCTTGCACAGGGACATGAAGCGGTCGCCGGTGCGGCCTTCCCGGTAGCAGGCGGTGCAGAAGCTTGGAATGTAGCCCATTTGCATGAGCCAGCGGACCACTTCGTCCAGAGTACGGTTGTCGCTGACGTCGAACTGCTCGGAACACTCATCTTCTGGTTCCGGCTCGTAATATCCGCCCACGCTGGTGCGGGAAGCGCCGCTGATCTGGGAGATGCCCAGATGAAGGGCGCGTTCACGGCATTTCTTGCCCTCGCGGGTGGAGATGATCATGCCGGTGTAGGGAACAGCGATACGGATGCAGGCAATGATCTTGAGGAAGGTATCGTCATCGATGCCGTTGTCGAATTCCTCTGGATTAATGTCGTCTGCGTGTTTCAGTCTGGGCACGCTGATTGTGTGGGGACCAACGCCGAAAGCAGCCTCCAGATGTTCTGCGTGCATGAGCAGGCCGGCAAATTCATAACGATATTTGTCCAGGCCAAAGAGAACGCCCAGACCTACATCGTCGATCCCGCCCTCCATGGCACGGTCCATGGCTTCGGTGTGGTAATTGTAGTCATGTTTCGGTCCTGTTGGATGGAGCTCCAGATAGCTTTCTTTGTGATAGGTCTCCTGGAAGAGGATGTATGTGCCGATTCCGGCTTCTTTCAGCAGGCGGTAGTTGTCTACTGTTGTTGCTGCGATGTTGATATTTACCCGGCGGATGGCGCCGTTTTTATGCTTGATGCTGTAAATGGTCTTGATGGATTCCAGGTAGTAGTCCATCGTGTTGCGAACCGGATCTTCTCCGGCTTCCAGAGCCAGTCTTTTGTGGCCCATATCCTGAAGCGCAATGACTTCCCGACGGATATCCTCCTGAGAGAGCTGCTTGCGGGGAATATGTTTGTTTTTTGCGTGATATGGACAGTAGGTGCATCCATTGATGCAGTAGTTGGACAGGTATAACGGAGCAAACATTACAATCCGGTTGCCGTAGAAGTCCTTTTTGATCTGCTCCGCCAGTTTATAAATCTCCTCGTTTTTTTCTTCAATAGGACAGGCCAGAAGGACGGAAGCCTCTCTGTGAGACAGCCCTTTCCTTTTCTTTGCTTTTTCGATAATTGCGTCGATCAGTTCTACATTTTCTTTGTTTTCGTCTGCGTAGGCCAATGTCTCGAGTATTTCTTCGTGATTAATGAAGTCGTCTGCGCATTTTGAATTCACGTCGTACATGTTGATAATCCTCCTGAGATATTAAATTGTATTTCTTCGATCTATCTTTAGATCGGAAAAACCATTTTAGTAGAAATATACTGTTCTGTTTATCTGCAGCTTTCAATCCGGGTAGATCCGGTGCAGCCGCTGATGAAGCCGCTCATATAGGTTTCATCTGCAGTGTCTATCGTGCATCTGGTATACGGAAGCCGGTTCAGAAATCCGTGTTCAGGGAATCCCCCCGTGAGACCGCGATCCGGTATCCGATGGCCTCCATTCGCCGGGACAGACTCTGCAGGCTTTCGGCGGCCTCGTCTCCGGTACAAAGTTTATTGTCATAGAGAAGATAGTTCCCCCTCACCTGTTCAGGCGAAAGGTTGGGCATGACTACATTTGCTCCGGCAAGGATTCCCCTTTCTCTGCCGTCAGGCAAAATCGTTCCTAACGCTGTAGTGGCGGGCAGCAGGACACGTGGGATCATGAGCCGGATCAGACCAAGCATGAACAGGGTAAGTTCGGCTGTTCCTGCCGGTTTACCGGCAAAGGGTGTGTCGTGGTGCGGGATGAAAGGTCCGATCCCTACCATATGCGGATTCAGCTTCCTGAGAAACAGCATGTCGTCAGCCAGATTTTCCGCTGTCTGATAGGGAGAGCCGACCATAAATCCGGTGCCTACCTGGTATCCGATTTCTTTCAGATTCCACAGACATTTCTGGCGGTGGGCGGCTGTCAGTCCAGGGGGATGAAGTCTGCTGTAATGGTCTGCGTCAAAGGTTTCGTGACGCAGCAGGAAACGATCTGCTCCGGCTTCAAAATACTGCAGATATTCTGCCCGGGACAGTTCCCCGATGGACAGGGTAATGGCGCAGTCCGGCCAGGAAGCGTGTATCTCTGCGATGATGTCGGTCATCCGTTCCGGCGTATACCATCCATCCTCTCCGCCCTGAAGGACGAAAGTGCGGAAACCCAGCCGGTATCCCTTGCTGCAGCAGGAGAGAATCTGCTCCTTTGTCAGCCGGTACCGGACAGCGTTTCGATTGCTCTTTCTTATGCCGCAGTAGTAGCAGTCGTTCCTGCAGTAGTTGGTGAATTCTATCAGTCCCCGGATGTAGATGTCGTGTCCATAGTGCCGGATCCGCACCGCCCGGGCCTTCTCGAACAGGTATTCCGCTAATTCCGGGGTTCGCCCCCGGATCAGAGCGGTCCATTCTTCCCTGGTCAGGGAATGCTCCTGCGCCAGCCTGTCGATCAGCTCTTTCCCCTTGGAAAAAGGGATGTTTCTGTCTCTGTTTTCAGAATTATTGGTTTTCATATGAGCTGTTTCCTTACTTTATGTTATTTCAGATGTTCTTCCCATAGATGGTCTTAGTGCTGACACCTGGGAGCATGCCCAGCTTGCCTGACAGGGCGCTGATAATATTATTGGGAGCGTCCATGGCAATGCTGATGACATGGATCCCCTTTTCACGGTATGGGATTCCCATCCTCCCGATCACGTATTCCCCGTACTGGCTCAGCAGATGATTCAGATCATCTACAGATTCCCGGGATTCCAGAATGATCCCGATAAGTGCGATTCGTGTCTCCATCTGTTCACCTCCTTGCCGGCAGCACGGCGTTTTCAGTAATATCAGCGCCGGTGCTGAAAATTACGGATCTGATGACCAGATCCTTTCGAAAAAAAATGCGCCTTAAAGGCGCATCGAAAAACGGGTATACTATCCCTGTGGATTTCGGTTTTCAGCGCCTTATTACTCAGGAAAACCCTTCGTAGTCAGAACGTTTTACCAGAATATTATACCAACAAAAACAGCAGGATACAATCACGGAGAACAAAAGAATTGATTTTCTTTATAAATCGGGATAAAATAAATTTCAGATATAAATTATATTTTCACGAAATTCAGAATTTTTCAGTCTGAATATGAAAAATCATATCGGAGGCAAGAAATATGGCAGATGTGAGAAAACATTTCGTGTTCTACGGCCGTGTCCAGGGAGTAGGCTTCCGTTATACCGCAAAATACATGGCTCGGTCACTTGATCTGACTGGCTGGGTTAGAAACGAGTACGACGGGACTGTCACTATGGAAGTTCAGGGGCGGGAAACTCTGATCAATAAACTGCTGATGGGACTGAACAATAACCGGTTTATCACGATTGACTGGATTGATACAAAAGAAATCCCGCTGGAAGAAGAAAAGCAGTTTGTGGTGAAGTAGTCGGAAGGATCAGATAACGGCGGAAAAATTGAAGGGTATTTTTTAAGAGCAAATTCAGAATATTTTGGAAATTTACAGGAGGACACATATTATGAAGTTGGGATTTATTGGAACTGGCAATATGGCGGGGGCCATTATGGGAGGCATTATCCGCAAGGGGATGATTGCGCCGGATGAGATTATCGGATCGGATATTCTGGAAGCCGGGAGAAATCGGGTGAAGGAAACCTACGGGATCCGGATTACTGCAGATAACTGCGAGGCGGCTGCAAACGCTGAGGTGCTGGTTTTATCTGTGAAACCTCAGTATTATGCTCAGACTATTGCGCAGATTAAAGATACAGTGGGGGAGGATCAGATCATTGTTACCCTTGCTCCCGGAAAGACGCTTTCCTGGTTGGAGGAGCAGTTTGGAAAACCGGTGAAGATCGTCCGTACTATGCCAAATACACCGGCACTGGTGGGAGAGGGCATGACGGCCATGTGCCCTAACGAGTATGTGACGGAAGAAGAAAAGCAGTATATTAGAGAGCTTCTTGGGGCTTTTGGAAAGGTTGAGATCGTTCCCGAATCCCAGATTGATGCGGTTGTGGCAGTTAGCGGCAGTTCACCTGCATATGTATTCATGATGATTGAGGCCATGGCAGACGCTGCTGTTGCAGAGGGACTTCCCCGTGTACAGGCATATGAGTTCGCCGCTCAGGCTGTATATGGCAGTGCAAAAATGGTTCTGGAGACAGGAAAACATCCGGGAGAGCTGAAGGATATGGTATGCTCCCCTGCGGGAACTACCATTGAAGCAGTGCGTGTGCTGGAGAAGGAAGGATTTCGCAGCGCCCTTATTGAGGCGATGAAAGCATGCGCGGAAATATCAAGAAATCTGTGATTATGCGTCTGTTTTGTACTATGGATCCGGCGTCGGAACGGAGCAATTTATTTCCAACGCAGAATTCAGAGACGCGGGCTGAGAACGGCCGGATGCATGTTCAGAGTAATAAAAGACAGAAATAAGTTTCTGTATATACACGAGAGAAAACACCAATATCTGGTTTGAACAAGAATAGGACATACTAGATATTGGTGTTTTTGTTGACATGGAAAATGCAGGATGATAGAATGGATTCAGACACCATCTGAGGGATGCTGCTGAAGAAACAGCTCATCGTCTTTATGATCAATATATAAATATACAGGAAAGGCAGGTAACAGAAATGTACGATATAGGAATCATCGGCGGAGGGACCGCCGGAATGACCGCGGCTATTTATGGACAGCGGGCAGGAAAACGTACGATTATTATAGAAGGATCCGGATTCGGGGGACAGATTGTCTCTTCTACCAATGTGGAAAATTATCCGGGAATCGCCAGCGTCAGCGGCAGTGAATTCTCCATGAATCTTCTGGATCAGGCCATGAAACTGGGGGCAGAAACAGAAATGGAGCAGGTGACAGGAATCCGCGACGAAGGCCCGATTAAAGTTATCGAAACTACAGGAAAGGAATATCCTTGCAGAAGCGTGATCCTTGCCACAGGAGTTACCCACCGTCATCTGGGTGTACCCGGAGAGGAGCGCCTGACCGGCGCCGGCGTATCTTACTGCGCTACCTGCGACGGAGCCTTTTTCAGAGGCAAAGAAGTGGCAGTGGTCGGAGGCGGCAGCACGGCTCTGCAGGACGCTGAGTTCCTTTCCAACTATTGCAGCAAGGTGTATCTGATCCACAGGAGAGACGAGTTCCGAGGAGAGAACAGTATTGTAAAACGGCTGGAACAGAAGGAAAATGTAGAATTCATCCTTAGCGCTACGGTAAAAGAAATTGTCGGTGAAAATGCGGTGGAGGCACTGATTCTGAATCACAAAAAGACCGGAGAAGAGTCACGGCTGCCCGTATCCGGCGTATTCATCGCCGTTGGTCAGATCCCGCAGAATGATCGGTTCGCTGATGTGGTGAAACTGGACGGCAGCGGATTCATCCTGGCCGCTGAAGACTGCATGACCTCTCATCCCGGGATTTTCGCCGCCGGCGACTGCCGCACCAAGGAAGTGCGTCAGCTCACCACTGCCGCAGCTGACGGAGCAGTAGCGGCACTGGCAGCATGCAAATATACAGACACTCTTATATAAACAAAATCTGGGTTTGTCTCAGAGACCGGAATAAAATCAGGAGTAAAATTTTATTGTTGACTAAGGGACGCGTGAGTGCAGATGTATTCCTTCAGGATGCGGCGCCCGCTTCCTCAGCCATTTCGACGGATTATAACGAAGGCACAGACACTTGTCCAAAGGGACTCCTGTCTGTGCCTTCTAACAATCCGCACGAAATGTCTTCGTCTGCTCCTGCTTAACGCATCCTTCCGTAATACATCTGCACTCACGCTTCATTTTATCCAATTTTTAATTTCCGTTCCAGGTCCAACACGGTCTCCATGCTCAAATCCGGGATTAATCCAGAATGTTCAGCCGGTAATTCGTTTTAAATTTGCTACGTTGTTCAATTTTGAACTATCGGCTGAATCCAGGGGTTTCTTACAGAGACACTTCATATCTGCTGTAAGAAGTTCTTATCTGAATAAAGTAGCAGGAAGGGCGGATGCTGTATAAGTGGAGCTCTGCACCGCGTTACAGCATCCGCCCTTCCTGCGGACTACATCTCATATAAACTTCTTGCTGCGGATTTGTCGCTGTCTCTGAAACAAACCCAGATTTAATCTGTAAACATCTTCATTCCCATCCACTGCTTCATGTGATCTATCATCTTCTCATCCGGATCGAAATAGATGCATGTATTGTTCTGATTCATAGAGATCATAATAGCGTAAGTCTTTGCATTTGGATTACCAGATGAAAAATCCATCGTCTTTTCAGGTTTGTAGGAATTCATCCGGGGAGATTTTTTCGGAGCAATGATTTCCGCTCCCTGGATATCAATATTAAGTTTCTTTTTCCGCTTTGCCTTGTTGTAAATGGCATCTATCTGGAGATCATGATTCAGAAGAATGTATTCGAATTCAACATTCAGCTTCGGAAAAACAAAATAGTATGCCAGAATCGCCAGAATCACTGCGATAAAAAACGACAGGAAACCGAGAAAAGGCGTACCGAAAACTGCTACTGCCACGATCACAAAGATTATAAGTATACGAAGGGGAAGATCGTAAGGTTTTGGTCTGCGTGCTATAAGCTGTTCATATAAAGCGTCATTCATGGTTACTGGTTCCTTTCTGTGCGTAAATAGTTCATTACCATTGTGGCAATTTTAAAAGTCATGGCATCTTCGAAAAGGCGGAGATCCAGACCTGTATTTTTCTGAATCTGCTCCAATCGGTAGATGAGCGTGTTTCTGTGCATATGGAGCTGCCGGGAAGTCTCCGCAATATTGAGGTTGTTCTGGAAGAAACGATTGATCATGGCGGACGTCTCTTCGTCAAAGCCTTCAGGTATATCACTGCCGAAAATCTCTTTCAGGAAATTTTCGCACAGGGAAACCGGAAGTTGATAGATCAGTCGTCCGATGCCCAGTTCATTATAGGGGAATACGGTCTGCTCGGAGTAGAACAGTTTTCCCACTTTAAGCGCCAGGCTTGTTTCGCGGAAAGCGCCAGAAAGCTCGGCAAGATTATGGATCACTGAACTGTAAGATACCTGCACATGGGTTAGAGCCTCTGTATTCAGAGTATCTACAATCGTACTGGCAACCTGTCGTATGGAAGCGTCCGTCTCTCCGGACTTTAAGGGGCGGAGGACGGCAAGCCCGTTTTCTGTGACTGGTACCAGATAAGTCTTTGTCTGGGACGGAAACAGATTCTTCAGGATCTCTGTCACTACTTCATCTGAGGCCTTTGTCTCCAGAAGAAAAAGAACCCGGTCCTCATCCGGTACAATGTGAAGCCGGGAGGCTCTCTCGGATATATCATAAGAGGGAATCCCGTTCAGCATAAGGCCTTTTAGAAAATCGGCCTTGTTGTACTTCTCTTTGTAAGCAGTGCACAGACAGCGGATCTGTGTCACGACCTGGCTGGTTTCCTCCGGTGTCCCGGCAGATACCTCCAGTTGAACCCCTGTGATCCGTTTCAGTTCATTAAGAGCTTTTTCCAGTTCCAGTGCGTATTCCATAAAAATAAACCTCAATCTAACATGTACTCTGCAAAATAACAGGAAGAACCTGTATTTTTTCCCAAAGAAAAAGGCTGCACCCCTGTGAGTGTGCAGCCTTTCTATAAGCGGTAAGCTATTATTCAGCGGAGAATAGCATCCTTGCAACCGCCAAGCTGCTATTCAGATTTTAAAACATTAGTTTGTAATCGTCAACTCTGTATCTTTGTCAAATACGTGAATTTTCTCCATATCAAGAGCGAATACAGCCTTGTCGCCTGTTCTCAGAGTTGTACGCGGGTTAACACGTGCTGTCATCTGAGTTCCCTCAACATCGAAGTACAGGAATACTTCAGCACCAAGCAGCTCGTAAACTTTGATCGTGGACTCGATTACGCTGTCCGGAGAGTTGCTGATAAATGCCTGTGAATCATGTACATCTTCAGGACGGATACCAAGAATGACTGTCTTTCCGTTATATCCTCCCTCGATAAGTGCTTTCTTCTTGGAAGCCGGTACTTTCAGTACGTGCTGTCCGACTGTCAGAGTAACGTCATCACCCTTAATTGTACATTTTGCATCCATGAAGTTCATCTGCGGGGATCCGATGAATCCTGCAACGAACAGGTTGCAAGGTGTGTTATAAAGGTTCTGAGGTGTATCTACCTGCTGAACAACTCCGTCTTTCATAACAACGATTCTGGTACCAAGTGTCATAGCCTCTGTCTGGTCATGTGTTACGTAGATGATCGTAGCACCCAGGTTCTCATGGAGCTTGGAAATCTCGATACGCATCTGAACTCTCAGTTTTGCATCCAGGTTGGAAAGAGGCTCGTCCATAAGGAATACCTTCGGGTTACGAACGATTGCACGTCCCATAGCAACACGCTGTCTCTGTCCACCGGAAAGAGCCTTCGGTTTACGGTCAAGCAGTTTCTCAAGGTCAAGGATCCTTGCAGCTTCTTTCACTTTCTTGTCGATCTCAGCCTTCGGTACTTTACGAAGTTTCAGACCAAATGCCATGTTGTCATATACTGTCATATGCGGATACAGAGCGTAGTTCTGGAATACCATTGCGATATCACGATCCTTCGGCTCTACATCGTTCATAACCTTGCCGTCGATCTTAAGAGTACCGCCGGAGATGTCCTCCAGACCAGCGATCATACGAAGTGTTGTTGATTTACCACATCCTGACGGTCCAACGAAGATGATGAACTCTTTATCTTTAATCTCAAGATTGAAATCTTTTACTGCGTGGAACCCATTCGGATAAATTTTCTGAATGCCTTCAAGAGATAAACTTGCCATTTTATGTAGCCTCCTTAGAATTATGTGTTTCGTTTGTTTCTGTTGACAGTATACCCCCGGCGGGCCGGAGAAACAATGTAACGAGTAACCAAAAAAGCCGGGGAAAAATGTACATTTCAACCATATGGGCTGGTCAAGGTGTACATTTTGCCTGGTTAAGACTATAATGGTACAGACGGAAAGGGAAGGATGGAACAGAAAGGCAGGACATATTAATGAAGAAAAAGATCCTTGATTACTTTACGATCGATGGCGCAGTGGGCGGAAATCAGGAATGGTTTAAGAACGTGGTCATGTATATCGGGGGCTGTGCCGCAGCTACGGCCTGCGATACCTGTATCTATCTGGCGCTTCACCGCGGGATGGAGGAGCTCTATCCATACGACGTCCATGCTCTGACCAGAGAAGATTATGTGAACTTCTCCATGAAAATGAAGCCCTATCTCCGGCCAAGAGTCAACGGCGTGAATAAACTGTATATGTTTACAGAAGGTTTCGGCGCGTATCTCGCCGATGCAGGCAGAACAGACATCTCAATGGAAGAGTTTTCCGGAGAAGGGACGTATGAAGATGCGGCGGCGTTTATACGCAGACAGATCGACGCCGGCGTTCCCGTGCCTTATCTCATGCTCAGGCATAAAAAGACATATTATAAGGATTTTGTCTGGCACTGGTTCCTTTGCTATGGATATGAAGAACGGGCGGACGGCCTGTGGATCACCGTGGCAACCTACGGAGAATCCAGCACCTTTTCTCTGCGCGACCTGTGGGACACCGGATATGAAGAGAAAGGCGGCCTGATCGGAATCCATACCGGATTGACGGACGGAGCGTAATCAGCTAAAATAACGTTTGAAAAATCAGCAGAAAGAAGAGGAATATGATTATGGCTAATCCAGTTGTTACATTTGAGATGGAAAACGGAGATATCATGAAGGCAGAACTCTATCCGGAGATCGCGCCGAATACAGTGAAGAATTTTATTTCCCTGGTAAACAAAGGGTTCTATGACGGACTGATCTTTCACCGCGTGATCAGCGGGTTTATGATCCAGGGAGGCTGTCCGGACGGAACAGGAATGGGAGGCCCGGGATATTCGATCAAAGGCGAGTTCGCACAGAACGGTTTTGCAAATGATCTGGCTCATGACCCGGGCGTGCTCTCCATGGCGCGCGCCATGCATCCGGACTCTGCAGGAAGCCAGTTCTTTATCATGCACAAGAAAGCGCCTCATCTGGACGGCGCGTATGCGGCCTTCGGAAAGATCATCGAGGGAATGGATGTAGTAAACAAGATCGCAGAGACAGCCACAGACTACAGCGACAGACCCCTTGAAAAACAAGTCATGAAAAAGGTGACAGTAGATACATTCGGTGAAGATTACGGCGAACCGGAGAGAGTGTAGTCAGAATATCATGAAAACGGCGGGGAAAGGTGACAGATACTTTTTCCAGCCGTTTTATTAATTTTTAAGAGAATTCATACAATTATTAGCACTCACTTTAAAAGAGTGCTAGTTTTCTATTGACTTTTAAATTTTCCTGTACTAGAATATTTTCTGGACGTAAGATGCGGCCTTCAACAGCCTGAAGACAGATCAGGCTGATATAATATTTATAACAAGGAAAAGGAGTGTTCAATTATGGCAGTAAAAAAGGGCAACTTATCCATAGACAGTGAGAATATATTTCCTATTATAAAGAAATGGGTATATTCAGATCATGATATTTTTGTCCGTGAGATGGTATCGAACGGATGTGACGCCATCACGAAGCTGAAGAAGCTGGATATGATGGGAGAGTATGAGCTTCCGGAAGGATATAAACCGAAGATTGAGGTGATCGTGAATCCGGAAGAGAAGACCATGAAGTTTATTGATAACGGTCTTGGTATGACAGCTGATGAAGTGGAGGAGTATATCACACAGATCGCCTTTTCCGGTGCGACTCAGTTCCTTGAGAAGTATAAGGACAAGACGACAGAGGATGATATGATCGGACACTTTGGTCTGGGATTCTATTCTGCATTTATGGTAGCTGATGAGGTTCAGATCGATACGCTTTCCTATAAAGAAGGAGCCACTCCGGTACACTGGGCGAGCCAGGGCGGCACGGAGTATGAGATGCAGGACGGAAACAAGACGACGGTAGGTTCAGAGATTACTCTGTTCCTGAATGAGGATAGCCTGGAGTTCGCAAATGAGTACCGGGCGAGAGAGGTGCTGGAGAAGTACTGTTCCTTTATGCCGGTTGAGATCTATCTGTCCCGTGCAAATGCAGAGCCGGAATACGAGACTATCGACGAGGCGGATGTGCTGGATACAGATGAAGTAGTTGAACACATTACCGAAGAGCCGAAGGAAGGGGAAGAGGGCGAGCCGAAGAAAAAGGCAAAAATTGTAAAACGTCCTGTTCCGGTCAATGATACCCATCCGCTGTGGGCAAAGAACCCAAGTGAATGTACGAAAGATGAATATATTGCGTTCTACCGGAAGGTGTTTATGGATTACAAGGAACCTCTGTTCTGGATCCACCTGAACATGGATTATCCGTTTAACCTGAAGGGTATCCTGTACTTCCCGAAGATCAACACAGAGTATGATTCCATCGAGGGAACCATCAAGCTGTACAACAATCAGGTATTTATCGCGGATAATATCAAGGAAGTGATCCCTGAGTTCCTTATGGTGCTCAAAGGCGTTATCGACTGTCCGGACCTGCCGCTGAATGTTTCCAGAAGTGCGCTGCAGAACGACGGATTTGTAAATAAAGTAGCAGATTACATTTCCAAGAAGGTTGCAGACAAGCTGACCGGTATGTTTAAGACAGACCGTGAGAACTATGAGAAATACTGGGACGACATCAGTCCTTTCATCAAGTTCGGCTGCCTGAAGGATGAGAAGTTCGGCGAGAAGATGAAAGATTCCATGCTCTACAAGAATCTGGATCACAAGTATCTGACGCTGGATGATATCATCAAGGAGAGCAAGGGCGCCGAAGACGGAGAAGCCGCTGCGGAGAACGCTGACAGCGCTGCAGAGGCGGATACAGCGGATGCAACAGAGAATACAGACGAGAAGACTGATGAAAATAAGGAAGAAGAAAAGACACGAATCTATTATGTGACAGACGAGATCCAGCAGAGCCAGTACATCAATATGTTCAAGGCTCAGGGACAGGATGCTATTATCCTGACACACAATATTGATTCTGCGTTCATCACATATCTGGAGCAGAAGCATCAGGATGTACAGTTCCTGCGGATCGATGCTGATGTCCATGATTCTCTGAAAGACGAGGTCGCTGAGGATGAAAAAGAAGAGTTCCAGAAAACCACGGATACTCTTGTTGAGATCTTCCGCAAAGAGCTGAACAACGATAAGCTGGAAGTCAAGGTTGAGAAACTCAAAGACGACAAGGTGGCTTCCATGGCAGTCCTTTCCGAACAGGACAGACGTATGGCAGAGATGATGAGAATGTACGGCATGAGCGGCATGGATCCGTCCATGTTCGGCAGCAAGGCAACGCTTGTTCTGAACGCAAACCATCCGCTTGTAAAATATCTGGCAGAGCATAAGGACGGAGAAAATACCTCCATTATCTGCAAGCAGCTCTACGATCTGGCAATGCTGGCAAACAAGCCGCTGAATCCGGAAGAAATGACTGCATTTGTACAGAGAAGCAACGAAATCATGATGCTTCTGACAAAAGAATAATCGACAGCTATTACGGCAGCTGCATCAGGACGGATGTCCTTCGGTGCAGCTGCCGTTTTTTTGGATATTTGAGAATGAATAGCAGTTTCTGTCAGGCGGATTGTCCCACTTTTTCTTCACAATATTGACATATTTCTTTGCTAAGATATAGGATAGTTTCAAGATACGATGCAGCCGGACGCAGATGCCGGAACCAGGACGGATATCCGGCGGCGGAGAGAGGAGAAAAACGAGATGGAGAATATAAAGATTCTTGTAGTAGATGATGAGAGCAGGATGCGTAAACTTGTCAGAGACTTCCTGACCAGGGAGGGATATACCGTTCTGGAAGCGGGAGATGGGATGGAGGCTATGGATGTCTTTTATGCGGATAAAGATATTTCGCTGATCATTCTGGATGTGATGATGCCGAAAATGGACGGGTGGCAGGTGTGCCGGGAAATCCGGGAGTCGTCTAAGGTCCCGATTATCATGCTGACTGCCCGGTCAGAAGAACGGGATGAGCTGCAGGGATTTGAACTGGGCGTGGATGAGTACATTTCTAAACCATTCAGCCCGAAGATTCTGGTAGCCAGGGTGAATGCAATCCTCAGAAGAACACTGGGAAATACGGACGGAGACGTGTTGGAGGCCGGAGGCATTGTCATTGACAAGGCGGCGCATATTGTGAAGCTGGATGGAAAACAGATCGACCTGAGTTATAAAGAATTCGAACTGCTGACTTATTTTGTAGAGAATCAGGGTATTGCTCTGTCTCGGGAAAAGATTTTGAATAATGTTTGGAATTATGATTATTTTGGAGATGCAAGGACCATTGACACTCATGTGAAGAAACTGAGGAGCAAGCTGGGGGATAAAGGTGAATATATCAGGACCATCTGGGGGATGGGAT
The DNA here is from genome assembly GCA_944381495.1 of uncultured Mediterraneibacter sp. Lineage (GTDB taxonomy): Bacteria > Bacillota > Clostridia > Lachnospirales > Lachnospiraceae > Mediterraneibacter. The sequence goes on along the minus strand of CALWLJ010000003.1, from coordinate 70,200 downwards.
ATAAATTTGAGGTGGATTAAATGCGATATTCGATCAGAAGGCAGATGACGATAGTATTTATCGGTCTGCTGGCTTTTATCCTGGGAGCTATTTTTATTGTAAATGCAGTGTTCCTGGAACGGTATTATATTTCCAACAAGACAGATGACCTGGTAGAAACCTATCAGTATCTGAATAATGCGATCGGGGGACAGGAGCCGGACGAGGATACCAGTGAGTACAGCACGATCTTGAAGAAAATGGGAGCCATGACAGAGCGAATGAATCTGGATATTATCATAATAGACAGAAACGGCAATCCTTTCCTTGCTACGATAAAAAATGAAGATCCTCGTTTCTTCAGCAGTTTTCGAAGCCTTTACTATGGCGAGAAAGACAGCACGGTTATAGAATCAAATGATAATTATGAGATCACAAGTACAACGGATGAGCAGAACAATACCACGTATCTCCGGATAAAGGGATTATTTTCCAATGGCTATGCGTTTATGATACAGAGCCCCCTGGAGAGCATAAGGGAGAGTGCTGCCATAGCAAATCAGTTCCTAATATATCTGGGTGTGTTTGGAATGGTTGTGGGAGGAATCCTTGTCTGGCTGTTTTCAAGAAGAATTACAAAGCCCATTATGGAATTGACCGAGCTGTCGGAATCTATGGCAAATCTGAATTTTGACGCGAAATATACAAGCGGCGGGAAAAATGAGATAGGAATCCTGGGTGAGAATTTTAACAAGATGGCGCTTGAGCTTGAGAGGACAATCTCAGAATTAAAGAGCGCCAATAACCAGCTGAAAAAGGATATTGAACAGAAAGAAAAAATAGAAGATATGCGCAATGAATTTCTGGGAAATGTATCTCATGAGCTGAAAACTCCGCTGGCTCTGATCCAGGGGTATGCGGAAGGCCTGAAAGAAGGAGTGAATGACGATCCGGAAAGCAGGGAATTCTACTGTGATGTGATCATGGATGAAGCTGGAAAGATGAATCAGATGGTGAAGAATCTGCTGACTTTGAATCAGCTGGAGTTCGGTGATGATGAAGTAGAATTTGAAAGATTTGACATTGTGGGACTGGTGCAAGGCGTGATCGCAAGCTGCGATATCCTTATCCGTCAGGCGGAGGCGAAGGTTGATTTTATTGCCGACGGTCCGGTCTTTGTGTGGGCGGATGAGTTCAAGACAGAGCAGGTGGTACGGAATTATCTTACCAACGCCATCCATCATGTAGAAAATGAGAAACGGATCGAGGTGCGGGTCATCCACTGCGGCGATAAGGCAAGGATTACTGTATTTAACAGTGGGAAGCCGATCCCGGAAGAAGATGTGCCAAAGCTTTGGGATAAATTCTATAAAGTGGATAAGGCCCATACGCGGGAGTACGGTGGAAACGGCATCGGGCTTTCGATTGTGAAAGCGATTATGGATTCGTTCCATGAGGCATACGGCGTAAAAAACTTTGACAATGGGGTTGCATTCTGGTTTGAACTGGATGCGAAGACAGAACGAAAAGAGCTGAAGGCGCAGGAAAACACTGTAATGGAACAAAACAACAGCACTTTAGCACAGTAATCTGAAAAAATATTTTTCTTTACATCTACATGAAAATGAGGTAAAATGTTACCGTTGACATTTCATATCCGGGCATACGGCATGCCAGCTGACGACAGTGGTATTCCGTATGCCCTGTTTATTAATTGCGGAAATTGAAGGATGCCGCAGGGTAAGCCCTTCTGAGGAATGAGAGTTCTTCCTGCAGAAAATATGTCACGAAGGTTTAATCAGATTGAGGAGGAAATGCTGATGTATGACAAAATTTATGGATTTGTGCAATCTGTCGACGATCTGGTCTGGGGCTGGGGAATGATCATTCTCCTGCTGGGTACACATCTGTTCCTTACAGTGAGGACCGGATTTATCCAGAGAAAGACCATCACCAAGGGAATTCCACTCTCTGTAGCGAAAGAAGAAGGCGCTGACGGAGAGGTGAGTCAGTTTGGCGCGCTTGCAACGGCGCTGGCATCTACTATTGGAACCGGTAATATCATCGGTGTAGGGACGGCGATCGCTCTGGGCGGGCCGGGAGCGGTGCTGTGGTGCTGGCTGACCGGTGTGTTCGGTATTGCCACCAAATACGGAGAGTCTCTGATCGCAGTGAAATACCGTGTGAAAACTCCGGACGGACGTATGCAGGGCGGAGCCATGTATGCGCTGGAGCGTGGCCTGAACATGAAATGGCTGGGAATTCTCTTTGCAATATTTGCAGGATTTGCCTCTTTCGGAATCGGATGCGCGACTCAGGTAAATGCCATTGCTGAAGTAGTCAATACCAATCTCGGTGTTGAGCCGTGGATCATCGGAGTGATCATTGCTGTCCTGACAGCGTTTGTTATCTTCGGAGGAATCAAGTCTATCTCAAGCGTATGTGAGAAGCTGGTTCCCTTTATGGCTGCCTTTTATGTGATCGGCTGCCTGGTCATCCTGGGAATCAACCATGAGTACGTGATCCCGGCGATCACAACGATCTGTAAACTGGCCTTCGCTGATAAAGGCGCCATCGCAGGCGGTCTGGTAGGAGGCGGTCTCCGGTATGCGATCCAGTACGGAGTTGCCAGAGGTCTGTTCTCCAACGAGTCAGGTATGGGTTCCGCACCCATTGCGGCTGCGGCGGCCAAGACAAGGAATCCGGTCAGACAGGCGCTGGTATCTTCTACAGGTACGTTCTGGGATACGGTTGTCGTATGCCTGATGACAGGTCTGGTACTTGTCTCTACTATGATAAAGAATCCTGCGATTAATGCAGAGTCCATCATAGACGGAGGAAAGCTGACGACGATGGCGTTTAGCCAGATCCCTTATCTGGGACCGATTATCCTTGTGGTAGGAATTATTACATTTGCTTATTCAACCATCCTGGGATGGGCGTATTATGGGGAGAGATGTGTGGAGTATTTCTCTGGAAAGAAAGGGCTGATCCCTTATCGGGTGCTTTATATTGTAGTAGCGCTCATCGCTCCTGTCCTTGCTCTTGATCTGGTGTGGAAGATAGCGGATATCCTGAATGCACTTATGGCTATCCCCAACCTGATCGCTGTGCTGCTCCTTTCACCGGTTATTGTCAAAGAGACAAGGAAGTATGTAAATAATCTGGATGAAGTGGATGAAACGCCGGTTCCGGTAATTGAAACCGGTATAGGCGGGAAGAAAGACAAGTAGTTGAAAGACCCGGCGGATCCTGCTGATGGCGTGGCCCGGCAGCAGGATCCCGGAGAGAGAAAATTTGGTTAGCAGAGGGTGAACAGTATGATAGCGATTATCGATTATGATGCCGGAAATATTAAAAGTGTGGAAAAGGCAATGCTTCTGCTGGGGCAGGAAGTTACGATCACCGGAGACAGAGAAGAAATCCTGAAGGCGGACAAGGTGATCCTGCCTGGAGTCGGCGCCTTTGGCGATGCAATGGGAAACCTTCGGCGAACGGGTCTCGACCGTGTGATCCGTGAAACTGTGGACAAAGGGATCCCATTCCTGGGAATCTGTCTGGGACTGCAGCTTCTGTTTGAAAGAAGCGACGAGGCGCCGGGAGTAGAAGGACTTGGAATCCTGAAAGGGGAGATTCTAAGAATACCGGAGGCGGATGGGCTGAAGATTCCTCATATGGGGTGGAATTCTCTCCATCTGGAACACAACGGAAGGCTGTTTCGGGGAATCAGAGAAGGAGAATATGTATATTTTGTACATTCCTATTATTTGAAGGCGGAAGATGAGAACATCGTGAAAGCTTCAACAGAATACGGGGTACATATTCATGCATCTGTAGAAAAGGACAATGTTTTCGCATGCCAGTTCCATCCGGAGAAAAGCAGTGATGCCGGAATCCGGATCCTGAAAAATTTCGTAGAGCTGTGAGGCGGCATAATTGTAAAAAAGAAACCGGAGGAAGAAAAATATGTTTACAAAAAGGATTATTCCCTGCCTGGATGTGAATGAAGGCAGGGTCGTAAAAGGCGTTAACTTTGTAGACCTCAGAGATGCGGGAGATCCGGTGGAGATTGCCAGAGCCTACGACAAGGCGGGAGCGGATGAACTGGTTTTCCTCGATATCACAGCTTCTTCTGATGCGAGGGCGACTGTGGTTGATATGGTACGCAAGGTTGCAGAGTGCGTGTTTATTCCCTTTACTGTAGGCGGGGGGATACGTACGGTAGAAGATTTTCGTGCCATACTGAGGGAAGGCGCAGATAAAGTCTCGATTAATTCTTCTGCGATCAATACGCCGGATCTGATCACCAGAGCAGCAGAAAAATTCGGCAGCCAGTGTGTCGTTGTAGCCATCGATGCAAAACGTCGGGAAGACGGAAGCGGATGGAATATCTATAAAAACGGCGGCCGGATCGACGTAGGGATCGATGCGGTCGAATGGGCCCGCAAAGTGGAAAAACTGGGAGCCGGAGAAATCCTTCTGACCAGTATGGACTGCGACGGGACAAAAGCCGGATATGATCTGGAACTGACCCGGGCTATTGCCGAAAGCGTATCCATTCCCGTGATCGCCTCCGGCGGAGCGGGAAAACTGGAACATTTCCGGGACGCGCTGACAGAAGGAAAGGCAGACGCGGCGCTGGCAGCATCCCTGTTCCATTATAAGGAACTTGAGATCCGGCAGGTGAAAGAATACCTGCGGGAGGAAGGTGTGTCGGTAAGATTGTAATTAAAGGAATATTCTGGAAAAACAAATGAGAAGGAGAAAATAATGTCTGGTTTAAACGGCGACTGGTATGAAGCGCTGAAAGGGGAATTTTCGAAACCGTATTACAGAAAGCTTTTTGAGACGGTGAATCATGAGTACAAGACAAGGCTGATTTTTCCGCCGGCTCAGGATATTTTTAATGCCTTTCACCTGACTCCTCTGAAGGATGTGAAGGTGGTGATACTTGGCCAGGATCCGTATCATAATAACGGGCAGGCACATGGGCTCTGCTTTTCAGTGAAAAAAGGCGTGGATATTCCGCCCTCTCTTGTAAATATTTATCAGGAACTGCATGATGATCTGGGGTGTACGATCCCGGACCATGGATGCCTGACGAAGTGGGCGGAGCAGGGAGTGCTTATGCTGAACACGGTTTTAACGGTCCGTGCGCATCAGGCAAATTCACATCGGGGAATCGGCTGGGAGGAGTTTACGGATGCAGCCATCACAGTGCTCAATGCACAGGACAGACCCATTGTATTTATTCTCTGGGGAGCGCCTGCGCAGAGGAAGAAAAGGATGCTCAACAATCCGAAGCATCTGATCCTCGAAGCCCCACACCCGAGCCCGCTCTCTGCATTCCGGGGATTTTTCGGAAGCAGACCGTTCAGTAAGACCAATGAATTCCTGGAAAAGAACGGTATCGAGCCTATAGACTGGCAGATAGACTGAGTAAGCGAAAACAGAGGCGCAGACAGCTATGCCTCTGTTTTCTTCGTATACAGGTGTTCAATTCAGATGTCCGCTTCCGAGCGCAAGCGTGGCCGCCGGGGCAGCACGGCTCCGGTATGGCGGATATCTGAGAATGAGTGAACAGGAGCGACAGGTCCATGGATGAATGACTGCCAGGTAAATAAATGCTTGCATTTTGATATGAATAGAGTTATAATTTCAAACATGCAGATGTAGTTCATCGGTAGAACTCCAGCTTCCCAAGCTGGCGAGGCGGGTTCGATTCCCGTCATCTGCTTTCTTACAAAGTCCCTTGTCGAGGGACTTTTTCTATGGAAAAATTTCCCTGCTTCCCAGAAATCTTAAGAAAATCTTCATAAATTAACAAGTAAAGTATTCTGAATATTCCCTTAAAATATCCTTAAGTAAACGGAAAAGGGGGGAGATCGTGAAGAGAGTGATCAGTGTCAGGAATCTCTATAAACTCTACCGTGTGGGTGATTCTGTCGTGCGTGCCCTGGACGGGGTGAGTTTTGATATCGGTGAAGGAGAATTCTGTGCTATTGTGGGGACTTCGGGATCAGGCAAATCCACGCTTTTGAACATGCTGGCAGGCCTGGAGAAGCCTACCAAAGGAGAGATTGTGATAAGCGGCAGGCACATTGAAACAATGAAGGAAGGGGAACTTGTCAAGTTCAGACGGGAGAATGTGGGATTTATCTTTCAGTCATTTCATTTGATCGGTACAATGAATGCACTTGAAAATGTAGCGCTTCCGCTTACATTTCGGGGGACGGCGCCTAAGGTGAGGATGAAAAAAGCGGACCGGATGCTGGATATGGTAGGACTTGGAAAGCATAAGAAGCATATGCCGAATCAGATGTCGGGCGGACAGCAGCAGAGAGTAGGCGTGGCAAGGGCTCTGGTGTCGGATCCGAAGATTATTTTTGCCGATGAGCCAACGGGAAATCTGGATTCTCATACATCTGAGGACGTGATGCATCTGATGCAGAAGATTGTCCGTGAGCAGAACCGGACACTCGTTATGGTGACCCATGATGATCACCTGGCATCCTATGCGGATCGGATATTCCATATTATTGACGGTAAAATTGTCAGGATTGAAGAAAAAGAAAAGATGAGGGAGGAAAAACATGAATAAACTGTTTAAAAACACAGGGATATGTCTGCTCTGTGCACTGCTGGCATGTTCCACAGGGCTTGTGCCGGGCACTCGGGCAGAGGCAGGCCAGGCGGCTGGTCTGAAAGCAGAGCAGGATACAAAAGGAGGAGCAGATAATAAGACGGATCCATTGACTCTGGATATCCAGTTGAAAGACTCAGGCGAAGGCAGCACGGAAGATACAGAAACGCTGAACCGGATCGTCCTGAGTGTGGGAGACGGGCAGAAGACTCCGGTATACAAGGCCGGAACGAAGGCAGAGCTTAAGATCAATGTAACGAATAAGGGGAATGTAGACGCACGAAATGTGACCATTACTCCCGTGATCGGGAAAACGGAAGAGTGGCCCTTTGACATGGAGAAGCTGAATTATGAGCAGAGTCTCGGAGAAATCGGAGCCGGCGAACAGGCGGCAGCTGTATGGGGAGACGGAGACGATAAGCTTACTGTCCGGAACGATGTGACAGGAAAGTCCTATAAGCTGACTTTTAAAATAACTTACGATGACGGAAAGAATGCATACGAAACAGATAAATATGTTTTCGTGAAGACAGAGGCTGCAAAAGAGAATACCAGCAGCACAGACAATGGCGGAAATACGAATGGAGGCGGAAATACAAATTCCGGAGGCAGCACCAACATCGGCAATACCGGCAGCGGAAATGGCGGCGATTCGGCAGGAGATGAACGTCCGTCTGGTGGTTACGATGATATGTCCCCAAGTGTTTACAATGAGGATCCTGTTGTGTCCGGCGGCGATATGGGCGGCTCCGGATCAGAAACGGATCAATCGGTGCCCAGGGTGATTGTGACCGGATTTGATACGGAACCGGCACAGGTGAAGGCAGGCAGTGATTTTAAACTGATCATCCATCTGAAGAATACATCGAAGAAGACAGCTGTTTCCAATATGCTTTTTGACCTTCAGGCCCCGGCGGCCGGAACAGACGAGGCTGCGGAAGCGCCGGCATTCCTTCCTGTGTCAGGTTCCAGTTCCATTTATCTGGAGAAAATTCCTGCAAACGGGACAAAAGATATCTCTATCGAGCTGAACAGCCGGGCGGATCTGATACAGAAACCGTACAGTATCACTATGACCATGCAGTATGAAAACAGCGATGCAGTACAGTTTGAAGGCCAGTCCAGCCTGGCAATCCCTGTCATGCAGGCTGCCAGATTTGAGTTTAGCGAGATCCAGATCATGCCGGATACGGTGATGGTTGGAGACGAGGCGAATATTACATGTAATCTTTATAACCTGGGAAGGGTGAAGATGTACAATGTAAAGGCAAGTTTTGAAGGGGATGCCATTACAGGCCAGGAACAGTTCCTTGGAAATATTGAATCCGGCGGAACGGGAGTGATCGACAGTATTATAACAGCTGCTGCTGAATCATATGATGAGTCAAACTGCAAACTGGTATTAAGTTATGAGGATGATTCTGGAAATGTAACAACAGTTGAGCAGCCATTTACCATGATGGTATCTCCGGCGGAGGAGATGGTAGATAATGGTGAGCTTGAAATGATAGAACCGGAAGAAGAGAGCAGTCCGGTGATGGGGATCGTTGTAGCTGTGATGGCGGGGATCGTGCTTGTGATTATTGCTGTGGTCGTGATCCTGAAGCGGAGAAAACGGAAAATCCAGCTGGCGGAAGAGGAGGAATTGATGGATGAGGTGGAGCGATTTACTGAGGATGAGCGCCGGGAGCCTTAAGCGGAGGAAGCTGAGGGCGTTTCTGACCATACTCGGTGTTGTGATCGGGACTACCTCTATCGTAGTGATGATTTCTCTGGGACTTGGACTTCAGCAGTCCATGTATGAGCAGGTGGAACGGGATGGAGGAACGAACACCCTGACGGTTACCGGAATGGACAACTATTTTTACGATTCGGGCAGCGAGGAAGATGTCCCTGATCAGTATGTTACAGATGACGCTGTGGAAATGTTCCGCACGCTGGAACATGTAAAGTCGGTTAATCCGAGAATTCAGACGTCCGGTATCGGAATAAAAGGAAAGTACATGGGCTATCTTGATATCTGCGGACTTACGCCCGAAGATATGGAAAGCCTCGATTTGGAACTGAATCCAGGCGGAAGCCTGCCAGATCCGGACAGCGGAGAGCTGGAGTTTGTATATGGAAATATGGTCCTTATGAATTTCTATGAAAAGGGTTCGGGAATGGGATACTGGGAAACCGGAGAAATGCCGGATATCGATCTGATGTCGGATCAGATATTCCTGATCCTGGACGAGGACAGTTACTACCAGAGTCAGGATACATCTTCCGTGGGAATGATGGGAGAAGGCGCGGAAGGGACTGTCTCGGCTCCCAGAAATCCGAAAAAATATGTGGTAAGTGCAAGTGGAGTGATGGCGGGGGATGAAAATACATATAATGAATTCTCCTACTCCGCTCTCTGTGATTTGGATACGCTCCGGGAATATCTGCAGAAGGAATTCCGGGGACGGCAGATTCCGGGGCAGCCTGTTACGGAAAGCGGGAAGCCTTACAGCCAGTTTGTTTATTCGTCGGCAATCATACGTGCAGATGATATGGATCATGTAAGTGAGCTGGCTCAGACAATACGAAGCCTGGGGTATAATGTGTATACGAATATGGAATACATTGAAGGAATGCAGCAGAGCCTTGCTATGGTACAGGCGGTCCTGGGCGGGATTGGAGCGGTATCGCTTCTTGTGGCGGCGATAGGGATTGCCAATACGATGATGATGTCCATATATGAGCGGACAAAGGAAATCGGCGTTATGAAAGTAATTGGATGCAGTCTGAATAATATCCGGCAGCTTTTTCTGCTGGAAGCGGCTTTTATCGGACTGATCGGCGGTATTGTGGGAAACATTCTGAGCCTGATCCTGTCTGGGGTAATCAATATGTTGATCTCAGGCAGTGATGTCATAGGAGTGGAAGGAAATATTTCCTATATACCGCCCTGGCTGGTGCTGGCGTCTGTGGGGTTTGCCGTATTGGTTGGAATGGCTGCCGGATACTTCCCGGCCCTGAGGGCGATGCGGCTGAGTCCGCTGGCAGCGATAAGAAATGAATAAAAAAACAGAAAACCCGGTTTTGACGGAGGAGATTCCGCCAAAACCGGGTTTTCAGCCTTCTTCGATAACCTGTATCTCCAGATAGTCAAAATCAATGGAGTCTACGAAATTATCCTGATAGAACCGCGCTTTCGCATGGCGTTTGAATTCGGCGATGGTAGCGTCAAGCCAGATCGGCTTGCTCAGATCAAATTCATAACAGATCTCGTCCAGTGCGTGGAAGATCTTGTGTGTGCGGGTGTCGTCTGTATCATCGCAGATAACGGTATCACGTATCATCCGGTTATTTTTGAATTCTTTTGCCCATAATCGAAACATAGGGATCATCCTTTCAATTTTCAGATATGCCTATCTTATCACAAACATCCGGGAAAGTCACTTCCTGAACGGTTACTTTTTAACCAGGGAACGAAGAGGCGGACCTATGAGACGAAGGAACAGTTACTGAAGAGTGCCGGTATGTTCTTCTCTTGACAGTGGAAAGTGAAATAAATTATACTGACCCTGCAGAGTGTTCTGCCATAATTACAGAAGGAGCTGATATGTATGATTAGAGAATGTACAAATGACGATATGCAGATGATTTCAGAATACCTGGGCAATGAAGTGTACGGCCGCGCGATTCTTTCGGCGGTGAAAGCATATGGTTTTGAAGAACGTTTTCAGACGGTGTATGTTGATGTAGAGGGCGGATCGTGCGAGGGAGTCTATCTCTGGCTTCATGGAAATCTGTTCCTGTACAGTCAGAAGAACAAAGTTGAGATTGATTTCCTTGAGCAGATGTTCGGGATTGAGGCTCCGGACCTTGTGGCGGGGAGAAAGGATAATGTAAATATCGCCAGCTGGCTTCTGACGGACTACTTCAGAAAGGACGACGTGCAGAAGCCTGTTGTGCGGGACAGGGCAGGAGAGGTAGTAGAAGGGATTGAGACTGCCGGAGATGATGGAGAAGTCTGGTGCGTCCTGTCCAGAGAAGCGCTGGAGGACGGAAAGGAAGTAGAATGAAAACGATATTCGACAGGCTGATTTCGGGCGGACTTGGAGGAACTGCCCAGGGGATGTTCGTGACCCTGATCATTGGAACCGTGGCAGAGCAGCTTGGAGGAATGCTGAGCGGTGTGTTTGGAGGTCCGTTTGGTCATATGGTCGTTCTGCTCGGTCAGGTGTTGACGTCTTTGACCGGTGCGGGTATTGGGATAGCAATCGCGCGTAAGCTGGAGGCACAGCATCTTGTAACGGTGTCGGCGGGAATTGTCGGGATGATCGGCGCCCAGGCGGAAGGGATTCTGTCGGGCAGTCTGTTTGCAGACGGCGGCATCCTCATTGCAGGGCCGGGAGAACCGCTGGCTGCTTTCGCGGCGGTATATGTTGCGGTGGAGCTGGGCACTCTGATTGCGGGTAAGACAAAGCTGGATCCGATTCTGGTGCCGCTCCTGTGTATCGGAGCAGGAAGTGTCGTCGGTTTGTTCGCGGGGCCTTATATCGGAAGGTTTTCCTCCTGGCTGGGATGGCTGGTCGGCTGGTGTGCGGGACAGCATCCGTTCCTCATGGGAGTGACGGTGGCTTTGCTTGCCTGCCTGCTTTCTACGCTTCCGTTCGGCGCGCTGATGATCTTTTCTGCTGTCGGCCTGAATGGAGCTGCGGCAGGCGCGGCTGCTGTAGGATGCTGCTGCAGTATGGTTGGATTTGCTGCGGCAGGATACAGAGAAAACGGGATCAGCGGACTGATCGTGCAGGGATTGGGCACGTCGATGGTCCAGACGCCGAATATTATACGGCGACCGGTAATCTGGCTCCCTGAACTTCTCTCTGCGGCAATACTTGGTCCCTTGAGTACCCTTGTATTTGGCATGACCGGCAATGCCCTGGGAGCTGCCATGGGCACGGCCGGACTGATCGGCCCTCTGACGACCTGGCAGATCATGACCGGTTCAGAACAGGACGGAATCGTCCTTGTCAAAATTGTCCTGATCCAGTTCATTCTCCCGGCTGTTCTCAGTCTTCTTATATCCGGATTTATGATGAAAAGGCGCTGGATCCGCAGCGGAGACATGAAACTGCAGGGGTAACAGATATTTTGTTAAAAGAACATAAAAAAAGAGGGAACTCTGTGACAGCGGACATAAAATATGGTATACTTTTCAAAGAATAAACAACCATTGGGGGATGTCCGTTATGAAAGGTGAACAACAGATGGAGGCTGCGCTGAGGAGTTATGAAGATGTCGACAGCTGGAAGACAGTTATGTTCCTCTATAAAGCGGCTCTTAAGGAAGTGGGGACGAAGCTGGAGATCCTTAACGATGAGTTCCAGCATGTCCACCAGTATAACCCCATCGAACATATCAAGACCAGGATCAAGGAGCCGGAGAGCATAGTGAAGAAGCTGAAACGCTACGGTTACGAGACTTCGCTGGAGAATATGGTCAGATATGTCAATGATATCGCAGGGGTACGCCTGATCTGCTCCTTCACATCAGACATTTACCGGCTGGCTGAGATGATTGGAAACCAGAGCGATCTGAAAGTGCTTTCCATCAAGGATTATATCAAGAAACCGAAGGACAGCGGTTACAAAAGCTATCATATGCTTGTGTCTGTGCCGATTTTTCTTTCGGACAGTGTTGTAGACACGAAAGTAGAGATTCAGATCCGCACCATTGCAATGGATTTCTGGGCGAGTCTGGAGCATAAGATTTATTATAAATTTGAGGGAAATGCTCCGGAGTATATCAGCAGAGAACTGCGCGAATGCGCAAATATGGTTTCTGAGCTGGATGACAAGATGCTGTCGCTTAATGAAGCAATCCAGGAGTGTATTGTTCATGATGCCGGCAAAGAATATATGGATGATGTGATAGACAATGTGATCGGCGTAAAAGGAGAGCAGAAGATTGTTCGTTTTAATGAGCAGAACGCCGGGAAAAGAAAAACTGAATAAAGCAGAAAAAGTGAATCTGAAGGCTGAAAAGCCGATGGATTCACTTTTTTATTGACGCTTGTCTGCCTGCCTGTGCAGGCAATTTGACGGGCGGCGGCTGGATGTATAAAGGTCAGTCCGTAGTAATTCGCCGTATGGAGGAGGGAATATTACTGGGGACGACAATATTTTGATTAATAATAAAGAGTTTTACTTAAAAACATATTGACAAATGACAAAAAATAATTAATTATAATTAAATAGAGATTAAAATAAATTAATTCAGTGAGGAAAGTCTGATGAATATTATTTATGACAGTATTAACAGTGTATTTATGTTGAATACGGAAAATACATCCTATGGGATCGCAGTCGTTGATGGAAAGTATCTGGGACATCTCTACTATGGAGAAAAACTGGAAAGTACAGATATAAGATATCTTCTTAGAGAAGATGAGGGGCCCCGGGTGCCGTCTGTTAACAGAAGAGAAAAGGGAGCTTTTCTTGACTGTACCCCTCTGGAGTATCCTGAGACCGGTATGGGCGATTACCGGGAAAGCGCTCTTTGTATCAGGAGCCTGAGCGGATATCGGGCGAGTGAACTCTGCTATGAGGGATATGAGATCTGCGAGGGAAAACCGTCTCTGGAGGGGCTCCCGGCAACCTGGGGGGATCCTTCCGGATGCCGGACACTCAAGATCTTCTGCCGGGACAGCCTGCTTGGCATGAAGGTTACACTGCTCTATTCTGTGTTTGCGGATTCTGACGCCATAACCCGTTCCGTGCTGGTTGAGAATGAGGGTGAGGAACCGTTTTATATTGAAAAGGTGCTTTCTGCAAGCTTTGATATGGATGACAGAGGATTTGAGGTTATGGGACTTTTTGGCTCATGGGCGAGAGAAAGGCATATCCAGAGGATGCCGTTGGGATATGGAAGACAGAATATTTCTTCTTTCAGGGGAGAATCCAGCCATCAGGAGCATCCCTTTATGGCGCTTGTCACACCTGAGACCACTCAGGATGCGGGAGAAGTCTATGCCATGAACTTTGTATATTCCGGGAACTTTATCGCTCAGGCGGAGAAGAATCAGTTTGATTCTGTCAGAATGAGCATGGGGATCCATCCGGAAGGATTTACCTGGAAACTGGGACCGGGCGAGCGTTTTACCGCTCCGGAGGTTGTTATGGTATATTCCGGGGAAGGTCTGGGAAAGATGACACGCACGTTCCATGATCTGTACAGAAACCATCTGATCAGAAGTCCCTATCTCCATCAGAAGAGACCGATCCTGATCAATAATTGGGAAGCTACATATTTTGATTTTGATGAGAAAAAGCTTCTGGATATTGCAGAAGAAGCTTCAAAGCTGGGAATTGAGATGCTGGTTATGGATGATGGCTGGTTTGGAAAGCGGAGCAGTGACGATAGTTCGCTGGGAGATTGGGTTGTCAACGAAGAGAAGATAAAAGGCGGACTGAATGCACTGGTTGAAAATGTAAAAAAGATGGGGATGAAGTTCGGAATATGGATCGAGCCGGAGATGATATCACCTGAGTCAGAGCTTTACAGAGAGCATCCGGACTGGGCAATACAGATCCCGGGAAGAGAGACAACCCAGAGCAGAGCCCAGTATGTACTTGATTTTTCCAGAGAAGAAGTGACAGACTATATTTACGAAAAAATAGCAGCAGTACTCAGAAGCGCGGATATTTCCTATGTAAAATGGGATATGAACCGTCAGCTTGCCACTATGGGCAGCTGCGCCCTTCCCGCAGACCGGCAGGGAGAGCTGTATCACAGGTATATGCTGGGGGTTTACAGGATGCAGGAACGTCTGATTACAGATTTTCCGGATCTTCTGCTTGAGAACTGTTCGGGAGGCGGCGCCCGTTTTGACGCGGGAATGCTTTACTACAGTCCTCAGATCTGGTGTTCTGATGATACCGATGCCATTGAAAGGCTGGCAATTCAAGAAGGAACGGCTATGATCTATCCGGTTTCCACCATGGGAGCGCATGTGAGTGTGTGTCCCAACCATACGGTGGGCAGAACCACGCCTTTTGAGACGAGAGGGCATGTTGCACTGCTTGGCACTTTCGGGTATGAGCTGGATATTACTAAGTTGTCGGATGAGGAAAAGGATCTTGTAAAGAGGCAGGTGGAATGTTATCACAGGTATAATGATCTTATCCGTGAAGGGGATTATTATAGAATTGCGTCTGTAGCAGAGAATGGATATTATGACAGCTGGATGATCCTGTCCGGGGACAGACAGAAAGCTCTGTTGTTCTATATCCAGGTGCGCGCCAGAGCAAATGGAAAAAGCAGATTTGTTAGATTGAAAGAGCTTGATCCGGAACAAAACTATCGGGCGGAAGGAAAAGTGTATTCCGGGCAGGTGCTTATGAGAGCGGGGCTCAGGATTCCTGCGGAGTTCGGAGATTTCGTGAGCCGGATCATAGAGATAGAAGCGGTCTGACAGGAGGAAGACGTTGGACGAATAAGAGAAGCGAGGGCGGAAGATGGGGCAGAGAAAGAATGTTAAGCTGGAAGACATAGCGGAAGAACTTGGAGTCAGTATTGTTACGGTATCCAATGCTCTGAAGGGGAAGAAGGGAGTCAGCGAATCTACGAGAACCCGGATCCTCAGTGTGGCGGAAAAACTGGGATATCATATGGAGTTAAAGACGAAGAATTCGGGACACTCCTATGTGATTGGCGTAATTGTTGCAGAAAGATATGTAAAAGAGTTCCCTTCGTTTTATCTGGATATATACAAGTATATAGCTCAGGATGTGGCGAAGAGAGGACATCTGACTGTTCTTGAAGTAGTGACGCCGGAAAAGGAAATGCAGCGGGAGATAATTTCTTTGGAGAACGGGCTTGCGGGAGTGATCCTGATCGGCGAGTTCGGTCCGGGATATTTTGAGGCGATAAGGGATTATTACTCCGGAATCCCCATGGTATATGTGGACTATTATGATGTTTATGATGATATGGACTACATTGTTACCGATGGTTTCGGAGGCATGGAGCAGATGACGAGAATGCTGATAAAAGCCGGATACCGGAATCTGATTTTTGTTGGAAGCGTAAATGCCACGAAAAACATAACTGACCGCTATCTCGGCTTCTGCAAAGCGTTGGAAAAGGCGGGCATCGAGGAACAGAATCCTGTCATACCAGACCGGGATTTTTCCGAAGGGGACTACCGGATTGACGTGGAACTCCCGGATAAGCTTCCGGAAGGATTTGTTTGTAATTGTGACAGGACGGCGCTTCTTCTCATGGAGAAACTCAGAACAAAAGGTATCCGGATCCCTGAGGATGTGGCGGTTGTAGGATTTGATGGGTATCCGGATGTAGAACATGAAGGAATCTGCCTGAGCACGTACAGGAATGACGGAAAGATCCTGGCGCATATCAGTGTAAATACTCTGCTTAGAAGGATTGAGGGCAGGAGGCCGGCGGGAGTACGGATCATAGAAGGTACTGTTGAGCCGGGAGGTACAGTGGAAAACAGGAGGAAGATGTGATATGCCGGAAGTGAAGCTGAAAGATATTGCGGATGAAATAGGAGTCAGTACTGTGACGGTCTCCAATGCGCTTTCCGGGAAAAAGGGCGTAAGTGACGGAATGCGCAGCAGGATTGAGGCTGTAGCCAGAAAGATGGGATACAATGTTGACCGGTACACCAGAAAAGAGGAAGGGGGCTTCCGGGTAGGTGTACTTGTGGCGGATATATATATTGAGGTCGGCAACTCATTTTACTGGGCGCTGTATCAGCAGTTGGCATATGCGGCGTCGAAATCTCAGAGTGTTACTATGCTTGAAGTGCTGGATTCGGAGCTGCAGAGATCAAAAGAGCTGCCCAGGATGCTGCAGGAGAAAGCTGTGGACGGTATGATTATCATCGGATGGCTTTTCCGCCCGTATATTGAGAATCTGGTCAGTCATGCCGGGGTTCCTATCGTACTTCTTGATTTTGCGGTGAAAGGTTTGCCCTGTGATGCTGTACTGTCCAGTAATTATATCGGGATGTATAAAATGGTGCGGTATCTGCTGTCCAAAGGACACCGGGATATAGCTTATGTGGGCTCCCGTTTTGCCAATGAAAATATTATGGACCGTTACTATGGATATAGAAAGGCGCTGATGGAGGAGAATATCCGTTTCAGGAAGGAATGGGTTCTTGAAGATCGCGATCTGATTACCGGAGAGGTGAGGATTTCGCTTCCGGAAAACATGCCGACGGCATTTGCCTGCAACAGTGACCTGACAGCCAGCAGGCTGTATGATCTTCTGCGGGAACAAGGCTATCGTATTCCGGAAGATGTTTCTATTGTGGGATATGACAACTATCTGATTCACAGTTTTGCCTCCAGTTTGACGACTTATAATGTCGATATGAAGCGTATGGCTTCGATTGCGCTTAAACTTCTGCTTGGCAAGATAAGAGGCGTTGAGAAGAACTACGGGATCCGATATATTGACAGTGTGATCATTGAGAGAAACAGTGTGAAAGAGCTGAGATAACTGTTTTGTTACTGACTTCCGTCTTGAACAGCCTGGAAAACAGAGTAGATCTCGAAAATTTTTCTGCGGGAGCGGAGGATATGGACGGGTGATTTTGTAGTTTTCCTTATTTTCCGAAGCGTAACCCGAACGTATCCTCCACTTCCGGAGAATACGTTTGGGTTACATCTGTTTTGTATCGAAGTTTGTGATTTAATCAGCCATATAATGCTGAAATACTCTTCCGGTGAGCAGTACGGAAATTACTGCGGTGATCGAGAATCCGAGTACCACCCAGTATGCAAAAGTGTAATAGAAAGCAGCCGGAAAATATATCGTTATGCAAATTGGTATGGATATAATAAAAATCAGGATCAGCGTGACCGGCAGGTGGGCAAAGGCTGTGAGGAAACTGTTTTTCAGCAGGTTCAGAGGCGTGTTTACAAATGTCGCCTGCAGAGGAAAAATATATACCAGTATAAAAGTGACAGCGATAAACAGTATAAAATACAGGCATACGGGGATCAGGCTTGTCAGGTGTCCGGCAATATAAATCGTAAAGATAAGCATTGCCGCCAGAACCGGGAGGAGGATCAGCCAGAGAATCAGGCCGTTTCTGGCATTAGACTTCCAGAAATTGAAGTAATCCTTTATAACATAGGATTCTTCTCCGCGGATCCGCTGCCTGACGGAGGCATACAGGGCGCAGGCGGAGATACCGATTGTCACCACGGGAATAGATGTAGCTATAAAAAGGACGTTCAGCAGGATCAGGTCGCCCACAAGGGACATAAAAGAAAAAAATTTGTTATCGGGCTTCATTTTAATCTCTCCTTTAATTAAATATTAATCTTAAGTATAGAATAACATATTTGAGATAAAAATCAATTTAAATTTTATTAAATTACTTAAATTAAATATAGTTTAAGCAGTTAAAGGGACGATAAATTGTTGAATATGGGATAAAAATAAAAAAAACAGCGGAAAAATCAACAAAAAATAGAAAGAAATATTAGATAAATAATAGAAAACAGATTAAATAAAAGAAAAAACTTGAAATTAAAATAAGTTAATGATAAGATTAAACCAAGTTAAAAATATGTTGAAGGAGGAACCAAAAATGAAAAAGAAAAAAGTATTTGCGCTGACTCTGGCGGCTGTGATGACACTTTCACTTGCGGCATGCGGTAATAATGGCGGAAGTGGAAAGGGAGGAAATGGCGGCGGAAAGGCAACGGATGTGACGATCGACCAGATTACTCTTGGGGAAGATTACACAGATATTGAGGCAGATCTTCATTTCCTGACTCACAAGACAGACGTGGTTGATACAAAGTTCCAGGATTACATCAAGGAATTTCAGAAAATGTATCCCAACATCAACATTGAATATGAAGGAATTACAGATTATGCAAATGATGTGACCACACGTCTCTCCACAGGTGACTGGGGCGACATCTGCATGATACCGACGACAGTGTCCAAAGATGACCTGGGAGATTATTTCCTTCCGATGGGAGACACAGATACTCTGAGTCAGACATACACTATGCTGGATAACTTCTCATATGATGGAAAATCCTACGGACTTCCTTCTATGGCAAATATCCAGGGTGTTGTTTATAACAAGGCAGTATTTGAGGAAGCAGGAATTACAGAGCTTCCGAAGACTCCGGACGAATTCCTTACAGCTCTTCAGCAGATTAAGGACAAAACGGACGCTATTCCGCTTTACACAAACTTTGCGGCTGGCTGGACCATGAGTGCATGGGATGCCTATATTGACGGATGTGCAACCGGCGATACGAACTTTGCGAATGAAGGACTGACAAAAGGTGAGAATCCATTCTCTGACAGGGGAGATGGAACCGGTCCATATGCGGTATACGATACGCTTTATGAAGCTGTATCCCGCGGACTGACAGAGGATGACCCGACTACAACTGACTGGGAAGGATCCAAGGGTATGATGAACAAGGGCGAGATTGCCGTTATGGTACTTGGCTCCTGGGCACTTCCGCAGATCCAGCAGGCAGGAGAAAATGCAGATGATATCGGGTATATGCCGTTCCCGATCAGTGTTGACGGGATTCAGTATGCAACAGAAGGTCCGGATTATTTCTACGGTATTAATGTGAACAGTTCTGCAGACGAGCAGATCGCAGCAATGTGCTACATAAAGTTCCTTGTAGAACAGTCTGGCTTCGCAGCATCTGAGGGTGGTGTTGACTGTCTTGTAGATGCTCAGTTCCCGGAAGCACTGTCTGCATTCCAGTCTGACACAGTTAAGATCATTATGAACGATCCGGCTCCGGCAGGAGAAGAGACACTGCAGTCTGATATCAATAACGAATCTGAGCTGGGCATCAATGTATCCGGCGAGCTGGCTACAGAAGTTGTGGAGAACGCTACAACAAGCGCTAAGACAATGGACGAGCTTGCTGACGAGTGGAATGCAGCTTGGACTGCAGCTCAGGAAAAATATGGTGTTACACACTGATTTGAGATAACTGTAAGAGAAGAACAGGTGCCGCGGCGGCAGGTGTGAGCTGCTGCGGCATCTCTTCCCGCAGCAGGAAAGGAGAAAAATATGAGGGAAAAGAGATCTTTTCGCGAATGGCTTGCAACAGGCAAGGTAAACCGCAGACTGGTCATGGTAACATTTATGTTCGTACCTCTGCTTCTGCTGATCGTATTTACCTACCTTCCTTTTGGGAAAATGATCCAGTTCAGTTTTTATGATATGGCATATCTTGGCGACCGTGAATTCGTAGGACTGGATAACTATATTGAAGTGTTTACCAGGGATGACTGCTTTCAGGCACTGAAACTCAGCGTGTACTATATGATCGGAGCGTTTATCCAGCTTGGACTGGCTCTGTTCTTTGCATCTATCCTGAGTACAAAGATGAAGGGAGCGGGGATTTTCAAAGGACTCCTGTTCTTCCCATATCTGGTATGTGGTATTGCGGTTGGTTTTATTTTTAAGTTCTTCTATACAAGAGGTTTCGTGCTGGATACAGTACTCCAGTGGATCGGTTTTAACCTTGACAACCTTCCGTACTGGCTGCGAGATACAAGTATCAATAATATCTCCCTGGCTGCGACGTCTATATGGAGGTATATGGGGCAAAATATGGTACTGTTTATCGGAGCGATCATGTCTGTGGATTCTTCTATGTATGAGGCGGCTGCTATTGACGGAGCCAGCGGATTTCAGAAATTCCGTTACGTGACGTTCCCAAGTATCAAGACGATCATCGTCCTGAACCTGATTCTTTCCATCACCGGTTCGCTGAGTGTATTCGAACCGCCATATGTTACAACCGGCGGTGATTTCGGAACGGGTACATATTTCGTTATCATGAATGAACTGGCACATGAGAGCCAGAAGGTAGGCCTTGCGTCTGCGATGGCTATTGTACTTCTCGTTATCATCTTGATCGCTACGGGACTGCAGAAACTGTTCTTCTGGTATTTCTTCGGCGAGGGAGAAAAGGAAGCATACCGTGTGATCAGGAAACGGAAGAAGAGAGCTGCGAAAGAAGCGGCGCTTGCCGCACAGAAGGGAGGAACTGCATAATGTCGACCGCTAAATTAAAAAAGGTAATCATAACAGTTATAAAATATCTTGTTCTGTTACTGGCGTCCTTTATCGCAGTGCTTCCTCTGGTGAGCTGCGTTATCACCGCTTTTAAGACTCCGGAAGAATATGCATCCACCAGTGTTATGGACCTTCCAAACAGCTGGCTTTACTTTGATAACTTTATCCAGGCGTGGAAACAGGCGAATATGGGGCTGGCATTTAGGAACTCCTTTATCATTCTGGTGTGTGTGCTCATTGGAGCTGTTCTGATCGGATCAATGCTGGCATACGTGCTGAGCAGATTTAAATTCTTTGGAAATGGACTGATCAGAAACCTGTTCCTGTTTGCGTCCCTTCTTCCCGGCATCGCAATGCAGGTATCTGTATATCAGATCATGTATACCCTTGGCTGGATCAACAGTTTGCCCGGATATATCGTGCTGATGTGCGGAACGGATGTTATCTCAATCTACATTTTCATACAGTTCTTTGAGAATATTTCAACATCTCTGGATGAGGCGGCGATCATGGACGGATGTACATATTTCGGAGTGTTCTTCCGCATTCTTCTTCCGCTTCTGAAGCCGGCGATCATCACAGTCATGATCCTGAAAGGCGTGGGCGTGTACAACGAATACTACATGGCGAACCTGTATCTGCAGGATAAGAACTCTCTTGTAACGGTGGCTACATCACTGTTCAAGTTTACAGGCCCTCTGGGCAACCAGTACAACTATATCTGCGCGGGCGTTATCATCACCATGATCCCGGCGCTGATCATCTTCATTCTCTGCCAGAAACAGATCTACGGCGGTCTGGCTCAGGGCGCTGTGAAAGGCTGATAAGCCGGATACCGGTGCAGGCAGAATGATAACTATGACAGTCTAACGACAGATTATGGAGGCAATAGATTATGAGTAATGTAAAGATCATCGGGCCTAATGTGCCCAATATGCCGTGGCAGGACCGCCCGGCTAAAGCGTCAGGGGATCTTCCGGTCTGGAGATACAGCGAAAATCCGATCATCGGCCGCAACCCGGCAAAGGGAGTGGCGAGGATATTTAACAGTGCTGTTATGCCTTATGAGGACGGATTTATCGGAGTATTCCGCGGAGAGCAGACAAACGGTATCCCCTATATCTATCTTGGTAGAAGCAGGGATGCCATCCACTGGGAGTTTGACGAGGAGAAGATTCCTTTTAAAGATGAAAACGGCAATGATTTTATGCCGAGGTACGCATATGATCCGCGACTTGTGAAAGTGGAGGATACCTACTATATCATGTGGTGCCAGGATTTCTACGGGGCATCTATCGGAATCGCGAAGACTCAGGATTTCAAGACATTTACAAGAATTGAAAATCCCTTTATCCCGTTCAACCGCAACGCAGTACTGTTTCCGAGAAAGGTAAATGGAAAATACATGCTTCTCTCAAGACCAAGTGACAGTGGACATACACCTTTTGGAGATATTTTCCTCTCTGAGAGCCCGGATATGATCTATTGGGGAAAGCACCGTCATGTTATGGGAAACAGCAGCAACTGGTGGGAAAATGTAAAGATCGGCGGCGGAGCGGCTCCGATTGAGACGACAGAGGGGTGGCTTCTGTTCTACCATGGAGTTACCGGAACATGCAATGGTTATGTATACAGCATTGGCGGAGCAATCCTGGATATTGACAATCCGTCCGTGGTGAAATACCGCTGCAGCACGTTCCTGCTTACACCTGAAGAATGGTATGAGGAGAGAGGATTCGTGCCGAATGTAGCCTTCCCTTGTGCGACAATTCATGATGCAGAGACCGGAAGAATTGCAGTTTACTATGGATGCGCAGACACTTATGTTGGTCTGGCCTTTACAACAGTAGATGAAGTTGTAGATTATATCAAAGAACACAGCGTAGTATCTGAGACAGATACAGAGATCGGGATCCGTTGATAATACGGATCCCTGAAAGCAGAAAGTGAGGCTTGAGAAATGTTCGTACAGGAAGTAAAGGACCATCTGGAACATAAGATCATTCCCTTCTGGGAAAATCTCAAAGATGAGGAATACGGCGGCTATTACGGATATCTTGGATATGATCTTGCCCTGGATAAGAAAGCAGTCAAGGGATGCATTCTGAACAGCCGGATTCTATGGTTTTTTTCCAATACATATATGCTCCTTCGAGATGAGATATTGCTGGAGTACGCCCGCCATGCTTACCTCTTTCTCAGAGATCACTGTATTGACAGTGAATACGGCGGAATCTACTGGTCACTGACCTGGGACGGGAAACCGGAGGATACAACAAAGCATACATATAACCAGGCGTTTGCTATCTATGCTTTATCCTCCTACTATGACGCCTCGGGAGATGAGGAGGCGTTAAAGCTTGCTCTGGGGCTGAGGGAGATCATCGAGACTCGATGTAAAGATGAATATGGATACCTGGAGGCTTTTGACCGGTGTTTTGAGCCGGAAGATAACGATAAGCTGTCTGAGAACGGCGTTATGGCAGAGAAGACGATGAACACTTTGCTTCATGTTTTTGAGGCATATACAGAGCTGTACCGTGTGACAAAGAACAGTGAGGTGGGAGATAATCTCCGGTTTATGCTGGATCTGATTGCAGATAAGGTCTATAATCCGGAAGAGGGACGTCAGGAAGTGTTCTTTGACCGGTCATGGCATTCTCTGATCGACTTGTATTCCTATGGCCATGATATTGAGACTTCCTGGCTGGTGGACAGAGGACTGGAGATTCTGGGAGATGAAGCATATACGAAGAAGCTGTCTCCCATTACGAAGACTATTACAGCGAATATCTATCACAGAGCATACATCGATCATTCTCTTGTAAATGAGGCGGAGAATAAAGTGGTTGATACAACCCGGATCTGGTGGGTACAGGCGGAAGCCGTAGTAGGATTCCTGAACGGATACCAGAAGTCGCCGGAACATAAAGAGTATCTTGAGGCGGCAGAGGATATCTGGAATTATATCCGGACGTATCTTGTGGACAGCAGAGAAGGGTCCGAGTGGTTCTGGGCTCTTGACAAGGACAGAAAACCGCTGGAGAAGCCTATTGTTGAGCCGTGGAAATGCCCGTATCACAACGGCAGGATGTGTATCGAAGTGATCAGGAGGATGCAGGACAATGCATAAACAGTATTATATTGAACAGGCAAAAGTAGAGAAACTGATTGCCAGAAAAAATCAGAAAACAGATTTTTACAACGGAATCTTTGACCGTTATGAGTATCCGGTGCTGACAAGAGAGTTTGCCCCTGTCCACTGGAGATATGACCTCAATGAAGAGACAAATCCATATTTTATGGAACGGCTGGGTATCAATGCGGTGATGAACTCAGGCGCCATTGAGCTGAATGGCAAGTATTATCTGGTTGTACGGGTGGAAGGCAATGACCGGAAGTCTTTCTTTGCAGTGGCCGAGAGTGACACCGGCATCGACGGATTCCATTTCTGGGATTATCCGGTGGTGCTGCCGGATACTTGCCCGGAGGAGACTAACGTATATGACATGCGTCTGACAAAACATGAGGACGGATGGATCTATGGAGTGTTCTGCTCGGAGAGCAAGGACAAGAACGATCCGGATCTGTCAGCAGCCGTGGCGGCGGCGGGGATCGTCAGGACAAAGGATCTGAAGACGTGGGAGAGACTGGATAATCTTACGACATTGAACTCTCCTCAGCAGAGAAATGTAGTTCTTCATCCGGAGTTTGTTGATGGAAAGTACGCATTTTATACAAGACCTATGGACGGTTTTATTGAAACCGGAAGCGGCGGCGGAATCGGATTCGGTCTCTGTGATGATATTGAACATGCGGTGATCGATGAGGAGAAGATCATCAGCAGAAGAGTATACCATACGCTGACCGAGTCCAAGAACGGGGCCGGAGCTGTGCCTATACGGGGCAGGAAATGCTGGATCAATATCGCCCATGGTGTGCGGAATACGGCAGCAGGTCTGAGGTATGTGCTCTATATGTTCGGTACGGATCTTAAGGATCCTTCAAAAGTGATTGCACAGCCCTCAGGTGTCTTCCTCGTGCCCCTTGGGGCAGAGCGTGTAGGGGACGTCTCCAATGTGGTGTTCACGAATGGAGCGATTGCCAAAGAAAACGGAGACGTCTATATCTATTATGCGTCCTGTGATACAAGAATGCACGTGGCAACTACCACCATTGACAAACTGGAAGATTATCTGTTCAACACACCGGAGGATCCTCTGAGATCACCGGACTGTGTGAAGCAGAGATGCGAGCTGATCAGAAAAAATCTGGAAATTCTGGAAAAGGAAGCTCAGTAAATAATATGCGGGCGGTCGTGTTTCGGCCGCCCAGAGAAAAAGATCAGGGGAGTGATCGAATGATAATCAGAAATTACCTTGACGACATAAAAGAAAAGACAAAGGACATGAGTGTGAAGGAGAAGGTAGCCTATGTGATCACCTATTACTGGTATCACATTCTGATCATTGTTTCAATTATTGCCCTGATCTTTTTCACTGTCCGATTTTATCTGTTCGGAAATGTGAGACCGGAATTTACCTGTGTGGTGGCGGATCAGGCGATGGATGAAGAGACGGCGGAACAGATCGCCGGGAAATTTGCGGATATGGCCGGACTGGATCCGGAACATGTGGAAATAGATCCGGACTACCTCTTTTCCTACGGGGATGTGTAGATGGAAGGCGTGAATGAGAGCTCATATGAAAAGTTTTTCCTGCGGTGGAGAAACCGGGAACTGGATGCGGTGATCATGCCGGAAAGCCTGTACAGATTCTGCGAAGAGATGGGCGGGAGCTACCGTAGTCTGGAGGATATGGACACGTCCGGACTGGAAACATATACGGATGACGGAGTGTGTACTGCAGTAGTGCTCGGTGAGGCTGATCTGATCGAAGAGGTCACCGGAAAAAACGGGGAAAAACTGCTGCTGGCATTTCCCGATAACAGCAGGCACGGAGAATTGTGCGAAACATTTTTGCAGTGTGCCGCAGAAATGAAAGATGAGATTGGAGGCTAAATTATGATGAAAATATATCCTGACTGTGATAAACTTCAATATACCGGGAGGATTGACTGGACCAATCCCCGGAAACCTGTATTTGTCTTTCCGTGTACATCGGTAAAGTTCCGCTTTACAGGTAAACAGCTGAAGGTGCATGTGAGCAACCGGAAAGCATACTGGGATAATTATCTGGGATGTGTGATAGACGGCGAGCAGTCGGCAGTCAGGCTGCCGGAAGACGGCGAAGCAGTTCTTGAGCTGCCGGTGAAGGCAGCAGGAGAATCGGAAGACAACGTTCATGAGGCGCTTATCTTCAAGCGGCAGGATTCCTGCCATGAGCTGACCGTTCTTGACTTTGAACTGGAAGACGGCGCAGAGATTCTGGATCCGCCGGCGAAACCCGACCGAAGGATTGAAGTGTACGGAGATTCCGTTTCCGCCGGAGAGGTATCCGAGGCAGTAGAGTATACAGGAAAAACCGATCCGGAACACAATGGAGAATATTCCAACAGCTGGTATTCCTATGCCTGGATGACTGCCAGAAAACTGAATGCAGAGATACATGATATTGCCCAGGGAGGTATCGCCCTTCTGGATCATACAGGATGGTTTCATGCGCCGGATTATATCGGTATGGAGACCGCCTGGGATAAGATTCATTATAATCCGGACTTGGGACCTTCCTCAGAGTGGAATTTTGACAATTATGAGCCGCAGGTTGTGATCGTGGCTATCGGCCAGAATGACAGCCATCCCGACGACTACATGAAAGAGGAGTATGACAATGTAAGAGGAATCAGGTGGCGCAGCGGCTACCGGGCATTTCTTGAGAATCTCAGAGGAAAATATCCGGAGGCCCGTATCGTCTGTATTACAACACTTCTGGAGCATGATCCTGCCTGGGATATGGCCATCGATCAGGTATGCCGGGAGATGGAGGATGAGAAGATTACGCATTTTCTGTTCCGCAGAAATGGAAAAGGAACGCCGGGACATTTGAGAATATCAGAGGCGGAAGAGATGTCGGAGGAACTGTCAGCCTATATTGAAAGCCTGAATGTAGAGTGGAAATAAAGGGGGGATGATCATGTACAAAACGGATCTTGCAAGACTGAAACAATGTATGAGGAAGGCACAGGCCGGGGAAGAGCTGACGCTGGGGTTTTTCGGCGGATCGATCACACAGGACAGCCTCGCCACAAAGCATGAGAACTGCTATGCCTACCGGGTATTCTCCTGGTGGAAGGAAAATTTCCCTGAAGCACAGCTGAGTTATGTAAATGGAGGAATCGGAGGGACGACTTCTCATTACGGCGTGTCGCGTGTGGTGACAGATATGCTGATGTATCAGCCCGACTTTGTCGTCATTGATTTCAGTGTAAACGATGAAGCGAATGAATTCTTCCAGGAGACTTATGAGGGATTGATCCGGAGAATGCTGGCCTGGCCGTCTCAGCCTGCTCTTCTTCTGCTGAACAATGTCTATTATGACACCGGGGAAAATGCCCAGGAATACCATAATAAAGTGGGAGAATGGTATCAAATTCCTTATGTCAGCATCAGAGATACCGTGTATGTGAGGATGAAGGCGGGAGAGTTTTCCAGAGAAGAGATCTCGCCTGACGGGCTTCATCCCAATGATCTGGGACACAGTCTTGTTGCGGCGGAGATCACATCCTTTCTGGAACAGGTAAAACAACATATGTGGGAAGATGAAACGGAGGCAGAAAGCGGCGCAGCGGCCGGAGCTGGCGCGGGAGAGAAAAAAACTGTAAAGAAAGGACTGCCCCCTGCCATAACAGAGAACGCATATGAGAATGCCGCAAGGCTGACAATCCGGGAAGTATCGCCGGAACTGGACGGTTTTCGTACAGACGCCAGGGAAAAGACAGGACATCTGGATCATTTTAAAAACGGATGGATCGGGAAGAAACCAGGTGACAGGATCCGTTTTAAGGTGGAAGCATCCTGCATTGCCATTCAGTACCGGAAGACGATCAGCCGGCCGGCATGCAGAGCAGAGCTGATCCTCGATGGAGATGAAGCAAACCCGGTTCTTCTGGACGGGAATTTCGACGAGGACTGGGGAGACTGCCTGTATTTGGAACCGGTACTCCATCACGGGGAAGATAAGACACATGTCCTGGATATCCGTATCCTGGATTCCGGTAATACAGCAGGAGATAAGGAAAATCAGAATGATTCACTGACCCCGTTTTATTTGATGTCAGTGATCATAGCCCGGTGAAAAGATTCCTGCAGAGAGCAGAATCAAATCAGGTATGGCGGTCAAAGACTCTTGTACAGTCATACAGGGCTTAGATCTTCGCATCGTTTGGTTCGCTGTCCACGGGAATGAAAAAAGGAAAAGGAGAAAGAGTTATGGAAGCAAGAAAGAGATATGAAGAGTGGCTGGAAAACCCCTGTTTCGATGAAAAAACGAAAGAGGAACTGCGGGGGATCGCAGATGATGAGAAGGAGATCGAGGAGCGGTTTTACCGTGATCTGGAGTTCGGTACCGGAGGATTAAGGGGAATCATCGGTGCAGGAACAAACCGGATGAATATCTATACAGTAAGAAAAGCAACTCAGGGACTTGCTAATTTTATCATCAAGGAAAAGGCGCAGGAAAAAGGCGTTGCGATTGCCTTTGACTCAAGAAATATGTCGCCGGAATTCGCCCGGGAGGCAGCCCTCTGTCTGGCTGCAAATGGGATCAAGGCATATATCTTCCCGTCTCTTCGCCCCACGCCCATGCTGTCCTTTGCACTGAGAGAACTGGGCTGTACAGCAGGGATCGTGGTGACGGCAAGCCACAATCCGCCGGAATACAATGGATATAAAGTGTACTGGGAAGACGGCGCTCAGATCACATATCCAAAGGATGAACAGATCATCCGGGAGGTAAACGCGGTGACAGACTATGCATCCGTGAAGACCATGAGCATGGAAGAAGCAGAGAAGGCGGGACTTTACCAGGTAATCTCCTCCGAGATCGATGATAAATATATTGCCGCCCTGAAATCACTTGTGATCCATCCCGAGATCATAAAGGAAGAAGCGGAGAACCTTACTATCGTCTACACGCCGCTTCACGGCACAGGAAATATCCCGGTGCGCAGGATTTTAAAGGAGCTTGGATTTACAAAGGTTCATGTAGTAAAAGAGCAGGAACTGCCTGACGGAAACTTCCCGACCGTGTCCTATCCCAATCCGGAGGATAAGAATGCATTTAAGCTTGCCCTTGAGCTGGCGGAGAAAGTAGATGCAGATATCGTGCTTGCCACAGATCCTGATGCAGACCGTCTGGGCGTATATGCGAAGGATACGAAGACAGGAAAATATATGAGCTTTACCGGAAATATGTCCGGAATGATCATTCTTGACTATATCCTTTCACAGAGGAAAGCGATGGGGACTCTGCCGGAGAATGGAGCAGTAGTTACAACCATTGTGTCTGGCAAGATGTCCAGAGAACTGGCGAAGGAGTATAACATGGATCTGATCGAGACGCTCACCGGATTCAAATACATCGGTGAGCAGATCAAATTCTTTGAGCAGAATCACGACCATGAATTTGTCTTTGGATATGAAGAGAGCTACGGCTGTCTTGTAGGAACACATGCAAGAGACAAGGATGCTGTTGTGGCAGTGATGGCGCTGTGTGAGGCGGCTGCATACTGCAGACATCAGGGCATCACACTCTGCGATCAGATGCACGCCCTCTTTGAGAAATACGGATACTATAAGGAAGGGCTCTGCACTGTAACGCTGAAAGGACAGGAAGGCGCCGAGAAGATCCGCTCTATGATGGAACAGATCCGTACCAGCGTTCCGGAGCAGATCGGAGGTCTGAAGGTGCTGCAGTTCAGAGATTACAGGGAAAATGTGCTGAGAAATTGTGAGACCGGGGAAGAGACGGAGACAGGACTTCCAAAATCAAATGTACTTTATTTTGAACTGGAAGATGGAGCATGGTGCTGTGTACGTCCTTCCGGAACAGAGCCGAAGATCAAATTCTACATTGGGGTAAAAGGCATCGGTGAAGAAGATGCGGCAGAGAAGCTGGCGGATCTGACAAAGGCTGTGGAAGCTCTGGCGCAGTAAGACCGATCAATGATCGCCCTGCAGGCGGTGGATATACGAAACAGATAATACAGGAGGATTTTCATATGGGTTTTTCTGAAAAATTTGTATGGGGCTCGGCTACCAGTGCCTATCAGATTGAGGGCGGTGTGCATGGGACCGGAAAAGGTATGCATATCTGGGATGTATATACAAAGGAACCGGGTAGAGTGTACGGGGGACATACCGGGGAGACTGCCTGCGATCATTATCACCGTTTCCGGGAGGATGTCCGGATCATGAAGGAAATGGGCCTTCAGGCATACCGGTTTTCCATCGATTGGTCCAGGGTCCTTCCGGAAGGAACCGGCCGGGTGAATGAAGAAGGAATCCGATTCTACAGCGACCTGATCGATGAACTCCTGAGAAACGGCATTGAGCCCTATGTCACACTCTTTCACTGGGAGCTGCCCTATGAGCTGTATAAAAAGGGCGGCTGGATGAACCGGGATATTGCAGAGTGGTTCGGAGAGTATGCCCGTCTTGTGGCAGAGCGTTTCAGCGATAGAGTCAGTCATTTCTTCACTTTGAATGAACCACAGTGTTTTATAGGACTGGGGTTCCTGACAGGAGCTCATGCGCCCGGGCTGAGAAGTCCTCTGAGGGATACTTTTGAGATGGCACACAACGCTCTCAGGGCTCACGGCAGAGCGGTGCAGATGCTCAGGCAGTACGGAAAGCAGACTCTGACGATCGGATATGCGCCCACCAGCGGGATTGTCTATCCTGCTTCAGAGCGTCCGGAGGATATCGAGGCGGCAAGGCAGCAGTATTTCGGCATGCAGGAGGATGATTCCAACTGGACATGGAACGTTTCCTGGTGGTCAGACCCGGTGATTCTTGGTCACTATCCGGAAGAAGGGCTGAAGAGATACGAAAAATATCTCCCGAAAATAACCGAGGAGGATATGAAGCTTATCTCTGAGCCTATTGATGTGTACGGACAGAATATCTACAACGGAAGGGTATTCCGCATGGGACAGGATGGAAAACCGGAGGAAATGGCACGTGAGCCGGGATATCCTATGACAGGGGTAGACTGGCCGGTGACGCCGGAGTGTCTGTACTGGGGACCCAAATTCCTCTACGAGAGATATCACAAGCCGATCTATATTACAGAGAATGGCATGGCTTGTCATGATACAATTTCTCTGGATGGAAAAGTCCATGATCCCAACCGGATCGATTTCCTGGCACGGTATCTGGGGCAGTTGAAACGGGCGGCAGAGGAGATTGATCTGAGAGGCTATTTCCAGTGGTCTCTGATGGATAATTTCGAATGGGAAAAAGGCTACAAAGGCAGATTCGGTCTGGTTTATGTGGACTTCATGACCCAGGAAAGAATCCTGAAGGATTCAGCGTACTGGTACAGGGACGTAATAAGAAATAATGGAAGGGATCTTTGAAGATCAGCGGGCGTACTGGACGAAGACGCGGCGGAGGGTATATCATATAGATGGTATTCCCTCCGTTGTTGTATATTGGATGGGAGACAGCCGAGAGTGTCTCCGCATTTGATGTATGGCTTTGCGGAGTGGAGGATATACGGGAAAAGGCTGAAAAAATAAGAAAGGAAACAGCGGGATGAGGATTTATGTTAATCAGGCAGGATATCTGCCGGGAAGCGAGAAGACAGTTCTGCTTGCAGAGGCGGCAGAGCAGGAGAGCAGTAAGAGAGAAAAAGAATATCCAGCAGAAGCGGTCAGAGTTGTTGACCGGAGTGGCAGATGTGTGCTGGAAAAAGAAGCAGAATACTGGGGATATGATGAAAGTGCCGGGGATCTGGTGTGGAGAGCGGATCTGACCGGGCTGACTGTACCAGGCGAATATCGGGTAGAGTATGAAAAAGAGCAGATATCCTGTCCTCTGATCATATCGGAGGATGTGTATGCGGGGCTTTGCAGAACGTTGTCAAAAGCGCTGTATTTCCAGCGGTGCGGAATGGAGCTGGAGAAATCTTATGCAGGAAAATTCAGCAGAAAAGCCTGCCATATGGAACGTGCTGTCCGGCTTGAGGATTATAAAAAAGCAGCACAGGAGTCAACTTCTCAGGACGTTCGGTATTTTGATGTGCAGGGCGGCTGGCATGACGCCGGAGACTATGGGCGATATACCACCGCGGCAGCAGCGGCGCTGGCACATCTGTTGTATGCGTACCAGTTTTTTCCGGAAGTGTTTTCTGAAAGCCTGAACATTCCGGAGAGCGGAAACGGGATGCCGGATATTCTCAATGAGTGCCTTTATGAACTGAAATGGCTTCTGAAGATGCAGATGGAGGACGGAAGCGTCTGCCATAAACTGACTTCTATGCGGCATGCAAACTTTGTGATGCCGTCGGATGATCACAGACTGTTCATTCTGTTCCCGGCTTCTTCTATGGCTGTGGCAGATTTTACTGCTGTTATGGCTCTTGCGTCACGTGTATACAGCAGGTATGATGAGGCGTTCTCGCAGACGGCTCTTGAGGCGGCAGAACGGTCCTGGAACTGGCTGGAAAACCATCCGGAGTTTACGGGATTTCAAAATCCGGAGGGATGCAATACCGGAGAATATGACGATACAGATGACAGAGATGAAAGACTGTGGGCTGCGGCGGAAATGTACCGAACTCTTCAGGAGGACAAATACCTGGAAAAAGCGGAGCAGCTTTTCAATACTCTTCAAACAGAAGGAAAAGACATGGTATCCATGGGCTGGGGCAATGTGTCCGGATTCGCGGGATGGAGTCTGCTGGAAGACCTTCTGAAAACACCAGATTCTGACTGTGGGGAAAGTATCTCCTGTGCGGAAAAAGGAAATACACATCACAGCGGAAAGAAAAATGCGGAGGAAAAGACAGAGGGCATTTCCCGGAGATATCTGGAGGCATTCACGTCTGAGGCTGAGCGGATCCTGGCATTGAGCAGAGCGAGCGGGTATGGCGTAGCTATGGCTTACGGTGAGTATGAGTGGGGAAGTAACATGACAGTGCTGAATCGGGCGATGATTCTTGGAACCGCATTTATTCTCACTGATAATCCATGCTACAGGGAATGTGCCGTGCGGCAGATGGATTATATCCTGGGAGTAAATGCAGTGGGATATAGTTATGTGACCGGTGCAGGGAAGCATGCATTCCGGAATCCGCATAACAGAGTGACCGTGGCGGACGGGATAGAGGAGACTATACCGGGATTTGTATCCGGAGGGCCCAATGCATATCCCGTGGACGAGAAGGCGGAATGGCTGATCCGGCCGGGAACGCCGCCTATGAAATGTTATTTGGACATCTGGGAGTGCTATTCTCTGAACGAGATCACAATTTACTGGAATTCTCCGGCTGTTTTTGCCGCTGCTTTCTTAAGTACAGAGAAGGAGGAAAGCGGCCCCTTTGAAACACTGGAATCCAGAAAAGTCAAAGCGGGAAGATTTACTATCGTGCAGGATCATGTGCGGGTGAACGGACATGAGCAGCCTTACGATTATATGGAAATCCGGGAAGGAGTAAGCGTTCTTCCGATTCTGGACGGGCATGTACTCCTTCAGAAGCAGTACCGCTATCCAGTCAGATCCTGGCAGTGGGAATTGCCGGGCGGATTTGTGGATCCGGGAGAAATTCCGGCGACGGCAGCCGTACGTGAACTGGAAGAGGAGACCGGATACCAGGTGAAGAATCTGATCCCGCTGGGAGCATTCTATCCGTCTTTTGGTTCTACCAACGAAAAGATACATCTCTTTGCAGCTGAGTGCGGAGAAAAAGGGGAGACGCACAGAGAGCCGGGAGAGGTGATACGGATGGAGAAGGTGACGGTAGAAGAGTTCAGACAGCTTGTAGCCGAAGGCAAGTTCATGCACGGCGCCGGTCTTGCGGCATGGGCCCGATATATGAGCAGACGCAATTAATATGTAAAGTGTCGGTGTGTCTTGTATTTTACTTTCAAATATTTTATACTGAAACGGTATAATGTTGGGGAAAACCCTTTGAGAGAAATGATTTAAAGGAGTATAAATGATGCGGAAAAGAAAGTTGAAGATGGTTCTGTTGACGGCCATATGTGCGGCGGGGATCCTGGCAGGCTGCGGAAGTGCGGTAAAGGATGGTACGGACGCCCTTGAGGCCGGCGAGTATGAGCAGGCCGTCACGTTGTTTCAGGAGGCTGCCTCAAGTGATGACCGTGATAAGGCAGCTCAGGGATACCGGGGACTTGGCATGGCATATTATGAGACGGAAGATTTTGAAGCTGCACTCTCCGCTTTTCAGAGCGCGCTTGATAAGGGGACGGAGCAGACTCCCCAGCTTTACAATCTGATGGGAGTCTGCGCCATGCAGACGGAAAATTATGCGGATGCCCTGTCCTATATCCAGTCCGGACTTGCACTGGCAGATGCACAGGATGGGGATGATGGGCCGGATGCTTCTCTGGTCCAGGAGATGAAATATAATGAGATCATCTGCTGTGAGCGCCAGGGCGACTGGGATACCGCTAAGGAAAAGGTTGCGGAATATCTGACGGATTATCCGGATGATGAGACAGCACAGAAAGAGGCGGATTTCCTGGAGACCAGATGAGATCAGTACACGATCAGACATCAGAAAGAATATGGACAATTGAAATTACAGGGTCAGGGAGTATCAGTTCGATACCTGGCCCTTTTTACCTTGGAGGGATATGCTATATGGAGCTTCGCCGAAAATATCAGATTACAGAATACTGTCATCATTTCCTGAGAGAATATATTTCGGAAGGAGACTGCTGCGTGGACGCCACCTGCGGAAAGGGAAACGACACCTGGTTTCTCTGTGAATGCGCAGGCCACGCGGGAAAGGTCTATGCCTTTGATATCCAGAAGTGCGCTGTGGACGCTACCCGCAGACTGCTGGAGGAAAAGGGGTGTCTGGAGCAGGCGGAACTGATCTGCGCAGGGCATGAAGAGATGGACCGGTATGTAGAGCGGGAGGTTTCCTGCATGATGTTCAACTTCGGTTATCTTCCCGGCGGTGATCACGCTTTGGGGACAAAGCCGGAGACCAGCCTGGCCGCAGTGGAAAAAGGACTGGGACTTCTGAAAGTCGGCGGCATTATTAGTCTGTGTATTTACAGCGGAGGCGATACCGGTTATGAGGAGCGAGACGCTCTTCTGGCATACCTGAAGGAGCTGGATACGAGAAAGTGGCTAGTGATTTTGAACAGTTTCTATAACAGACGGAAGGATCCGCCCATACCGGTGTTCGTGATCCGGCTGGAGTAAGTGAATCTCCGGACAAAATGTATGAATAATTCGGAAAAGCATAGAAAGAGAGAGTGGTTTATGTTTCAGATGGATGATATAGAAGAAAAAGTAATCCTTGTCGGTGTGGAGACCGGCGGGGAGGAGCCGGCGGAGCAGTCCCTGGATGAACTGGCAGAACTGGCGAAGACAGCAGGGGCGTCTGTGGCAGGGCGGCTGATCCAGACCAGGGAGTCCATCCATCCCGGAACCTATGTGGGGAAAGGAAAGCTTCTGGAGCTCAAAGAGCTGATCTGGGAGACAGACGCCACTGGGATCATCTGTGATGATGAGCTGACCAGCGCTCAGCTGGGCAATCTGGAGGAGGAGCTGGAGGTCAAGATCATGGATCGAACCTTGCTGATTCTGGATATATTTGCCGCAAGGGCAGTCTCCGGAGAGGGAAAGATCCAGGTGGAGCTGGCACAGCTGCGCTACCGGGCTTCCAGACTTACCGGACTGGGCCGCTCCCTGTCCAGGCTGGGCGGCGGAATCGGTACAAGAGGTCCGGGGGAGAAGAAACTGGAGATGGACCGGCGGCTTATCCGGGAGCGGATCAGCCGTCTGAAACGGGAGTTGAAGGACGTGGAGCGGCATCGGGAACTGATCCGAAGCAGAAGAGTCCAGTCCGGGCTGAAGGTAGCCGCCCTGGTGGGCTATACTTCAGCGGGAAAGAGCAGTATCGAAAATGCTCTGACAGACGCAGGTATCCTGACAGATGCCATGTTGTTCTCCACTCTGGATACAACAACACGGTCCCTGCAGCTGGACAATACCCAGGAGATCCTTCTCACGGATACAGTAGGATTTATCCGAAAACTTCCCCATCACCTGGTAGAGGCATTCAAAAGTACTCTGGAAGAGGCAAAATATGCGGACATTATTATCCATGTGGTAGATGCCTCCAATCCTCAGATGGATACCCAGATGCATGTGGTCTATGAGACGCTCCGTCAGCTGGGTGTGGAGGACAGGCCTGTGATCACCCTGTTTAATAAGCAGGATAAACTGGAAACTCAGGTGCGCCAGAGAGATTTCCAGGCGGATTACTCTATCCTGACTTCTGCGAAGACCGGACAGGGGCTGGATGAACTGAAGGCTGCCCTGCTGGAGATCATAAGAAAGGATCAGATCTATATCGAGCGTCTGTATGACTTTTCCGAGGCGGGGAAGATCCAGCTGATCCGCAGCAGAGGCCAGCTGCTGTCCGAGGAATACGTGCCGGAAGGAATCTCGGTAAAGGCCTATGTGCCCAGGGAAATATATGGAAGAGTATAAACAAGTATAGAAAGAAAAATACAGAAAAGGAAAGCTTAAGAGGGGAGCAAAAGGGAAAATAAGACAGAAGAAATAAGACATAAGAAAGGAAGCGGTATCATGGTTACCATAGAGAAAGAAAAATGTATCGGCTGCGGACTCTGTGCAAAGGACTGTCCGGCCAATAAGATCACGGTAAAAGATGGAAAAGCGGAATATACTCCGGAGTGTATCCTCTGCGGCCACTGTGTGGCAGTCTGTCCCAGGAAAGCGGTTTCCATCCCGGAATATGATATGGCAGCGGTGGAGGAGTATGACAGAGAGCGTTTTACTGTGGATCCGGATCATTTTCTGCGCGCGCTGAAGTTCCGCAGGAGTATCCGGGACTACAAGGCGATGCCTGTGGAGCGGGAAAAGCTGGAAAAGATTTTGACGGCCGGCAGATATACTCCGACGGCTAAGAATGCTCAGGCCTGCCGGTTTATTGTCCTTCAGGACCGCCTGGAGGAGTTCAAGGATCTGCTCTGGGAACGGATCCCGGAGATGGCAGAGCAGATAAAGGAACAGTCTCCCCAGTACTCCATGTTCTTCAAGTTCCTGTACCGCAGACGCAGGAAAGACCCGGCGGATGACGGGCTTTTCTTCAATGCGCAGG
Source organism: uncultured Mediterraneibacter sp. (assembly GCA_944381495.1). Classification (GTDB taxonomy): domain Bacteria; phylum Bacillota; class Clostridia; order Lachnospirales; family Lachnospiraceae; genus Mediterraneibacter. The sequence goes on along the minus strand of CALWLJ010000003.1, from coordinate 33,200 downwards.
TATGCGTAGTGATCGGAGCGTCCAATCCGATCGACGCAGGACTGGCGGCAGCAAATATGGAGACTATGGCCGTAGCTGAGGGAATGGGAGCGCTCTTCGACGGATATCTGCAGCGGATTATTGATGCCTGTCCGGAAGCGAAAGAATGGCTCGGAATACCGGATGTTCCGGTGGCATGCTGCATGCTCCTGGGATACCCGGCGGTTACATACAGACGGACCGCGCCCCGGAAGCTGGAGGATGTGGACTGGCGGTAAAGAGAACTACCGGAGTAACAGGAAAGCCGTAAAAGAATGATATAAGGGAATGAACGTAGATAGAGTTATGAAAGAGCGGCCGTATGTAAATGATTACGGAGATTTGCTTTGACATTCAATTTGAAAAGTGATATATTTATCACATAACATTTGACGGTGGTTTTTTCATTGCGAGGTGATACGTATGGAAACAAACATCAAAAAGCAAATTGTACCGCTTAATATAGTAATGACTTATCCGGTTCACTGGAATAAATATGAAATAATGAGAGATTTCCTGCAAAATTTTTATGACTCCCTTGGTTATCAAAGGTGGAATGAGCATTTCCATTCAAGACTCGCTTGCGAGTCTTGGCGCGGGATTCGGGTCAGCTTTAGCTGACATAATACATCTCCGAATCCCTGCGCATCCTCGCGGAGCGTATATCAGATGGGGGATTGACACCCGCCACTGATACTGATTTGTCACTCACCGCCTGCAGAGGCGGGAGTCATCCCACATCTGATATAACTATCAGGACAATTCGTTAACTATGTGGGTAAATGACATTTGTTTTAGTTATGAGTGGCTGCTTCATATTGGGGCATCTACGAAAACAGAGAATTCTTTCAATAACGCAGGCTATTTTGGTGAAGGATTCAAGATTGCCTCTTTATGTGCGATCAGAGATTACCACTGGAATGTAGAAATGTCTTCTGGGGACTGGAAATTGTCTGTTATAAAAGAGAATCATACAATTGATCAAAAAAAGGCTGAAATGCTTGCGTATGAAATACAAACCGTTGATTTTCAAAGCAAAAGTATGCTGAGACTTTCACCTATCAGCGGTGAGGAATACCAACTATTTAAAAATGTGATTCTGAGCTTCTTTTATTATGGCAATCCGCTTCTGGGAGAAAAGATCTGGGAAGACAGCATTGGAGCAGTATATTACTGTAATGAAAATGCATATCGAAGCCCTTTGCCCTACACGATTGATTTCGGGCGAAAAGGAACAGTCTTCTGTTCTTATCAGCTATTAGGTTCCAATCCTTTTGGGCTTTCTGTCTGCCTCCATACATATAAAAAAGCAGATCGCGAGCGAAAAACATTATATAGTTTTGACGTCATCCAAGTATTTGAGACTCTTTCCAGATACATTTCCCCAGATGCGTCTATAAAGGTATTAGAAAAAATGCGCAGATATTGGAATTCTTTTCCTAAAAGGCACATTGATATCAATTCATGGGACACCGTAATCTGTAATCTGATAAGAAATATTACAGAATCAACAGCAGCAATACAGAAATTCAGGGCAAAGTATCCTAATCTGCTATGCAGAAGAGTCGTTCATTCTATAAAAGAAAAAAACAGACGTTCACAAGCACGGGCATGGCTGTCCACACAAGAGAAAAAATATCTGATCGTCCAATCCGCATTTGAAAGAATCGGATATCCTACATTAGAAGAAGAGTGTGAATGCCAGGGTGGATTTGTCGTTAATGACACACCTGAAGAATACGACAATTCCGGATTTCTATAATGCGCTTGCAACATATATCCATGAATTCTGTCATATTTTCGGTGGAGATTCGTCTGATAATTTTAGTAAAGGTTTGACGGTTGCTATGGAAATATTGCTTGAAAATCACGAAGTTGTTGAAAAAGGAAAACTCAAATGGAACTCTCTCTACAGCAGGAAGGAGTAAGATAACATATGTCATCGTTTATCACACGTATGAAGGCTTATCGAGAAAGGCTTTCTATGACACAAAATGAATTGGCCGAAAAAGTCGGCGTACGCAGGGAAACAATATCGCGGTTGGAAAAAGGGCAATATAACCCATCTCTGAAGCTTGCTATTGATATTTCCTCTGAGCTGAATGCCACGGTAGAAGAGCTCTTTATTTTTACCGACAGCCAGCAAAGCAGTAATGGATCAGATGATTTAAATGATATTAAGCAAGAATTCCCCTAACCTCTGCAGCTGTGGAAATCATATGGACAGGGATGTGAACGCGGTGATCAATATCCGGGAGGAAGGAAAACGATTATTATGCGCATAACTGCGCAGAAGGTGCCTGTATCCGGGCAGTAAATAAAAAGAACCGCCGGACTGGCGGGGATAGCCTGTTGATACTTAGCCCATAGGGGCTATTGAACAGGAAGCCCCCACCTCAAACCGTCAGGTTAACAGTGGTGGGAGCAGGTCACATGATTGATTTTCACCAAATAATACCATGATATTGTATTACGCAGTGAAAATCCTGAATAATGAGGATTTTGAGAAAAGGATCTCGATATAAGAAGACGATATATAAGCCGGGACATTTGACATTCAAAAGTAAGTTCAGTCTATGAAAGTCAATGCCCCGGCTTTTACAGAAACCCGCCGTCAAATCCAATGATCTGCCCGGTCAGATATTCCGGGGCTTCGGCCAGCATAAGGATCATCTGCGCTGTCTCATCCGGCGTACCGAAGCGTCCGGCAGGCACTTCTTCCGCAAGCGCAAGTCTTTCTTCTTCGTTCAGCCGCGCATTCATCTCAGTATCGATCACTCCGCAGGCAATAGCGTTGACCTGGATATTGCTGGGGGCAAGCTCCTTCGCCAGGGCTCTGGTCAGCCCGTGGACGCCTGACTTGGCTGCGGAGTAAGCCGCCTCGCAGGAAGCCCCTGATGTGCCCCACATGGAGGATACGTTGATGATCTTTCCTGCTTTGCGGGAGACCATATAGGGGACTGCGGCACGGCAGCAGTAGAAGACAGAGGAGAGATTCGTGCTGATCAGATCCTGCCACTGGCTGTCGGTCATATCTGTAAGGAGTCCGAACCAGGCAATCCCCGCGTTGTTTACCAGCACATCCAGTCCGCCGGCCTCTTTTTCTATAATATCGAAGATCCGGCGGACATCCTCCGGGTTCCCGACATCTCCGGGAACCATAGTGCAGCTCCCGCCGGAACTGAGTATCTCCCGGCTGAGATCCTCCAGCTGCTCTACAGATTTCCGGCAGTTTATAAATACATGATATCCCGCACTGGCAAACGCCAGCGCACAAGCCCGTCCGATCCCCCGGGATGAACCCGTGATCAATACATTTTTGGAATTCATATGAGTGTTCCTTTCTTTTTCAGATTGTATGTACTGTATAGGAGCATAACAGAAAACATACGAATATAAAGAAGTATATCACACATACAGGATAAGATGCACCCATTTATAATTGATATCCGGCTGTTCAACCTGAACAATACCGACCGATGAATCCATCCGCCGGTTCCTGTTCAGCTGACTCCATACCTTCAAAAAATGATACTTTTCCTTGTACACTCCATTCCGGTGTGATAAGATTTTTATAGTATTTCAGAAGGTGCACGCTTGAAAATCGAGGAGGATTAAGCCGATGTCAAAAGTTGATGATGCCATGGTGTTTGCGGCGAAGGCCCATGAGGGACAGTTCCGGAAAGGGACAAGGCGGCCGTATATCGTCCACCCCATTGAGGTGGCGGATATCGTGTCGGGGATGACGAAGGACGAGGATGTGATCTGTGCGGCGGTGCTGCACGACACCATAGAGGACTGCAGGGGCGTTACAAAAGACGTGCTGAAGCTTCAGTTTGGCGAGCGTGTGGCCGACATGGTAGGACAGGAGAGCGAGGATAAGACGAAGTCCTGGGAGGAGAGAAAGGGAGCTACTATTGCGAGACTGAAAGAGGCTTCCCTTCCGGTTCAGATGATCGGACTTGCGGACAAGCTGTCCAATATGCGGGATATTGACAGGGATTATCCGGTTGTGGGAGAGCTGCTGTGGACCAGGTTCCGTATGCAGAGCAAGTCGGCGCTGGGATGGTATTACAAGGGAATCAGGGATGTGCTTGCAGAACAGTTCTCGGGAGTGCCGGCCTTTGAAGAGTACTGCAGGCTTATCGATAAGAATTTCGGCACCGGTCCGGCAGACATGGACTGGAAGGAAGAGGGATGATAAAAGGATGCATCAGGAGCTGATCAGAGAGCTGGCGGTCATTTCTGATGAGGAACAGAAGATTCTGGACGGGCAGAAAGGGATCGACCAGCATATTTATACGGAGAAGAAGGATATGGTCATCGACAGCAGGAAACTGCTTCGAAGGGGGAAGCTGATACAGGTCCGGCCCCATACCAGATTTGTACATTTTCCGGAGCATACACATAATTATATCGAAGTAATCTACATGTGTCAGGGGACTACGACACACATTATAAATGGAAATACAGTGGTCCTGCAGGAGGGAGACCTCCTTTTTTTAAACCAGAATGCAGTGCAGGAGATCCTTCCAGCGGGGCGGGATGATATTGCGGTGAATTTTATCGTGCTGCCGGAGTTTTTTGATACGGCTTTCTTTATGATGGGCGAGGAGGAAAATTTGCTGAAGGACTTCCTAGCGGGGGCGCTGCAGGGCAGGGATGAGAAGATATCCTATCTGTATTTCCATGTGTCTGAGATTTTGCCTGTTCAGAATCTGGTGGAAAATATGATCTGGACTATTTTCTACGATTCCCCCAACAAACGCAGCTGCAATCAGATTACCATGGGGCTGCTTTTCCTTCAGCTTCTGGACTGCATGGATAGAGCGGAGACCGGAGGCAGCAGGTTCGATACAGAGATCACAGGCACTGTGTTGAGCTACATCAATGAGCATTACAAGAACGGCAGTCTCTCGGAACTTGCCGCGGAGCTGAACTATGATGTTTACTGGCTGAGCCGGGAGATCCGCCGGAAAACAGGGAAGACTTATAAGGAACTGCTCATGGAGAAACGGATGCAGCAGGCCAGGTATCTGCTTGTGAACAGCCAGATTCCGGTTACAGATATTATTGGGAGTGTCGGGTATGACAATACCAGCTATTTTTATCGGAAGTTCCGGGGAAAATACGGAATGAGTCCCAAAGAGTACCGGAAACAATGGGGAGTGGGTGTGGAACAACAGGAGTGATATGGAGTGATAAGGAAAGGGCTCCCGGGAGGATCCGGCAGACGTGACCAAATGAAGAAACAGGCGCTTTTTTAAGAATGTAGAGATTTTTTAAGAACATAGAGAATTTTTTTCAGAAGTTTCTCCAACTGGATTGACAGAGCCGTGAAATGCAGGTATGAATAAAGAAATCTGATGGTCGAGAGGGGGAGACGTATGTCCCGGAGAAAATACAGAGCGGTGCTGGCGGATGACGAGGTCATTATATTAAAAGGGCTGAGAAAGCTGATCGACTGGGACGCCCTGAATATTGAGATCGTGGGAGAGGCTCATACCGGCAGAGAGGTGATGGAGCTGATGGAGACCCGGGAGCCGGATCTGATTATTTCTGATATCTGTATGCCGGAGATGACAGGGCTGGACATGCTGAAGCTTATCTCAGAGAAAGCGCCGGAGCTGAAGGTGATCTTTATCAGCGGGTACCAGGAGTTTTCTTATGCCAAGGACGCCGTGACTTACGGTGCGGTGGATTATATCCTGAAGCCGGTGAAGAAAGAGAAGCTGGAGGCTGCGGTGAGAAAGGCGCTGAACATAATCCAGGAGGAGAACAAAATCAGGGCGCTGGAGCCTGTAGAGACAGAGGAAATGTATGGAAAACTGGTGAAAAGCCTGAGAGGGAAGATTGACGCGGACCAGTTTTATGAAGAGTTCCGGAAGCTGAATGTGGAGATCCGTGGAAAGGATACGGTGACGGCTGGAATACGGCTGATCTTTCTGAAAAATTCTGCTGAGAACGCAAAGCTGAACGAACTTTTTGCTTTTTCTGTCTTTAACCGGATACACAGCGAGCTGAAAAACAAAGGCTGGGGTTTTATTATTAAAAAGGATAATAATACCTGTTATTTTACGCTGATCCTGGCGCAGGAAGAGACATCGGCGGATGTAGAAAGAAAGCTCACCCAGGTACTCCAGATGATACGGAACCCCGGGCAGTACGCGGTGAAGGCGGGGGTCGGCGCAAGAGGAAAGGATATCTCCCAGCTGGCGCTGGAATATGATACGGCCAGATTCGCCCTGGAGCTGTATTATTTTACAGAAGAGGACGTAATCTGGTACGACAGGATACAGAGAGAATTCACGGACTCCATGGACGATTATGAAAAGGGATTCCGAAGACTTCTGTCCTGCTTTGCGGAAGGCAAAGGGGATTATAAAACCGAAGCGGGAAATGTGCTTTCTGTGATCCGCAGCCTTCATTTCGGCAATCGTTTCGCTGCGGCAAACCGGTGTATCCTTCTGGTCCATGACCTGACAAAGGAACTGAGGAAGCTGCAGGTTCTGGATGATTCCTTTGACAGGCTGGAGGAAGAGATCGAGATGGAGATCCGTAAGAAGGGACTGTTCCGCCTTGCCTGCGGCTGCGTGGATGGGTATCTTGATAAGATCAGTGAGGCGGTCCGGGAAGGGACAGGAAACGAACAGAAGAAAGAGATAAGAAGGATCGAGAAATATCTGGAGGAACATTACAGGGAGAGCATATCTCTGGAGTCTATGGCAGAAGTGTTCTCCATGAATCCATATTATTTCAGCAGCTATTTTAAAAAGAATATGGGGACTAACTTTAAGACCTATCTGATAGAGCTTAGGATGAGCCGCGCTGAGATCCTGCTGCGCAGCACCGACTGGAAGGCGTATCAGATCGCTGCAGAGGTCGGGTACAAAAATGTGCGGCAGTTCAATGAGAATTTCAAGGCCAGATACGGCATGAGCCCCAGTGAGTACAGGAAGAACAATGAGAGAATACACGAATAGACAGAGAGTGATGACGCGGGACAGAAAAAAGAAACCATCCGTTTCAACGGAAAAGAGATCCTTCTCGCTGAGGAGTCTGGCGGTGACAGCAGCATCCGTGGCTGTGACCGCGGTTCTGCTGACAGGATGCGCCGGACAGGAAGCGGAGAGCGTATCTCCGGAACAGACGGAGTTGCGAGTCGTCTATTCCAGCGGGGATGCAAACTGGAAGGCCTGTCTGGAGGATGTGGCGGAGAAGTTCATGGAGGAGAATCCGGAGATTTCGGTAGAACTGTATACCATGGGAAACTATGAGAACCGGCTGTATTCGGATCAGCTGAAAATCCTTTATGCGGAGGATGAGTTCTACGATGTGCTGGAGCTGAGAGAGCCGCAGAAAGTGGCAGAGGCAGGGATACTGGCTGAGATTCCGGACGCTGTGGAACAGCTGATGGATCCTGCCCGCCTTTCGGAAGAGCCGGTGACTTATATTCCGATTTACCAGATGAATCGGGGAATGGTCTACAATAAAGGGGTCTTTCAGGAACTGGGGATCCGGGAGCCCGGGACATATGAGGAGTTCCTGGATGCCTGCGAAACACTGAAGGAAGCCGGATACAATCCTGTTGCCGTTGGAGGCGCGGATCTGTGGCATATGGAGTTCTGGGGGAATTTTCTGTTTGACAATTACATGCTGGATCAGGATCAGCAGATCCAATGGACAGAAGAAAATGCGGAGGCAATGCTGCGGGCGTTCCGCAGTCTGTATGAGCGGGGATATGTGGCGGAGGAGTACCAGGATCTGTCAGATAATGAGACGGCCCGGGAGATTGCCGCAGGAAATGCGGCTATGCTGTACACCGGCGCGTGGATGATGCCGCAGATCACGGGTATGAACCCGGACGTGGATCTGGGATACTTCTTCCTGCCCGGTCCTGGCGGCGTACGGTATGCGGCACAGGATACGAGCAACTGCTGGGGAATTTCTCAGAAGTGCGCGGAAGACAGTGAAAAATACAGGGCGGCAGAGCGTTTTCTTACTTTTTTCTATTCAGAAGGAATCTATGAGAATGTGCTGGATACGATGACAGCGGATTCTGTTGTCAGACGTCCGGTAGAAGAGTCCGGCCTGGAAGCTGCCCGTCTTGTGAAAGAAGCCTATGACGAGAATGTAGTGGCTACAGACCAGATTATCAGCAGTCTGGACACGCCGGGAGGATTCCGGAACAACTATAACAGGATCATGAGGGAGGCGCTCTGGGGCAGCAGGCCGATCGATGAGCTGGCGGCGGAACTGATCGCCCTGTGGCAGGAGGAAAGATGAAAAAGAGAGACAGTATTTTTTTCCGGCTGACGGCGGCATTTATCGGATTCGGTCTGATCCCCATCCTGGCGGCTACGCTGGTGCTCTACAGCGCTTTCCGGGGAAATATGGAGGAAGTGGTCCTGCGGGATTTCTCCAACCTGGTCCGGTATGCGGGGGAAAATATATCCCGCGCACTGGAGGCATACAGCAGCCTCAATGCGGAAATCTATTATCAGGACGTGGACGATGGCGTCATGCTGGCGGAGTTTCTGAAAGATAAGGACGTAGAGGAACGGGAGCGGTCATTGACACTGAACATGGTCATGCAGAATATCCTTGACCAGGACAGCAGGATCCGCACCGCCTGCTTCGTGGACCGTCAGGGAAGGATGAATTATGCTACAAAAAATACCCAGAAGGTGATGGATGAAGAGCTCTGGTCCGGCGCGGTTGAAGATCTGAGGGAACTCAGTGACGGGGTACGGATCGCCGTATCCCATAAAGACAGCTATTTCCCGGGATCAGAAAATGAAGTGATGACCTTTGTCTGTGATTTTAATGACATCACATCTTTTTCTACAGCCCGGGATTCCCTGGGAACTCTGTACCTGGATCTGGATTCCTCTGCAATATCGGAGATGGCTTCCGACGTCAGCCTGAATGAAGAAGGGATCTTCCGGATCATGGATCAGGAGCGGGTGTGCATCTACAGTTCAGAGGACGGTGAGATCGGAAAAAGTCTTGCGCAGGTGCCTGACGCCGGATTTTCAGGCGGAGAATACCAGAAATATATAAAAAAACAGGGAAATTATTATGTGTATTTTAAGATACCGGGCACCGCATGGACAGCGGAAGTGCAGGTCAGCGAAGCCGCTGTTATGAAGAATATCCGGGCTGTTCAGATCTACGTGGGGATCTTCCTCCTTGTCAGCATCTGCGCGCTTCTTCTCGTATACAGAAATTATCTGAAAGGTATCCGTAAGCCTATGGGAAGGCTGATCCGGGGAATGAATGAGATCCGCGGCGGAAACCTGAAGGCACGGGTGGAAACCGGCCGCATGGATGAGATCGGCAGTCTGGCGGATGGCCTGAACCGCATGGCGGGCGAACTGGACGGATATATCCAGCGAGTCTATGTCAGCGAGCTGCGGCAGCGGGAGACAGAGCTGGATATGCTGAAGACACAGATCCAGCCTCATTATCTGTATAACACGCTGGAAGTGATCCGGATGCAGGCAGTCAGCAATGACGACCCGGAGACAGGTGAGATGGTGGAGAGTCTGTCCAAACAGCTCCGCTATCTGATCGGAAAGACCGGAGATCTTGTGACTCTCCGCCAGGAAGTGGGAAATATAAGCGAATATTTCCGGCTGCTGAAGATCCGGTATGAGGGCAGGTTCTCTCTGATGACAGATATACCGGAAGAGGCAGAGGAGCTTTATATCCTGAAACTGAGCCTTCAGCCTGTGGTGGAAAATGCAGTGAAGCACGGTCTCATCCCAAAGAGCGGAGAGGGGATCGTGCAGATCAGCGCATCGGTACAGGAGCGCTTTCTGGAGGTGACAGTCATGGACGACGGAGTGGGGATGGACGAGGATGCCCTCCGGAACCTGCAGAGGTCTCTGGATTCGGATGAGGATCCTGCGTACAGCGACGGAAGGACCCATATCGGTATCCGCAATACAGCGGAGCGGCTGAGAAAATCCTACAGAGCGGAGTTCGGGATCCGGATCACAGGCGTCAGCGGTTTCGGAACGGTTGTTAGTCTGAGATATCCGCTGATCCGGGATGGCGGGAAGGAAAAACAGGAGAAAATTTAAGAAGTCCGGGCGGTGTTTTTAGAGCTTCGGGCACATATATAGAGAAAATATCAGATGTTTTGTAAGATGGCATTGTCGAAAAGAGATCGGCGGTGTCATCTTTTTCTTTTCCGGAAAAGCTGACAGCGGCCGGCACAGACGGACAAAAGGAAAGGAAGGGAGATACAATGTCCGAGAAAAAAGTGATCCTTGCATCCCATGGAGAACTGTCGCGGGGGATGATGCATTCCGTGCAGATGATCGTGGGACAGAACGAAGACTTAAGCTGCATGGGCATGATGCCTGGCGAACACTATCAGCCCATGGTGGACAAAGTAAAGGAGATGGCGGAGCAGAACCCGCAGACCCAGTATATCGTCATCACCGACCTGTTCGGAGGCAGCGTCTGCAATGGGATGACAATGCTGGCCGGATATCCAAACGTGAAAGTTCTGGCGGGAATGAACATGGGGCTTGTCATCAATGTGCTGCTTACGCCCGGGACGCTGACGGAGGAACAGCTGGAGGAAATCATCGGGGAGTCCAGAGAGGCGCTCCTGGAAGTTCAGCCGGTGCAGCCGGATGAAGGAGAGGATGAGTTCTTCTGATTGATTTTTATCAGAAAAAAGAGAAAGAGAGGAAGAGAAAATGATTTCAATGTTGCGTGTTGACGACCGTCTCATTCACGGTCAGGTTGCGGTCATGTGGTCCAAACAGCTGGCGGTGTCCAGGATCATCGTGGCTAACGACGCCATTGCGGAAAATGAACTGCAGGCCAGCGCCCTTAAAATGGCGGCGCCGGCGGGGGTAAAAGCGGCGGTCCTTCCCATCGCCAAGGCGCAGGGGATTATCAATGACCCGAGAGCGGCGGGAATGAAGATCCTTGTGATCTCCAATAATCCCCAGGATCTTCGGGATGTGCTCAAAGGAGTGCCGGAGAGGCCGGTGCTCAATGTTGCAAATTACGGAAGAATCGGCGGAAATCTGGCGGATAAGAAAAAGATCACGGAGACCGTGTATCTGACGCCGGAGGATGTGGAGACCATAAAAGAGATCCATGACATGGGAGTAGAGATCATCTACCAGCCCCTGCCAAATGATCCGAGAGAAGACTTTATGAAACTGATGGAGGGAAAATAAAATGCTGATGAATGCTTTGATCGTAGGCTTTGTGCTTGCGTTTGCGAAATTTATTGACTGGTGGGGCAATACCATGCTCTCCAGACCGATCTTTATCGTTGCCATGCTGGGAGCTCTGCTGGGACACCCCACAGAAGGAATCATCCTGGCGGCACAGCTGGAACTTGTATTCCTTGGAAATGTAAGCCTTGGCGGCGTGATGCCTACAGACTTTACAATGGGAGCTATCTTCGGCGGCGCTTTTGCCATGCTGCTTGGAGAGGACCTGGCGACAGCCGTCATGCTGGCGGTGCCGCTGGCAGCTCTGGGAACTCTGCTTTACTCGGCAATGAAAGTGGTTGTTACTGCTCTTGTTCCTAAGTTCGAGCAGCTGACACGCGACAGAAAGCTGGGCTCCTTCAAGGCCCTTTGGGTTGTACAGTTCGCTATGTTCCACATCTGCTATTTCCTGCTGGGATTCCTCTGCGTCCTTCTTGGAACAGATGTGATCCAGGCGTTTGTAGAAGTGATCCCGGACTGGATCCAGGCATCCATGACCGTGGCATCTACCATGCTTCCGGCACTTGGAATGGCTCTTCTGATGAAGTCTCTGTGGAGCAGAGAAGTGGCTCCCTATTACTTCCTCGGATTCGGACTTGGCTCCTTCCTGATCTATAATGCGACAACCGGAGGGACCATCACAGAGGCAGCAGAAAACGCAGCCATCCAGCTGACGACCAGTTCCACCAAGATCCTTTCTCTGACACAGATCGCATTCCTGGGCGCTATCATTGCGGCTCTGGTGATCTTTGCGGAGCTGCGGAAGATCAAAGAGAAAGAAAATATGCAGGTGGCAGCAAAAACTATGGATGAAAGTGAGGATTTTTTCAATGACTGATGTAAATACAGCGGCAGTTCCCGCAGCAGGCGGCATGAAGACAAAACTGAACCGTGAACAGAAGAAACTGGTCTGGTCCATATTCTGGAGGACTATGTGGCTTATGTTCTGTACCTCTTACACAAAACAGCAGGGAATCACATTCAGCTGGGTGCTGATCCCTTATCTGGAGAAGATTTATGGAAAAGAGACGGATGAGTTCTATGATGCAATGGCAAGACACCAGGGATTCTTCAACACGACTCCCGGTGTGTCTCCCTTCATCTTCTCTCTTGTCGTTGCCATGGAAGAAGAGAGAAAAGCATGCATGGATGCAGGAAAGCCTTTTGACGCAGGTACGATCGAATCCATCAAAGTAGCTCTTATGGGACCCTTCGCAGGAATCGGCGATTCCGTTTATTCCGGCGTGCTCCGTATCGTTGCTACGGGTGTTGCCCTGGGATTCTCTCAGGCAGGTTCCTGGCTTGGCCCCATTCTCTTCGCAGTGGTATATAATGTGCCTAATGTATTGATCCGTTACTTCTGCGCTGTGTACGGCCTGAAGCTGGGAAGTACATACATTGCGAAAATGCTGGAATCAGGAACGATCAAAGCATTTACAAAAGGATTTTCCGTGCTTGGCCTGACCATGATCGGAGCCATGACTGCACAGTATGTAAGCTTTAAGACAACACTTGTGGCAGATCTGGGAGGAACTACCTTCAATCTGCAGAGTGTGCTGGATCAGATCCTTCCGGGACTGCTCCCGCTGGTACTGACGCTGGGTGCTTTTGCCTACCTGCGCAAGAAAAACAGACCTATGCGTGTACTTGTCTTTATGTTTGTAATTTCCGTGATACTGACGATCCTTGGTATCTGCGGTTAAAGAGAAAAGAAAATGACAGGAGGACGGCGCTGGCGCGGCGCCCTCCTTCTGTCTGGTAAGTTTGGAGGTTTTGCCATGATACATCCGGTTGTGATCATTATTTCTATCTTTGCTGTTATTATCGTTTCGGCTCTGGGAACGGCGCTGATCCGCAGGCGTATCTTCACCAGGACTTACAGTGCGCTGATGACCCGGGATTATCCGGCCTTTTTCCGTGAGGTGGATTCCAAAGGCATGATGTCTATGTTCCCGGAATATGTCAGAGACAATCTGAAGCTGACTGCCTATATGGAAATGAAGGATTCCGGCAAAGTAACAGAAACGTTTAACCGCATGATGAAAGACGGGGCCGATGACGCCCGGAAGGGAGATCTGCTGGTGCGGGGATTCCAGTATTTTTCAGGAGAAAAGGACCGGAAGAAGGTAAGAAAGATCCTGGAGAAAATGGAACAGGTCATGGACCGGGACATCTCGGAAAAGTACCGCAGACACTATGAGATCCTGTTCGAAAGATCGGGAAAGTATATTCCGGAGCTGGAAAAGGAAGTTCCCCTTCATCAGAACCGGATGAAAGGATATCTGCAGTTTCTGCTGGCCCGGTCCTACCGGAATGCCGGCAGGGAGAAAGAGTGCCTGCCCCTGCTGAAACAGGCGGCAGCCGAGTATCATGTGACGGCGGGAGAGCTGGAGTCCGTTGTCAGAGTATTATAGAAGGAGAAAGGTATGTTAGAACGGTTAAAGGAATCAGACAGAAAATGGACAGAAGAGACTTATGAGAAAATAAGGACCAAGATGCGCGCGGAGTGTGCAAGGATCGGCAGCCGGATTCCCTATATCGCGGAAAACGGTGTCTATCGTGAGGATAAGGCAAAGTCAGATATCATCTGGTGGACCAACGGGTTCTGGCCGGGCATGCTCTGGCAGATGTATCATGCGGACGGAGAGGAACAGTACCGTACAGCGGCAGAGGGAGCAGAGGAAAAACTGGACCGTGCGTTCGATATTTATACCGGACTGCATCATGATGTAGGGTTCATGTGGCTGCATTCTGCTGTAGCGGATTTCCGTCTTACCGGAAATGAACGGTCAAAAGCCAGGGGACTTCATGCAGCTCATCTCCTTGCCGGACGGTACAATCCCAGGGGAAAATTCATCCGTTCCTGGAACCGGGACCGCTCCGGCTGGGTGATTGTGGACAGCATGATGAACATCCCTCTGCTCTACTGGGCAAGAGATGTCCTGGGAGACCCCAGATTTGAATATGTCGCCATGGATCATGCGGATACTGTGATGAAATATACGGTCAGGGAAGATGGCTCCTGCAATCACATTATCGTGCTGGATCCGGAGAACGGAGAACTGCTGGAAACACCGGGAGGGCAGGGATATGGACCTGGTTCATCCTGGTCCAGAGGACAGGCATGGGCCATATATGGATTTGCCCTCAGCTATGTCCATACAGGGAAAAAGGAGTATCTGGATACGGCAAAGAAAGTGGCCAGCTACTTCATCGCTCAGACAGACCGTACGGAGCACGTTGCCCTGGTGGATTTCCGGGCGCCGAAAGAGCCGGTATACTGGGACTCCACTGCAGGGGTATGTGCAGCCTGCGGCATGCTGGAGATCGCAAAGAATGTGCCGGAGCTGGAACGGGAATTCTATCTGGAGTCTGCTCTGAAGATCCTTCGGGCCACAGAAGCGAAGTTCTGTAACTGGGATCCGGAATATGATTCTATCGTACAGATGGGAACCGGAGCCTACCACAGCGAAGGGGACAGACATGTGCCCATCATCTATGGAGATTATTTCTTTATAGAAGCCATACTGCGGCTGCTGGATAAGGACTTTCTGATCTGGTAGGAATGTTTTTCTCGGGGGTCCGCGATCCAGGCGCATTGCTCCTTGATCGCTGGAGCCCGAGATGGGGAACAGTGGGCCCGGCAGGGAAGTTTCGCTGAGCAACGGCTGAACAATACACAAAGAAGGAAAAGGATAAATTGGAAGAGAGGACGGAGAAATGGCGGTAAAAATGATCTGTCTGGATATAGATGGGACTTTGCTGAACAGTCGGAAGGAACTGACGGAGGAGACGAAAGCGGCGGTCAGGTATGCCCGCAGCCGGGGCGTGAGGGTGTTTCTGGCTTCTGGCAGGTCCTATCCCGGCCTCAGGGAGCTGATGGAAGAGCTGGGCGTGGCTGGGGACTGCATCTGCATGAACGGGACTCTGATCTATGCGGGAGGAAAAGAGATATACAGAAATCCGATTGACGGCGATCAGATCCGGACGATTATACGGTGCGCGGAGAAATACGGCAGTCAGCTGTTCCTGGCGGGAGCGGATTTCAACCTGTCCAATCAGCCGGTGGACGGACAGGTCCGGGACGTGGTGCAGAACGGGAGCGTGCGGGGAGACTATATCATCCGCACGGATCCGGAGGAGTTCCGAAAGGAGGCTGAGTCAAGAGGCGGGGAAATCATGAAGGCGGCCTTCAAGGAGATGAAAGAGGAGAATTTCACAAACCTGAGAAAAGATCTGGAAGCCCTGCATCTCTTCCAGATCGCGAAGTCGGACACCAGTTTCGTAGATGTGAACCCATTGGGGGCTACAAAGGGAAAAGGGGTGGAGATTGCCGCCAGCTATCTGGGGATTCCCATGAGCGAGGTACTCTGCATCGGGGACAATGAAAATGACAGAGAGATGATAGAAGCAGCCGGCATCGGAGTTGCCATGGGAAACGCAGATCCCGGTGTGAAAAAAGTTGCATGCTATATAACCGGAACAAATGATGAAGACGGGGCGGCTGCCGCTGTCCGTCTCTTTCTGGAGGAACGGTATGTGGTGACGGAGCACGGAGTCCGGCCGGATGTGGAGGAGCTGCAGACAGAAGCTGTCCAGAGGCTGGCGGACCTGTGCAGAGTCCGGGGCGGCGGAGAAATCTTGTTTCCCCGGGGAGAATACCATATAGGAAGCATCCGGCTGTATTCCAACACGACTCTTCGCCTGATGGAAGGAGCCAGTCTGGCGGGCAGCAGGGATCACCGGGACTACCGGGATTTCCATGTGCCCTCTACTCTGGGCTATCTGAAGGACGAACATTACGTTAAGCTGTGGAACCTGCCGGACTATTACATATACGGGATGATATGCGCATATGGCGAGAAGAACATCTCTATCATAGGGGACAGAGGAAGCCGGATCGACGGACAGGACTGCCGGGATGAAAACGGGGAAGAGCATTTCAGGGGTCCCATGGGGATAATTTTCAGTAATTGTGAAAAAATCCGTCTGGAAGGATACACCTTTGTGAACAGCGCCAACTGGTCCCACCAGATGGACAGCTGCCGGGACATCTCAGTGAGAAATGTAACAGTTCTGGCCGGCCATGACGGGCTGAACCTTCATCACTGTACAGATATCCGGGTGGCGGACTGCAGGTTCGAGACCGGCGACGACTGTTTCGCCGGATACGATGTGGAGCAGCTCCATGTCAGAAACTGTTATGTAAACACCGCCTGCAATGCTCTTCGGCTGGGAGGATATGACATTACCTTTGAGGACTGTATTTTTGAAGGCCCTGGACATTATCCTCATATATCAGAAGGGACATATGACACCCATGCTCTGTTCAAATATTATGCCATCCGTCCGGACGTGATCCGCAGGGACGGCGGGAAGATTCTGATCAGGAACTGCCGGGTGGCCAATGTCAGGAATCTGTTTTCTTACCAGTACGGCAGAGAGGACCTGATGCAGAATAACCGGCCTCTGCGGGATCTGACTCTGGAGAATGTAGAAATCTCGGGAGTAAAACAGGTCTCTTTCTTCACGGGAAATGGAGAGCCCTGTCTGCTGACTCTGAGAAATGTACATCTTGCCGGCGGAGGTGATATAAGGGATCTGATCCGGACAGATGAGTCTGTGGCGGTCTGTGTGGAAGATCATTGATCCGGCGGGGGATGAGAGCAGACGACAAACAGCGAAAACAAAGATTCAGGAGAAAGAAATATGCATGAGATCATTTCAAAATATAAGCTGGGCGATATAGAAGTTATTTATCAGAAGGGAAGGAACCGGAAAGGCTATGATGCGGTGGGAATGCTGCTGATCCCTGCCGGGAGCGCCATATGTCCGGAAAAGGAATGCGATGTTGAACCTCTGATCCAGGCGAAACTTGTGGGAGACGACTATCCTTTCAACTATTCTCAGGGACGGACCATGCGTTTTGCGGAGACCGTCACCCGGATGGAGTATGCCGGGCAGCGGAAGGAAGAGGCGGGAGAGGAAACCCGGATTACTACGACACTGAAGGATCCCAGAGGTATTGGTTGGGAGCACATTGTGGCATACAGCAGGGGAGACCGGGCTATCCGGATCTTCTGTCGGGTGCAGAATCAGGGAGAAGATCCGGTATCACTGGAAATGTTCAGCAGCTTTACCCTGGGCGGGCTTACTCCTTTTGAGGAGGGAGTGGTTCCTGAGACTATGGACCTGTATCAAATCCGGAGCACATGGGCCAACGAGGGCCGTCTGGTCCGCCGTCCTGTCGAGGAATTTCAGCTGGAACCTTCCTGGAAGCCATCCGGGGCCAACGGGATTCGTTTCGGGCAGGTGGGAAGCATGCCGAATCGGGAATATTTCCCCTTTATCGGTATAGAAGATAAGAAGAATCAGGTGTGCTGGGGAGTACAGCTTGCCATTGGCAGTTCCTGGCAGCTGGAGGCATATCGGAAAGATGACGGTCTGTCTGTCTCCGGCGGTATCGCCGACCGGGAAAAGGGACACTGGATGAAGCGGCTGGAGCCGGGCGGATGTTTTGAGACGCCGGAGGCTGTGCTGTCTGTCTGCGTGGGCGGCATCGATGAACTGTGCCAGCGGATTACCAGGACAGTACAGAATCATCTGACCATCCATCCGGATGAAGAGAGAATGCCGGTGGTATTCAATGAGTTCTGCACTACATGGGGAAATCCGGAAGAAAAGCTGGTCACAGAGCTGGCGGACGCAGCGGCGGATTTGGGGGCGGAATATTTCGTCATTGACGCCGGCTGGTATAAGAAATGTGCCAATGAGGATCCAAGGTGGAGCATCGAGCATGGGGACTGGACGTGCAGCGGCCAGCTCTTTCCAAATGGAATAAAAGCTGTGACGGAGCACATTCATGAAAAAGGCATGAAAGCAGGCATCTGGTTTGAACCTGAGGACTGCGGGAGAGCTTCAGAGCTGTTTGGAAGAGAGGAGCTGCTCTGCATGAGAGACGGATACCCCGTCACAGCAGGACATCGCCGGTTCCTCGATATGAGGAAGCAGGCGGCATGGGATTATCTGGACGAAAGGGTTCTTGGATTTCTGAAAGAAAACGGGTTTGACTATGTGAAGATCGATTACAATGCCAATCTGGGGATCGGACCTGACGGAGGAGATTCTCCGGGGGAGGCTCTGTATGAAAGCGTGCTTGCCACCCAGAGATACTTCCGGAGGCTGAAGGAAGAAATCCCCGGGTTGCTCATCGAAAACTGTGCGGCAGGAGGCCACCGTCTGACCATTCCCTTTCTGAGACTGTCAGATATGTCGTCCTTCTCCGACGCACATGAGTCTGCCAATATTCCGCTTGTGGCGGCAAATATGCACCGGATGATTCCGGCGCGTCAGAGCCAGATCTGGGCAGTGCTGCAGCCGGAGTTCCCGGACGGACTCATGTACTACAAGCTGTGCAGCGCGTTTCTCGGGAGAATGTGCCTGTCCGGAGATATCCGCCATCTGTCAGAGCACCAGAAGGAGATCGTTCGGTCAGCAGTATCCTGTTACAGAAAAGCCGCCGGGATCATTGCAGACGGAGAGAGCCGGATACAGACCAGCACCGGGCTCAGCTACAAAGAGCCCGCCGGCTGGCAGGCAGTCCTGCGGACCAGCGGCGATCTGACACTTGCCGTCATCCACACCTTTGCAGGATGTGAAAAAGAATACGAACTGGAAGGAACAGATACCCAGCCGGTTCAGATCCTCTGGACTATGAAAAGAGAAGGAATTGATTTACATATAGAAGAAGGAAAACTGAAGCTGACCGGTCTGCAGGAATTCGACGGTATCGTCTGCTGCCTGCGGATGGAAAGGAGTTCAATATGACAAAAGTGAGAAACCCCATCCTTCCCGGATTTCATCCGGACCCATGTATCTGCCGGGCAAAAGACAGGTACTATCTGATCACGTCCACATTTGAATGGTATCCCGGAGTGGCGCTTTATGAGTCGGAGGATCTGGCGCACTGGAGGTCAAGAGGCGGGATCCTTCACGACATTGATCTGAGAGGCATCCCGGATTCGGCCGGGATCTGGGCCCCCTCCCTGACCTGGGACGGGGAGCGCTTCTATCTGATGTACACGATGGCCAAGCAGATCGACGGATATTTCAAGGACGTGGAGAACTATGTGGTCACGGCGGAAGACATAGACGGCCCGTGGAGCAGTCCGGTGTATGTGAATGCATCCGGATTTGATCCTGCCATGTATCATGAGGGCGGCAGGCACTATGTGGTCAACCCTATGTGGGATCCAAGGCCCCTGGAAGGACACAGGAAATTCAACGGTCTCATCCTTCAGGAGTTTGACTTTGGGAAAGGCATGGTGGGAGAATCGAAAGTGATCTTCCCGGGAAGCCCCAGGGGAGGATGCGAAGGCCCTCATATCTTCAAAAAGGACGGCTGGTATTATCTCCTGACAGCTGTGGGCGGCACCGGCCGTCATCACTCTATCACCGTGGCGAGAGCAGCGGATCTGTGGGGCCCCTATGAGATCTCTCCCTTTGATCCGCTGATCACCAGCTGGGAGAAAGACACAAAGCTTAAGAAGTCCGGCCACGGCAATTTTGTGGAGACACCGGATGGACGATGGTATATGGTACACCTTTGCGGCAGGTATCTGGACCGGGCGGATGTGTGTCCCCTGGGAAGAGAGACGGCTCTCCAGGAGATCAGCTGGATCGACGGATGGCCCCGGATGATCCAGGGAGACTGCGTGCCTGCAGATGAAGTAGAAGTGCCGGATACTCCGGGGATTCCAGATGTCCGGACGGCGCCGGAAAATCAGGAGGATGCCCGTACACTGTCGGAAAATTATGAAATACGCTTTCACCCCGGCGTCTGCCTGGAGACAGAGGAATGGCTGACCCTGCGGGGAGACGGCGGCGGACGGATCCGTCTGGAGGAAGACGGGCTTCACATCCGTGGAGGAGATTCCCTGACGTCCCTGTTCGATCAGTCTATGATCGCCAGAAGGTGGACCGCATTTGATTTTACCGTGGAGACGGCTCTCGTTTACCGGCCCTGCCATTACCTGCAGACTGCCGGACTTGCATGCTATTATAATACAAAAGTGTTCTATTACATCAATGTGAGCTATGATGAGAAGAGCGGCAGAAGAGTGCTGAGTGTTTTAAGTAATGACAATATGGAATTTGGAGCCCTTCCAGAAGAGGAGGCCGTGCTGATCGGGGAGGATGTGGAACAGATCCGTCTGAAGGCGGAGGTGCATCAGGAGAAGCTAACTTTTTCCTATGCCCTGGATCAGGGAGAGTACTCTCAGCTGGGGCCGGTGCTGGACGCGTCAGTCCTGAGCGACGAGCATGCCGCCGGCTGGGCCTACACCGGAGCTGTGGCGGGGATCACGGCAGTGGACAATTTCAACCGGGATTCTGAAGCACGTTTTCTCTGGTTCCGCCAGACCGGTCACTGAAAGATGCGGCAGGCAAAAGAAAAGGGCTGTCCGGAACAGCCCTCGGAATATGTTGCGCGCGGTTCAAGAGTTGAACTGCGCGTATTTTTTCGGTGACACGCCAACTGCTCTGGTAAATGCCTTCAGGTAGTTGCTGTAGTCATTAAAGCCGCAGGCCTCGCAGGCTTCATTTACTGAATACCCCTGGCTTAACAGAGACTTGGACAGGGTGATCCGCTTGGCGGTAATGTACTTGTTGATGGTCGTCCCGGTGGCAGCCTTGAAGATCCGGCAGATATAGGATGTACTCAGGTAGAAGTGGGAGGACAGCCGGTCCAGAGACAGATCATCCTGGATATGGGTGTTGATATAGGAGAGAATCTCATCTACCTGTGTGTGATAGCTGCCGGAATGGGGGAAGGCAGAGGCGGTTTCCCGGATGCTTCCGGGACTGTCATGACCACTGTCTCCGGCTGTTGTTCCGGTCCCTTTCTTTCTGAGGTCCTTTCCTTCTGCCGCGCTCTGCCGGCAGCGGGTTTCGAACGCCCGGTTCAGGAACACCATCAGCTCCAGAAAGACAGCATGATCAAGGATGTCCTCTCCCAGACCGATGTTATCCGGCAGCTTGTGTATGAAGTACATGAACCGGTTCTGCTCCTCCGGAGTCAGGTGCATCCGGTGGGGCATCTTGGTATCCCGGAAATGAAAGCACCGGCTCAGATCCGTGGCCTCTGTGGACAGCCGGCCTAAAAACTCCGGGTCAATGGAAAGGATGATCCGCTCGTGCTTCTGCTTGTCGATCTGGGTGAGATAGTGGCTCTCGAACTGATTGATCAGGAAAATGTCTCCGTCCATGATATCATAGAAACAGTTGTCGATCAGAAACTGTTTCCCGCCGGAGATGGAATAATAGATCTCATAACAGTCATGGATGTGCATATCCATGGCTTTTTCATCGTTATATAAATGGGCAAAAGCAAAGGAATGCTGCTCCATGCAGCGCCTCATGGATTCCTTGCAGGAAGGGCTTGGCTTCATGAAATGATCCTCCTTTAGTATAGTCTGGGTTCATTATAATCGCACTGTTCAAAATTTACAATATTTATATCAAAAAAACACGAGAAATGGAATAAAACGAATGATATACTCTTTTTAAAGTCAAGAAAAAGGGCCGGATGAAGACCGGTCATTCTTACAAGGAGGTTTTAGCATGGAAGTCAGAACAGCGGCTTCACCGAAGGATGTGAAGCACTACACAACGGACAGGCTGAGAGAAGAGTTCCTCGTTCAGAATCTGTTCCAGGCGGACAAGATCAATCTTGTTTACAGCCACATCGACCGTATCATTACAGGAGCGGCGGTTCCGGTAAATGAAAAACTCGATCTGACTGCAGGGGACGAACTCCGCGCGGAGTATTTCCTTCAGAGAAGAGAGATGGGACTGATCAACATCGGAGGCGACGGTATCGTTACAGTTGACGGAAAGGTGTATGAGATCAATGCGAGAGACGGCATGTATATCGGAAGAGGCTCCAGGGAGATCTCATTCGAGAGCAAAGATTCCGCAAATCCGGCCAAGTTCTATCTGAACAGCGCTCCGGCACATGTGGCATACCCTACCGTACATATCAAACCGGAAGGCGAGCCGGAAGAAGGTGTTGTGATCATCAAAGATGAGAACAAGGTCGAGTGCGGAACACTGGAAGACGCCAATCACAGAATCATCAACAAATATATCGTTACAAATCAGGTGCAGAGCTGCCAGCTGGCTATGGGTATGACCAGACTGATGCCGGGAAGCGTATGGAATACCATGCCGTCCCATACCCATGACAGACGTATGGAAGTTTATCTGTACTTTGATATGGATGACGACGCGTTTGTCGTACACTACATGGGAGAACCCCAGGAGACAAGACATATCATCATGCACAACGAAGAGGCTGTGATCTCCCCGAGCTGGTCCATCCATTCCGGATGCGGATCCCGGGCTTACACATTTATCTGGGGAATGTGCGGAGAGAATCAGGACTACGATGATATGGACAATATTGCAAACAAAGATTTAAGATAAGTTAAATAAGAAAAGGAGAGAAAAAACATGGTAAATTTTTCACTGGAAGGTAAAATTGCACTTGTAACAGGCGCTTCCTACGGTATCGGATTCGCTATCGCATCCGCATACGCAGAGGCTGGAGCTACCATCTGCTTCAATGATATCAATCAGGAGAAGGTTGATATGGGAATGGCATCCTACAAAGAGAAAGGAATCGATGCGCACGGATATGTGTGCGACGTGACAGATGAAGAGCAGGTTAAGGCTATGGTAGCTAAGATCAACGAGGAAGTAGGCGTTATCGACATCCTTGTAAACAACGCAGGCATCATCATGAGAAAGCCTATGCTTGAGATGGAGGCATCTGAGTTCCGAAAAGTTATCGATGTTGACCTGAACGCTCCCTTCATCGTTTCCAAGGCAGTGATCCCGGGAATGATCGAAAAAGGACACGGCAAGATCATCAACATCTGCTCCATGATGAGCGAGCTCGGACGTGAGACTGTATCCGCATACGCAGCTGCAAAGGGCGGTCTGAAGATGCTCACAAGAAACATCTGCTCCGAGTACGGCGAGCACAACATCCAGTGCAACGGCATCGGACCCGGATACATCGCTACACCTCAGACAGCGCCTCTTCGTGAGCGCCAGGCTGACGGAAGCAGACATCCTTTCGATCAGTTTATCGTATCCAAGACACCGGCTGCAAGATGGGGAAATCCGGAAGATCTCCAGGGACCGGCTGTATTCCTTGCTTCCGATGCATCTGATTTCGTTAACGGACACATTCTGTATGTGGACGGCGGAATCCTTGCATACATCGGCAAACAGCCGTAATAACAGATATGTTTACAGCGGCTAGAACACACGATTATGGCAGACAGCCGGTTGACGGGCTGGCAGGGCTGCTCCGGTCTGAAGGGATCGATGCGGCCCAGCTTGTTCTGCCCAAGGCGTTTACAGAGATCAGTTCCTATGGGGAAGTGACTCCCGGTCTCCTGGAGCGGATCCGGCGGAATTTCGACGCTGCCGGAGTCAGGATCCACATCCTTGGATGCTACATGGATCTGGGCAATCCGGATCCGGATGTGAGAAAAAACGCAGTAGACACATTTAAAAAATGTCTTGCGTGGAAAAAGATCCTGGGGGCGTCCATCGTTGGAACAGAGACTGCCTATCCCCGGCTCAGCAGGGAGGAGAAGAAGGTCTGGTATCCCTATATGATGGACAGCATCGCGCGTCTGGTGGAAGAGGCGGAGCGTCTGGATACGGACATGGCTCTGGAGCCGGTTTACTGGCATCCTCTTGAGGATCTGGACACGACGGCGGCCGTCTTTGACAAGATGAACAGCAGCCATCTGAAAATGATCTTTGATCCTGCCAATGTGCTGGAGCACCCGGAGATCGATCAGGACGCATACTGGAAGGAATGGCTGGATACCCTTGGCGACAGGATCGAGGCGGTGCATATGAAGGACTTTGTGGAAGGACCTCAGAAGGAATACTGTCCGGTCCTCCTGGGGGAAGGCGTGATCCGCTACGATACTATTATCCGCTGGCTGAAAGAGCATAAGCCGGATATCGTCATCGTCCGGGAAGAACTGGATCCGTCCCATGCGTCAGAAGAACTGGCATATATGCGGCGGCTGTGGGAGCGGTGCTGAGGATGCCGGAATTCATCTATGAATCCCGGGGATTACAGGTCGGAGCGCTTTTACAGATATTGCGGTGAAAAATAAAATATTGCACAGAAAAAGAAGGCTTGCGGGGACAGGTCTTCTTTTTTTATTTTTTAAGCAAAAAAAGAAATGTGCAATATGCACAAAAAATGATGATAAATATCGTGAAAATATCATAAAAGAAAAGGGGAGAAAAATATAAAACTACATTTTCGTGCGATTTGCCCTGAAATCACAACTTGAAATCTCAAAATTATCAAAAATGCCGGAAAAGGACAAGATAGTTTGAAAAAATACGTTCGGAGGCAAGAAAGTATGAGAAACGCCTGTCCGGATATGCTAATATTCATGACTGTAAAGAGGGCCCCTTATCAAATAATATCTTCAAAGGAGAAAGAGATTATGAAAGGAATGAAGAAAATAATCGGTGCCGGCATTGTTGCCGTGCTTGCGGTGATCGCTGTCTATACCTTTGTAGCAGTCAAGACCGAAAACAGCAGCGATAAAGTACAGCTCCGGCTGGCACACGGCCAGGCGGCAGACTCAGAGATCGGAGAGACAATCGATTATCTGACAGATCTGGTGGCTGAAGACGATTCCATGAACATGGAAGTCACCATGTATCCCAGCGGGGTCCTTGGATCCGAGACATCACTGGTAGAGATGGTCCAGGCGGGAATCCTGGACATGGCAAAGGTAAGCGCCAATACACTTGGACAGTTTGAGGACAATTACGGAGTATTCTCTCTGCCATATCTGTTTGTAGATCAGGAACACTATTATGAGGCGATGGCCAGCAGCAAAGAGATCCAGAACCTGTTCGAATCTACAAGGGACAAAGGGTACATTGCCATCGGCTACTATGCAAACGGCGCGAGAAACTTTTATATGGTTGACGATATCGCGGTAACGGATCCTTCCGTACTGAAGGGCAAAAAGATCCGTGCCATGGTCAGCAGCACATCCATGGAGATGATCGAGCTCATGGGCGGCTCTCCGGTATCCATGGCCTCAAGCGAGACTTATACATCCCTTCAGCAGGGAATCGTAGACGGAGCGGAGAACACAGAGCTGGCACTGACAGTGGACAAACATGAAGAGATCGTCAAGTCCTATACATACACAGAGCATCAGTACTCCCCGGATATCTACATCATCAGTACGAAGACCTGGGACAGCCTGAGTCCGGAGCAGCAGGATTATCTGAGAGAATGCCTTGTGAAACTGAACGACAACTTCGTTTCCAAATATAATCAGATGATGGAAGACGCCATCGAAGAAGCGGAAGGCGAGGGCGTGACCGTATACAGAGATATTGACAAGACCGCATTTATCGAGGCAGTGCAGCCCATGCATGAGGAGTTCGAGGCAAAGGGCGACGACTACAAGGCACTGTATGAAGATATCCAGTCATGCGCGGATAGCGTGGAAAAGGGGGATGAATGATGAAGATATTAGATAAATTTCTGAGCTCGGTGATCGCAGTACTGGTTGCTCTGATGGTACTGGGCTGCTGCTGGCAGGTAATCACACGATTCATCCTGAACGACCCGAGCAGCTGGACAGAAGAGTTCTTAAGATATGCACTGATCTGGCTGACCATGCTGGGCGCTCCCTATGCTTACGGACAGGGAAGCCACCTTGCCATCAATGTCCTGACAGCAAGATTCAGCCCGAAGGGAAAAGTGATCGACAAGATCTTTATTGAGATCGTGATCATGATCCTCTGCGTGACCGTATTTATCATCGGAGGCATCATGGTAACGGCAAACTCCGCGGGACAGATCTCTGCGTCCCTGCAGCTTCCCATGCAGATCTACTATGTCTGCATCCCGATCAGCGGAGTCCTGACACTGTTCTACTGCATCAACAACATTGTTAATGATATCAAGGAATTCAAAGAGTTAAAGGAGGGAAAATAAATGGAAATACAGGCAGCAATCCTTCTGGTCATCGTATTTTTCCTGATGCTGGCATTCAGTGTGCCCGTATCATACAGTATCATCGTTGCAGCCCTTGTAGCCATCGTGGCATTCCTTTCACCGGGATTCGGAGCCTTCGTCTCTGCCCAGAGAATGGTAAGCGGTATTGACAGTTTCTCGCTGATCGCGGTCCCGTTCTTCATTCTGGCCGGTCTGCTCATGAGCAGCGGCGGTATCGCGAAGAGACTGATCAACCTTGCAATGCTTGTACTTGGTAAAGTACCGGGGTCCCTGGCTCTGACCAACATCGCCGGAAATGCCATGTTCGGATCTCTTTCCGGTTCCGGTATCGCGGCAGCTACAGCAATCGGCGGCGTTATGCTTCCCCTGGAAAAAGAACAGGGATATGACGACGGATTCTCAGCGGCAGTCAACATTGCCACAGCTCCGGTAGGACAGCTGATCCCGCCCACCACAGCATTTATCGTATTTTCCGCTGCCAGCGGCGGCGCATCCGTAGCGGCTCTGTTCATGGCCGGATGGATCCCGGGACTTCTGTGGGCGGCACTGTGTATGGTAGTTGCATTTATCTATGGCAGGAAACACGGCTACGTGATCAAGAGAGACAAGCTGACAGTGAAAATCGTGCTTCGGACGATCTGGGAAGCCATCCCCAGCCTGTTCCTTATCGTGATCATCATCGGAGGTATCCTCTCCGGTTACTTCACACCTACAGAGGCGTCCGCAGTGGCAGTTGCCTATGCATTTATCCTGTCTGTGTGCGTATACAGAACCATTAAATTAAGCGAGATCCCGAAGATCTTCGTAGATACAGCGATCATGACAACCATCGTCATGCTGATCATCGGAGCTTCCTCCGTGCTGTCCTTTGTTATGTCCTTCACCGGACTTCCGGAGGCAATCAGCGCCCTGGTGCTTGGAATCTCCGACAACAAGATCGTGATCCTCCTGATCCTGAACATCTTCCTGCTCTTTGTAGGAACATTCATGGACATGGCTCCGGCGCTTCTGATCTTTACACCGATCTTCATGCCCATTGTATCCAGCTTTGGTATGGATCCCATCCACTTCGGCGTTATGATGGTAATGAACCTTTCCGTGGGAACGATCACACCGCCGGTAGGAAACGTTCTTTTCGTGGGATGCAGTGTCGCCAAGCTTCAGGTCGAGGACGTCATGAAACGTCTGATCCCGCTGTATGCAGCTATCTTTGTAGGACTGATGCTTGTGACCTACATACCGGCGCTGAGTACCTGGCTGCCTACTGTGCTGGGTCTTCTGGAGTGATTGGGTTCTGAAATGTGATCCCGTTCAGAGTCTTGCGGTATTTCAGAGGAGACACGGCCATGTAAGTCTTGAAGACCTTTTCAAAATAGGTTATGCTTTCATAGCCCACCTCCAGAGCAATGTCAGAAATGCTCAGGGAGGTCTCCTCTAAAAGCTGCTTGGCTCTTTTTGTCCTTAAGATATTGACATACTCATTGACCCCGTATCCGGTGACCTCCTTGAAGGAGCGGCTCAGGTAGAACTTGCTCAGGAAGAACTCCGAAGCCAGCCGGTCCAGGGATATGGGCTCCGAGTAGTGGTCGGTGATATAGTCGGCTATGGCGTAGATGGTCTGGTACTTCCCGCTCTTCTGAGTGGAGATCTGGGCCTGGATGGGAGTTTCGTTCTTCATCTCCCGCATGAATCCGATAAAGTAACGGATGATCTCCGTCTCTACCATAACGGTGGAATTCCTCCCCCGCTGGTCCAGTTCATGCTTCAGGACGCGGCACATGGAGAGAAAATGTTCCTGCTGGTCCGGACGGAGTTCGTAGACTCCGTAGTGCTCTTTCATAAAGAGTTCCAGATCCAGATGGGGGAACATCCGGTCAAACTCCCGCACTCTGCTGCGGTCCACATACAGGATGATCCGGGTGTAACCGATCTGGTCGTCGGGCACGGAGTGAGTCATGTGGATCATGTTGGAGTCCACCAGGATCAGACTGCCGGGCCGGACAAGATAGGCGCGGTTATTAAAGAAGAAGATGCGCTCACCCTCCTCCAGATAGTAGATCTCGTATTCATTGTGAAAATGATTGGAGCGCATGTCATATCCGTTGGAGCGTCTGAGATGCTCCAGGGAGATCCCGTCCATTTCGGAATAATAAAGAATGGTATCCATATTCCACTTCCTTCCTGTCAATATTCGACAAGTACATGAAATAAGGTTGAAAAATCAACGTAGTATGATTATAAATTATAATATGAAAAGATGCCAGAGAAAAGAGAATCTCCGGCATCGAAAAAAGAAAGGCTAAAAATCTATTGGAAAGGTTTGCGTATCCTGCGCGGGTGAAGAATATGAAAAACGTGAAAAAAGAACAGATTGAAAAAAAGCTGTCCCTGGTTATTGAGAAGCTGATGAATCTGGGCGGCCCGGACAACGAGGATGAACTCAAGGAGGGCGGAGAGGCCATTGGTTTTTTCCGCCGGGATTTCGGCATCGCCGAGTGGGACTGGCCCCAGGGAGTGGGACTCTACGGTCTGCTGAAGATTATGAAATATCAGGGAAATGAAGACTACAAAGAGTTCCTTTATAACTGGTTTAAGAAAAATATTGCCGACGGGCTTCCGTCCAGAAATATCAATACGACTACGCCGCTGCTTACTCTTGTAGAGCTCAACGAGTGGTACAATGACAAAGAATTTGAGAATCTCTGCCTGGACTGGGCGGACTGGCTCATGAACTGCATTCCACGCACAAAGGAAGGCGGCTTCCAGCATGTGACCAGCGCCAACGGCGACCGGCAGGGGGTCCGTCTCAATGAGAGCGAGATGTGGATCGACACGCTGTTCATGACTGTTCTCTTCCTGAACAAAATGGGACAGAAATATAAGAGACAGGATTGGATCGACGAGTCCATCCACCAGGTGCTCATGCACATCAAGTATCTGTACGACACACACACCGGGCTGTTCTATCACGGCTGGTCCTTCAACCGGATGGATAACTTCGGCGGCATTTTCTGGTGCCGGGGAAACAGCTGGTTCACACTGGGTATCCTGGACTATGTTGATATGTTCCGCGGAACGCTGAACGCAGGGGTAAAAACATTTATCATTGATACATACAAAGCTCAGGTAAAGAAGCTGAAAGAGCTTCAGGACAAGGGCGGCCTGTGGCACACGGTACTTACAGACCCCTCCAGCTACGTGGAAGTGTCCGGCTCCGCTGCCATCGCGGCAGGAATCATGAAGGGAATCCGCATGGGAATCCTGGACGACTCCTATCTGGAATGTGCGGAAAAGGCAGTACAGGCGATCCTGAAAAATATCGACGAGGACGGCACAGTGCTGAATGTCTCCGGCGGCACAGGTATGGGATATGATGCGGATCACTACAAGAACATCCTCATCGCCCCCATGGCCTACGGACAGTCCCTGACCATTCTTGCCCTTGCGGAAGCATTGAAGCTGGCGGAAAACTGATCAATTCGTGATTTTGTACAAAACAGAAGAATATTTTTTGTTCAAACTGCAAACAGGAACCTTATTTTGCTCCAAAACTGCAAATAAGGTTCCTGTTTTTTGTAAACAGCGACCTTTTTCTGCTGGTTCTCGCAAACTATAATAATCCTAAAGCGTTACAGAACAAAACACTAAAAGGAGGAATTCAGATGGAACGATATTATCTGGCTGTGGACATCGGAGCGTCCAGCGGAAGGCATATCCTGGCACATATGGAAGACGGGAAGATGATCCTTGAGGAAGTATACCGTTTCCCAAATGGCATGGACAATCGGAACGGCACACTCTGCTGGGACGTGGAGCGCCTCTTCACCGAGATCAAAAACGGTCTGAAAAAGTGCGGGGAACTGGGGAAGATCCCTTCCACTATGGGGATTGATACATGGGCTGTGGATTACGTCCTTCTGGATCAGAATGACCGGATCCTTGGTGAGACCGTGGGATACCGTGACAGCCGTACAGAAGGAATGGATGAGGAAGTATACAAGATCATTTCTCAGGATGATCTGTACGCACGCACCGGCATCCAGAAGCAGATCTTCAACACCGTGTACCAGCTGATGGCAGTGAAAAAGAATAACCCGGAATATCTGGAGCAGGCGGAGACATTCCTCATGATCCCGGACTATTTCAACTTCCTGCTGACCGGCGTGAAGAAAAACGAGTACACAAACGCCACCACCGGACAGCTGGTGGATCCGGTGACAAATGAGTGGGATTATGAGCTGATCGACAAGCTGGGCTATAACCGGAATATGTTCCTTCCTGTCTCCATGCCGGGAACGGTAGTAGGAGAGTTCACGGAGGAGATCCGGAAAGAGGTAGGATTCAACTGTACCGTTGTTCTTCCTGCTACTCACGATACCGGAAGCGCGGTACTGGCTGTGCCCACCAACGATGATGACGCACTTTATATAAGCTCCGGCACCTGGTCGCTGATGGGCATTGAACGGAAAGAGGCGGACTGCTCTATGGAGGCCATGAAGGCCAACTTTACAAATGAAGGCGGTTACGACCACCGGTTCCGGTTCCTGAAAAATATTATGGGACTGTGGATGATCCAGTCTGTGAAGAAGGAGTTCCAGGAGGATCTGTCCTTTGCCCAGATCTGTGAAATGGCTTCCCACGAGACGATCCCCTCTCTTGTGGACTGCAACGATGACTGCTTCCTTGCCCCCCAGAGCATGATCGAAGCAGTGCAGAAGTTCTGCCGGGATACAGACCAGCAGGTGCCTGAGACACCTGGAGAGATCGCGTCTGTGATCTACAACAGCCTAGCTAAATGCTATGGCGATACCGCGGAGGAGATCCAGCAGATTACCGGAAGAAAATACAGCACCATTTATGTGGTGGGTGGCGGATCCAACGCCGATTATCTGAACCGTCTGACAGCCCGGTACACAGGGAAGAACGTCTCAGCAGGCCCCTCCGAGGCGACGGCGATCGGAAACATTGCGGTACAGATGCTTCACGACGGCGTGTTCACCAGCCTTTCCGAGGCCCGGACATGCATCGGCAGGTCCTTCGGCGTGGCAATTTACCGCCCGGAAGAGTGAAAAATCGGGAAGATTAAAAACAAAATTATAACCGCGGAGCTGTCCAGGGAAAGGTGAAGAATATGGAATATCGGAAACGCGGAATATGTAATATAGAAAAAACAGATAAAAAGAAAATGTAGACACAAGCCAAAACAAAGATACAAGAAAAATAGAGATAAAAAACGTAGAGAAAAGGAGCGTACGATCATGTTAGTTGAAACAAAAGCAAGAATCGGAGTATTTTCCATCGCACTGGGCGCTTATCTGCCCCAGTTCCCCTCACTGGTGCCGGAGTTCGAGGCACAGTATGACGCTTTCAAGAAGACCATTCCGGACACCGTTGAGATCATTGACGGCGGAATGGTAACTACGAAGGAGCAGGCCCAGGAAGCCGGCGACAAGTTCCGCGCGGCAGATGTAGACCTGGTATTCCTCCAGCTTCTTACATACGCTACATCCTACAATATGCTTCCCGCTGTAAAAGACCTGGATGTGCCGGTAGTGCTTGTAAATATCCAGAAGCTGAAAGCGCTGGACTATGATCACACAGACATCGCGACATGGCTTGGCGAAGGCTATGCATGCGGCGCCGTTGGAGAAATGGTAGCGGATCTGGAGCGTTACGGAAAGCGCCACGCAGTCATCACCGGTGTTGTAGAAGGCGGAGATCCGGGCGTTCAGAAAGAGATCGACGAGTGGTGCCGCGCAGCTCAGACAAGAAGAAGATTCCGCGACACAAACATTGCTCAGATCGGCAGACCGTATCCGGGTATGATGGATCTCTACATTGACGAGTCCAACCTGTACAGAAGAATGCACCTGTACACCAAGCAGTTTGACTGGGAGAAGATGTGGGCCATCGCCGACGACATTACCGATGAGGACGCCATCCGTGCAAAAGCACAGGATATCCTGGATACATTTGATATCGAAGGGGGCGGAAGCATCGAGGAAGTATGGGAGATGGCGAAATATGTTGTAGCTTTCGAGCAGTGGGTCAAGACAGAGAAACTGGGCCTGATCGCTTCTCACTATGACGGATTTGCTACAGGCAAGGCTGGCGTCCTTGACAGTATGCTCATTCCCGCTTTCTCCATGCTTATCAAGCAGGGAACCGCCTGCGCTGTAGAAGGAGACATGAAGGTTGCCATGGCCATGAGCATCCTGAAGACCATCTCAGGAACCGGCCAGCTGGCGGAAATGTACTCTATTGACTTCAACGACGATATCGCCATCATCGGACACAGCGGATCCGGCGATGCAGACATTTCCTGCAAGAAACCTACCATGAAGATTGTAAAAGTTTTCCACGGCAAAACAGGCGGCGGATATCTGACTCAGTTCTATCCGTATACAGGCCCGGTCACATACCTTGCCATCACACAGGACGGCAATGGAAACTTCAAGTTCGTTGTGGCAGAAGGCGTCAACGAGGAAGGAAAGATCCTCTCCTTCGGAGATACCAACATGAGAACCCGCTTCTCCTGCGGCGCAAGAGAGTTCGTGACCCGCTGGAGCGAATGCGGCCCAACCCATCATTTTGCAGCCGCTACGGGCAGACATATCGACACGATCCTGAAGGTAGCCAAGATCTTCAACGTACCGGTTGATATCGTCACAAGATAAATATGCCTTTCTGAAATTAATTGATATAACTTTCAACCCAAACAGAAGAAGCGCGGACCCCGGTCAGGTGGTCCGCGCTTCTTCTGATTATTATTTACTCAACTTTCCCACCGGCATAATCCATGTTGATGCTTGATTTATCCGGCAAAAAAGTATGGTTTATTAGTGCAT
>CALWLJ010000002.1 GCA_944381495.1 uncultured Mediterraneibacter sp. | reverse complement strand
TAAGAATTGTCATATCTGTAATTCTTACCAAAAAGGGGCCATTTTTTACCAAAGCCACAAAGTTTTTTACACTACCTCCGGCTGAAAATATTCTGATGTAAAAACACTTCTTTCGCAATTTGAAAAAGTAGAATGGCTGTCAGATATAGCCGGCCTTTTCGAAATAATGCATAAGTATATCGGCACAGTTTTCCACACCCAGTTCGGAGGTGTCAAGGATCATATGGTAATCATTCACGTCCCCCCATGTCTTTCCGGTGTGTTCGTAATAGTAGGAAGCTCTTTCTTCATCAGTTTTCTCAACTTTTTCTTTTGCATCGTCATAGCTGAGATTGTCTTTCCCCATGATCCGGCGGATCCTGTCTTCCTTATCTGCACATACAAAGATGTTCAGTACGTTCATGCGGTCCTTCAGAATATCAGATGCACATCTGCCGAGGATGATACAGGGTTTCTCGGCAAGCTTTCGGATAGCCTCAGCTTCACTTTCATACATATGGTCATTAACCTGCTCCTCGATGTAAGCCTTGTCGTATACCGGAATATCAAGCCGTCTGGAAAGTTCTGACGCAATGATGCTTGCACCGGTTCCAAAACGGCGGCTCATGGTAATTACTAATTTCATAAGAACTCCTCCTTTGTAGACAAAATCTGGACGTTTTCTATTATAACACTTCTGCGGCGATTTGTCTGCTGAGAGATTTCAACTCTTCCATCTGGCTATCCTTCAGAGAAGACTTGATGGTTACTCCTCCTTCCAGAAGAGTCATGTTCTTCATGTCGCTGATCTTTGTTGTCATCAGTTTTGCAGCCTGAGGAGCCCAGGAGCCGTTGCCGAGAAGTGCTACAGTGCGGTTCTGCAGAGCCAGAGCTTTCATGTCTTCCAGGTAATTGTCCATCAGCGGATAGAGCCCGTTATTATAGGTGGGGGCTGCCAGAACGATATGACTGTACTTGAAGCTGTCGGCGATCAGTTCGGATACATGGGTTTTGGAAATATTATGTATGCGGATGTCTTTCACTCCTTCTTCAGCCAGCATCAGTGCAAAAGTATCAACCATGTTTTCTGTGTTGCCGTACATAGAGGCGTATGCGATCATGACGCCCTTTTCTTCCGGCTCATATTTGCTCCAGATGTCATATTTACCGATCATATAGTTAAGATTGGTTCTCCAGATCGGACCATGGAGCGGGCAGATGATACGGATGTCCAGAGAAGAAGCCTTTTTCAGGACATTCTGTACCTGCATGCCGTACTTGCCGACAATATTTGTGTAGTAGCGGCGAGCTTCATCCAGCCAGTCCCGGTCAAAATCTATTTCATCATTAAAAATATTGCCGTTTAAAGCTTTAAATGTGCCGAAAGCATCGGCGGAGAAAAGGACTTTATCTGTTTCATCATATGTCATCATAACTTCGGGCCAGTGGACCATGGGCGCCATCACAAAGTGAAGGACGTGTTTTCCGGAGGAGAATGTGTCCCCCTCTTTGACGATGATTTTCTTCCCTTCCAGATCAAAATCAAAGAACTGATCGATCATGGGAAAGGTTTTTGCATTTCCGATGATCTGCATATCGGGATAACGGAGTACTAATTCTCCGATCATGGCGCAGTGATCCGGTTCCATATGGTTTACAACCAGATAGTCAAGGCGGCGGCCGTTGAGAACAGCCTGCACGTTTTCAAGAAACTGACGCCCTACAGCGTAGTCCGCCGCGTCAAATAGCACGGTCTTCTCATCCATCAGAAGATAAGAGTTTTAGGAAACTCCGTCCTTCAGCGGAAAGATGTTTTCAAAAAGTTCCAGTCGGCGGTCGCTTGCGCCGACCCAGTAAAGATCTTCGCTTACTTTTCTAAAACTGTACATTGTGGTAATTCCTCCTTTAAAAACTGTATAAAAAATGAATAAAATTCTTTTGCCGACTCTATTCTAGCGGGAAAAGAATATTTTGGCAAGACGGGTATCACTTTTTGTGCAAGACTTAACTTGATAAAAATTCTTGGTTCCTGTATGCTTAACAGATAGAAGATAAAATATGCCGGAAGACGCCGGCGGGAAAGGAGTAAAAATGCTATTTGTATGTTATCCGAAATGCAGCACCTGCATGAAGGCTAAGAAATGGCTGGAACAGGCTGGAAAAGAATTTGAAATCAGAAATATAAAAGAAGACAATCCGACCTCAGATGAACTGAGAGACTGGTGGAAGAAAAGCGGACAGCCGCTGAAAAAAATTTTCAATACAAGCGGAAAGATATACAAGGAAATGAATCTGAAGGAAAGGCTCCCCCAGATGAGTGAAGAGGAGCAGCTGTCCCTGCTTGGAACAGATGGAATGCTTGTAAAGCGGCCAATCCTTGTGGATGGAGACCGAGTCCTGATCGGATTCAGGGAAAAAGAGTGGGAGAAAATGGAACAGTAAGGAGGGAAAAATGGCAGAGTATATTCAGGGAGCGCAGCGCGTTCTTGGTGAGGTAGAAAAAGCGGTCGTGGGCAAACAGGATGTGCTTGAAAAGATTATGACGGCAATTCTGGCCGGGGGGCATATCTTGATCGAGGACATCCCGGGGACCGGAAAGACAACGATGGCACTTGCCTTTTCCCGGGCTATGGGCCTGGATGCAAAACGTGTTCAGTTTACGCCAGATGTACTGCCTTCCGATCTTACAGGTTTTACGATTTATCAGAAGGAGACCGGAAAGTTTGCCTATCAGCCGGGAGCGGTCATGTGCAACCTGCTTCTGGCCGATGAGATCAACCGAACGTCGCCAAAGACTCAGTCTGCCCTTCTGGAGGTGATGGAAGAGCAGCAGGTCACGGTGGACGGCGTGACAAGAAGGACAGGAGATCCCTTTATTGTGATCGCTACGGAGAATCCGGCAGGATCCGCTGGGACACAGCTGCTGCCGGAGTCTCAGCTGGACCGGTTCATGATTTGTGTAAGCATGGGATATCCAACGATCCAGGAGGAAATGGAAATCCTCAAACGCAATGAAAACGGACGTGCTCCGGACAGCGTATGTCCGGTCATTGACGCAGACGAACTGCTGGCTATGCGCAGGGAAGTGGCTGAAATCTATGTTCACGACAGAATATATCACTACATCGCAGAACTGGCCAGAGCGACAAGAGAAAATGAGTGGACAGAACTGGGATTAAGTCCCAGAGGGACGGTTGCTCTCGCATCCATGTCAAAAGCATGTGCATATCTTCGCGGAAGAGCATTTGTCGTTCCGTCTGATGTGGCGGAAGTATTCCCCTGCGTGGCTTCACACAGGATTTTTCTTAACATGAAGGCAAAAGTCGGACATATACAGGTAAGCGAGCTTATCAGGCAGGTGCTGGAGAAAGTGGAAGTTCCTGCGTTAAAGACAAGGCGGCAGTGAGATGATTATAAGAAGATTTGCCGGATATCTTGTTGCTCTTGCGGGCATCCTTTATCTTTTCTTTATGTATAATGAGACTGTTCTGTCCGGGATCCTTATTTTTGCCCTGGTTTACCCTGTGTTTTCTCTGATTTGGCTGTTGAGACTGAGAAGCCTGGTCAGTACGGCCATGGAACGAATTCCGCCGGTAGGAGAGAAAAACCAGCGTATCAGGGCTGGTATTGTGGTGAGAAACAGATCCCGTTTCTGGAACTGCCGGTATATTCTTGATGTTACCGCCGGAAGACGGCAGGAAAAAAAGAATGTGAGGAGCCGGATAAGAGGAACTGTGGGGGCGGCGGAAGAGACAACTGTATGGTGCGGACTTGAGACTGATCTTTGCGGAAAGATTGAGGTGCGGGCTGAGTATATCTGGATTTTTGATCCGATAGGGATTTTTTGTATACGCAAAAAGATCTCTGAAAAGCAGTCCGTGAAGGTAATGCCGAAATTTGAACTGATGCCGGTAGAGATTACACGGAAAACACGGGAATATCAGGCAGACGCAGATGAATATTCCGGAGAGAAAAAAGGGGATGATCCGTCTGAAATTTACCAGATCAGAGAATACAGGACGAGGGATCCTGTCCGCGATATTCACTGGAAGATGAGCGCGAAAGAAGATACTCTGATGGTGAAAGAAAAAGGATTTCCCCTGGGATGTGTAGTGCTGATCTGGATCGATCTTTCGGAGAAGGAACGTTCCCGGGACAGCTTTTCCCGGGTGCTGGAGTCTGCAGCCTCTCTTTCTGTTACACTTGCCGGGGAAAAATGTGTCCATATGGCAGCGTGGTATAATGAAGCGGAGGCCCGTGTCATTAAATGGCCGGTTCGGGATGAGATGAATGCTTATGAGATGATCTGGAGTCTGATGGATGCAGAGTATTATCATGATGCGGAGAAAAAGAAAGTTTGTTATGATGATGCTTTTCGAGGACAGAATTTCAGCACCATTGTAGTTATTGACGGGCAGGGGAATATGATCAGGGACGGAGTAAGAGAGAAACTGCTGCAGATTTAACAGAAAAAGATGCACGGAAAGGACAGAAAGATATGTCGGGACAGAAAGAGAATGAGAAAAAGGGCTTACGCAGGAAAAAGCAGCAGAAGAAGATTTCATCCGGACGTCATCTTGTGCCGGGAAAACAGTCGGGGATCCGCATGTTCAAAGACGGAAGAAAACAGTTTGCTGAAAAAGACAACGCTGTTCTATGGGGGATCCGTGCCCTTTGCGTCTTTGTCCTTGCAGCTGCCTGGTGGAACGCGTTTCTGAATGTCTTTTCAGTTCCGCTGTCCCAGGCCTGGCTTACCGTTGCGCTGGCGGCTCTGTCATTTCTGACAGGAATTCTTCTGCGGCTTCCGGTGAGAATACAGGTTCCTATCTATCTGGGATCGGTCGCCGCAGCTGCCTGGTGGGGGAGAGAGACGGTCCCCGAACTTGTGGAATGCCTGATACAGAGTTTTTTTAATCGGATGTATCCCCCATCATCCGGAAGCCTCGTATTTTCGCATGTTCCTGAACAGTATCTGGGAGTGTCCGCGGCTGCTTTGACGGCTCCGCTGGTATTGCTCTGGCAGATCGTTCTGAAGAAAAAAAGAGGGAAAATTCCTGCCGGATTACTGATCCTACTGCCGTTTATCCTGTCCGCCTGTGCCGGATATTTTCCTGATATCGTTTCAACCTGGCTCCTTCTTCTGACAGCAGGCGTATACTTTGGCGCCTTCTCGCTTGGCGTGGAATACACAGAGCGGACGAAAAAGAAAACAGGAGCATGGCAGCTGATCTTGACGGCTGCTGCGCTGGCAGTACTGGCTATGCTGTCGATACGAGGAGGAATTCTGCTGGATGGAGGACGAGAGGTACCGGGAGGTGTGTACCAGAGTGCGAGGACCTTTATTACCGAGAAAGTGATCGGTCGGGCGGAAGAGATGATCATGGGAGCGGATGAAACTCAAGAGGAGACTTTGCCGGAGGACAGTTCCCCTGCGGATGATCCGGAGAAGAATCAGGATCCGGATATGGAAGAGAATATGCAGGATCCGGATTCAGAGGTGATTTCAGATGGTGATGTCCCGCAGGAGGTTTATACAGACGCTTTTGAAAGTGTGGATTTTGAGGGAACATCCTCAGGTGAAGGCGGCAGCAGCATGGACCGGCTGAAAGAGATCGGGAGGTATACTCCAAATGATTCTGAACTGTTCAGGATCACCGTGTCTTATCGTCCTGCGGAGACTTTTTATCTTGCGTCCATGTACGGGGATGAATATACAGGAGAGGCATGGCTTCCGGCAGAGGAGTGGCTGGAATTCACCTGGTTTGCCGGCACTGCGAACGCCGGAGATGCAGAAGACACCCTGAGGGAGAACGCTCTGGAATACCCGGACAGCCTGGACCGCCTGAAACGGCTTTGCCGGGACTGGGATACCAGCTCGCTGGAAAAAGTGGGAGAAGAGATCAATGACGCATTTTCCAGATTAGCTGTGTATGATACGGAACCGGGGGCTGCGCCGGATGACCAGGACTTTGCCGAGTACTTTCTGTTTGAAAATCACAGAGGATTCTGCGTCCATTTTGCGACAGCGGCTACACTTCTGTACCGGATGTGCGGGTATCCGGCTCTCTATGTAGAAGGATACGCTGTTCCGCCCTCGGCCTTCCATCTGGATAAGAACGGGGAGTATGAGGCGGTGGTGGACGGCACCATGGGACATGCGTGGTGTATGGTGTATAACGAAGAAACAGAGATGTGGGAAGTCATGGAACACACCCCCGGTTCCTCGGGAACAGCGGGGACAGAGGAGAATAACTGGGCCCAGGATCTGTCCGGTGTGAGCAGAGCAGAAAAATTCTTCCGGACCGCGCCGGGCAGGGTTATCCTCACGGTATCTCTGTTCCTTGCCGTAGTGGCCGGATTTGTGGCGGTCCTTTATATACAGGCGGCGGTGCGCCGGGGCAGGAGGAAGAGAAGGATGTCCTGCAGAAAAGAAGGAGAAGGAATCTGTGTTATGTACAGAGAGATGACCAGAATGGCAGACCTGGACAAAAAAGACGTGGATATCCGGCAGCCGGTAAGTCGGGAAACCCTCTCCTCTCTGAAGTCTGTTTGTCCGGAAATACCGGAAGAGGACTGGGAGTGGGTATATGACTGTGTGATGAGAAACCTGTATTTTTATCCCAGAGAAGACGATGATTCATGGAACAGGATGCGGGAAATCTACCTTCGTTTCCGCCGTGGGATATGGGAAGATCTGGGAATCGGGAAAAAGCTGATCTTCCGTTTCATTTACAGCCTGTGATCCGGCAGATCCCGGATTACCGACAAAGGTGTATACGTGTATGCAAAGAGAAGGGAAATTCTTATATTCTCCCATTGCCAGAAGCCATACAATGATGCTATAATTCATAGTAGCATTTTGTGCGATAAGCCCGGCAAGCGACTGCTGTGCTTGCACAATCAGGCATTTGCCGGGCGACGGGCAGTGGTGCCGTGTGCCAGTGGCACACGTTTGGCACGGACCGCAGCGGAGCGGAGAGCAGCAGGGCTGCGAGCGGTGCGGCAAGTACGGACAAGAATTGTGAGTAGGTGACAGATTTGAAAAACAAGATCAAACGTTTTGCAAAGGGAGATTTTCATATTCCCCAGCCGGAGATCATATTCCCCGAGACCCACATTACTATGAGGGTCGGAGAAGGAGAAGAATATAGAGGAAGCTTCTCGCTTCAGAACCAGGGAGAGGGCACCATCAGAGGTCTGGTGTATCCCTCTTCTTATCGTGTCCGCTGTGATGAACAGGGATTTGACGGCAATCCGGTAAATATTTATTATACATATGACGGGACAGGACTTGTCCCAGGACATGTCGAACACGGGAAATTTACGATTGTCTGCAACGGCGGAGAATTTGATATTGCGTTTACCGCGGTGATCGAGAAGCCTTTTATTATGACCAGCTATGGCAAAGTCCAGAGTCTGGAGGATTTTAAAAAACTTTCCTTCCGCGACGGCGCAGAGGCAGTAAAGCTGTTCCGCTCAAGGGATTTTTATGAGATCCTGAAATACGAAGATAAACGAATACAGGCTCTTTATGATAATATGAGAAAGTGGGAACTGGATCATCACGCACTGGAAGAATTCCTTGTGGGCTGCAAGCAGAAGGAAAAGATTTTCCTTTCTCTTGAGGAGGAGAGCCGGGCCTTCATGTCGCTTACGGAGGCGCGTAAGGAGACTTTTACTATAAAGAAAAATACATGGGGATATCTTGAAATCGATGTCCGGACAGAAGGGGATTTCCTTTCTGTGGAGCATACCAGGATCACAACGGAAGAATTTATCGGAAATTCTTACAGACTGGAATATTTTATTACAGTAGACCGGCTTCATAATGGAAGCAATTTCGGCAGGATTATTCTTGAGACTCCTTACGAGAGCCTGACTTATGAAGTGGTCGTGGAGAAGAATATCAAGCGGGACGAGGACTACCGTGCCAATGACAGAGAATTTGCCGGGATCATACGGAATTATCTGAAGTATGAAGGTGGCGCCATGACTCTGGATGAGTGGGTGGAGGATTCCCTCAAAAGGATCAGACATCTCAGAGAGGCGGATGGAAAGAATGAGATCTATCTTCTTGTCCATGCTCATATCTGTCTGCTGGGCGGCAAAATGGATGAGGCAAGACTGATCCTTGAGTCATATAATTATAACCGATTTGCAATTGGCAAGGATGTAGAGCTTAGTTCCTATTATCTGTATCTGACCACTCTCCTGAGCAATGATACCATTGGACAGCGCCGTGTGGCGGAAGAGCTGTCCAGGTCTTTTATGAAACATCCTGACAGCTGGAAGATCCTATGTATGTTAGTGGAGGTGGATTCTGAATATAAGATATACAGCGAGCGGCTTCGGGTGCTGGAGAAGCAGTTCTATGAGGAAAGAACCCGCAGTATCTGGTTTTATTTCCAGGCGTTCCGCTGTTTCCGTGAGAGAAGCTCTTCCCTGAAAAAACTGGGTACCTTCGAGGTGAGAGTACTGCTTTTTGCCGTGAAGTATAAACTGATGACAAGGGAGCTGGCTCTTTATACGGCAAATCTGGCAAGCCAGATGAAACATTTTGACAGCCATCTCTATGATGTGCTGGTGCGTTCCTATGACATGTATGAGGAGTCCATGATTCTGACGGCGATCTGTACTCTGCTCATCAAGGGAAACTGCATGGAAAGCAGATATTTTAAGTGGTATGAAAAGGCGGTGGAATCAGAGCTGAAGATTGCTCAGCTTTATGAGTATTATATGGGGGCCGTTATACCGGATAATTTTCATAAGCCGCTGCCCAGATCGGTATACCTGTATTTCATGCATGGCAATACGCTGGATTATCATAAATGTGCTTTTTTATACTCTAATCTGATTACTTATGAGGACGAGACCAGTGAAATTTATGCCCATTACAGAGATGAGATGGAAGCTTTCGCATGGAATCAGCTGGAGCGCAGAAATATAGATGAGAGACTGCGTATCATTTATAAGAGATTCCTTTCTGAGTCCTCCATGAACCAGGAGCGGATGAAAGCTCTATATGATATCTGTTATGCATACCAGATCACAACAAAAGTGCCTAATATGAAATTTATTCATGTGATATCAGAGGATGGCGCCATTACACAGAAAGCACCTTATACGGAGAATGGCGCCCGGGTATTTCTTTATAATAAGACGGACCGGCTCGTCTGGGAGGCAAAGGACGGAAGACATTATACAGACTCCATACCCTATGAAAGCAAACGTCTGTTTTATGAACTGAGATATCTGGATATGTGCAGAAAGTATCTGAGCGGACTCAGAAGAAGAAGGGATGAAGCAGAAGATGAGGAGCTGACGCTGGAGGTCGTACAGAAGAGAGGACTGGAAAATTTCCCGGAGGAAGAGATCTTTACTCTCTGCAGCAGGACAATCAGGGAAAATAATTATGAAAATGATGATTTCCTGACTTATGTCTGCTTTGATCTGTTTAAAAAGCATCAATACGATAAAGTAATCCTGACATATCTTGCAAATTATTACTGTGGCGCCACACTGGAGATGAAGCAGCTCTGGAGAGAGGCGAGGGATTATGAGGTTCATACCCATAAGCTGACAGAGCGTATCCTGACTCAAATGTTGTTTTCCGAGGAACTGTTTCAGGAGGCGCAGGTGTTTGAGGAATACTATGCGGAAGGCGCTTATTTCCGTCTTCAGCAGGCTTATCTGGCTTATGTATCCAGAGAATATGTTGTGGAAGAACGGAAGATCGGCCGCAGTGTGATCGATATTATCTGCAGAGAATATGAGAAGGGCGAGGTTACCATAGATGTCTGCAAGATAGCTGTTCTTAAATATTATTCTACGCGGGAGTATAACTCTCAGACGAGAAAGACACTCCATAAATTTATGCAGGAACTCTGCGGCAAACAGATTTATTTTCCGTTTTTCCTTGCATATGAGAAAGAGTGGTTGATTGAACTTCAGCTGTGGGATAAGACTCTGATCGAGTATAAAGGCCAGAAAGGAAGCAGAGTCATGCTTTATTACCAGCTTCAGAAAGGCAGGAGCGAAGCGGCAGACTATTCGACAGAGGTACTCACGCCTATGTATGAAAATATTTATGTGAAAAAGTTTGTGCTTTTTGCTAATGAACAACTGAAATATTATTTTAAAGAAACGATTGACGGCAATTCCTACCGGAGCGATAAAGAAACCTGTATCCGTGAGGTGACTCCGGGTGAACAGGGCAGGTACGGAAGACTGAATGATATCCTTCTGACGGAGGAGAAAAAAGAACGCGAGAGGAAAATGCGGGATTACGCCCTGGAGGACGCAGTGGCTGCCCACATGTTCCTGCAGTATTAAGGAGGGCGTCCTGATATGGGGCAAGGCAGTATCATAGGATATGAAATAAATGAAAAGACATGCCAGATCAGTTATTATAATGATCAGCAGCTGGAGCCGGAGACTCTTGAGGCAGAATCGGATAATTATCAGATCCCGCTTATTATAGGAAAGCTGCGGGATACCTGGGCATATGGAAAAGAGGCGAAACGTCTGGTCTCCATTAAGGAAGGTTTCACGGTGACCAGGCTCCTGAGCAGGAGTCTGGCCGGGGATCGGATCGAGTTCGGAGAGGAATCTTACGACGCAGTGTGGCTTCTTTCCCAGTTTATTCAGATGTCGCTTCAGCCGTTCCCGGAGATTGACGGTATCGTATTCACGGTTCCTGTTCTGACAGAGGAGCTGGCTCAGATGCTTCGGGGCATTGCTGCGCGTATGAATATTGACAAGCGCCACATTTTTATTCAGGATTATAAGGAAAGCTTCTGCAACTATCTGTTCTATCAGTCAAAGGAGCTGTGGCAGTATGATGCAGCACTGTTTTCCTGTGACAGAAATGAGATAAAAGCATATATGTTAAGAAGATTGAAACCGGGGCTGGGTGGCGGAAAGACCACATTTGTTACAGTAGATGAGGTGGCCAGCGCC
This sequence comes from uncultured Mediterraneibacter sp., assembly GCA_944381495.1. Classification (GTDB taxonomy): domain Bacteria; phylum Bacillota; class Clostridia; order Lachnospirales; family Lachnospiraceae; genus Mediterraneibacter. Next base: position 186,160 of record CALWLJ010000002.1, on the reverse strand, counting down.
CATATGAAAGAACTTGCCATGGTTTATCCGGTCTTAAATGAAGATAAAGCGAAAGAAGCAGACGCTATGTTCTGTCGTTTTATTGAAAGCGTATTTGACAAGCGGATTGTGTCTTCCGTGTTTCTGACCGGCGAGGGATTCGAAAATAACTGGTATCCCAGATCACTGAGAGTGCTCTGTAACGGACGCCGTGCATTTATCGGAAATAATCTTTACAGCAAAGGAGCCTGTTATACAGCCTACCGGAAACTTTATATGCATATCGAAAATCCAGTTTATCTCTCTGAAGACAAGCTGACTGATCAGATTACAGTGAACATGCGTGTTGACGGACAGGAAATGTGGTATCCTATTGTTTCCTGGGGAGCTCACTGGTATGAATCCAACAACCAGTGGGAAGTGATTCTGGAAGATGTGGAGGACATTGAATTCCATATTGAGTCACTCATCCAGGGAAATGTCAGGACAGAGAAGATATCTCTGGACAAGTTCCCGAAACGGGCGGAATATTCCATGCGCCTTCAGATAGAGACCTTGTTTCTGGATGAAAAGACGTGCAAGATCACGGTCCGTGATGCAGGGTTCGGAGACTTTTTCCTGCCCACTGATTTCCAGGCGGAAAAAATTATTCATTTAGGAGGCAATGATGGGAAGTTTAATTCTTTGTCATGATATTCATGCAACGCATCCGTATGAGATTACCCGGATCCATTGCCGGATCTTTACAATAGAAGAGCTTTGCTATTATCTGTGCAATAATCTATACCTGATTGATTATACGATTATGAATGAGCAGCTCTGCACCTGGCTGGATGAAGAATTGGGCATGACGGAGCTTGCGGGCAATTTAAGAGATGTACTGAGGCTGAAAGGGTCGGTGGAAAAGTTTGTGCTGACTATTCTGAAGGCTTCCAAGATCTACCGGGAGCCGGAGATGATCCGCATTCAGAATGTGTTGGAACATCTTAAGAATCAGAAAGATATTGAACGGCAGAAATATAAAGGAGACAATCTTCTTGAAAGCGGTGAGGTGGAAGAGGCAATCCTTGTCTATCAGGCCATATTAAATCAGGAGAAGGATGAAAGCGTGGATGAGAAGTTCTACGGAAAGATTTATGCGGGGCTGGGAGCGGCATATGGACGTCTGTTCCTTTATCAGGAAGCAGCACGCATGTATGACCGGGCATATCAGATTTGCGGAGATAAGGAGCTGCTTAAGCCTTATCTTTATGCATCTTATAAATATATGTCTATGGAGGAGTACCATATTCTGATCACAAAACATGATGATTATATGGAAGTAAATGCTCAGATGCGCCGGGAGATTGATGAGATCCGCAATCATCTTCAGATTGAGCCAAGTCCGGTCCTTCTGGAAAAGTGGAAGAGACAGCACCGCCGCAGTCATGGCTGATTGTTACTGTTTATTTAAACAGCTGAACGGATTGACAACAGAAAGGTTTGACATAGCAGTACCGTTGTGTTAGAATACAACGGTACTTTATCGTGGTGCAGTGACTCATTGATAGAGAAAAAAAGCAAATGCCGGATTTCCGGCAGTGGGAGGAAGAAATGAAGAGAAAAGTATTAAGTGTCTTATTATGTGCAGGACTTGCTGTTTCTGTTCTGGCAGGATGCGGATCAAATGACGGAGGGAACACAGGTGGTTCCAAGTCCGGCAGCGATGCGGCTGAGACCAGTGATATGCAGTATGTAAAGGATAAGGGTACTCTGATAGTAGGGATTACCAACTTTGAACCGATGGACTACAAGGATGAGAGCGGCGAATGGGTAGGATTTGACGCGGATATGGCAAAGGCATTTGCTGAGAGTCTTGGTGTTCAGGCTGAGTTTGTTGAGATTGACTGGGATAACAAGATCCTGGAGCTGGAAGCAAAGTCTATTGACTGCGTATGGAATGGAATGACATTAACAGACGAAGTGACAAGTTCCATGGAATGCACCAATGCATATCTGAATAATGCACAGGTTGTGGTTGTTCCTTCTGATGTGGCAGATCAGTACCAGGATGTGGACAGTCTGTCCGGATTAAGCTTTGCTGTTGAGGCGGGAAGCGCAGGAGAGGAACAGGTCAAGGCTCTTGGACTTGACTATACTCCGGTGACGGCTCAGGCAGATGCGCTGATGGAAGTGGCTGCAGGTACTTCTGATGCGGCTGTGATCGATTCCCTGATGGCAGGCGCCATGATCGGAGAAGGAACTGCCTATGCAGATCTGACATACACTGTCGGACTGAACAGTGAGGAATACGGCGTAGGTTTCCGTAAGGGATCTGACCTTGCAGAAGAGCTGAACAATTTCTTCGCACAGAGCTATGAAGACGGAACCATGCAGGAGATCGCGGAAACATATGGCGTTCAGGCAGCGCTGATCGAGCAGTAAAACTCATTCTGTGATCTGAACCACATGAAATAAAATATGGATGGAGCTGTGACATGGAACTGATAACAGAACAATTTCCTATAGTGATCCACTCGCTGAATATTGGCTTTATACAGACGCTGAAACTGTTTTTTGTAACACTTCTGGGCGCTGTACCGCTGGGGCTGCTTATTGCGTTTGGGTCGATGTCTAAGTTCCGGCCCCTTAGTTATCTTATGAAGGTGATCGTCTGGATCATCAGGGGAACCCCCCTTATGATCCAGCTTCTGATCATCTATTATTTTCCGGGGCTGGTTTTTGGTAATTCGATATGGATTGGCGAGACCGGGCGGTTTGTGGCTGCATCGGTCGGATTTATCTTTAACTATGCATGTTATTTTTCGGAGATCTACCGCGGCGGAATCCAGGGGGTTCCAAAGGGGCAGGAAGAAGCAGGTCTGGTGCTTGGTATGACAAAGAGCCAGATCTTTTTCAAGGTTACCCTTCTTCAGATGATCAAGCGGATTGTTCCTCCGATGTCGAATGAGATCATTACACTGGTAAAAGATACTTCTCTGGCGCGTATCATCGCGCTTCAGGAGATTATCTGGGCGGGACAGTCTTTCCTGAAAGGATCTCAGGGAATTGCAGGACAGATATGGCCGCTGTTCTTTACCGCTGTATATTATCTTATCTTTAATGGCGTCCTGACCGTCCTTCTGGGCAGGCTGGAGAAAAAACTGGATTATTTCAGGTAGGAGGAAGAGCATGGCGATTCTGGAAGTAGAACATTTACATAAGAATTTTGAAAATACGGAAGTGCTGAAGGATATATCTTTTTCCCTGGAAAAAGGACAGGTACTTTCCATAATCGGTTCCTCGGGAAGCGGGAAGACTACATTGCTCAGATGTCTGAATTTCCTTGAGAAACCCGGTGGAGGTAGAATCCGTGTGAATGGTGAGACTCTGTTTGATGCTGAAGATCCGGGGAGCATGCAGGAGTCCGAGATCAGGAAAAAGAGGCTGCATTTCGGGCTGGTGTTCCAGTCCTTTAATCTGTTTCCACAGTATACGGCTCTGGAAAATGTAATGCTGGCCAAGGAGCTGCTGGCTAAGGCTCAGCCGGACTATAAGGCGCGGAAAAAAGAGATTCATGCCGAGATCGAATCGGAGGCAAAAAGCCTGCTGAAGCAGATGGGCCTGGCAGACCGGATGACCAACTACCCTCATCAGCTTTCAGGGGGGCAGTGTCAGCGTGTGGCTATCGCAAGAGCTCTGGCGCTGAAACCCGATATCCTCTGTTTTGATGAACCGACTTCAGCTCTGGATCCGGAGCTGACCGGAGAAGTGCTCAAGGTCATCAAAGGTCTTGCGGATCAGGAGACAACGATGATCATCGTCACTCATGAGATGGCGTTTGCCAGAGATGTGTCCAGTCATGTTCTTTTCATGGATGACGGATGTATCCTGGAACAGGGAACGCCGTCAGAAGTATTTGAACATCCCAAAGAAGAGCGGACAAAGCAGTTCCTGTCCAGGTTTACCAATGGGTGATCAATAAGAAAAACAAAAAAAGTAGTGATATATATTAGCGATTCTTATATATATCGCGTTGATAAAATAATGAACCAGATGGGATACAGGGCAGAGGGAATGTTGATTTTCCCTCTGCCTTATATTATAATCGGATTTGGTTAGATTAGTTTTAGACACATAAGCCTGCCTGCTCAGACATAAGCAGGCATCAAACAGATAAGGAGTTAGTACCAGATGAATGATTTTGAGAAAGCCTCTACCGGGCTGGGAGAAGAGTGCGGTGTTTTTGGGGCTTACGATATGGACGGGCACAATGTTGCCGCGTCTGTCTATTACGGGCTGTTTGCCCTGCAGCACCGGGGACAGGAAAGCTGTGGGATTGCAGTGACAGATACTTTCGGGCAGAGAAAAGTCCTTTCCAGGAAGGGACTTGGTCTGGTCAATGAGGTGTTCAATGAGGAGGATCTTTCCGAACTGAAGGGGAATCTTGGTGTAGGCCATGTACGTTATTCAACCGCCGGAGGAACCCGGGTGGAAAATGCGCAGCCTCTTGTTATTAATTATGTGAAGGGAACGCTGGCTATCGCTCATAACGGGAACCTGGTCAACGCCCTGGAGCTGAGACGGGAACTGGAGTATACCGGAGCCATTTTTCAGACCACAATTGACTCGGAAGTGATCGCTTACCACATTGCCAGAGAGAGGCTCAACGAGCCGAATGCCGAATCTGCGGTAAGAAGCGCTATGCGAAAGATACGGGGAGCATATGCTCTGGTAGTGATCAGTCCGCGGAAGATGATCGGAGCGAGAGATCCCTTCGGACTCCGTCCTCTCTGCATCGGAAAACGTGACAACACTTATTTCCTGGCATCTGAGAGCTGTGCTATTGCTGCGGTTGACGGAGAGTTTATCCGGGATGTACGCCCGGGGGAGATCGTCACGATCACAAAGGACGGGATTCATTCTGATATGAGCATGGCCCTTCCCGCGGAGCAGGAGGCAAGATGCATATTCGAATATATTTATTTTGCAAGAACAGACAGTACCATTGACGGGGTGAACGTATATCATTCCCGGATTACAGCGGGCAGAGCTCTGGCTCAGTCCTATCCGGTGGACGCGGATCTGGTCGTAGGCGTGCCGGATTCCGGTCTTGTAGCGGCCAGAGGATATGCTGAAGAGTCGGGGATCCCATGTGGAATGGCCTTTCACAAGAACAGTTATGTAGGCCGGACATTCATCAAACCCAAGCAGAGCGACCGTGAATCCAGCGTAAAAGTGAAGCTGAACGTGATCCCTGAGGTGGTGAGAGGAAAGCGGATCGTCATGGTAGATGATTCTATCGTCCGGGGAACAACCTGCGCCAATATCATCAAAATGCTGAAAAAAGCAGGGGCAACAGAAGTGCATGTCCGCATCAGTTCGCCGCCTTTCCTCTATCCGTGTTATTTCGGCGTGGACGTGCCCTCCAATGAGCAGCTGATCGCTCACTCACATACGACAGAACAGATCCGTGAGATGATCGGAGCCGATTCCCTGGGCTATATGGAGATCAGCAAGCTGAAGAATATGGTCGGTGACCTGAAGTTCTGCGATGCGTGCTTTACAGGCCGCTATCCTATGGAGGTGCCTGATAAGGATATCAGTTTTGCCATAGAAACAGGAGATTATTGATTTGAAAAAAGAAGAGGAGATTATTTTATGAGCAATGACCGTTATGTAAGCCCCCTGTCCGAACGTTACGCAAGCAAGGAGATGCAGTATATTTTTTCTCCGGACAAGAAGTTCCGCACATGGAGGAAACTCTGGATTGCGCTGGCTGAGACTGAGAAGGAGCTTGGACTGAACATTACTGACGAACAGATCGAGGAGCTGAAAGCTCATGCAGACGACATTAATTATGATGTGGCAAAAGAACGGGAGAAAGTAGTCCGCCATGACGTTATGTCCCATGTTTATGCCTATGGTGTGCAGTGCCCCAAGGCAAAAGGAATCATCCATCTTGGAGCTACATCCTGCTATGTGGGTGACAACACGGATATTATCATTATGTCTGAGGCACTGAAGCTGGTGAGAAAAAAACTGGTGAACGTGATCGCGGAACTTGCTAAATTTGCTGATGAGTATAAGGCGCAGCCTACTCTTGCATTTACTCATTTTCAGCCTGCACAGCCGACTACTGTTGGAAAACGTGCTACTTTGTGGATGCAGGAGTTTGAGATGGATCTGGAGGATCTGGATTATGTGCTGGGCAGTCTGAAGCTGCTTGGCTCCAAGGGAACAACCGGAACACAGGCAAGTTTCCTTGAACTCTTCGATGGAGATCAGGAGACTATCGACAAGATTGATCCAATGATCGCGGAGAAAATGGGATTCAAAGCCTGTTATCCCGTATCTGGGCAGACCTATTCCAGAAAAGTAGATACAAGAGTATTGAATATACTGGCTGGTATTGCCGCCAGCGCCCACAAATTCTCCAATGATATCCGTCTTCTTCAGCACCTGAAAGAGGTTGAAGAGCCTTTTGAAAAGACACAGATCGGTTCCTCTGCCATGGCATATAAAAGAAATCCCATGAGAAGTGAGCGGATCGCGTCTCTTTCACGATATGTGATGATTGACGCACTGAATCCGGCTATCACTTCCGCAACGCAGTGGTTTGAACGTACATTGGATGACTCTGCAAATAAGCGGCTGAGCATACCGGAAGGATTCCTTGCTATTGACGGAATTCTGGATCTTTGTCTGAATGTGGTGGATGGTCTTGTTGTATATCCGAAGGTTATTGAGAAACATCTTTTGGCCGAACTTCCATTTATGGCTACTGAAAATATAATGATGGATGCGGTAAAGGCCGGCGGAGACAGACAGGAACTTCATGAGAGGATCCGTGAGCTGTCCATGGAGGCCGGAAGGAATGTGAAAGAAAAGGGACTGGATAATAATCTGCTGGAGCTGATCGCAGCAGATCCGGCCTTCAATCTGAGCCTGGAAGATCTGCAGAAAACTATGGATCCTGCAAGATATACAGGAAGAGCAAAAGAACAGGTAGAATCCTATCTTGAAAAGGTGATTCGCCCGCTTCTTGAAAAAAATAAAGATGATCTCGGCATTAAGGCTGAAATTAATGTGTAATGTGAATGTATAATTGTGGGATTTAAATCCGTGGCATTGTCCGGACAATACAAAATAATGCAAAGGAATGTTGCATTTGATTGCGGCATTCCTTTTTCTCTGTTACTTTAACATGTGAAAGTGGATATGGAAAATATTTCCATTACAGATGTGGTGAAGAAAGGACGGAGATACGAAAATGGAACAGAGTGAATACCTTTATAATGAGTGGGAAATGGATAAGCTGCAGCATGTGTTCGGAAAAATACTGGCAATGCTGCTTATATTTTGTATGTTGCTGACGGGCGGACTTCCGGAAAGTATGTTTGGATCAGGAGAAGATCCGGCTTTATCCGGAAAAATATCAGGAATAAGCGGAGCAGATTCTGTCTTCGATATTATGGATATGTCAATGTCAGATTGCAAGAAAGCGCTGGCGTCTCGAAGCGGACAAGACCAGATACATCCCGACGGAACTCTGTTAAGAGAGAAAACGGAGGATAAAAGAGAGGAGGTGTCCGGGCTCTGGGAGACGACATCTGAAAAAGGAAAAGATATATCATCTGCAGCGATGTTAGAATCTGTGGGAGATGAGTCAATAAATGCGGAGATGAGCCTTCCAGAAATACAGGAACAAGAAAATCTATCGGAAACCGTTGCAAATCCAGACAGTAAATTTCAGGACGCTATAGAGATCATTCCTGACGCTGAGCAAGGTACGGATATTGATCATGGGAATGCGCAGGATTCTTCAGGTGAAACAGACAATGAGGATATATTTTTGCCTGAAGAAGATTCGGCAGCAGATGAGATGGAAACAGTGGGTGGATTTCTGATTGATGAATATGGAATAATCCGTGGCATTTCAGATCCTCAGGCTGTAGTGGAGGATGGAGTCATGATCCTTCCTTCAGAAGGCTGCAGCGGTATTGGGGCAGGGGCGCTGAGCGATGCACCGGCAGGAATCATAGAGGTACATATACCTGCGAATATCACGACCATACAGCCGGGAGCTTTTCTGGGTCTGAATGAAGTCTTGTGGTATGATGTCCCTTCCTCTCAATCCGGATATGAAACAATAGATGGTATTTTGTTCTCGGAGAATGGTTCATGCCTTCTGGCATTTCCGTCAGCCCGGATCGGCGCTTATGCAGTTCCTTCCGGTGTGGTCCGCTTTGCTGCAGATGCATTTGCAGGATCCGCCCTCAGTAAACTGGATCTGCGAGCCGCCGATGTTACAGATACAGGAAATTTACCGGACAGTATTGAAATTCTGCGGTAGGAATTGCCCTTCGTTTGTTGAACAATCACCGGACTTGTTTTATAATAATGGCATACATTTTCCAGTCAGGAGAATGTGACGCCGGCTGTACGGGCAGGACGGAGTGCTGTACAGAGCCGGCCAGGCCATTACCGCATATATATGATTCTGTCGACTGGCTATTTCAGTCTCAGAAAGGAGGGGATTTCGTGAGAGAGAAGAACATGCTTCAGATCCTGAAAAACAGCAGATATACTGTTGTGCTCAGCGGAGTCGGTATGATGCAGGAGAGCGGTTATCCTTTGCTCCGCGATGGTCAGGAATCCTATGAAATTGAGGAAAAATACGGTTATTCTTTTGAGGAGATATTCAGCAGCGGCTTTTATTCCGCCAGGAAAGAACTGTTTTTCCGTTTCTATAAGGAAGTGATTCTTAAGGCCTCGGAGATGGAACCCGGGCAGGGATTTTTTGATTTGAAGAAACTTCAGGATTTTGGCCTTGTCCATTCGATCATTACAAGACGGATTGCCGGACTGGAGGAACGCGCCGGCTGCCGGAATGTGATCAATATGAAGGGAACGGTCTTTCACAATGTCTGTCCTTCATGCGGACGGGAATATTCTGTGGAATATATGAAGAATGCCAGTGGTGTTCCTCTCTGTGAAAAATGTATGGTTCCGATTCGCCCGAAGGTATGCCTGTTTGGCGAGATGATCGACAATGGCGTCATGACCAGAGTGGCGGAAGAGGTTGCCAAAGCCGAGGTGCTGATCGTGCTTGGCACAACTCTTCATTCTCCCCTCTGTATTCAGATGCTGCAGTATTATACCGGATCTAACCTGATCCTTGTGACAGACAAAGAACACTATACGGATCAGCAGGCGGATATTGTAGTTTATGGAAGATGCGACGAGTTTTTGAATCAGCTCGTGGCGGAATATGAGCGGAGTGGCTGTTAAAATATATACTGGAATTGGAGATTGAAAAGATGAGCAACAAAGTGAGAACAAGATTTGCACCAAGCCCCACAGGCAGGATGCATGTTGGAAATCTGAGGACTGCGCTGTATGCGTATCTGATCGCAAAACATGAAGGCGGGGATTTTATCCTTCGCGTAGAGGATACGGATCAGGAACGTTTTGTAGACGGAGCCCTGGATATTATATACAGAACACTGGAGAAAACCGGTCTGGTTCACGATGAAGGTCCGGACAAGGATGGTGGATATGGTCCATATGTTCAGAGTGAGCGGAATGCTTCCGGTCTTTATCTGAAATATGCGAAGCAGCTTGTGGAGCAGGGAGATGCATATTACTGTTTCTGTGACAAAGAGAGGCTGGAGTCCCTGCGTACTTCTGTTTCAGAGAATGGAACGGAAATTGTTGTCTATGACAAACACTGTCTCGGGCTGAGTAAAGAAGAGGTTGAGGCAAATCTGGCAGCAGGAAAGCCCTGGGTGATCCGCCTGAATGTCCCGAATGAAGGCGAAACTACATTTCATGATGAGATTTACGGAGACATTACAGTGCCGAATAATGAACTGGACGACATGATCCTGATCAAGTCGGACGGATTTCCTACTTATAATTTTGCAAATGTGGTGGATGATCATCTTATGGGGATCACACATGTGGTAAGAGGAAATGAATATCTTTCTTCGGCGCCGAAGTACAACAGACTGTACGAAGCGTTTGGGTGGGATATTCCGGTGTATGTTCACTGTCCGCTTATTACAGATGAAAATCACAAAAAGCTCAGCAAGAGATGCGGACACTCTTCTTACGAAGATCTGATCGATCAGGGATTCGTTTCGGAAGCTGTTGTAAATTACGTGGCGCTTCTCGGATGGTGCCCTTCAGATAACCGGGAGATCTTCTCCCTTCAGGAACTTGTGGAAGCCTTTGATTATCACCACATGAGCAAATCCCCGGCTGTTTTCGATACTGTTAAATTAAAATGGATGAACGGAGAGTATCTGAAAGCCATGGATTTTGACCGGTTTTACGAGATGGCAGAGCCATATATCCGGGAGGTAGTCACAAAGGACTATGATAAGAAGAAAATCGCGGCTCTGGTAAAGACCAGGATTGAAATCTTTCCGGATATCCGTGAGCAGATTGATTTCTTCCAGGAGCTTCCGGAATATGATATCTCTCTTTATAACCACAAAAAGATGAAGACAGATCCGGAAAAAGCACTGAGTCTGTTGAAAGAAGTTCTTCCGCTCCTGGAGAAACAGGATGATTTCAGTAATGATGCTCTTTTCGAAACGCTGAAAGCTTATGCCGGAGAGAAGGGGTATAAGATCGGATATGTAATGTGGCCCATACGTACAGCTGTTTCTGGAAAGCAGAATACGCCCGGCGGCGCTACAGAGATTATGGAAGTGCTGGAAAAAGAGGAATCCCTGAGACGGATTCGTGCCGGCATCGAGAAACTGGAGCGATAGTCATGAGTTTGAATCAGGCACAGAAGAAAGCTGCCGCTCACGCTGAGGGACCCTGCCTTGTACTTGCGGGGCCCGGATCCGGAAAGACGATGACAATCGTAAACAGGATCAAGTATCTTATAGAGAAAAGAAAGGTAAAACCGGAGCAGATTCTGGTTGTCACATTTACCCGTTTTGCTGCTTCGGAGATGAGATCCCGGCTCTGTTCCCTGATGGGACGCCGGGATCTTCCCGTTACCATGGGAACCTTTCACGGGATTTATTATGGAATCCTAAAATGGGCTTATCGGATGGGGACGGAGAATATCCTTTCTGAAAATGAGAAATATCAGATCCTGAGAGGCGTGGTCTCTGAACAGAAGATGGAAGTTTTTGATGAGGAAGATTTTCTGAAGGATATAGCTGCGGAAATCGGAAAGATTAAAAACAACCGGCTCGATGTTGAGGAATTTGTATCGGAAAAATGCAGCGCTGATGCATTCCGCAATATTTACAGGGGATTTGAAGAACGGAGAAAGCAGCTGCGGAAAATTGATTTTGACGACATGCTTGTACTCTGCTATGAGCTGTTTCGTTCCAGGCCAGACGTGCTGGCTATGTGGCAGAAGAAATTCAGATATATCCTGATTGATGAGTTCCAGGACATTAACCGGATTCAGTATGATGTGATCCGTATGCTGGCGGCGCCGGAGGATAATCTGTTTGTAGTTGGGGATGATGATCAGGCAATTTACGGATTCCGGGGAGCGGATTCTGGACTGATGTTCCGGTTCCTGGAGGATTATCCCGGGGCGGAGCAGATTCTTCTGGGGATGAATTACCGTTCTTCCGGAAATATTGTCACCAATTCTCTCAAGGTGATCTGCAACAATGAGAAGAGATTTGACAAGGATCTGAAGGCAGTACGGGAAAAGGGCGCATGTCTGCATGTGCAGGAACTGAAGGATCCAAATGAAGAGGCAGAATATGTTCTAGATGAGATCTTAAAGAGGATCCGGGACGGAATCCGGCCGGAAGAGATCGCAGTGCTTTTCCGGATCCATACGGATGCCAGACCACTGGTGGAGATCCTTACGGAAAAGCGGATTCCGTTTCAGATGAGGGAACATCTGCCGAATATTTATGATCATTTTATTGCGAAAGATATCCGTGCATATTTCAGTCTCGCACTGGGAAATGGAAGACGTCAGGATTTTCTGCAGGTCATGAACCGCCCCAAGCGTTATCTCGGCAGGGACTGTCTTTCATCGGCACAGCCTTCCTTTGAGGAGATGAGAAAATTCTACTGTGATAAGGACTGGATGATAGACCGGATCGATCAGTTTGAGTGGGATGTGAAGATGCTGAAGAAGATGGCTCCATATGCGGCTATCCGGTTTATACGCAAACGGATCGGATATGACGATTACCTGAAGGATTACGCCTTTACAAGGCATATCAATAAGGCGGATCTGACAGAGATCCTGGCAGAGATCGAGGAGGCCTCCAGGCCGTTCCAGACGATTGAAGAGTGGTTTGACCATGTGCGGGAATATACGGAGATGCTTCGAAAGAAGGAAAAGGAGAGAAGTACTGTTCAGGAGGGCGTCCGCCTTATGACGCTGCATGCAGCAAAGGGGCTGGAGTTTGATACAGTATTTTTGATCGAGGCAAATGAAGGAAGGATTCCATACAAGAAGGCCCGTACTGAGGCTGAGACTGAAGAAGAGCGGCGTCTCTTTTATGTGGGGATGACAAGAGCAAAAAATCTGTTGAGAATCTGTTATGTAAAAACAAAAAACGGAAAGGATACGGATCCTTCCCGTTTTGTAGAGGAGCTGCTGGATAACAGCTGAAGGGCTGCGGTCAATAGGGATCGTCAAGATCAATGTCACCGAAAGCCTGTTCTTCCATCCAGTTATTAAATGCCTCGGATGCGCGTTCGTATTCGTCATCATCCAGAATATTTTCTATCTCCGGTTCACCATCCTCTCCGCCGTCCAAAAAACGGTAGAGATAAACAGGACTGTCGCTGCTGTCGCCGTTTTCATCCATCGGGAGCAGGGCGATATACTGATATTCATCTGCTTCGAAGATGGTCAGTACGGAACATTCCAGCTCTTCATCATTATCCAGTGTCAGTGTAACTGTGAGTGCATCTGTTTCGCTCATATAGTTTCTCCTTTCTGTTAAAATGATGTTAACAAATCGCAGGTGAAATTGCAAGATGAACTTCACCTGATTTAAAGTTATGACGCTGTTTCTGGCAATAAGTTCAGCCGGCGGCTATTGACTTTCCATGGAAAGAAGGTAGAATGAAATAGAAAACTCAGATGACAGACAGAATGAGGGATAACGGATGAAGAAAAAGTTTTTTGCCATATTGATGACAGCTGTTTTTGCAGTGTCGGCAGTGGCAGGATGTAAGAAAAATGTAGGAACACCGGAAGATAATGCAGTTGTAGAGGAAACAGACGACGAAAAAGAACAGGACGACGAGGCAAGGGTATTTGGCTTTAGCTCAACGGACTTGTCAAATCCCTTCTATGAGACGCTCGAAGAGTCAGTCAGGACGACTTTGGAGGAACAGGGATACAGACTGATTGTCAAGGATCCGAAATCTGATGTGAATACGCAGATCAGTCAGATCCAGGACATGATTGATGCGGGGGTGGCTGCGGTATTTCTATGTCCGGCAGATGCAGAAGAAATTACTCCTGCCCTGGAAGCTTTGGATGAAGCGGGAATTCCCGTGGTGAATTTGGATATACGTGTGGCGGAAACGGATCTGACAGACGCATTCATTGGCGCGGATAATGCCAATGCGGGCTATGTATGCGGCGAAGATTTGATCGCCCGCAGACCGGACGGCGGAAGGATCGTGATTGTGGAAAATCCAGAAGTGAGTTCCCTTAATGAGCGGATCACAGGATTTGAAGAAGCCATAGCAGATGCAGGATTTGAGGTGGTTACCCGCATCAGCGTCGGAGATGATCTTGATGCAATAAAAAGTAAAATGAACCAGATCCTTCAGGAGGATGAAGAGGTTGACGCGATTATGTGTGCAAATGACAGAATGGCTCTGCAGACATTGGATTCACTGAAGAAAGCCGGCAGGACGGATGTCCTTGTATACAGTGTGGACGGATCTCCTGAGATCAAGAGTATGCTGAGCAAATCTGGAAGTCCGGTGGCAGGAATCGGAGCAGAGTCGCCTATTGACATGGGTAAGTCAGCGGCGAGGACAGCGGAAGCAATATTGAACAGGGATGATTATGAGAAAGAGATCTGCGTGGAAACTTTTTTTATCAACAGAGACAATGTTGAAATGTACGGAACAGACGGCTGGCAGTAGGAAAGGACAGAATGATGGAGAAAAAAAGTGGTTATCCGCAGCCTTTTGGAGCGGAAGTAGACAATGAAAGGGTGAATTTTGCGGTTCGGGTCCCTGGAGGTAAAAAGTGTGAACTGCTGTTGTACAGAGCAGGAAGAAAAGAGCCGGCATATCGGTTTGATATGCCGGAAGAAGAAGGAGTAGGCGAGGTACGCTTCCTTGCAGTGGAAGGAATCAAAGCGTCACGGTTTGAATACAATTTTATGATAGACGGAAAAGTGTGTGTTGATCCCTATGCGAAGGAAGTGGCGGGAAAAGAAAAATTTGGTGTAAAACGCGACGTTCAGAAGCATGAGGTCCGGGGAAAACTTGTTTCCGAAGCATATGACTGGGAAGAGGATGAAAGACTTCATATTCCCTGGAATGAAGTAATCGCATACAGCCTTCATGTACGCGGATTTACAAAACATCCTTCATCTAAGGCGGCGCATAAAGGAACCTATCAGGGCGTAATCGAGAAAATCCCATATCTGAAAGAATTGGGAATCAATCAGATTCAGTGCATGCCTGTATATGAATTTGAAGAGTGTGAAAAAGGGAAAATCAACTACTGGGGATATGGACCTGGTCATTTCTTTGCGCCTAAGGAAGCATATGCGGCCGGCAAGAGTGCGGTAAGTGAACTAAAGGATATGATAAAGTCCTGCCACAGGTCAGGTATAGAAGTTGTGCTGGAGATGCCATTCTGTACCGGAATTCCTGCTCAGACAGCACTGGAATGCCTGAGATTTTATATGCTGGAGTATCATGTGGACGGTTTTGTAGTCAATCCATATAATGTACCATGGAATCTTCTCGTTGAAGATCCTCTTCTCAAAGATATCAAGCTTATGTGTAAGGATGACGGCTTTCAGAATGTTATGAGGCGTTTCCTGAAAGGAGACGAGAATATGGTCAATGATGTGATGTGGGCACTCTGCCACAACTCGGCTCAGGATGGAAAATGCAATTACATTACCGCGCAGACCGGTTTTACGCTTTTTGATCTTGTCTCATATGACAGTAAACACAACGAGGAAAATGGAGAGAATAATACAGACGGCCCGGATTGTAATTTCAGCTGGAACTGTGGAGCGGAAGGACCCAGCAGAAAGAGGGCGGTCATTGCTCTGAGAAAGAATCAGATGATGAATGCGTTTGCTCTTCTGCTGACCGCACAGGGGACTCCCTGCCTTCTGGCAGGGGATGAATTCTTCAATTCTCAGAAGGGAAACAATAATGTATATTGTCAGGATAATGAGACGGGCTGGGTGAACTGGACCAGATTGAAGACGGATGATTCGCTGTTCAGATATGTACAATCTCTCATTGCTTTTCGCAGGGCGCATCCCTGTCTTCATAAGTCAGAGCCCCTGAGAGGATTGGACCGCACTGCTTGTGGAGTGCCGGATGTTTCTTTCCATGGAGAAAATGCATGGCAGGTCAGATCTGATTTCTCAAGCAGACAGCTGGGAGTTATGTATTCAGGGTCTGAAGTTGATGATGACGAGTGTTTTATCGCTTATAATATGCATTGGATTCCACATTCTTATGCGCTTCCTTTCCCGGGAAAGAAGAAGGCATGGTTTCTGGCTGCTGATACAGCAAGAGGGATTCTGGAAGAACCTGTTCTTCTTGAAAATCAGAAGAGCACAGAGCTGCCAGAACGCAGCATCGCTGTTATGATTGGCAGAAAAAATGATGAGGATACGGAAGCTGAGCCTTCTGCAGCACGCAGATCTAGAAGAAAAAAGTCCAAAAAGCAAGCAGATGCCGGAAAGGTTGGTAATAATGAAGGCAGCAAAACATTTCTGCACGATAACAAAGCATAAGATACTTGTAATGAAGGAATGTTTCCGTGTCGGACTTTACAGGCAGGGAATTTTACATGATCTCTCAAAATACAGCTGGACGGAATTTCGTGTAGGATGCAGATATTATCAAGGAAATCGAAGTCCGAACAATGCTGAGAGAGAAGACCGGGGCTATTCTTCTGCATGGCTTCATCATAAAGGAAGAAACAAACATCATTATGAATACTGGCTGGATTACAGTATGGACGGAACCGGAAGAATGGTAGGAATGAAAATGCCCGTGAAATATGTTGTGGAAATGTTCCTTGACCGAATCGCGGCAAGCAAGGTATATAAAGACAGTGCCTACCGGGACAGTGATCCTCTGGAATATTACCGGAACGGAAAAGCAGGCGGACTAATGCATCCCGAGACGAGGGAGCTTCTGGAAAAGCTGTTGTGTATGCTGGCAGAGGAAGGGGAAGAGAAGACCTATTCCTATATAAAGCATCAGATTTTGAAAAACAAAACGATTGATCAGACAGAGAACGTATATCGGAAATAAAAATTACCTTCTGGAATATAACACTGGAACAGATACACTGCAGGGCGCAAGATGCCCATTGGATATCTTGCGCCCTGCAGTGAAACATGGAGTGCGGGGATTCGAAAAGGTATTGCCGGCTAAGGCCAAGCTGAATCCCGCGCCAGAATCCGGTTCCTATCTGATTACTCTGGATAATTTAACTGATTGACCTGTATATCTTCCAGTACGTTCTGGAGATATTTTTTTGCCAGAAATCGTGCCATCGGGAGATTCATGTCAAGATAATTGCCGCAGTCTTTTGCCTGAGCGCCGGGAACTTCTCCCTCATATGTGGCAATGAAGGCAAACATTTCTTTCATAAGAGGTACAATGTCACTGGAACTGTAGTCTCCGGTAAGAAGGAGATAAAAGCCTGTACGGCATCCCATGGGACCGAAGTAAAGCACCCGGTCCTTATACTCCTGGTGATTTCTGAGAAAGGTGGCTCCCAGATGTTCAATGGTGTGTACTTCCGCTGTATTCATGACCGGCTCATCGTTCGGACTTGTCATGCGGATATCAAAGGTTGTGATCACTGCGTCCCCGGCCCGGTCTTTCCTCGAAACATAAAGGCCCGGTACAAGGCGGATATGGTCAACTGTAAAACTGGTAATCTTCTCCATTTCCATAATATTATCAATCCTTTCATGTATGATCGGATCAGCATTCTGCTTTTCCGTCTCCCATTATAGCTGAAAAAAAACAGTGACACAAGAGCCGGAAAATACTATACTTATATATGGATCTGTACAGGTCGCTGTTCATTTGTTTTCAGACGTCCGCCATAACAGTAACCTGTATAGAAATAACAGAAAGCGAAGATGACAGACCGTCCATCATTTATTCTTCAAAGGAGGATACAGATTATGATGTTATATATAGTAAGACATGGGGAAACTGAATGGAACAGACAGCACAAAGTCCAGGGACATACAGATATCCCTTTAAATGATTACGGGAGGCACCTTGCCCGGGAGACTGCGGAAGGAATGAAGGACATCCGAATTGATCTGGGGTATACGAGCCCGCTTCTGCGGGCAAAAGAGACTGCTCAGATCATCATGGGAGACAGAAAAGCGGAGCTGATCGAGGATAAAAGGATACAGGAAATCGGCTTTGGAAGATATGAGGGAATATGTTCGGGAGGAAAGGATCAGACGCCGGAGAGTATAGAATTCAACCGGTTCTTTACAGATACGGGAAACTACACGGCTCCTGAAGACGGAGAGACGGTTGCTCAGCTCTATGAACGTACAGGAGCATTTCTGGATGAGATGCGCTCCAGAGACGACCTGGCAGAGAAAAACATACTCGTCTCCACCCATGGCGCCGCCATGACAGCACTCCTGAACCGGATAAAAGGCAACCTCTCAGTCGAACACTTCTGGAAAGACGAAGTACCCCCCAACTGCTCCGTAACCCTGGTAGAAATCAAAAACGGAAAAGCAGAAATAAAAAAAGAAGGCATGATCTTCTACAAAGAAAAAGTAAAAAAATGGAAAACTGTCTGAAGGGATGTTGAAAAATCAGACTTTCAAATATCGATAAAGGTCCGTCCCCGGACAGGGCATCACATCGCAGAATCCGCTCCGCTCTACCTCAAAGATTTGACCGGATGTAACGCCGGAACCAAATGCTCGTGTAAGGACACTCCATTTGATTCCGGCTAACATCCGAAGCAAATGCTTTTCGGAACGCTCCCGCGGAATATTCTGCTCACGTGATGCCCTGTCCGGGGACTCACTTTATCCAAGACGGAAGCCTGGCCTTTTCAGCAGGCATCCCCGGCCAGGTACATGCCGGCAGCTGCATCCGCCCCGGATGCCTCCCGAAAAAGAGTATTTTTGACCATAAGAAAAACTTCCGTTATGGATAGAAAATTACTGATCTGAACTCACAGCACGAATACAGGTGTTGCGGACGGCGAATTAGAGCGAAGCGTCCTGAGCCGGGAGTAACACCTGTATTCGTGCGTCAGTATAGTCGACTATAATTTTCAATCTATAACGGAAGTTTTCTCTGTGTCAAAGACTGATTTTTCAACATCAGTCTTCTTCTTCAGTCTGTACGGAGTAGGTCTGTCTCTTTCTTGCCATTTCATCGTTTTCGAGATACTCATCATAGGTGGTAATCTTATCGATGAGCTGTCCGCCTGGTACAATTTCCATGATGCGGTTTGCAGTTGTCTGGACAATCTGATGATCGCGGGAGGTGAAGAGGATCACGCCCGGGAATTTGATCATTCCGTTGTTGAGAGCGGTAATGGATTCCATGTCCAGATGGTTGGTGGGTTCGTCGAAGATGAGGACGTTTGCTCCTGAAATCATCATCTTGGACAGAAGGCATCGTACTTTCTCTCCTCCGGACAGCACTTTCAGGCGTTTTACTCCGTCTTCGCCTGAAAAAAGCATTCTGCCGAGGAATCCGCGGACATAAGTGGCGTCCTTATTTTCGGAATACTGGGTTAGCCATTCTGTAATGGTATAATCGTTGTCAAATTCCCCGCCGAAGTCCTTTGGAAAGTATGCCTGGGAAGTTGTGATTCCCCATTTGTATGTTCCTTCGTCAGGTTCCATCTCGCCGATCAGGATCTTGAAGAGGACCGTTTTTGCTGTTTCGTTTCCGCCCACAAATGCTACTTTATCATCATGTCCCAGTGTGAAGCTGATGTTGTCCAGGATTTTTTCTCCGTCAATCGTTTTGGAGAGTCCTTCTACGGTCAGCACTTCATTTCCAATCTCACGGTTGGGACGGAAATCAATGTATGGATATTTCCTGCTGGAAGGCTTGATTTCATCAAGCTGGATCTTTTCCAGCGCGCGCTTTCTTGATGTGGCCTGTTTGGACTTGGATGCGTTGGCGCTGAATCTGGAAATAAATTCCTGGAGTTCTTTGATCTTTTCTTCCTTCTTTTTATTGGCTTCTTTCATCTGACGGATAAGAAGCTGGCTGGACTCATACCAGAAATCATAGTTTCCGGCGTAGAGCTGGATTTTTCCGTAATCAATATCAGCAATCTGTGTACATACTTTATTTAAAAAATACCGGTCATGGGAGACAACGATGACAGTATTGTCAAAGTTAATCAGGAATTCCTCAAGCCATGCAATAGCATCCAGATCCAGATGGTTGGTAGGCTCATCCAGGAGAAGGATGTCCGGGTTGCCGAACAGGGCCTGTGCCAGCAGGACTTTCACCTTCTCAGGACCGGTCAGGTCTTTCATAAGTTTGTAATGGAGTTCTGTCTCTATTCCGAGGCCGTTCAGCAGGGACGCCGCGTCTGATTCGGCTTCCCAGCCGTTCATTGTAGCAAATTCAGCCTCAAGTTCACTTGCTTTTATGCCGTCTTCATCGGTGAAGTCTTCTTTGGCATAGATAACTTCTTTTTCTTTCATGATTTCATAGAGGCGGGCATTTCCCATGATTACCGTGTCCAGAACAGGATATTCATCGTATTTGAAGTGATCCTGCTGCAGGAAGGAAAGACGCTCCCCCGGAGTGATGGCAACACTTCCGCTGGTAGGCTCCAGCTGACCGGACAAGATCTTGAGGAATGTTGACTTTCCTGCACCGTTGGCGCCGATCAGACCGTAGCAGTTGCCTTCTGTAAACTTAATATTGACATCTTCAAACAGCGCCTTTTTTCCGACGCGCAGAGATACATTATTTGCACTGATCATGATACATTTCTCCTTATATAAATTAAAACCGTTCAAAGGGTGCGGACACCGGAGCGGAACGCCCCGTGACCTAACGCCTATATTACCAAGTAAAGTGGAAAAATGCAAGGCAGAGTAAAAAGATTGAGAAACTATCTGCATGAAAAAAGTGTTTTCGAAAGAATGAAAACGTTATATAATAACAGAGTACGGCGGCAGAATCCCCGGCGCCCGGAAAATAGAAGGGAGCGGACGGTTCTGTGCCGGCGCAGGAACAGCAAAAAGCATTTCCGAAAAGAAAGAGGAGATTAATATGGAGTTGAAAAAAGCGACAGTTGTACTGGAAGGCGGCGCCACGAGGGGCGTGTTTACTTCCGGTGTTCTGGATTACCTTATGGAAAAGGATCTGTATGTAACAGATGTGATCGGTGTTTCGGCCGGCTCCTGCAATGCTGTGGATTATGTTTCGAAACAGCCTGGAAGAACAAGGGACTGTATGATACCGGAAGATAAAAGTGGTAACTATTACTATGGATTACGCGATTTTGTCAAAGAAAAGAGTGTTATGAATATGGATCTGATTTTTGACAAATACCCGAATGAAAAACTTCCATTTGATTATGAGACGTATTTTCATTCAGATATGCGGTGCGAGATTGTTACGACCAACTGCCTCACAGGGAAAGCGGAATATATGACGGAGAACAGTGACAGGGAAAGGCTGATGAAGATCTGCCGCGCCTCATGCAGTATGCCGCTTCTGACACCGATCGTGAATGTGGACGGTGTCCCCTACCTGGATGGCGGTCTTGCAGATTCTGTTCCCATCGGACGGGCGCATAAGATCGGAAACGAAAAGATTATCGTTGTTCTGACAAAGAACCGGGGATACAGGAAAAAGGTTCCTTCGCCGGCTCTTCAGAAAATTTACCGCAGAGCATACCGCTCTTATCCGGAACTGGTCCGCACGATCCTTCGCAGAAGTTTTGAGTACAATAAGACAATGAATTATCTGGATCAGCTGGAAAAGAAAGGGGAGATATTTGTTCTGAGACCTCAGGTGAAACCGGTGGCAAGGCTGGAGAGAAACAGGGAAACTCTGATGGCATTTTATGAACATGGCTATAAGCTGATGGAGAGAAAGATGGACGATCTTCTCGCATATCTTGAAAAGTAGTCTGTTGAAGAAAGAAGGGAAGGAAAGGAGTAGAGAATGGAAAAAGCAGAACCTTTGGATTATACACAGAACAGGGAACTGTCTTGGCTCAGATTTAACAGGAGAGTGCTGGAGGAGGCAAGAGATGAGTCTGTTCCGCTGATGGAACGTATGAAATTTGTTGCTATCTTTACCAGCAATCTGGATGAGTTTTTTATGATCCGGGTGGGCAGCCTCTATGATATGGCTGCAGCAGACAGCAGGAAGATCGATCTCAGATCCGGAATGACACCTGTACAGCAGCTTGGAGCTATTTACCGTGCGGTCGCACCTCTTTATAAAGAGAGGGATAAAACATATTTGGAGATAAAGAAACAGCTTCAGCCATATGGTGTCTGCGGTCTGGATTTTAAAGAACTGGAGCAGCAGGAAAAGAAGTTCGTAAAGAAATATTTCAAAGAACAGGTTATGCAGGTGCTTTCCCCTCAGATCGTGGACGTTAATCATCCATTCCCTCATCTTCTTAATAAAGAGCTTTATGTGGTCGCCAGCCTGAAACAGGGGAATCGTACCATGATGGGAATTGTGCCTGTTCCGCAGTATATTTCTAATGTTCTTTATCTACCCGGACATGACATCCGTTACATCCGTATGGAGAAAGTAATCATGGAGTATCTGGATCTGGTCTTTGAAAAATATCAGGTGTCTGATAAGAATTATATCTGCGTTACGAGAAATGCGGACATTTCCCCGGATGACGAGGCTTATGCGGATAATGATGATTTCCGGAGCGTAATGCTGGAAACTCTTCATAAACGGAGACGGATGGCTGTGGTGCGGTTGGAGACGGCCTATCCTCTGGCAAAAGAAATGGAGAAGTTTTTCTGTGAAAAATTCCATATCACATCGGAATGTATTTTTCGGACGAAGATGCCGATGAAACTGGATTTTATCTTCGCTATCGCAGATAAACTGCCGGAATCTTTGAAAAAGGCAATTACAGACCCTCCGTTTTCTCCTCAGCCTCCACGTATGGTTGGAGAGGGCAGTGTGATGGCGCAGGCAAAGAAAAAAGATATACTCCTTTCCTATCCGTATGAAAGCATGGAGCCCTTCCTGAAGCTGATCAGAGAAGCGTCTACAGATCCGGACGTAATGACTATTAAGATCACTATTTACCGTCTGGCAAAGAAGGCCAGACTGGTGGAATATCTCTGTGCAGCAGCGGAAAACGGCAAAGAGGTCACAGTACTGATTGAACTCAGGGCCAGGTTTGATGAACAGAATAATATCGAATGGTCAGAACGGATGGAAGAAGCGGGATGTAGAGTGCTCTACGGATTTGAGGGATATAAAGTCCATTCCAAAATCTGTCTGATTACGTACCGGAGTAAAAATGAAATCCGTTACATTACTCAGATCGGAACAGGCAATTACAATGAAAAGACTGCAAAAATGTATACGGATTACTCCCTGATAACGGGGAACCAGAAGATCGGCGAGGATGCAGTCGCGTTTTTCCAGAATATGTCTATAGGAAATCTGGAAGGCGTGTATCATCATCTTCTGGTTGCGCCTGTAAATTTAAAAAGAAGAGTCCTGGCTCTGATTGACGGGGAGATCAGGAAGGGACAGGATGGGTATGTCCTTATGAAAATGAATTCTCTGACGGATATGGATTTTATACGGAAGGTTTCCGAAGCATCTCAGGCGGGCGTGAAAGTAGATCTGATCGTTCGGGGAATCTGCTGTATTCTGCCGGGAATACCAGAGCGTACGGAGAATGTTACAGTAACAAGTATAGTCGGCAGATATCTGGAGCATCCCAGGGTGTTTGTATTTGGAAAAGGCGGAGACGCTAAAGTATATATTGGATCTGCAGATATGATGACCCGCAATACGGAAAACCGTGTAGAAGTGGCCTGCCCGGTCTGGAATGAGGATATAAAGAGAAGGCTTCTTCATGATCTTCATATAATGCTGGCGGATAATGTGAAGGCGCGGGAGATGGAAATGGATGGTACATATCATAAGAAAAGCATAAACGGAAAAGTCGTCAATGCCCAGGAAATATTTATGAAGGAAGCTCTGGAAGCAAAAGGGCCGGATGTTTTAGAAAAAAAGAAAAGGGAAAGTATTTTGGCCCGTGTGCTGGGATGGTTTGGAAAAAAATAACAGTTGGAGGAAAAGAAAATGGATAAATTGACAGTAAAGAAATTCGGAGTAACAGAGAACGGGGACAAGCCTTATCTGTATGTGCTGAAAAATGACAGAGGGACAGTTGTCACGGTGACAGATTACGGCGCCTCTCTTGTGAATGTCCTGGTAGCAGACAAAAATGGAACAATAAAAGATGTGGTACTCGGATATGATAATGTCAACGGATATGAGAAAAACGGGGATCATTTGGGAGCTACTGTTGGAAGAAATGCAAATCGGATCGGTGGTGCCACCTTTGAACTGGACGGCAGACGCTATGATTTGGATAAAAACGACAATGGACACAATAATCTCCACAGCGGTCCCGACTATTACAATAAGAGAATGTGGGAAGTCACAGAGAATGGCGACGACCACGTAACGTTTATGCTTCACAGCCCGGACGGCGATCAGGGGTATCCGGGAACCATTGATATGTATGTGACATACAGTCTGGATGAAGATAATACCATTACCATTCATTATGAGGCGGTGCCGGATCAGGATACAGTCATCAATATGACAAACCACAGCTATTTCAATCTGAACGGACATGACAGCGGGGATGTCCTGGACCATGTTGTGACGCTGGATGCGGATTATTTTACTCCAACAGATGCCGAGTCCATTCCCACCGGTGAGATCCGTCCGGTTGACGGTACTCCTATGGATTTCCGCAACGGTCAGAAGATCGGCGCCAGGATTGATGAAGACTTTGAACCGTTAAACTTCGGAGGCGGCTACGACCACAACTGGGTGTTGAAAAACGAGGGCAGATTTGTTAAAGTAGCAGAAGTATCCTCAGAAAAGAGCGGGATCAGGATGGAGGTCCTGACGGATCTGCCGGGTGTGCAGATATATACAGCTAATTTCCTGGACGGAGTTGCGGGAAAGGACGGCGCTGTCTATGGAAAGAGAAATGCGGTCTGCCTGGAGACTCAGTATTATCCGGACGCCATCCATCACGACAATTTCCCGGGACCGGTATGCAAAGCGGGAGAAAAATATGATACACGTACTGCGTACCGTTTTCTGACGGAAGAAAAATAAATCTATCTGTACTTGACCGGAAGAGGAAGAGGCCAGTGCATCTGACCTGCGGCATTCCGGAAATCTGTACCGGAAAGAGAGAAAGGAGTTTGGCGGATTCCCCATATCCGCGTTGGCCGGCGAATGGGAAAATCAGTATACATTGCGGAGAAGCCAAGTGTGGCTCAGGAATTTGCAAAAGCATTAAAATTAAATACAAGCAGAAGAGACGGGTATTTGGAGTCAGGAGAAGCTATTGTCACCTGGTGTGTAGGACATCTGGTGACGATGAGTTATCCGGAGGAATACGATCCTGCTCTGAAAAAGTGGAGTCTTCAGACATTGCCCTTTATTCCGTCGGAGTTTAAATATGAGGTGATTCCGGGAGTAGCAAAGCAGTTCAAGATTGTAAGTTCCATCCTCAACAGGGAGGATGTCGATACCATCTATGTCTGTACCGACTCCGGAAGAGAAGGAGAGTACATATACCGCCTGGTAGAGCAGGAAGCGCATGTGACGGGAAAGGAGCGGCGCAGAGTGTGGATTGATTCCCAGACCGAGGAGGAAATCCTGAGGGGAATCCGGGAAGCCAAGGATCTGTCCGAGTATGATAATCTTGGCGCGTCCGCCTACCTCCGGGCAAAGGAAGATTACCTGATGGGGATTAATTTCTCGCGCCTTCTTACCCTGAAATATGGAAACAGTATCTCTTCTTTTCTCCATACGAAATATGCTGTTATTTCTGTGGGGCGTGTCATGACATGTGTCCTGGGAATGGTAGTGCGCAGAGAAAGGGAAATCAGAGAATTTGTGAAAACGCCTTTTTACCGGGTTGTCAGCACTATTGACGCCTCCGGACATACCTTTGAGGGCGAGTGGAGAGCTGTAAAAGGATCCAGATATTTTGAATCTTTTGATCTGTATAAAGAAAATGGATTCAAGGCCCGGGAAAAGGCACAGGAGCTGATTGCATATCTGTCAGATGAGCAGCCCCTTACGTGTACGATCCGATCGGTAGAAAAGAAAAAAGAAAAGAAAAATCCGCCTTTGCTCTACAATCTGGCAGAGCTGCAGAATGATTGTTCCAAACGTTTTAAGATCAGTCCGGATGAGACACTGAGGATCGTACAGGAACTGTATGAAAAAAAACTGGTCACCTATCCGAGAACGGACGCCCGGGTACTTTCTACTGCTGTGGCGAAGGAAATCAGCCGGAATCTGAACGGTCTGTCCAAATACCCCATGGCTGCTCCTTATCTGCAGGATATTCTTGGATTCGGCAGCTATAAAAACCTGGTGAAGACCCGGTATGTCAACGACAAACAGATTACGGATCACTATGCGATTATTCCGACCGGACAGGGTCTGGGAGCTTTGAAATCTGTGGCCCCGGTGTCACAGAAGGTTTATGATCTCATCGTGAGGAGATTCCTCAGCATTTTTTATCCTCCGGCCGTATATCAGAAAGTATCTCTTGTTACAGAGATGAAAGGGGAATACTTTTTCTCCGGATTTAAAGTACTGGCAGAAGAAGGTTATCTGAAGGTTGCGGGACTGCCGCGCCAGAAGAAAGGTTCCGGTTCTGATGTAAAAGGTGAAAAGAGCGAAACACAGGAGCAGAACACCGAAAGCAGAGCGGAGGGAAAAGAGGAGGCAGAAGAGCAGAATCTTGATACGGGCCTGTTTGACATCATCAAAACTCTCCGGAAGGGAAGCACTCTTTCTGTAAAGAGTCTGGATATCCGGGAAGGTGAGACGTCTCCGCCGAAGCGTTATAATTCAGGTTCAATGATCCTTGCCATGGAAAATGCAGGGCAGCTCATTGAGGACGAAGAACTGCGGGCTCAGATCAAGGGAAGCGGGATCGGGACCAGCGCCACCAGAGCTGAGATCCTGAAAAAACTGATCCATATCAAATATCTGGGACTGAATAAAAAGACCCAGGTCATCACGCCAACTCTGCAGGGCGAGATGGTATACGATGTGGTGGATCATTCCATCCGGTCCCTGCTGAACCCGGAACTGACAGCCAGCTGGGAAAAAGGACTGACTTACGTGGCGGAGGGAACGATCACAGAAGATGAATATATGGTCAAGCTAGACCATTTTATTACCAGCAGGACAGAAGGTGTCAAAGGTCTTAATAACCAGTATCAGCTTCGGGCGTGCTATGACCGTGCTGCTGCTTATTATAAAAAACCGCAGGAAAGCTCCGGAGAAAAATCCGATCCGGCAAACGGCCGTTCCAGAGCAGCCCGGACCAGAACAGGAACACGGAAAAAGCAGGCCGCAGCGGACGCAAAATAAGAAAGGAGATTGTTATAAATGGAAGCATTAACAGTAAAAGAGCTTTATACACTGGAGGAGACGATTGCAAAAGATATTTTTGAGGGCGTGACCTATCCCTGGGAGGTTCTCCCGAAGATCAGCAGTTTTATCCTTGAGCTTGGCAGCACACTGAGCAGTGATGAGTACGAGAAAAAGGGAGAAAACGTATGGATCGCAAAGTCTGCAAAGGTGGCGCCGACGGCATACATCAACGGGCCGGCTATCATCGGAAAAGACGCGGAGATCAGACACTGCGCGTTTATCCGTGGAAACGCTATCGTCGGCGAAGGCGCTGTGGTGGGAAACTCGACGGAGCTGAAAAATGTGATCCTGTTTAACAAGGTGCAGGTGCCTCATTACAATTATGTAGGAGATTCCATTCTCGGATATAAGTCACATATGGGCGCCGGATCCATCACATCCAATGTGAAATCCGATAAAAAACTGGTAGTAGTAAAGACTCCGGAGGGGAATATCGAGACTGGCATGAAGAAGTTCGGCGCCATGCTCGGGGATGAAGTAGAAGTCGGATGCGGCAGTGTCCTGAATCCCGGAACTGTTGTTGGAAGCCACAGTAATATTTATCCTCTGTCTTCTGTCCGGGGGTTCGTTCCTGGAAACAGCATTTACAAGAAACAGGGAGAGGTAGTAGAAAAGTTTTAATTTTCAAAGGCACTGATCTGTAGTATGATATAAGGCAGGGGGGAATTGCATTTCCCTGTCCGATTAACAGATTGTCTGGACAGCCGCAGGGATGAGGCGCAGCATATGACAGGAGGTTAGAACATGCTTGATGACAAATACGTAACAATGGAGATTGAAAAAGCAAAACATATTGCTCTCGTTGCTCATGACGGGAAAAAAAAGGAACTGGTAGAGTGGTGCGACAGAAATAAAGAGATACTTAAATGCCATTTCCTCTGCGGAACGGGGACCACAGCGCGTCTGATCGCAGACCGCACCGGACTTCCTGTGAAAGGTTACTGCAGCGGCCCTCTTGGCGGTGACCAGCAGATTGGCGCCAAGATCGTGGAGGGGCAGATTGATTTTGTGATTTTCCTGTGGGATCCGCTGGAGGCCCAGCCTCATGATCCTGACGTGAAAGCTCTGCTCAGAATTGCAGTAGTATATGATATTCCAATTGCAAATAATCTGGCGACAGCAGATTTCATGCTGAGCTCTAAGTATATGAACGAGCCTTACAGCAGGAAGATCGAGAATTATAATCGTGCGATTCAGGAACGGGTAGAACGGATGGAGAAATAAATGAAGAATGTGCCGGCAGGATTGATTTTCTGCCGGCATATTTTTGTAAACACAGGAGGAAAATCTAGTGGCAGAAAGAGCTGGAACGAATCCTTTGGACTGACATTTCTGAGAGCTCTGAAATTCCTTGACACGGGTATACTGCCCGTGCTATTCTTTTGTCAAATGCTTTAACACTTTAAAGCGTTGCGCTTTAAAGCGAACGAGCGAAAAGCGGTTGACTAAGAGAAAGAGAGGAACAAGATATGGGGATTAAAATTGCACTGCTTATTTTATTTTTTGCCGTAATGGTAGGCGTAGGGATTTATTCCAGAAGGCACGTTACAACGGTGGATGGATTTGTGCTGGGCAGCAGGTCTGTAGGGCCGTGGCTGACGGCTTTTGCCTATGGTACGTCTTATTTTTCGGCAGTTGTATTTGTGGGGTACGCGGGGCAGTTCGGATGGAAATACGGACTTGCCAGTACATGGATCGGTATCGGAAATGCTGTGCTGGGAAGTCTGCTCGCCTGGGTTGTACTGGGCAGAAGGACGAAAGTCATGACACAGCATCTCGGAAGCAAGACTATGCCGGACTTTTTCGGAGAACGCTACGGCAGCAAGGCGCTTAAGATCACAGCGTCGGTGATCGTATTTGTGTTCCTGATCCCATATACCGCGTCTGTGTATAATGGGCTGTCCAGACTTTTTGAGATGGCATTTGACATTCCGTATACATGGTGTGTGATCGGAATGGCAGTATTTACGGCTGTATATGTCATTCTGGGAGGATATATGGCGACTGCTATCAATGACTTTATTCAGGGAATTATCATGCTGATCGGGATCGTGGCTGTGATTGCTGCAGTGCTGTACGGTCAGGGAGGATTTATGAATGCAGTGTATGAGATGGCCCAGATTCCCAGTGACGTGGCAGTTACACAAGGACAGCCAGGGGCGTTTACTTCCTTTTTTGGACCGGATCCTGCCAATCTTCTGGGGGTAGTGATCCTGACATCACTGGGAACATGGGGACTTCCCCAGATGATCGGAAAGTTCTATGCGATCCGGGACGAGAAATCCATCAATACAGGAACAGTCATATCCACATTGTTTGCTGTTGTAGTATCCGGCGGCTGCTATTTCCTGGGAGGGTTCGGACGGCTTTTTGATGATCCGGCGATCTACGATGCGTCGACAGGAGCAGTTGTATATGACAGTATTATACCGCATATGCTGTCCGCACTTCCGGATATACTGATCGGAATTGTCGTTGTCCTTGTATTGTCTGCTTCAATGTCCACTCTTTCGTCTCTGGTGCTGACATCCAGTTCCACCATGACGCTGGATCTGTTAAAAGGCAATATCCTGAAAAAAATGAGCGAAAAAAAGCAGATAGTTACTATGCAGCTTCTGATCGTGTTTTTTATTGTCGTATCTGTCGTGATCGCCCTGGATCCGCCTACATTTATCGCACAGCTTATGGGAATATCCTGGGGAGCCCTTGCAGGCGCCTTCCTGGCACCGTTCCTGTACGGCCTGTACTGGAAGGAAGTTACCAGAGCTGGTGTGTGGGCAGGATTTATCGCAGGTGTAGGTATTACAGTTTCTAATATGTTTATCGGATTTATCGAGTCGTCTATCAATGCGGGAGCAGTTGCTATGCTGGCCGGACTGATCGTGGTTCCGGTTGTCAGCCTGGTGACGCCGAAGATGAAGAAAGAGACAGTAGAGGAGATATTTACCTGTTATGATGAAAAAGTGACCATTACAAAGAAACGCTCTCTGGAACAGGGGCAGTCATGACGGGAAATGCAACAGCTCCAAGGCTGAGCTGTTGCGGAAAAATGTGGAAAACTGACAAAATATATTGAAAAAACTGCCAGAATTCATTACAATAAAACTATTGTTACGGGTTAACGGGGATTGGGATAAGGGATGATAGAAGATGAAATTGAAAAAGGCAGTTACAGTAATTCTTTCTGCAGTGCTTTCCTGCGCGCTGGCTGTTACTCCAGTCATGG
The DNA here is from genome assembly GCA_944381495.1 of uncultured Mediterraneibacter sp. Classification (GTDB taxonomy): domain Bacteria; phylum Bacillota; class Clostridia; order Lachnospirales; family Lachnospiraceae; genus Mediterraneibacter. Next base: position 156,048 of record CALWLJ010000002.1, on the reverse strand, counting down.
CGGATGAAGTAGATGACCTGAAGGAACAGAAACAACAGACAGAAAGCGAAGTGGAAAACCTTCAGTCGCAGCTGAACGGTATTATATCCAAGATTACCGAGCTTGAGCGTCAGCTTGTCCAGACCGGCGAAGAGATCACCAGGACACAGGATGATCTGGCCGAAGCGGAGAAAGAAGAAGAGAGCCAGTATACGTCCATGAAGCTGCGGATCAAGTATATGTACGAGAGCGGGACAGGTATGGCATCTCTGGAGCGGGTTTTGTCATCGGGTAATATGTCAGGTCTGCTGTCGGAGGCAGAGTATTCCCAGCAGGTACATGAGTATGACCGAAGGAAATTGACGGAATATGCCGAGACAGTTCAGAAAGTGAGAGAACTGAAGACGTCTCTGCAGGAAAAACAGAATGAGCTGGAACAATCTCAGACTGAATTTACAGCCCGTCAGGAAGAGTTGGATGCTACACTGACAGATAAGAGCGCTGAACTGGCAGGATTGAATATTCAGATTGATGATGCGGTAAGAAAAGCAGCAGAAGAAGCAGCAAAAAAGGCAAAACAAAAAGCGGCGGAAGAGGCCGTTCAGAAGGCGGCAGCAGAAGCTGCGGATACTCAGAGCAAGTCGGAGGATCAAGATAAAAAGCCGGCGAGCGGAACAGGAAGCAGCACACAGAACAACAGTGGAAATAATACCGGAAACAACAGCGGGAACAGCGGGAATAATACCGGAAACAACAGCGGAAACAGCGGCAACGGCAATACATCGACACAGAAACCGGACAGGAATGAAGAAGAGACGTCAACTCCTTCTTCACCGGATCCCGAACCGGAGAAAAAGCCGTCTCAGAGTACTCCTGTATACAATAAGAGCAAGGGTGAGATTATTGTACAGGCAGCATATTCTCAGCTGGGTGTTCCCTATGTATGGGGCGGTTCGGAACCGGGCGTGGGTCTGGATTGTTCCGGTCTGGTTCAGTATTGCTACAGTCAGGCAGGGATATCTATTCCCAGATACAGCGGCGACATCATGTCAGAAGGGACTATTGTGGATGATCCGCAGCCAGGTGATATCTGCTGGAAACCGGGGCATGTGGCGATTTATATAGGAAATGGTCAGATGATCGAGGCTCCGCACACAGGAGCTGTTGTTCGAGTTGCATCTGTGAGGGCTACATATTATATCAGATATTAAAAATGGAATACAGAAGAGAGCAGTATCTTTATGACACAATATTTGTAAGTCTATTAGGAAACAGATCGGAATATATGTGTAAAAGAAACTGCTCTTTTGATTTTCTACTTGTATTCTTTCGGCCTGTGTGCTATTCTGGATTCAGGCAGTATGACAGTCAGATTATTTTTTGTTTTGGGGAGCTGACCAGGCTTCCTGTCTTGAGAAGATTTTCAGATCCGTAGACATTCTGGTCATTCGGCCTGTCTGTTCAGGAAAGATCCCGTAGATAAAATATTGAAGATGTTCTGAAAAGCAGCGGCTGAAATTTTCTGCCAGGATGGAGGTGAGTCCGTTTTATTGTACACGTGAAATGGTATAACAAAAAAGTTGAAATGTTGTTGACATTTTACAAAAGGTATAATAGTATATTAACAGATGCGAACAACTGTTCGAGAGAAGAGAAGGAGAATAAGCATGGCGAATAATAACAGCAGCAATATGGAAGAAAAGAAAAAAGCGCTGGATGCAGCGATAGCAAAACTTGAAAAAGATTTCGGAAAAGGAGCGGTCATGCGGCTGGGAGATTCCAGTGCTCATGTGGCTGTGGAAACAGTGCCGACAGGCTGTCTGAGCCTTGACCTTGCGCTGGGACTGGGCGGCGTGCCGAAGGGACGTGTGATCGAAGTGTATGGCCCTGAGTCAAGCGGTAAGACCACGGTAGCGCTTCATATGATCGCTGAGGTACAGAAGAGAGGCGGAATTGCCGGATTTATTGATGCGGAACATGCGCTGGATCCGGTCTATGCAAAGAATATTGGCGTTGATATAGACGAACTTTATATTTCTCAGCCGGACAGCGGTGATCAGGCACTGGAGATAGCAGAGACTATGGTTCGATCAGGAGCGATCGACATAATTGTTATCGACTCTGTGGCTGCTCTTGTGCCAAGGCAGGAGATTGAAGGAGATATGGGAGACAGCCATGTGGGACTTCAGGCGCGTCTGATGTCTCAGGCACTCAGAAAGCTGACTCCGGTTATCAGTAAGTCAAATTGTGTTGTTATCTTTATCAATCAGCTCAGAGAAAAAGTAGGCGTGATGTTTGGAAATCCGGAAACTACTACGGGCGGAAGAGCACTGAAATTTTATGCTTCAGTCCGCATGGACGTAAGAAGGATCGAGACACTCAAGCAGGGCGGCGAGATGGTTGGAAACCGTACCCGTATCAAGATTGTGAAAAACAAGATCGCACCGCCGTTTAAAGAAGCTGAGTTTGATATCATGTTCGGAAAGGGAATTTCCCGGGCAGGAGACATACTTGATCTGGCTGCCGGAATAGATCTGGTAAAGAAAAGCGGCGCATGGTACGCCTATGAGGGGGAAAAGATCGGTCAGGGCCGTGAGAACGCCAAAGCTTATCTTGAAAGCCACCCGGAAATAATGGAAGAGCTGGATCGGAAAGTGCGTGCCCACTATCATCTCCCGGGAGCAGGTGAAGCATCGGATGCAAATTCATCATCTGAAAGAAAAGATGCAGATAAGAAATCCCCGAAGGAATCGTTAAAAGCAGAACCGAAAGCCGCGGCAGTTTCTGAGCCGGCCGGAGATCTGAAGCTTAAGGCGGATAAGGGAGAATGATCATTACACGGATTGAACCGCTGACAAAAACAAAATTCCGGATTTATATTGACGGAGAACCAGCATTTGTACTGTATAAGGGAGAGCTGAAGCGGTTTAATATTGCCGAAGAGGAAGAAATATCAGAGCTGACGGTAGAGAAGATCAATAAAGAAGTAATATTAAAGCGGGCAAAGCTAAGAGCCATGCATCTGCTGGAAGATATGGACCGGACAGAGAAGGCGCTTCGTGATAAACTGCGGCAGGGGGGATATCCGGATTCTGCCATAGACGGTGCTGTTGCGTATGTCAGATCCTTTGGATATCTGGATGATACCCGGTTTGCGGAAAATTTTGTGTTGAGCAGGAAAGGTTCAAAGAGCCGCCGGGAGATCCAGGCGCTGCTGGCTCAGAAAGGAGTGCCGGCGGACACAGCTCAGGCAGCACTGGAACAGATATATGGCGAGGATGGAGAACAGGATTCAATCCGGCAGATCCTGAGGAAAAAAAAGTTGGATCCGGAACAGGCAGATGAGCAGACTCTCCATAAAATATACGCGTATCTTGCCAGAAAAGGATATCGCTATGAGGACATCCGTCAGGTAATACAAAATGATTATCCTAATGCTTGACATTATTGTGAAAACAGTATAAAATTTAACTGTTGTATTTAAATAATATGTACAATGAAAATTGAATAAGGAGGTGCTCCTGTGCAATTAGGTTTAGGCTTATGTATCGTAATTGCCGTGGCCCTCGCAATTATAGCTGCTGTGGTCTCACATCTGGTTACGGTTTCCAATCTGAAAAAGAATGCGGAAAGCAAGATTGGAAATGCCGAGACAAGAGCCCGTGAGATTATTGACGATGCCGTAAAGTCTGCAGAGACGACAAAGAAAGAAGCTCTTTTGGAAGTTAAAGAAGAGTCCATTCGAACAAAGAATGAACTGGAAAAAGAGACGAAGGAAAGAAGAGCAGAACTGCAGCGCTATGAAAAGCGGGTGCTTGATAAGGAAGAAGCAGTTGACAAGCGGTCCGATGCAATGGAACGTCGGGAAGCAAAATTTACAGCTAAGGAAGAGCAGCTGCGTCAGCGAGAAGCCAAGGTGGAAGAGATGAGTCAGAAACGTGTGCAGGAACTGGAACGAATCTCAGGACTTACCTCCGAACAGGCAAAAGAATATCTGTTGAAAACTGTTGAAGATGATGTTAAGCATGACACTGCAAAAATGATCAGGGAGCTTGAAAGTCAGGCGAAGGAAGAAGCTGACAAAAAGGCGAAGGAATACGTGGTCAACGCCATCCAGAGATGTGCAGCTGATCATGTCGCCGAGACAACGATTTCGGTCGTTCAGCTTCCAAGCGATGAGATGAAAGGCAGGATTATTGGAAGGGAAGGAAGAAATATCCGGACCCTTGAGACTCTGACCGGCGTTGAGCTGATCATTGACGATACGCCGGAAGCAGTCGTTTTGTCTGGCTTTGATCCGATCAGACGCGAGGTTGCGCGGATTGCTCTCGAACGGCTGATCGTTGATGGAAGAATTCATCCGGCAAGAATTGAGGAAATGGTAGAAAAAGCTCAGAAAGAAGTGGATACCATGATTCGGGAAGAAGGAGAGGCAGCGGCTCTTGAAGTGGGCGTGCCTGGTATTCATCCTGAATTAATTAAATTGCTGGGACGTATGAAGTTCAGGACCAGTTATGGGCAGAATGCGCTGAAACATTCCATAGAGGTTGCGCAGCTTTCCGGATTACTGGCCGCAGAGATTGGGCTGGACGTCAGAGTTGCAAAGCGTGCAGGACTTCTTCATGATATAGGAAAATCTATTGATCATGATGTAGAGGGATCACATATCCAGATTGGTGTGGATCTTTGCAGAAAGTATAAAGAATCCGCAACCGTAATTAATGCTGTGGAAGCACATCATGGCGATGTGGAGCCACAGTCTCTGATTGCGTGTGTAGTTCAGGCGGCGGATACGATTTCCGCGGCTCGGCCAGGTGCGCGCAGAGAGACAATCGAGACATACACAAACAGATTAAAACAGTTAGAAGACATCGCAAATCAGTTTAAAGGTGTTGAAAAATCTTTTGCTATTCAGGCAGGAAGAGAGATTCGTGTTATGGTAGTTCCGGAGCAGGTATCTGATGATGATATGGTGCTTCTTGCAAGGGATATTGCGAAACAGATTGAATTTGAACTCGAATATCCAGGACAGATAAAAGTTAATGTTATCCGTGAATCACGGGCGACAGATTATGCGAAATAGCAGGAATAATTAACAGAAAATAAGGTAAGGCCCCTGTCGAAAGACAGGGGCCTTTTCAAGGAGGATTACGATGAAGGAAAAAAGCGAAAAAATCAAACGACTGAACAGGGAGTTGAAATTTAAAGGAAAAATAATTGATTTCTATCAGGATACAATGGAAATCAACGGCGATCATACGGTTATCTGGGACTTTATTAAACATAAAGGCGCTGCGGCGGTTGTTCCGGTGCGGGATGACGGCAAGATCCTGATGGTACGTCAGTACAGAAATGCACTTGACCGCTACACCCTGGAAATTCCTGCAGGGGCTCTGGATGAAGCGGACGAACCGGGAGCAGTCTGCGCGGCAAGAGAGCTGGAAGAGGAGACTGGTTATCGCAGTGAACACCTTGAATGGCTGATCAATCTGAGAACAACTGTGGCTTTCTGCAACGAGAAAATAGAAGTATATGTTGCAAAGGATCTGATTCCATCAAAGCAGCATCTGGATGAAGATGAATTTATTGAGCTTCAGGCGTATACGATTGACGAACTGAAAGAAAAAATTTACTCCGGAGAGATTGAGGACGCAAAGACAGTTTCCTCTCTTCTTGCGTATGATGTGAAGTACAGGAATAAAGAATAAATCAGCTGTCCCGGCATATAATGAAATATCTTGTAAGATTGGAGAATCTGTAATGAGAATGTTTCGTACCAGAAAGCAGCTGCTGGCGTTCTTTATGCCGGGATTTTTACTTGGAATCATTTATGTGAATTTTATTGCAAAGAGATATCTGGCGGAGCCGGGGATTTTCAGCGCCGGCATTTTGGAACAGTTTCGAACGGTACATATATCAGCGGGAGATTATCTGTGGTATCTTTTAAGAGTAAGGGCTGTGCCTTTTGGTATCCTGGCGGCTCTGGGATTTACAAAAATGAGAAAGCCCTCTGTGGTCCTGTTCCTTCTGTGGACGGGCCTTTCAGGAGGAATACTGATATCTTCCGCAATACTGAGTATGGGGATAAAAGGAAGCATTTTCTGCCTGGTTGGATTGATGCCTCAGTTTTTGATGTATATTCCTGCTTGTCTGGTACTGATATGGTACAGCTGGTCTTATCCGCAGAATCGTTGGAACAGGCAGAAAACAGTTTTTGTTGTGCTGATGGTTTCCATGGGAATGATAATGGAAATCTATATAAATCCAATCCTGGTTCGCTGGCTTATTGCGGTGTTGTGAGAAATTTGCTAAATAGAAAAGCCGGGGTGCTGACAAAGGAAAGACTCCTCTGTCAGCGCTCCGGTTTTTTATGAAAATGAGACAATACTGCAAGTGCTAGTATCGATTCCAGTATCTGGCTGGCGAGCAGACCAAGAAGGTATCCCTGAATCCCGAGAAGTGGAATGACAAGGTATACACTGAATATACGGACGCTCAGACTGGCTGAATTGATCAGAAAGGTAGTAGTGGTTTTACCCAGTCCGTTAATGGTACTGATCAATGCCGTATTGGTGTATAGAAAAGGACAGATCCAGGCAAGTGTAAGAATAAATTTCCCGGCGGATCTGCTGTGGAAGATCAGATTACCGAGGAGATTCCCGGTCAGCAGAAAGCAGAGGCAGCAGAACAGGCCAAGAATAAAACAGCTGCCTGCAGCTTTTCCTGCAATGCGTCGGACGTCAGTCCGGGTTCCGGTAGAAAGGGCGGCGGTTACAGCGGGGGTAAGCATGGTACCTACAGAGCTGGTAACTGCCGATGGAAAAAGAATGCAGGGGAGAGCCATGCCCGTGAGCACTCCGTATGTGCTCAGCGCCTCAGAAGAACTGCAGCCAAACAATCTGAGAGAGGCGGGAATGGATGCTGCTTCAATGCTCTGAAGGAGAGTGACAGTTGTGCGATTAGCAGTCAGTGGAGCCGATAAAATCAAGAGTTCTCTGGAATTCCTGAATAGAGCGGAAAAAGCAGGCCGGGTCTTAAACCTATTTATAGAGGAAAAAGCTCTTACCGAGTAAAAGGCAGAGGCAAACTCTCCGGCAACAATTCCGACAACAGCCAGATGAACGGAAGGAATCTTACCGGTTGACTGTATGTAAAAAAAGAGCAGAATGACAGTAAGTATCCGGGTGCATTGTTCTATGAGCTGGGAAAGAGCGGGGATTCTTGTCTGCTGCATGCCAAAACTGCATCCGCAGATACAGCAGTGTATAGAGGCGCAGGGGAGTGCATAAGAAATAATTACCAGTAATTCAGCACAACGTTCGTCTCCAAGGAATGAACGGGCGATAAAAGCCGCATTTTTCTGAATGAACAGTATTTCAACAAAAGACAGGGAGACGGTCAAAATAATTGCCGCGCAGAGAATTGTCTGGACCTCTTTTCCTTTTTGAAGAGAGATTTTTTTAGCAGTAATGTGAGAAAGAGCTGTTTCAATACCTGCGGTTCCCAGTGAAAGACAGAGAGTATAAACGGGAAAAATCAGCTGATACAGGCCTACGTTTTCCTCGCCGAAGGCATGACTGAGAAAAATACGAAAGAAAAAGCCCATGAATCTGCTGATCAGACCTGCTGTGGTCAGAATCAGAGTCCCTTTTATCAGAGTATGTTTTAGAATATTTTTTACTGTCATGATTGCCTCCGTCCTGCTATGCGATATATGGTGCAGCTGCCTTTTTACATTAATATTCTCCTTTCAGGGTTGACAGAACTGGATCTGAATGATATTCTACAGAAGGAAATCCTAGTAAATAACTAGGAAATGAAAACTGTCACAGAAAAGGGTGAGATTTTGAAACTTTCGACAAAGGGAAGATATGGGCTGCGAGCACTGATCGATCTGGCGCAGCACAGCGATGAAGGCCCTGTATCAATTGTGAGTATATCAGAGAGGCAGGAAATCTCGGAGCGTTATCTGGAACAACTGGTTTCTCTCTTGAAAAAGGCGGGGCTGGTCCGGAGTGTACGAGGAGCAGGCGGCGGCTATATGCTGGCAAAAAAAATGGAAGACATTTCTGTGGGAGATATTCTCCGAGCTCTGGAGGGAAGCCTGAAACCGGTAGAGTGTGCGGGACTGGAGCCTGACGGAAGCTGTGCGGCATCTGAAAGCTGTGTGACGAAATACGTCTGGCAGCGGATTAACGAGAGTATTGCCCGGACTGTGGATGAAATATATTTGGATCAGCTGGTGGAAGAGAGCAGGAAAATGAATCCAGAAGGGACGAATACAGAGCAGAGAGGATGCAGAAACTAGTTTTTTGAAATGGAGGTACAGAAATGGAGAAAATGATATATCTGGACAATGCGGCGACTACAAGGACGGCGCCAGAAGTGGTAAATGCAATGCTGCCATACTTTACAGAACATTACGGTAATCCGTCCAGCATTTACGGGTTTGCTGCGGCAAATAAAGAAGTGGTCTCAAAACAGAGAGAGAGGATTGCCGAAGTACTTGGTGCAAAAGCGAATGAGATTTATTTTACCGCAGGCGGAACGGAGTCGGATAACTGGGCTTTGATCGCTACGGCTGAAGCATACGAGGGAAAGGGAAAACATATCATCACAAGTAAAATTGAACATCACGCGATCCTGCATACCTGCGAATATCTGGAAAAGAGGGGATATGAGGTGACGTATCTTGATGTGGACGAAAACGGGCTTGTCGACCCGGCAGATGTGGAAAAAGCTATCAGAGAGGATACGATCCTTGTATCCATTATGTATGCCAACAATGAGATCGGAAGTATCCAGCCGATCCGTGAGATAGGTGAAATTACGCACAGACACGGAGTGCTGTTCCATACAGATGCGGTGCAGGCTTTCTGCCAGGTGCCGATCAATGTGGATGAGTGCCATATTGATATGCTCAGCGCCAGCGGGCATAAGCTGAACGGTCCAAAGGGAATAGGATTTCTGTATATCCGGAAGGGGGTGAAGATCCGTTCCTTCATCCACGGAGGTGCACAGGAAAGAAAGCGGCGCGCCGGAACAGAAAATGTGCCGGGAATCGTTGGACTTGGAAAAGCAGTGGAGCTTGCATCCGGATCCATGGCTGAGCGGGCGGAAAAGGAGCGGGAACTCAGAGATTATCTGATCAGCAGGATTGAAAAGGAGATCCCATACTGCCGGCTGAACGGCGACCGGGAGAAAAGGCTGCCGAATAATGTTAACTTTAGCTTTCGCTTTATTGAAGGTGAAAGTATGCTGATCATGCTGGATATGAAAGGAATCTGCGCATCCAGCGGATCTGCCTGCACATCCGGATCCCTGGATCCGTCCCATGTGTTGCTCGCCATTGGGCTTCCTCATGAGATTGCCCATGGTTCTCTGCGCATGACGCTGGGAGCAGATACCAGCAAAGAGGACCTGGATTATGTAGTAGAGCAGCTGAAAGAAATCATTGAACAGCTTCGGGGAATGTCGCCGTTGTATGAAGATTTTGTAAAGAAACAGAAATAATAGAAACAGTAACAATAGGAGGAAGAAATCATGTATACAGAAAAGGTTATGGATCATTTTCAGCATCCGAGAAATGTAGGCGAGATTGAGAATGCCAGTGGAGTAGGAACGGTGGGAAATGCCAAGTGCGGCGATATTATGCGGATTTATCTTGATATTGATGAAAACCAGATCATCCGGGATGTGAAGTTTAAGACATTCGGGTGTGGCGCTGCCGTAGCGACAAGCAGCATGGCTACAGAGCTGGTAAAGGGAAAGAACATCCAGGAGGCAATGCAGGTGACGAACAAGGCAGTCATGGAAGCGCTGGACGGACTCCCGCCGGTGAAGGTCCACTGCTCTCTCCTTGCAGAAGAGGCGATCCATGCGGCGCTGTGGGATTACGCAGAGAAGAACGGGATCAAGATCGAAGGTCTGGAGAAACCAAAGTCCGATATCCATGAAGGCGAGGAAGAGGAAGAAGAGGATTACTGATGAGCAGGGTCGTTGTTGGAATGTCAGGGGGCGTGGACTCTTCTGTGGCGGCATATCTTCTGAAAGAGCAGGGGTATGACGTGATCGGCGTGACCATGCAGATCTGGCAGGATGAAGATCAGGATATCCAGGAGGAAAACGGCGGATGCTGTGGTCTTAGCGCTGTGGATGACGCGAGACGCGTGGCCGCATCGCTTGATATCCCATACTACGTGATGAATTTCAAAAAGGAATTCCGTGAAAATGTAATTGATTATTTTACCGGTGAATATCTGAACGGGCGTACACCTAATCCGTGTATCGCCTGCAACCGGTATGTGAAATGGGAAGCGCTGCTTACGAGAAGTCTTGCTATCGGAGCAGACTATATTGCTACCGGGCATTATGCCAGAGTAGAGCAGCTCCCAAATGGAAGATATGCGCTCCGGCGGTCGGCTACCCTGGCGAAGGATCAGACTTATGCTCTCTATAACCTGACTCAGGAGCAGCTGAGCAGGACGCTGATGCCTGTAGGAGGCTATTCCAAGGATGAGATCAGAAAGATCGCATCGGAAATCGGACTGAATGTGGCATCTAAGCCGGACAGCCAGGATATCTGTTTTGTACCCGATGGAGATTATGCTTCTTTTATTGAAGAGACAGTGGGAGAGAAGCTGCCGGAAGGAAACTTTGTCACTCCGGATGGAAAGATCCTGGGAAAGCATAAGGGGATCATCCACTATACGGTAGGGCAGAGAAAAGGTCTGGGACTGGCCCTGGGGCATCCGGCTTTTGTGCTGGAGATCCGCCCGGAGACCAATGAGGTAGTGATCGGGACATATGAAGAGTCATTGACCCGCACAGTCCGGGCAGACCGGCTGAACTTTATGTCTGTGGCGGATCTGGAACACCCGCTGAGAGTATTCGCCAAGATCCGGTACAACCACAAGGGAGCATGGTGTACCGCGGAGCGGACAGGTCCGGATGAGATTACGTGTACCTTTGAGGAGCCCCAGCGTGCAGTGACACCTGGACAGGCACTGGTCCTTTATGATGGAGAATATGTAATGGGAGGAGGAACCATTCTGTGACAGGGCGCACAGAAGGTGTTTCTTATATCCTTTGGAATGAAAAGTTGTTCGGAAAAGCGTACGGCATATGTAAAAATGCAGTTTGCGGCGCCAGGCTGCAGACAAATGGAAAGAAACAGCTATCTTGTGGTATAAAAATACATTTTCCACTTGAATTTTTGTTTCTGGTTTAGTACAATTAGTCTAGTTGATGAATCTTTAACAATTACGTATTGCGGAGGGTTCATTGCCATGACTGTAATACAGTCATAGAATTTTTATAAACTTTTAGGAGGAATTAATCATGGCAGTAAAAGTAGCGATTAATGGATTTGGACGTATCGGACGTCTTGCTTTCAGACAGATGTTTGGAGCAGAGGGATTTGAGATCGTGGCTATCAACGATCTTACATCTCCGAAAATGCTTGCTCACTTACTGAAATATGACTCAACACAGGGCAAATATGCACTGGCTGACAAGGTTGAGGCAGGAGAGGATTCCATCACAGTTGACGGAAAAGAGATCAAGATCTATGCTGAGGCTGACGCTAAGAATCTTCCTTGGGGAGAGATCGGTGTTGACGTAGTTCTCGAGTGTACAGGATTCTACACAAAGAAAGAGAAAGCTCACGCTCACATCGAGGCAGGCGCTAAGAAAGTCATCATCTCCGCTCCGGCTGGAAATGACCTTCCGACAATCGTTTACAATGTAAACCACGAGACACTGACAAAGGATGACGATATCATTTCTGCTGCATCCTGTACAACAAACTGCCTGGCTCCGATGGCTAAGGCTCTGAATGATCTTGTACCGATCAAATCTGGTATCATGTGTACAATCCACGCTTACACAGGCGATCAGATGACTCTGGACGGACCGCAGAGAAAAGGCGATCTGAGAAGATCTCGTGCAGCAGCTGTTAACATCGTTCCGAACAGCACAGGAGCAGCTAAGGCTATCGGTCTTGTTATTCCTGAACTGAACGGAAAACTGATCGGATCCGCTCAGCGTGTTCCTACACCGACAGGATCAACAACAATCCTGACAGCAGTTGTTGACGGAGAAGTTACAGTTGATCAGATCAACGCAGCTATGAAAGCAGCAGCTAACGAGTCTTACGGCTACAACGAGGATCAGATCGTATCCAGCGATATCGTTGGTATGACATATGGTTCTCTGTTCGATGCTACACAGACAATGGCTCTTCCGGTTGGCGATGGAACTACAGAAGTTCAGGTAGTTTCTTGGTATGACAACGAGAACTCCTACACAAGCCAGATGGTAAGAACAATCAAATACTTCGGAAAACTGCTTGAGGCTTAATTCATTCTGCTGAATGGAGACAGGCACTCAGAACAATTCTGAATAATTGACTCACAATAGGGTCCGGTCTTGTTGTAGGACCGGACCTTATGCAGTTTAGAAATGATCAGGAGGCTATTAAAATGGCAGCACTTAATAAAAAAACAGTAGATGACATTAATGTAAAAGGAAAAAGAGTCCTTGTAAGATGTGACTTCAATGTTCCGCTGAAAGACGGACAGATTACAGACGAGACACGTATTGTTGCAGCTCTTCCTACTATTAAAAAGCTGATCGCTGACGGAGGAAAAATCATCCTCTGTTCACACCTTGGAAAACCGAAGGGAGAGCCAAAGCCTGAACTTTCACTGGCACCGGTGGCAGTAAGACTTTCCGAGCTCCTTGGACAGGAAGTGAAATTTGCGGCAGATCCGGAGGTTGTAGGACCGAACGCGAAAGCTGCGGTTGCAGAGATGAAAGACGGAGATGTTGTCCTTCTTGAGAATACACGTTACAGAGCAGAGGAGACAAAGAATGGAGAGGAGTTCTCCAAAGAGCTTGCATCTCTCTGCGATGTATTTGTAAACGATGCATTCGGTACAGCTCACAGAGCTCACTGCTCAAACGTTGGCGTTACAAAATATGTTGACACAGCAGTCGTAGGATATCTGATGGAGAAAGAGATCAAGTTCCTTGGAAACGCTGTTGAAAATCCGGAGAGACCATTCGTTGCAATTCTTGGCGGATCCAAGGTTTCCAGTAAGATTTCTGTTATCAATAACCTGCTTGAAAAAGTTGATACTCTGATCATCGGTGGAGGAATGTGCTACACATTCACAAAGGCCCAGGGCGGCAATGTTGGTAATTCCCTTCTTGAGGAGGACTACCTGCAGTATGCTCTCGACATGATCAAGAAAGCAGAGGAGAAAGGTGTGAAACTTCTTCTTCCTGTAGATGCTATCGCTGCAGATGCTTTCTCAAATGATGCAAATACACAGGTTGTCGCACAGGGCGAGATCCCGGACGGCTGGATGGGACTTGACATCGGACCGAAGACAGCTGAGATGTTTGCAGACGCCGTAAAATCAGCAAAGACAGTTGTATGGAACGGACCGATGGGATGCTTTGAGATGCCTAAGTTTGCTGATGGAACAAAAGCAGTAGCAGAGGCTCTTGCAAATACAGACGCTGTTACAATCATCGGCGGCGGTGACTCCGCAGCAGCTGTTAACCAGCTCGGCTACGGCGACAAGATGACACACATCTCCACAGGCGGCGGCGCTTCCCTCGAGTTCCTTGAAGGAAAGGAACTGCCGGGTGTAGCAGCAGCTAACGATAAATAGGCCGAAAGCAACTTAGCGAAGACAAGCCGGAGGCACAGTCTGAGCTTAGTGCGAGGCCCTTCCCGAACCTTAGCGAGTGCCAAGGGCGCGAGGTTAGTTGAGGGAAGATTCCTTAGAAAGCAATCTATAATATTTATTCCAGGAGATAAGTGAAATGGCAAGAAAGAAAATTATCGCGGGCAACTGGAAGATGAACAAAACTCCCAGCGAGGCAGTTGCTCTTGTAGAAGAATTAAAACCTCTTGTTGTAAACGAGGAAGTTGACGTGGTATTCTGTGTACCTGCTATCGATATCGTTCCGGTAGTGGAAGCTGTGAAGGGAACAAACATCCAGGTTGGCGCAGAGAATATGTATTTTGAGGAGAGCGGAGCTTACACAGGTGAGATCGCTCCTGCTATGCTTGTTGACGCAGGTGTGAAGTATGTGGTTCTCGGACACTCCGAGAGAAGAGACTACTTCGGAGAGACAAACGAGGATGTCAATAAGAAGGTCCTGAAAGCTCTTGAACACGGTATTACACCGATCATGTGCTGCGGCGAGACTCTGGAGCAGAGAGAGCAGGGTGTGACGATGGATTTCATCCGCCAGCAGGTTAAGGTTGGACTTCAGAACGTAACAGCTGACCAGGCTAAGACGATGGTTATCGCATACGAGCCGATCTGGGCAATCGGAACAGGAAAGACGGCTACAACAGAGCAGGCTGAGGAAGTATGCAAAGGTATCCGTGCGTGCATCGCTGAGGTTTATGACGAGGCAACAGCAGATGCAATCCGTATCCAGTACGGTGGTTCTGTAAATGCAGGAAATGCAGCAGAGCTGTTTGCACAGCCGGATATCGACGGAGGTCTTGTAGGAGGCGCTTCTCTGAAGGCTGATTTCGGAAAGATCGTTAATTACAAATAATTATCAAAATGTCAGGGACACGGCTTAATGCCGTGTCCTTTCACGTGATAATCTCTGTCATGTGTCTTGAAAAATCCAGTGAAAACAGGTACAATAGTCTACGGGGAAAATACCCGGAAATGTACAAAAAAGGAGATATGGATATGAGTAAGAAACCAACCGTATTGATGATATTAGACGGCTATGGCTTAAGAAATGACAAGCACGGCAATGCTGTCGCAGAAGCTGCAACGCCGGTTATGGACAAACTGATGGCAGAATATCCTTTTGTGAGAGGGAATGCCAGCGGTATGGCAGTAGGACTTCCGGAAGGACAGATGGGAAATTCTGAAGTTGGACATCTGAATATGGGAGCAGGACGTATTGTGTATCAGGACCTGACTAAGATCACGAAAGCGATCCAGGACGGGGATTTCTTTAAGAATAAGGCACTCCTGTCAGCATGTGAAAACGCAAAGAAAAATAATTCCGCTCTTCACCTGATGGGACTTGTATCTGATGGAGGCGTACACAGTCACAATACACACATTTACGGGCTGCTGGAACTTGCAAAGAGACAGGGGCTTGAAAAAGTCTATGTACACTGTTTCCTGGACGGACGTGACACACCGCCGGCATCCGGAAAAGAGTATGTAGAGGAACTGGAAGCTAAGATGAAGGAGATTGGCGTAGGCGAGGTGGCTACTGTTGCAGGACGTTACTATGCTATGGACAGAGATAACCGCTGGGATCGTGTTGAGAAAGCTTACAAGGCTCTTGTAAAAGGAGAAGGTGTTCAGGCTGTTTCCGCTACAGAGGGAATTCAGGCATCCTATGATAACGAGAAGACAGATGAGTTCGTAGAACCCATGGTTGTGATGAAGGATGGAGCACCTACAGCTACAGTAAAGGATGGCGATTCCGTCATTTTCTTCAACTTCCGCCCGGACCGCGCAAGAGAGATTACAAGAACGTTCTGTGACGATGATTTCACAGGATTTGACAGAGGACCGAGAGTAAAGACTACTTATGTATGCTTTACAGAGTATGATGTGACGATCCCGAACAAGCAGGTTGCATTTGTAAAAGAGGAGATCACCAATACTTTCGGCGAGTTCCTTGCCGCTCACAATATGACTCAGGCTCGTATCGCTGAGACAGAGAAGTATGCTCACGTGACCTTCTTCTTCAATGGCGGAGTAGAGGAGCCTAATCCGGGAGAGGACAGAATCCTTGTAAAATCTCCGAAGGTTGCTACTTATGATCTGAAACCGGAGATGAGCGCATATGAAGTATGTGATAAGCTGGTAGAGGCAATCAAGTCCGGAAAATATGACGTGATCATTATCAATTTTGCAAATCCGGATATGGTCGGTCACACAGGAGTTGAAGCTGCTGCAATCAAGGCAATCGAGGCGGTTGACGAGTGTGTTGGAAAAGCGGTTGACGCGATCAAAGAAGTGGATGGCCAGATGTTCATCTGCGCGGACCACGGTAATGCAGAGCAGCTGATTGATGAAGAGACAGGCGAGCCTTTCACTGCTCATACGACCAATCAGGTTCCCTTTATCCTGGTGAATGCTGATCCGTCCTATAAGCTGAGAGAGGGCGGCTGCCTGGCAGATATCGCACCTACTCTGATCGAACTGATGGGAATGGAACAGCCGAAAGAGATGACAGGCAAATCCCTGCTTGTAAAATAATATTTTCAGAGTGTTATAAATGGATGCAGGAAGAGGCTCGGTAAGACCGGGCCTCTTGTCTGTTAGAAGGAGATAATGACAATATGCGTGAAAAGCTGACAAAAAGCGATGTGGAGAAGATCCAGGCGGAGATTGAGCACCGGAAGCTGGTAGAGCGGAAGGAACTGATCGAAGCTGTGAAAGAAGCAAGGTCTCACGGAGATCTCAGCGAGAACTTTGAATATCATGCCGCAAAGAAGGAGAAGAACCGAAACGAGAGCAGGATCCGCTATCTGGAAAGGATGCTTAAGACGGCGGAAATTGTGGAAGATCATTCCGGAGCAGATGAAGTGGGATTGAACAATACGGTAGAACTTTATTGCGAGGATGATGACGAAGTGGAGACATACCGGATCGTTACCTCCGTAAGAGGAAGTTCTCTGAACGGACTGGTGAGTATCGAGTCCCCCATTGGGAAGGCGCTTCTCGGACATAAAGAGGGAGACAGAGTCTACATTAAGGTGAACAATGATTATGGGTACTATGTTGTGATCCGGAAGATTGTCAAGACGCAGAGCGAGGATGAGGATCATATCAGGAGCTATTGACAAAGATGATCGGAGGCAGAGAGATTAATGAAGTATCACACTGTTTTATTTGACCTTGACGGGACAATTACTGATTCCGGACCGGGAATCATGAACTGCGTCAGGTATGCGCTGGAGAAATCAGATATGCCTGAGGCGGATGAGTCTGAGCTGAGGGCTTTTATCGGACCGCCGTTGCATGAGCAGTTCCGCGATTTCTGCGGTATTACAGATGAACAGGCTGAGGAGATGGTTCGCCTGTATCGGGAGAGGTACAGTGGCACGGGAATCTTTGAAAACCGGGTTTATGACGGGGTTATTCCTATGCTGAAGAGTCTGAAAGAAGCAGGGATCCGGATCCTTCTGGCTACATCTAAGCCGGAAAAGTTTGCAAAGATCATAGCGGATCATTTTGCATTTGCAGAGTATTTTGATTTCATCGGCGGAGCCAACATGGACGGTACAAGGACAGCCAAACAGGAGGTTATCGAGTATGTTCTGGAGGCTTGCGGCGTGTCGGACCGGACAGATCTGATCATGGTCGGTGACCGCCGTTATGACATGGAAGGAGCCCAAAAAGCCGGTCTGGCCTCTATGGGAGTGCTCTACGGATATGGGAGCCGGGAGGAGATAGAGGCTGCAGGCCCGGATCTGATCGCCGAGACGCCTGCTGATATCGCTGCATTGATATTACAAGGCTGATAAAGGAATAAAGTTTGCCCCTGCTTTTTACAGAAAATTTTCAATTAGAAAAGAATAGATTTTACATTCCGTATCTATAATAAGAATAAAGAAAGATTACAAAGACTGAAAAGAGGGATTCGGAATGTACAGAGGATTATGGAAATTTATTACCCGCTATATGGATAACAGTCACGCAGTTTCTCTGTTTCTTCCGGTGGTGATCCTTGGATGGACTATTGCCGGTGTAGCGGCGGGAATTGTTGTTTGCACCGCTACTGGAACAGATATTGTGAAGGCTATGGCGGAAATCATATGTGCCGGGGGATATGCCGGGATCATCCTGGGACTGTTCGGAGGAGCTTTCTTCCTCTACAGGCTGGACCTGTAGATCTTGCGACCCAATATCAGCAACATTTTGAAATTACCAATTACACCTCCCTGAATTTATACTTTAATATACAGCGGCAGGAAAATACTGCTGTATGACTGCACAGAAAAGAACCGCTCTGTCGAAATGACAGAACGGTTCTTTTCTGTATAAAGACACCCTTATGAGGCGGCTTCGTTTTTCTCCGGATCTTCAGCAGCTTCCTCTGCTTCCAGATTCTTGAATGCTGTGGACAGCATCAGTTTGATTCTGTTCAGCTGGTTTACCTCGCTGGCACCGGGGTCGAAGTCGATGGCAACGATATTTGACTGAGGATGCAGCCTGCGCAGCTCCTTGATAACACCTTTTCCTACCACATGGTTGGGAAGGCAGGCGAAGGGCTGTGTGCAGACGATATTGCCGGCTCCGTTGTGGATCAGCTCAAGCATCTCTCCGGTCAGGAACCATCCTTCTCCGGTCTGGTTTCCGATAGAAACGATCTCAGATGCCATCTTTGCAAGGTCCTCGATATGTGCCGGCGGATCAAAGTGCTTGCTTGCGGCAAATGCTTTTGTAGCCGGAGCCCGCAGCCATTCTACAGCTTTGATGCCCAGATTTCCGATCAGGGCCTTTCTCTTCGCAAAGCCAAGGTGGGAAACCTTGAAGTTCTGGTTGTAGAAGCAGTACTGCATGAAATCGATCAGGTCCGGTACAACAGCCTCGGCCCCTTCTGCTTCCAGCAGATCAACAAGGTGGTTATTCGCAGCCGGAAGGAACTTGACAAGAATCTCTCCGACTACACCCACGCGAGGTTTCTTAATGTTAAGGATCTCAATATTATCGAAATCATGAATGATATCCTGGCACAGCTTTTTAAATTTCCGGCGGGACGGATAACCCTCAGATACAAATTTCTTGACGACTTCCGCCCATTTGCGGTGCATGGCATCCGTGGTTCCCGGTACCGCCTCATAAGGACGCATTCGGTAGACACATTTCATGAAAATATCTCCAAATACGGCGGCATACGCTACGCGGACTGCCAGAGGGATCGTGATCTTAAATCCCGGGTTAGCTTCCAGACCGCTCAGATTGATAGAAATAACAGGGATATGTCCGTATCCTGCCTTCTTAAGCGCCCGGCGGATAAATCCGATATAGTTAGATGCACGGCATCCGCCTCCGGTCTGGCTGATGATGACAGCCAGATGGTCTGTATCATAGTTCCCGGACAGGACGGCGTCCATGATCTGGCCTACTACGATCAAGGAAGGATAGCAGGCGTCGTTGTTTACATACTTCAGACCCATATCAACAGCCTGCCGGTTGTCGTTTGGCAGCACCTCGATCTTGTATCCGGCAGCCTTGAACGCCGGCTCCAGAAGCTCGAAATGAATGGGTGACATCTGCGGGCAGAGGATCGTGTAAGTCTTGCGCATTTCCTTTGTAAACGGCACTTTCTCAATAGAGGAAGGACGAATTTCACGGTGGCTCTGCTTCTGATCGCGGACACGGATGGCCGCAAGAAGAGAGCGGACACGGATCCTTGCCGCTCCCAGATTGTTCACTTCGTCAATCTTCAGGGTGGTGTAGATCTTGCCTGAGTTGTTCAGAATTTCAGCCACCTGGTCAGTGGTGACAGCATCCAGGCCACATCCGAAGGAGTTCAGCTGGATCAGTTCCAGATTATCGGTTGTCTTTACATAGTTGGCAGCCGCGTACAGTCTGGAGTGGTACATCCACTGATCCATAACATTAAGCGGACGCTCTACCTGGTGCAGGTGGGAGACGGAATCCTCTGTCAGCACGGCAATGTTGTAGGAGGTGATCATCTCCGGCAATCCGTGATTGACTTCGGGGTCAATGTGATACGGACGGCCGGCCAGGACGATACCCCTGTTTCCTGTTTCATTCAGGAACTTGATAGTCTCCTCCCCTTTTCTCCTCATATCCTCACGGCATGCCGCCAGCTCATTCCATGCATCATGTACTGCAGAACGGATCTCATCGTCAGAAAGAGAAAACTTCTTCCCAAGCTCCTCGATCAGTCGGTAAGAGATGGTCTCCTCGCTTGCAAAAGAGAGGAATGGATGAATAAAGTCCACTTCACCGTTTACGATCGGATCCATATTGTTCTTGATGTTCTCCGGGTAGGAGGTGACGATGGGGCAGTTGTAGTGGTTATTTGCATCTTTGAACTCATTTCGCTCATAAGGAATGGAGGGATAGAAAATATGCTTGATCCCTTCATTAATCAGCCACTGTACATGTCCGTGAGCCAGCTTAGCCGGATAACACTCGGATTCACTCGGGATAGACTCAATTCCCAGCTCGTAGATCTTTCTCGTGGAAGCGGGAGAGAGTACAACCCGAAAGCCCAGTTTCGTGAAAAATGTAAACCAGAACGGATAGTTCTCGTACATATTCAGCACACGCGGGATGCCGATCACACCGCGTTTTGCCTCGGATTCCTCCAGAGGAGTGTAATCAAAGTAGCGGTGGAACTTGTAGTCGAACAGGTTAGGCATCTGGTTTTTGGATTTTTCTTTTCCAAGACCACGTTCGCACCGGTTTCCAGTGATAAACCGTCTGCCGCCGCTGAAGTGATTGATCGTCAGACGGCATGCATTGGTACAGCCTTTGCATTTGGTCATGGTAGTGGAGTACTCCAGCGACTTGATATCGTCGATGGAGAGCATGGTCGTTCCTTCACACTCCACATAGCGTTCTCTGGCAATGAGGGCAGCTCCGAAAGCACCCATGATACCGGCAATATCCGGACGGATCGCCTCGCAGTCCGCAATCTTCTCAAAGCTTCGCAGGACGGCGTTATTGTAGAAAGTACCGCCCTGGACAACAATATGATTTCCAAGCTCTGATGCACTGGAAACCTTGATTACCTTGAACAGAGCGTTTTTAATTACAGAGTAGGCAAGTCCAGCTGAGATGTCTGCAACGGAAGCGCCTTCTTTCTGCGCCTGCTTTACCTTGGAGTTCATGAACACGGTACAGCGGGTTCCCAGATCGATAGGATTCTGGGCATAAAGAGCCTCGTGAGCAAAATCCTCTACAGAGTAGTTCAGTGACTTTGCAAAGGTCTCAATAAAGGAACCGCATCCGGAGGAGCATGCTTCGTTAAGCTGCACACTATCTACGGTCTGGTTCTTGATCTTGATACATTTCATATCCTGGCCGCCGATATCCAGGATGCAGTCTACATCCGGTTCAAAGAAAGCAGCGGCGTAGTAATGGGCAACTGTTTCCACTTCTCCTTCGTCAAGCATCAGCGCTGCCTTGATCAGAGCCTCGCCGTAGCCAGTAGAACAGGAGTGGACAATCTCCACGCCTTCCGGCAGCTGACTGTAGATATCCTTGATGGCAGTGATGGCGGTGCCCAGCGGATCTCCGTCGTTGTTGTGGTAGAAGGAATACAGGAGTGTTCCGTCCTCGCCTACCAGGGCCGCTTTTGTAGTTGTAGATCCGGCGTCAATTCCAAGGAATGCCTTTCCTTTGTAAGTGGCCAGATCCTTGACGGGAACCTGATGCTTTGCGTGGCGGGCGTTGAATTCCTCATATTCTTCTGTAGAGGCGAAAAGAGGGTCCAGACGCTCTACCTCGATCTCCATCTTGATCTTTGCAGCCAGACGGTTCTGCAGCTCCCGGAGAGCCATTGGCGTATCCTTTTTCGAGTTCAGCGCGGAACCGATTGCTGCAAAAAGATGAGAATGGTTGGGCGCGATGGTGTGCTCGTCGTCCAGCTTCAGAGTGCGGACAAAAGCGGCACGGAGTTCGGAGAGGAAATGAAGAGGCCCTCCCAGAAATGCCACATGTCCCCGGATCGGCTTACCACAGGCGAGACCACTGATGGTCTGATTTACAACTGCCTGGAAAATAGAGGCAGCCAGATCTTCCTTGGATGCTCCATCGTTGATCAGCGGCTGGATATCAGATTTGGCAAATACACCGCAGCGGGCAGCGATAGAGTAAAGTGCCTTATAATTTTTAGCGTATTCATTCAGACCGGAAGCATCTGTCTGGAGCAGAGATGCCATCTGATCGATAAAAGAGCCTGTGCCTCCCGCACAGACGCCGTTCATACGCTGTTCAATGTTGCCTCCTTCAAAATAAATGATCTTGGCATCCTCGCCGCCAAGCTCGATGGCTACATCGGTCTGCGGAGCGTAGTCCTGCAGAGCAGTGGACACTGCAATAACTTCCTGGACAAACGGAATGCCCAGATTCTTCGCAAGGGTCAGGCCGCCGCTTCCGGTGATGACCGGAGAAACCTGGATCGGTCCCAGCTTGTAGAGAGCACGGCCGAGAAGATCGGACAGTGTTTCCTGGATATTGGCGAAATGTCTCTCGTAATCGGAAAACAATACTTCGTTCTCCTCATCCAGGATCGCAATCTTGACTGTGGTGGAACCGATGTCGATTCCCAAAGTATGTAATTCGTGATGATTCATAGTACAATCCCCAATCTTTTGTGTCTTTTTGTTAAATATTTATATGAGTTGCTTCATATTTAATGTGTTTTCGCATTTACAACAATTTACATTATACGACAGGAAAATAAAAAAGACAATTGTCATTATTATGCGGGATTTCAAAATAATTCCTTTTCATTATGGGTAAATTATATAAAGAGAAATATAAAGCAGATGTTAAAGAAATGGAAAGAAAATTAAAACATGCAACATGTGTTTGACAAACACGGGCACTGACGGTACAATTGTATAGAAATAAAAACAGGTAAGGAGTATGTGGATTTGAACTGGCTGGATAAATTGGAGAGAAAGATAGGCCGTTACGCGATACCGAATCTGACCGTCTACCTGCTTGCCGGGTATGTGATCGGGTATGCGGTCGCGTGGCTGATGCCGAGTCTGCTGGGATGGCTGACGCTGGAACCGGCTCTTATTCTGAGAGGACAGGTATGGAGACTGATATCATGGGTACTTATTCCGCCTTCGGGCAGTCTGGTCACTCTCTTTTTTCTTGTGCTTTTATACTATTCTCTTGGCACAACCCTTGAGAGAACCTGGGGAACGTTCCGGTATAATGTTTATATTTTTTCCGGGATCCTTTTTACGGTGATAGCTGCTTTTATCCTTTATGGCGTTTATTTTCTTCTATATGGGTACGAAGTATCCCTTTCCGCTGTGGGACTGATCAGTACGAACTATATTACCATGTCTATCTTCCTCGCCTTTGCGGCGATATATCCGGACATGGAAGTACTGCTGTTCTTTATCCTGCCGGTGAAAATGAAGTGGATGGCGTTGGTTTATGCGGCAATGGCACTGTACTATTTCATTACTGGCGGCATGGCGACCCGCGTTGCCATCGCGGCTTCTTTGCTGAACTTTATTATTTTCTTCTTTTCCAGCAGGAATATGAGAAGGTTCGGCCCAAGAGAACAGGCGCGCAAGGCAAGATTCCGACGGCAGTCCCGTCCTCATATGACATATACCAACGGGGCGAGGCACCGCTGCGCAGTGTGCGGCCGCACGGAGCTGGATGATCCTAACCTGGAATTCCGGTTCTGTTCAAAATGTAAAGGCAATTATGAATACTGCCAGGATCATCTGTTTACGCATGAACATGTAAAATAATAATAGAAGAAGAGGAGAGGGCATAATGAAGAAAACAAAAGTAGTCTGCACAATGGGACCTAATACAAATGATAAGGAACTGATGAGAAAACTGATCAAAAACGGCATGGATGTTGCGAGATTTAATTTTTCTCACGGTGATCACGAAGAGCAGAAATTTAGAATGGATCTGCTGAAACAGCTGCGTGAGGAAGAGCATACCAATACAGCAATCCTGCTCGATACAAAGGGACCGGAAATCAGAACTGGTCTTTTGAAAGACGGAAAGAAAGTCAATCTTCAGGGTGGAGCCACATTTACACTGACTACAGAAGATATTGTCGGAGATGAAAAAAGAGTATCCATTTCCTATGCCGGTCTTGTAGATGATGTGGATGCAGGCAAGACAATTCTGATCGATGACGGTCTGATCGCGCTGAAGGTTCTCCATAAAAAGGGAAATGATATTGTCTGTGAAGTGGTAAACGGCGGAGAGTTGGGAGAACGTAAAGGTGTGAACGTGCCGAACGTACCAGTAAGACTTCCTGCAATCACTGAGAAAGACAAGGATGATATCAGATTTGGCGTAGAGCAGGGAATCGACTTCATTGCCGCTTCCTTTGTGCGTAATGCAGAGTGTGTCCTCGAAATCAAGGCTTATCTGAAAGAGCTGGATGCTCCGTACATTCCGATCATTGCCAAGATTGAGAATGCGGAAGGAATCCGCAATATCGATGAGATCATCCGTGCTGCGGACGGTATTATGGTTGCCCGCGGAGACCTGGGCGTCGAGATCCCGGCTGAAGAAGTGCCTTATCTTCAGAAAATGATGATTCAGAAATGTAACAGCAATTTCAAAACTGTTATTACGGCGACACAGATGTTAGATTCTATGATGCGTAATCCGCGTCCTACGAGAGCTGAGGTAACTGATGTTGCCAATGCAGTGTATGACGGGACAGATGCTGTAATGCTTTCCGGAGAGACTGCACAGGGTAAATATCCGGTGGAAGCGCTTCAGATGATGGTTCATATTATTGAGAATACAGAGCAGCATCTTGATTACGATGCGATGCTGAACAAAGCCGGCGGACATCTGAAGAGCGGACTTTCCAGCGCAATCGGGTATTCTTCTGTGCTGGCGGCTGCTAATCTGAATGCAAAGTGTATTATTACACCTTCTGTGACGGGAGCTACCACAAGAGTTGTATCCAATATGCGGCCGAAACAGGATATTCTCGGTGTGACTCCAAACGAGAGGACACTGCGCAGAATGTCGATCTACTGGGGAGTAAGACCGCTGAAATCCATGCAGTTCAACACAACAGACGATATCTGCAATAATGCGATTGAGCTTGCTACAGCAAAACAGTATATTGAGCCGGGAGATGTTGTTGTTCTGACAGCCGGAATCCCGTCTACCAATATCAAACAGGAGCATACAACGACAAGTAACATGATGAGAATTGCGACAGTGGAATAAATATAAAATAGCATTCCGAAGCAGATAGCGCAGCAAGTGCTGGTAATATCAGGAGGTTTCGGATGGATGGATTCAGAGCTCCGGGAACGTGTTCCCGGAGCTTTTTTAACCTGGTTTGTGATAATGATTCTCAAAAAATACAGTAGAAACCTATTGACAGTGGGATATATTTGATATATAGTGTTCCTGAAAAGTACTACTAAATTAGATCCGGGAGAGTGGTGAAGTGCAGGAAGAGACAAAAAAGATACAATATTTGACAGACTTCGGACTGTCTAGGCAGGAGGCTGTTGTATATGAAAAGCTGCTCCAGTACGGAAAACAGACCGGATATGAAATTGCAAAAGAAGCAGGAATTTCAAGATCCAATGCATATACTTCACTTGCCGCTCTGGTTGAAAAGGGTGCAGCCTATCTGGTGGAGGAGTCCGCGAAAAGGTATATACCTATTCCGGTGGGAGAGTTCTGCGGCAACCGGATTCGACGCATGGAGAAAGAGAAGGATTGGCTGACTGAAAATCTTACGGGAAACAGTCAGGATGAGGACGGATACATCACAATAGAAGGTTCAGGGAATATCCGTGATAAACTGACGAACCTTTTGATGGGCACAAAGGAACGGGTCTATCTGTCGGCATCAGCGCCTTGCATCGCAACTTTTTCTGAATTGCTGCAAAAGCTTACGGCAGAAGGAAGAAAAGTTGTTCTGATTACGGACGGCCCTTCTGAAATTGCCGGGGCGCGAGTGTATCTGACAGAAGCGAAAGGCTGTCAGATCGGCGTTATAGTAGATTCCAGGTATGTGCTGTCCGGAGAATTTGGAGAGGGAAGTATGAATACTTGTCTCTATTCGGGGCGGAAAAATTTTGTGCTGCTTTTTAAAAACGCTCTTGCCAATGAGATAGAATTGATCAAGATACAAAAAGGAGAATAAATAATGGAAAAGAAAACATTTGTGACAAAAGAGCAGATTGAGGAGATCGTGAAGACCTATCCTACCCCTTTTCATCTGTATGATGAAAAAGGAATCAGGGAAAATGTGAAAGCTTTGAAAGAAGCTTTTTCTTGGAACCCGGGCTACAAAGAATATTTTGCAGTGAAGGCAACGCCAAATCCGTTTCTGATCCAGATCCTGAAAGAGTACGGATGCGGATGTGACTGTTCTTCCTATACTGAACTGATGCTGTCAGACGCTATCGGTGTAAACGGGGAGAATATCATGTTTTCATCCAATGATACACCGAAAGAGGATTTCGTCCTTGCTGATAAACTGGGAGCAATCATCAACCTGGATGACATCACTCATATTGAGTTCCTTGAAAGCGCTATCGGACATATTCCTGAGACAATCAGCTGCCGTTATAATCCGGGCGGACTGTTCAAGATCAGCAATGATATTATGGATAATCCGGGAGACGCAAAATATGGAATGACTACAGAGCAGATCGTGGAAGCGTATAAGATCCTCAAGAGCAAAGGGGCAAAAGAGTTCGGCCTTCATGCGTTCCTGGCAAGTAATACCGTGACAAATGATTATTACCCCATGCTGGCAAAAGTTCTCTTTGAGCAGGCAGTGAAGCTGAAGGAAGAGACAGGCGTCCATATTAAATTTATCAACCTTTCCGGCGGAGTAGGAATCCCCTATAGACCGGATCAGGAACCCAATGATATCCGTGCTATCGGTGAAGGCGTGCGCAAGGTATATGAAGAGGTGCTCGTTCCGGCAGGAATGGGCGATGTAGCCATCTACACAGAGCTGGGAAGATTTATGATGGGTCCCTACGGCTGCCTGGTTACAAAGGCAATTCATGAGAAACATACGTACAAAGAGTATATTGGTGTGGATGCCTGCGCTGCGAACCTGATGCGTCCGGCTATGTACGGTGCATATCATCATATTACGGTAGCAGGAAAGGAAAACGCTCCCTGTGATCACGTATATGATATAACCGGTTCTCTCTGTGAAAATAATGATAAATTTGCCATTGACCGTAAACTTCCGAAGATTGATATCGGGGATTATCTCATTATCCATGATGCAGGCGCGCATGGCTTTTCTATGGGATACAACTATAACGGCAAACTGAGATCAGCAGAACTCCTTCTGAAAGAGGATGGAAGTGTGCAGCTGATCAGACGTGCAGAAACACCGTCTGATTATTTTGCTACATTCGACTGCTTTGACATCGGTAAAAAGCTGATTGGAAAAGAGAAAAAAACAGATTAGGATTAAGTGTTGAAAAACATTGGAAAATATGGTAAGATACTAATCGGTCTGAGAGATGATCTCTCAGATCGGTGAGCCGCTGTGGCGGAATTGGCAGACGCACTTGACTCAAAATCAAGCGGGTAACACCGTGCCGGTTCGAGTCCGGCCAGCGGCATGATGAAGGCAGGCTCTTCAGCCAAAAGCTGAAGAGCCTGCCTTATTTATTAATTGTGCTGTCAATCCTGTTTGTATTGTGTTCTGCGCTGATTCCGGGAGATAAAAACAAGTCGAAAGAATAACGGATGTATGCATCATGAAAAATGTATACACGTATACAATATTATCCGAATTTGTCAAAAATTAGCTTGAATCCGCGAAAAGAACATGTTAAGCTGAAACTGTATCAGTATGTAACTCAATAAATGATTGATAAGGTTAAGGAGGGAAGTATACAAGAATGATACGAAAAAGCAAGTTACTGATATGTATGCTTTTCATGTGTCTGGGACTGGCTGTTTTACCCGGCATGAAGAGCAATGCGGAGGAGACAGCAGGGGAGACCGCTTCCGCGTCGGAAAACCAGGACGAGAACAGCCAGCGTCTTGAAGAAATTACCGGAATGGAAGAGGACGGCGAGATTTATGAGGTGACAGTCGAGGATGGAATGGTAGAAGAGACGGTCAATGCCAATGCAAGAACAGCAGGGCCGCTGATCGTAAATTTCAATACCAAATCATCCAGCGTGAACACTGATTTTACCGACACGGTGACCGGTGATTCCGGTTATACCAATGGTTCTTACGGCGCAGATGCTGCTTATCTTGGGACGAGCGGCGGCAAGATCAAGTTTATGCTTGCGGGTGTGGTAGGCCTGGTTGATCCGGATGATGTGGAACTTGTGGAGTATTCTACAGCGGAATCGGTCAGCTACTATGAGGTATCCGGAGGAAAACTGCTTCATTATATTACATATAATCTGAATTCTTCCAAATATGCGTCGTCGCTGAACAATGGTCCTGCTCCGTCATATTTAAGCGCCGGGACAAAATACTACAGCTATGACGGCCACTATTTTTACAAAGATTATCAGACGATGCTGAATGACTATCAGAATGGGAACAGAAAGAATTCTGTAAATTCTGGCAGCCCGTTTTATAATTATTATCAGTATCTTCCGCTGAGAAGTCAGACGGCTTACAGTGCGGACAGTCTGAATTCCATTATTAACGGCAAAGTTTCCAGTTCATCCAAGCTGAAGGGGACTGGCTCTTCTTTCGTGAAATATCAGAATACATATGGCGTAAATGCTCTGCTGAGTCTGAGTGTTGCTGCAAATGAGAGCGGATGGGGAACAAGCAGTATCAGTCAGAATAAGAATAACCTGTTCGGACTGAACGCAGTGGACGCCTCACCGGGAACAAGTGCAAGTACATATGCCAGTGCAGATGAATGTATCCGGCAGTTTATGGGAAATTATATGTCGGGAAAATATCTGAACCCGGCTAAGTGGCAGTATTATGGAGGATTTCTTGGAAATAAAGCCAGCGGGATCAATGTGAAGTATGCATCTGATCCGTACTGGGGGGAGAAAGCCGCTGCAATTGCCTGGACTCTTGACGGACTGGGCGGAAATGCCGATCAGGACAGATATACGATCGGAGTGAAAGAAGGAAGTTCCAGCGTTAACGTGCGCAATGGCGCATCTACTTCGGCAACAAAGCTTTATACTACGGGAAGTCAGCTGTCACATGCGGTGCTTGTCTTGAATTCTGAAGCTGAAAACGGGTTCTACAGGATTCAGAGCGATGCGGTGCTGAATGCAGACCGCACGGCAACTTCCTCTTCTTCTGAATATGATTTTGATGCGATGTATGCATATATTTCAGCGGATTATGTGACTGTAGTGAGCCGGGGCAGCGAGGAAACAGCGGAGCCGGAAGAGCCTGTACTGGAGTCGATTTCCATTGCGGATCCGCCGTCAAAGACGGAATATGAGGAAGGCGAGACACCGGATATGACCGGTATTAAGGTTATTGCAAAGTGGAGCGATGGATCTGAAACAGATGTGACAGACCAGATCGTATATTCTAAAGATGCACTTGCAGTCGGAACGACAAAAATTATGGTTTCATATACTGCGGGAGATGTGACAGTAACTGCAGATCAGGCGGTTACAGTAAAGGAGAAGGCGGCAGAGCCTTCCGTGCCATCAGAACCGGAAGGCACAGTGCCTGGAGAGAATGACCCGGCTACAGATGATTCAGACAAACCGGTTATAGAAAATCCTTCAGACCAGCCGACGACAGAGGAACCGGCAGATACTCCGGATGTGGATCAGCCAACAGTGGATGAACCGACGGATACTCCGGATGCAGATCAGCCGGTGGTAGAGGAACCGACGGATACTCCGGATGTGGATCAGCCGGCAACAGAGGAACCGACAGAAACCCCGGATGTGGATCAGCCGACAGTGGATGAACCGACGGATACTCCGGATGTGGATCAGCCGGCAACAGAGGAACCGGCAGATACTCCGGATGTGGACCAGCCGACAGTTGATCAGCCTGCAGATACTCCGGATTCAGAGCAGCCCGCTCAGGAAAAACCGGATAATGAGCAGAATGTTACGGAAAAGCCTGCGGCAGAGCAGGAGAATGCATCGGATGATACAGCGTTAAAAGGTGCAGAGAATAGTACGGTTTCGGAGAAAACACTGAGAGATATGACAACTGGAATCGGGGTTACAGGCGGTTTCGCGGATGACGCAATGATCCTTGTAAAGTCCATTGAGCCAAATACGGAAGAATATTCCGGACTGGTAAGTCCCCTGGATGGAAAGATAATCCTTGGTGTTTATGATATTTCCGTTCATAACGGAACAGATGGGAAAATGCAGCTGACATTCCGAATCGATTCAAAATACAACGGAAAAGAAGTTGTGATCCTACATTATACTGATACAGAACACTATGAGAAATATAATGCGAAAGTAGAAAAGGGAAGTGTTACGATAACAGTTGACAAGCTGTCTAAATTTGTTGTGGCGCTGAATGGCGGAGAGAGTCAGAATGCGGTTCCAAAGACCGGCGACGATCTTGGCGGACTTTCGTATTGGATCGTGCTGCTGTGTGTATCTGCTGCTGCAGTCGGAATGGCAGCCGGCGCGAAAAAGAAAACTCTGAAACTGAAATAGTTTAACAGACAAAAGGAAGTATATCACTGCAAAGCGCGGGATATACTTCCTTTTGGTTTTGGCTATGGTAAGGGCAGGCCTGCCAACAGGCGGATGCGAATACAGAAAGATTCCTCAGATATGAGAGGAATGACTGGAATTTTGATGGCAGCCAGCAGAAATTTTGATTGCATACAAGTATACAATCAAAAAATATTGCATAAATCCGGAAGACTGTCGATTTTCTGGCTTGCATCTGGAACCTCCCCAAACCCGTATGCAGCAAAAACAAACGGAATTCCGGCATCCCGGCATGCATCTGCGTCCCCCTGGGTGTCTCCTACATAGACAACATCATTCAGGCTGTTCCGCTCCATCAGCAAACGGATTGTTACACTTTTGGGCTGTCCTGTTTCACCGAAGCAGAGATGATCTGTAATATATGATTCCATGCCGCAGGATTTCATCATAGCTTCGATATATCCTTTCTGACAGTTGCTGACGATAAAGAGGGGATATTTTTTTGAAAGACGGCGCAGTGTGTCCACAGCGCCGGGGTACATAGTCCCGGGATGCGTTTCCAGATATCTGTTCTCGTAATCAAAACAGATTTCCAGCAGACGCATGCGTTCTTCCGGACTCAGCATGGGAAAAACGGCATCAGCAATTTCGTTCATGGTTTTTCCAAATAACCGGCTTAAGATATCGGCGTCTATAACAAGATCCAGAGAGGAATGTTCACGAAGAGCAAGATTCCAGGATTCCGCCACAGAATCTGTGGAATCCCATAGCGTACCATCTACGTCAAATATAATTCCGTCCATAGTTTTTCTCCTTAATTTAATATGCGGAAACAATCCATATTTCCGCACGCAACATTTTAACACAAAAACAGCCTTTAAAAAAGAGCGATTTTATTGTATACTCTAGTAAGTGTCGGCGCAATGTGCGCCGGGTCTGAAAGTGAGGACTATAGATGAGTGATAAAATCGTATTGATAGACGGTCACAGTATATTGAACCGTGCTTTTTACGGCGTACCGGATCTTACAAATTCAGAGGGACTGCATACGAATGCGGTGTATGGCTTCCTTAATATTATGTTTAAGATCCTGGACGAAGAAAAGCCGGAGTATCTGACGGTTACGTTTGATGTCCATGCACCTACGTTCCGGCATGAGATGTATGCAGATTATAAAGGGACAAGAAAGCCTATGGCGGATGAACTCCGTCAGCAGGTTCCGGTGATTAAGGAAGTGCTGAAGGCTATGAATATTGAGCTTGTCGAGAAGGCAGGGCTGGAGGCGGATGACCTGTTGGGAACAATTTCAAGGATATGTGAAGAGAAAGGAATGGATGTTTCTATTATATCCGGAGACAGAGATGCGCTTCAGCTAGCTACTGATCATGTCAAGATACGCATCCCCAAGACGAAGCAGGGAAAGACAGAGATTGAGGATTACAACGCAGAGGATGTAAAAGAACGGTACGGGGTTACGCCGGAGGAATTTATCGATGTGAAAGCGCTTATGGGAGATACGTCGGATAATATTCCGGGTGTGCCGGGAGTAGGAGAGAAGACGGCTACAAAGATCATTCAGCAGTACAAGAATATAGAGAATGCCTATGCGCATGCTGATGAACTGAAACCTCCCCGGGCCAGCAAGAATATAAAGGAATACTGGGAACAGGCGAAAATGAGCAAAGCGCTTGCAACCATCGATACGCATGCAGATATCTGTTTTGATATAGACGAGGCAAGGTTGGAAAACCTTTATACACCGGAAGCTCATGAGATGTTCCAGCGCCTGCAGTTCAAGAATATGCTGGGGCGTTTTGATATACAGAAAGAAGAGAATGATCTGGAAAAGAGTTTCCGTGAAGTGACGGATCCGACAGAAATTGAAGCTGTGTTTGCCGAAGCTGAGCAGGCGGAGACGGTTGGGGTTGCCTTTTCAGCAGATCTGGGAAATGTACTTCCTTTGTTTGCGCATCCTTCCGGACTGGGCAGGATCGCTCTTGCGTGGGGAGACGATAAAATCTGCTCTATTCCATGCAGTATGGATACAGATATGGATGCCCTGTTCAGTAAAGTGTCCCGTCTTGCAGGGCATGTAAAACGGTTTTCCATGTGTGGTATGAAGGAATATCTGAAGTATCTGCCGGATGCGGGGAGAGACAACAGTTTTGATGTGATCGTGGCGGCATATCTTCTTAATCCTCTGAAAAGTGATTATGATTATGCAGATGTTGCAAGAGAATATATGGGAATCCTGATCGATGAGAAGACAGATCAGACAGGAAAGGCATGTTATGAAGCGTATACTGCCTATGCTTCTGTTCCTCTGCTGGAAAAGAAGCTGAAGGAAAACGGTATGTATCAACTGTTCTGTGAAATTGAGATGCCCCTTGTGTTTATTCTGTATGATATGGAGCAGGCGGGGATCAAAGTGGAGGCGGAAGCCTTGAAAGCCTATGGTGATCAGCTG
Source organism: uncultured Mediterraneibacter sp. (assembly GCA_944381495.1). Classification (GTDB taxonomy): domain Bacteria; phylum Bacillota; class Clostridia; order Lachnospirales; family Lachnospiraceae; genus Mediterraneibacter. Next base: position 123,238 of record CALWLJ010000002.1, on the reverse strand, counting down.
GGCGGGAGAATCGTAGAGCTGGAAAAAGAGATTTATAAACTGGCAGGGGAAACGTTTAATATTAATTCTCCGAAACAGCTTGGAGTAATCCTCTTTGAAAAGCTGGAAATGCCCCATGCCAAAAAGACAAAGACGGGGTATTCTACGGCTGCAGATGTGCTGGATAAACTGGCCCCGGATTATCCTATTGTGGCGAAGATACTGGAGTACCGTCAGCTGTCTAAGTTGAAATCCACTTATGCGGACGGACTTGCGGCATATATCTGTCCGGACGGGCGGATTCACGGAAAGTTTAATCAGACGATCACTGCTACAGGCCGGATCAGCAGCACAGAGCCGAATTTACAGAATATTCCGGTGAGAATGGAGCTGGGGAGACTGATCCGTAAGGTATTTGTACCAGAGGACGGCTTTGTGTTTGTGGATGCGGATTATTCTCAGATCGAATTGAGGATCCTGGCTCACTGCTCCGGCGATGAGCATTTGATCGAAGCCTACCGTGAGGCGAAGGATATTCATCGGATGACTGCTTCCCAGGTGTTCCATACGCCGTTTGATGAAGTGACAGATCTGCAGAGGCGGAATGCCAAGGCTGTAAATTTCGGGATTGTGTATGGAATCAGTTCTTTCGGACTGAGCCAGGATCTGAGTATCACGCGGAAGGAAGCAGCGGAGTATATCGAGAATTACTTTGAGACTTATCCCGGGATCAAAAAGTTCCTTGATGATTCCGTGGCGAATGCCAAGGAGAAGGGATATGCTGTGACCCTGTTTGGAAGGCGAAGGCCGGTACCTGAACTGAAATCCAGTAATTTTATGCAGCGGAATTTCGGAGAAAGGGTGGCCATGAACGCGCCGATCCAGGGAAGCGCGGCCGATATCATCAAGATCGCCATGATCGGCGTCGGCGATGAGCTGAAGAGGAGAAAGCTGAAATCCCGTCTCATTCTCCAGGTCCACGATGAACTGCTGATCGAGGCAGAGCAGTCAGAAGTGGAAGAAGTGAAGGAAATTCTGAAAGATCAGATGGAACATGCGGCAGACCTGTCTGTTCCCCTGATCGTAGACATGCATACAGGAAAGAACTGGTACGAGGCAAAGTGAAATTGAAAAAAGAAAAAATGATCTGGAAAGAAGCGGACAACAGATGAAAGTAATTGGAATTACAGGTGGCGTCGGATCCGGAAAAAGTGAAGTGCTCACATATCTCCATGACGGATGCGGAGCTGTGATCTGCCAGATGGATGAGACAGCAAAAATGCTCCAGAGAAAGGGCACGGAATGCTATGACAGCATTGTGAAGGCTTTCGGCCCTGAGATCATTGGAACAGATGGAGAACTGAACCGGAAAGCTCTGGCTGAGCAGGTATTTTCCAGCCAGGAGAAGCTGGATATACTTAACGGAATCGTTCATCCGGAAGTGATCCGGTGGGTGCGGGATGACATAACAAAAAAGGAAAAAGAAGGGATCGGGATCTATGTGGTGGAATCCGCGCTCCTGCCGGATGTGGGCGCGGAGATCTGCAGTGAAATTTGGTATATTTATGCCCCGGTACCCGTAAGGCGGGAACGCCTGAAAAGATCTCGTGGATATACAGATGAGAAGATCAACAGTATGATAGCTTCTCAGCCTTCGGAAGAGGAATTCCGCAAGATAAGCAGCGCTGTGGTGGATAACGGCGGCGCATTTGAAAATACAGTGAGACAGATAGGAGAGTTACTATGAGATTATGCAGTATCGCCAGCGGAAGCAGCGGCAACTGTATTTATGTGGGCAGCGATAATACCCATCTGCTGGTTGACACCGGCATCAGCAAAAAGAGAATCGAAGAAGGGCTGCACAGCCTTGATATAAAGGGAGAGGAACTGGACGGCATTCTGATCACCCACGAACATTCAGATCACATCCAGGGCCTGGGAGTGTTCAGCCGGAAATATGAGATACCTGTTTATGCGACGCCGGGGACGATTGACGGAATCCGCAGTTATTCCGGACTTGGCAGAATGCCGGAGGGGCTGCTCCATCCGATCCATACAGATGAGCCATTTATCCTTGGCGACATTACGGTCGATCCGTTCCGCATCTCCCATGATGCGAACGAACCTTCAGGATACCGGTTTGAAAATGACGGAAAAGCAGTGGCGGTGGCGACGGATCTGGGAAAGTATGACGAATATACAGTGGAACACCTGAAAAATCTGGACGCAGTACTTCTTGAGGCCAACCACGATATCCATATGCTGGAAGTGGGAGCATACCCCTACTACCTGAAGCAGAGAATACTGGGAGATAAAGGACATCTTTCCAATGAATTGTCAGGACAGCTGTTATGTGATATACTACATGACAATTTGAAACACATCATTCTGGGACATTTGAGCAAGGAAAATAATTATGCCAGACTTGCATATGAGACAGTGAAGCTGGAAGTGACTCTGGCGGATAATGACTATAAAGGTGATGAGCTTCATATGTTCGTGGCGAAACGGGATAGTGTTTCAGAAGCTGTAGCTGTTTAGACAGAAACATGCAAAATATAGAAAAGAAAATGCAGGAGGCAGAACAAAATGAAAAAATGTATTGTAACGGTTCTTGGAAAGGATACGGTAGGAATCATAGCAAAGGTGTGTACATACCTGGCGGAGAATGAAATCAATATACTTGATATTTCTCAGACGATTGTACAGGGATATTTTAATATGATGATGATCGTTGACGTTACTCATCTGAAAAAGGATTTTACGGATGTATGTGATGAAATGGATGAACTGGGCAAGGAAATCGGTGTTAACATCCGCTGCCAGAGGGAAGAGATATTTGAGAAAATGCACAGACTGTAGGATGGATGAAGGTGAGGATATAGACCATGATAAATATGTATGAAGTGTCAGAGACAAACAAAATGATCGAGCACGAGAATCTGGATGTGAGAACCATTACGCTGGGAATCAGCCTGCTTGACTGCATTGACTCTGACCTGGATGAACTGAATCGTAAAATTTATGAGAAGATCACTACTGTGGCAAAGGATCTGGTGTCAACAGGGCAGGATATTGAAAAGGAGTTTGGAATTCCGATCGTTAATAAGAGGATCTCCATCACTCCCATTTCCCTGATCGGGGCAGCTGCCTGCAAGACACCGGAGGATTTTGTCTCGATTGCCAGAACTCTGGACCGGGCTGCACTCCAGGTAGGGGTTAACTTTATTGGCGGGTATTCTGCTCTTGTGTCAAAGGGAATGACTGCCAGTGACGAGAATCTGATTCGGTCGATCCCCCAGGCGCTTGCCGAGACAGAGCGGATCTGCAGCTCCGTAAATGTAGGATCTACGAAGACGGGAATTAATATGGATGCTGTACGTCTCTGCGGAGAGATTGTGAAGGAGACAGCAGAGGCAACGAAGGAGAGAGATTCTCTCGGCTGTGCAAAGCTGGTCATTTTCTGTAACGCTCCGGACGATAATCCCTTTATGGCAGGCGCTTTTCTGGGTGTGACCGAGGCCGATGCCGTGATCAATGTGGGCGTCAGCGGCCCGGGTGTAGTGAAGAAGGCGCTGGAAAAGGTAAGAGGAAAAGGATTTGAGGAGCTCTGTGAGACGATCAAGAAGACGGCGTTTAAAGTAACCCGTGTGGGTCAGCTTGTGGCCGGCGAGGCGTCTGCACGGATGGGAATTCCGTTCGGTATCGTGGATCTTTCCCTTGCGCCCACTCCCGCAGTTGGAGACAGTGTGGCGGAAATCCTGGAAGAGATCGGCCTGGAGAGAGTGGGGGCCCCGGGAACGACGGCGGCGCTTGCCATGCTGAACGATCAGGTGAAAAAGGGCGGCGTGATGGCATCTTCCTATGTTGGAGGTTTGAGTGGAGCATTTATTCCGGTCAGTGAAGATCAGGGAATGATCGATGCGGTACACGCTGGATCTTTGACCCTCGAGAAGCTGGAGGCCATGACCTGCGTATGCTCTGTCGGACTGGATATGATCGCTATACCGGGAAAGACATCTGCAAGTACAATTTCCGGCATTATAGCCGATGAGATGGCAATCGGAATGGTGAATCAGAAAACTACGGCGGTCCGTCTTATACCTGTGATCGGAAAAGATGTGGGAGATATGGCAGAGTTTGGCGGACTGCTGGGATATGCGCCGATTATGCCTGTTAATGAATTTGGATGCGATGCATTTATCAGCAGAAAAGGAAGAATACCTGCGCCGATTCACAGCTTTAAGAATTAACAGCTGCCGGTTATGAATGAGAGAACACAAGATAAGGGAAACTATAGAAGGAAAAGAAAGTTAAAACAGAACGGAAATTCGGGAGAGACGGATCAAAAAAGATGCTATGAGAAGCAGGAGAGAAAAATGAGAAAAATTGCGATTGTAACAGACAGCAATAGCGGGATTACGCAGAAAAAGGGAAAAGAACTGGGGATTTATGTGCTCCCGATGCCGTTTTTCATCGATGGAAAAATGTATCTGGAAGATATTAATCTGACCCAGGAACAATTTTATGAAAAGCTGGGAGCTGACTCTGACATTTCTACATCACAGCCATCGCCGGCGGATGTGATGGAACTGTGGGAAAAGGTGCTGAATGATTATGATGAGCTTGTTTGTATTCCGATGTCAAGCGGTCTGAGCAGCACTTGTTCTACAGCAGTCTCCATCGCAGAAGAATATAACGGAAGAGTGCAGGTAGTGAATAACCAGAGGATTTCCGTGACTCAGGAGCAGTCGGTGTACGATGCCATGACATTGAGAGACCGGGGCCTGTCAGCGGCTGAGATCCGCGAGGTCCTGGAGCGTGAGAAGATGCAGGCGAGTATATATATTACCGTAGACACTCTGAAATATCTGAAAAAAGGCGGGAGGATCACTCCTGCCGCGGCAGCAGTCGGTACTGTTTTGAATTTAAAGCCGGTGCTTCAGATTCAGGGGGAAAAGCTGGATGCTTTTGCCAAGGTGAGAGGCTGGAAAGCGGCGAAGAAAAAGATGCTTGACGCTATTGAAAAGGACCTGAATGAACGTTTTGCTGATGTAAAGGATGATATGGTGCTTGGTATGGCTTATACTTGCAGCCCGGAAGCGGCTCAGGAGTGGAAGCAGGAAATCATGGACCGTTTTCCGGGCTATCATATTGTGGAAGGACCGCTGTCTTTAAGCGTTGCCTGCCATATCGGTCCCGGAGCCATGGCGGTTACCTGCATGAAAAAAGTCAGATGAGCAGATGCAGTCTGAGATTTTAATAGATGGACCATTCTATTAGAAGAGCCCTGGAAGGGATCCGCACAGTTACATTAAATGTGCGGATCCCTTCTTAGATTTTCAGCAGACCCTGCCTGTATTCGTTTCGGAATGCGGTTTTGAATTTGTTTGTAACGACAGACATGAAAAGATTGGATGCCAGAAGGTCATTGCGGAGCATATTCGCTCCGGGACCGGTCAGGTCGCTGCTTTCAGAAAGTCGTACCAGCAGAGGAAGACTGCTTTTTGCAGAGATCAGTGACAGAAGTTTTTCGCTGTCTTTCCGGATCCCAAGAAGACGGGCGTAGAAATGATATCCGTTTTCAATGTATTCCTGTACATGTTCTTTTTTAATGCCTAACATTATATGAAGCAATGCGCGGTTGATCCGGGTCTGTGTGATGTCGCGGGTTTTTAACAGTTCACAGAACTGCTGATAATTAAAAAAATGATCCAGACGGCTGCAGATCCGGTTTGCCAGTTCCTCCGATACATCCTGATAACGTACCAGATTTTTCGGATATTTATTCATTAGTTTATATTTCAATATAAGAGAAAAATCGTTTGAGTAGACAGGGTAAAGAACTCTGTGGTAATCCTTAAGGAGCTCCAGACAGCAGGTTGGCACCTGGTCTTCCAGCGTGGCCAGTATTCCGGAAAAGGAATGATCCTCAAATGTCCCTCCGGTATGGTCGGTCCGAAGTGACGAGCCGGAATGAGCCAGCAGGGAACGGATGGCGGAAGCAGAACTGTATTCCGGATTTAGAGTTGAATCATGGTATCCCGCCCCCTGCCTGCGGATGGTATATGGTTTTATGGAACTGTTCAGCCTGCGCAGTGCCTTCAGGTATTCGATGGCCAGGATATTGTTTGGATCATTGAGCAGGGAGGAGAGTCGGTCCCGCCCTGTATAATGGGCCACCGCTTTTTGTCTGGCTGCCGGAAAGGAAACGCCGTTTTTCAGATGCTCTTTCAGAAAATCTCTGTAGCTGCCGGGCTCTTCGTACAGGATATCAGCCAGTTTCTGAAGAGAGGAGAGATCGCCGCACTCACTTCCGAAGCAGATGGAATCTACGACACCCAGGCGGTCCAGCAGTGACACTGCGCCGAGAGCAAAATATTCTGCGCTTCCTGTGGCATAGCAGACCGGCAGTTCAAATACAGCGGAGACACCGCATTTCAGTGCCATTTCCGCGCGAAGACGCTTTGGCATGATGGCAGGGACGCCTCTCTGGATATAATCTCCGCTCATAACGACAATGACAGCGTCAGCCCCTGTAACCCGTCTGGTTTCATTTATATGATAGAGATGTCCGTTGTGAAACGGATTGTATTCTGTGATCAATCCTGCAATTTTCATGAAATTCTCCTTATGAATAGTTTACTCATGTATTTATCTTGTTTTACCATGTGCGCAGAAGAAGGAAGCGCATAACGTCATCATTATACCATGGATGTCTGTAATAAGGAAATGTAAGAAAAAGGAAACATTGTTATATTTGTGACAAAGCTATAAATGGAGAGGAGCAATCTGCCTGATTGTACTGAAAAATGCACATAATATCTACTTGTATACAAAAAACCTTTGAGTTATAATAAAGCAAGAGTGATAAAAATGAAAGGTGGATTATGAAACCATGGGATTTATTGATGAAATCAAGGCAAGAGCGAAAGCAGATAAGAAAACCATCGTTCTGCCGGAGACAGAGGACGAAAGAACATATAAGGCTGCAGAGACAGTTCTGAAAGAAGGAATTGCTGATCTTATCCTTATCGGAAGCGAAGAGGAAGTTGCAAAGAATAAAGGGTCTTATGATATCACAGGCGCTGCGATCGTGGATCCTGCAAAAAGTGACAAGACAGAGAGCTACATAGCGAAGCTGGTCGAGCTCAGAGAGAAAAAGGGTATGACTGAGGAAAAGGCAAGAGAGCTGCTTCTGAATAACTACCTGTATTACGGTGTTATGATGGTTAAGATGGGCGATGCAGACGGAATGGTTTCCGGAGCCTGCCATTCAACGGCTGATACGCTGCGTCCGTGCCTTCAGATCCTGAAGACAAAACCGGGCACAAAGCTGGTATCTGCGTTCTTCCTGATGGTAGTTCCGGATTGCGATATGGGGGCGAACGGTACATTCATCTTCGGTGATGCTGGACTGGAGCAGAATCCGGATCCGGAGAAACTTGCCAATATTGCTATTTCCTCCGCGGAATCTTTCCGCACTCTGACTGGAAAAGAGCCGATCGTCGCTATGCTTTCTCATTCTACAAAGGGCAGTGCAAAACACCCGGATGTTGACAAAGTGGTTGAGGCGACAAGAATCGCGCATGAGCTCGCTCCGGACCTGAAGCTGGACGGTGAGCTTCAGCTGGATGCGGCAATCGTACCGGAGGTTGGAGCTTCCAAGGCGCCGGGCAGCACAGTTGCCGGACATGCCAACGTATTGATCTTCCCGGATCTGGATGCGGGAAATATCGGTTACAAGCTCGTTCAGAGACTTGGAAAGGCAGAGGCTTACGGACCGCTGACACAGGGAATCGCAGCTCCGGTTAACGACTTGTCCCGCGGATGCAGCGCAGAGGATATTGTAGGTGTAGTTGCAATCACAGCTGTTCAGTCACAGGCAATGTAAGAATTGAAATACATGCGGGAAGGAATTTCTTTCCCGCTTGATTTATAAAAAATAATATTTTGGGAGGAAATCAAGATGAATGTTTTAGTAATCAACTGTGGAAGTTCTTCGCTGAAGTTCCAGCTCATCAATGCGGCATCTGAGGAAGTGCTGGCAAAAGGACTCTGCGAGAGAATCGGAATTGACGGAAGGCTTACCTATCAGCCGGCAGGCGGTGAAAAGGAAAAGTCGGACAAAGCAATGCCTACTCATACAGAGGCGATTCAGTTTGTCATTGACGCGTTGACGAATCCGGAAACAGGTGTTGTAAAGAGCCTGGATGAGATTGGAGCTGTAGGACATCGTGTGGTACACGGCGGAGAAAAGTTTGCATCTTCCGTTGTGATCACAGAGAAAGTTAAGAAAGCAATCGAAGAGTGTAATGAACTGGCTCCGCTTCACAATCCCGCCAACCTGATCGGAATCGATGCATGTGAGAAACTGATGCCGGGAACTCCCATGGTAGCTGTGTTTGATACAGCATTTCATCAGACGATGCCGGAAAAGGCATATATGTATGGACTTCCCTATGAATATTATGAAAAATATAAAGTAAGACGTTACGGTTTCCATGGAACAAGCCACAGTTATGTATCGAAAAAAGCGGCTGAGGCAATGGGGAAACCTTATGACCAGGTTAAAACGATTGTATGTCATCTTGGAAACGGATCCAGTGTCAGCGCGGTTATGAATGGAAAATCTGTCGACACATCCATGGGACTTACTCCTCTGGAAGGTCTTGTGATGGGAACACGCTCCGGGGATATTGATCCGGCTATCATGGAGTATATTGCAGGAAAAGAAAACCTTGACATTGAAGGCGTTATGAATGTTCTGAATAAAAAATCAGGTGTATTCGGACTCTCCGGCGGACTTTCCAGCGATTTCCGTGATCTGACAGACGGGATGAATGCCGGAAATAAAAAGGCTAAGATTGCCCTGGATGTATTTTCATATAGAGTTGCAAAATATATCGGCTCTTACGCGGCAGCTATGAATGGCGTTGATGATATTGTATTTACTGCTGGAATCGGTGAAAATGACGATTATGTAAGAGAGCAGGTATGCGGATATCTCGGATATCTCGGCGTTGATTTTGATAAAGAGACAAATGACGGTCTGAGAGGTACTCAGGCAGAGATTACTAAGCCGGGATCAAAAGTTCGCGTATTTGTTATTCCTACAAATGAAGAGCTGGCAATCGCACGTGAGACTCTGGCTCTTGTGACAGAGTAAACAGCTGCCCGTATGATGCAGAAATAGCTCAAGACAGAAAATTACGGTATCTGAATGCAGAGAAGAAAATTTCTGGTTGACAAACAAGATTTCCATGATATAATGATTTAGGTATGAATAGGAGTAAACATTATGTTAATTAACCTATCAGACGTTTTGTCAGACCAGCATAAGGCAGTTGAAGAGACTGTGGAGCTTACGATGGATGAGATTCGGCTGAAAGCCGGGAGCTATCCCATCATCCGGAAGGAGCCCGTCCGTGTGCATGTGGAGCATGTAAAGGGAAAGGAACTGATGATCACTGCGGATACCGCATTGACAGTTTTGATTCCGTGCGACAGATGCCTTGAGGATGTGGAGCATGAGTTCACGCTGAATTGTGTGAGGCATGTTGATGTAGGTCTCTCCGATGCAGAACTGACAGAGGAGCTGGATGAATCAAACTTTATTGACGGATATCATCTTGACGTTGACAAATTACTCAGAAGTGAGATTTTGTCGGGATGGCCCGAGAAAGTGCTTTGCAGGGAAGACTGTAAAGGTCTGTGCAAGGTGTGCGGGCGGAATCTGAATACGGGGTCCTGCGACTGTGAGGAACCGGGACTTGATCCTAGAATGTCAGTTGTCCGTGACTTATTTAAGAATTTTAAGGAGGTGTAACCTATGTCGATCTGCCCAAAGAATAAATCTTCAAAAGCAAGAAGAGACAAGAGAAGAGCAAACTGGAAGATGAGCGCTCCGAATCTGGTAAAATGCAGCAAGTGCGGCGAGCTTATGATGCCTCACCGTGTATGCAAGGCATGCGGAGCTTACAACAAACGTGAGATCATCTCAGTTGATTAATTTTATTATGTGATTGAAAGAGGCTGTCCGTTTCGGGCGGCCTCTTTTGTTGCGCATAATTACCGCGCAGATGTGTCTCTGTATCCAATTCCGTAATGGCGGACATCCGAGCACAATCCTGCGGCAACGCGTGAATCCCATCTCTTCTCAGTTTTATTGGAAAGGGTTGATTTTTATATTGATTTCCAGTAGAATGATTTCAGTAGTGTTAGGAGGAATAGAAATGTCTGATATTACGAAGGTCGCCCTTGATGCCATGGGAGGAGACAATGCTCCCGGAGAGATTGTCAAGGGAGCTGTAGAAGCCGTACAGAAAAGGAAAGATATCCAGATCCTGCTGACCGGCAGGGAGGAAGTCCTCAGAAAAGAGTTGTCAGCTTATACTTATCCTGCTGATCAGATTCAGATCGTAAATGCGACGGAAGTTATCGAGACGGCTGAGCCGCCGGTAAAGGCGATCCGCGGGAAAAAGGATTCGTCGATCGTAGTGGCGATGAAGATGGTGAAGCGGGGAGAGGCTGATGCGTTTGTTTCAGCCGGCAGCACCGGAGCCGTTCTTGTAGGAGGCCAGGTGCTTGTGGGAAGGATCAAAGGTGTGGAGAGACCACCTCTGGCTCCGCTGATTCCTACGCTGAAAGGAGTCTCCCTTCTGATCGACTGCGGAGCAAATGTAGATGCAAGGCCTTCTCATCTGGTGCAGTTTGCGAAGATGGGTTCCATATACATGGAGAGTGTTATGGGAAAGAAGAATCCTACGGTGGGGATCGTAAACATCGGCGCCGAGGAAGAAAAAGGAAATGCTCTGGTAAAAGAGACTTTTCCGATGCTGAAGGCATGCAGCGATATTAATTTTATAGGAAGTGTGGAGGCAAGGGATATCCCTTATGGCGCAGCTGATGTGATTGTGTGTGAAGCATTTGTAGGAAACGTGATCCTCAAGCTTTATGAAGGCGTGGGCGGCGCACTTATTAAAAAGGTGAAGAGCGGTATGATGACCAGCCTTCGGAGTAAGATCGGCGGACTGCTTGTGAAGCCGGCGCTCAAGGAAACCATGAAAGATTTTGACGCCAGTCAGTACGGCGGTGCTCCGCTGCTCGGGCTCACGGGTCTGGTGGTTAAAACACACGGAAGTTCAACTTCTACAGAGGTGTGCAATTCTATTATTCAGTGCGTTACATTTAAAGAGCAGAAAATTAATGAAAAGATCAAGGCTGCTATTCAGAAGACGCAGGAAGAAGAAAATGTTTAAATTAGGAGGTATGAGAAATGGAATTTGAAAAACTGCAGGACATTATCGCGGACGTACTCAACGTTCAGAAAGAGGAGATCAGACCGGAGACTACATTTGTAGATGATCTCGGAGCTGATTCACTGGATATTTTCCAGATCATTATGGGAATCGAGGAAGAGTTCGATATCGAGATCGACAACGATGAAGCAGAGAAAATCGTAACCGTACAGGATGCGGTTGACCAGATCAAAAAAGCAGTGGAATAGCAGTTGAATGAAAAAGCCCCTGTGGGCTTTTTCATTTTGTGCGATACGCCCGGTGGGCGGACGCATAGATGGCCCAGCTTACCTGGACTGATGTGCGGACAGCTGCCGGGCGTTCGGGCAGAAAAGGAAAGGATACAGAGATGAGTGAACACAGCAGATTAAAGGAACTGGAGCAAAAAATCGGGTATACATTCCACGATTTTTCTCTTCTTGTGACGGCAATGCGCCACAGCTCTTATACAAATGAAAACCGTCTGCCGAAATATCAGTGCAATGAACGGCTGGAGTTTCTAGGAGATGCGGTTCTTGAACTGGTGTCCAGCGAATATCTTTTTCGTGAGTCACCGACGATGCCTGAGGGAAAGATGACCACGACCCGGGCAAGTATGGTATGCGAGCCGTCTCTGGCACTCTGTGCGCGGGATATCTCTCTTGGGGATTATCTCCTGCTTGGAAAAGGTGAGGAGGCAACCGGAGGAAGAAAGCGGGATTCCATTACATCGGACGCCATGGAAGCTCTGATTGGCGCTGTTTATCTGGATGGTGGTTTTACTAGTGCAAAAGAGTTCATATACCGGTTTGTCCTCAACGATCTTGAGGATAAAAAACTCTTTTATGATAGTAAAACTATCCTGCAGGAGATGGTACAGGCGGATCTTGGAGGCGAGATCGCCTATCATCTTACCGGAGAGAAAGGACCGGATCACAACAAGACATTTTCTGTTGATGTGGTAATCGGAGGAAAAGTGCTGGGATCCGGCGACGGGAGAACGAAAAAAGCTGCGGAGCAGCAGGCGGCCTATGAGGCGATCCTGAAACTCCGGGAGCAGAAATAAAGCGGGTGTTATATGTATTTAAAGAGCATTGAAGTGCAGGGATTCAAGTCTTTTGCCAATAGGATAAAATTTGATTTTCACAACGGGATCACGGGAATTGTAGGACCAAATGGAAGTGGGAAGAGTAATGTGGCGGATGCGGTGCGTTGGGTTCTCGGCGAGCAGAGAGTGAAGCAGCTGCGTGGAGGAACCATGCAGGATGTGATATTTTCCGGGACGGAGAACCGAAAGCCGCTGAGCTATGCTTCTGTTGCCATTACTCTGGACAATTCGGACCATAAGCTCCCGGTGGAATTCGAAGAAGTTACCGTGACGAGAAAACTGTACCGCTCCGGCGAGAGTGAATATATGATCAACGGGGCGGCATGCAGGCTGAAAGACATAAATGAGATGTTCTATGATACGGGAATCGGAAAAGAAGGATATTCGATCATCGGTCAGGGACAGATCGACAAAATCCTGAGCGGCAAGCCGGAGGAACGACGAGAGCTTTTTGATGAGGCGGCAGGCATTGTGAAATTTAAACGCCGGAAAAATCTCTCCTTGAAGAAGCTGGAAGAAGAAAGGCTGAATCTTACCAGGGTCAATGATATTTTAAAGGAGCTGGAAAAACAGCTGGGTCCTCTGGAGAAGCAGTCTGAGACAGCAAGGGAATATCTGAAGAAAAGGGAGGAACTGAAGACTTACGATATTAATATGTTCCTTCTGGAGGAAGAGCGGCTTCGGGAGCGGATCAAAGAGACGGAAGAAAAGTATGACATTGCATCCACTCAGATGGAGGAATCCAACCAGCGCTATGATAAAATGAAGGCCGAATATGAGGCGATTGAGGCGGAAGTGGAGGAAATCGATCATGCAGTGGAAAAAGCACGCGGCCAGCTAAATGAAACCAGCCTGCTAAAGCAGCAGCTGGAGGGTCAGATCAACGTGCTGAAAGAGCAGATCAATACAGCCCGCATGAACGACGAACATTATGGAAACCGGCTGAGAGCTATCGGGGAAGAGTTGGACGCCAGGAAGAGTCAGAAGGAGATCCTGGAAAAGGAGCAGAAAGAACTGAAAGAGAAACTGCTTACGGCGTCCGGGAAAGATGACGCCGCAAGGCGACAGCTGGTTGAGATACAGACCAGAATCGCAGAACATAGTGCGGGGATTGAACAGGGAAAACAGGAGATCATGGATCTGCTGGGAAGCCGCGCATCCACGACTGCAAAAATCCAGCATTATGATACGACCAAAGAGCAGATTGCCGCAAGAAAGGCGGTGCTTTCCCGTAATATTCTTGAAGTGTCGTCTGAGGCGGAACAGCAGAATGAAAGTCTGAAGAAGTATGAACAGGAACTGGCAGAAGTCCGAAATGAAATTCGGAGATATAATCAGACTGTGTCAGACAATGAGCAAAGAATCGCGGAATTTCAGAAAGAACTGACAGATAAGCAGGAAAAACTGAGGGTCGGTCAGACCGCATTTCACCGGGAGTCATCCCGCCTGGAATCTCTGAAAAATATTACAGAGCGTTATGACGGATACGGTAACAGCATCCGGAGAGTTATGGCAAACAAGGACAGAGAAAAAGGCCTGATCGGTGTTGTCGCAGATATTATTAAAGTTGATAAGGAATATGAGATTGCCGTAGAGACGGCTCTCGGCGGAAGTATCCAGAATATTGTAACGGATAACGAAGAAACGGCAAAGCGGATGATTGCTTTTCTGAAGAAGAATAAATACGGCCGTGCTACTTTTCTCCCGCTGACCAGTATGAAGGGGACTGCGGGACTGAAAAATGATGAGGCACTCCGGGAACCTGGAGTAATCGGACTTGCCAATACTCTGGTGCATGTGGAATCGAGATTTCAGGGACTTGCCGCCCAGCTCCTCGGAAGAACCATTGTAGTGGATCATATCGACCATGGTATTATGATCGCCAGAAAGTATCATCAGTCACTGCGGCTTGTCACTCTCGAGGGAGAGTTGATCAACCCGGGCGGCTCCATGACCGGTGGGGCGTTCAAAAATTCCAGTAACCTTTTGAGCAGAAGAAGGGAAATTGAGGAGTTTGAGAAAACAGTAGCTATGCTGAAGACTGACATGGAGGAGATGGAGCGTTCTGTAACTGAGGTAAAGAACAAAAGAGCAGCATGTTACAGTGAGATTGATGAGATTCAGGAAAAATTACGCAAGGCTTCCGTCCGTGAAAATACAGCACGGATGAATATGGAGCAGATGCAGATACGCCAGAAGGAAGCAAAACAGCGCTGCGACGGTTATGCCAGGGAACAGGAAAGTCTGGCCGCACAGCTTCGTGAAATCGCAGAAAATGAAGAGTCGATCCAGATGGAACTGGAAACCTCTGAGAATCTGGAAAAAGAGCTGAATGAAAAAATATCGGAAATGCAGAGGACTCTGGAGGCAGAAAGGGAGCAGGAGACGGCCCGGTTGAAAGAATCCGAGGAACTGCATCTTGCTCTTGCAAGTCTGGAACAGCAGGATTCGTTTATCAAAGAAAATATCGCACGTATTGATGAGGAGACAGAAAAATTCCGGTTGGAACTGGAAACCATCGACGAGAATAAAGGAAACGCATCAGATGAGATCCGGAAGAAAGAACAGCAGATCCAGGAGTTAAAAGATACGATACAAAACTCCGGAGAACTGTTTGCCGAGATTGAAAAAGAGATCAGAACACAGACAGAAAAGAGAGAGTCACTGAATCAGAAAAATAAAAATTTCCTGCGTCAGAGAGAGGAACTGTCAAAGCAGATATCTGATCTTGATAAAGAATGCTTCCGTCTTAACAGCCAGAAAGAATCCTATGAAGAGGCGTCGGAAAAGCAGATAAATTATATGTGGGAGGAATATGAACTCACTTATAACCGGGCTTTGGAGCTCAGAAATGAAAACCTTACAGATCTGGCATTTATGAAACGGCAGATCCAGACACTGAGAAATGAAATCAAAAAGCTGGGTACAGTCAATGTAAACGCCATCGAGGATTTCAAAAATGTATCTGAGAGATATGAATTTCTGAAAGGACAGCACGATGATCTGGTGGAAGCTGAGGCGTCTCTTGTAAAGATCATTGATGAGCTGGATGCAGCGATGAGAAAACAGTTTGCGGAACAGTTCGCAAAGATATCCCAGGAGTTTAACTCTGTGTTCCGTCAGCTTTTCGGCGGAGGAAAAGGTACGCTCGAACTGATGGAGGATGAAGACATTCTGGAAGCAGGTATCCGGATCATCGCCCAGCCGCCGGGAAAGAAGCTTCAGAACATGATGCAGCTTTCCGGAGGGGAGAAAGCTCTCACAGCCATATCCCTGTTGTTTGCGATCCAGAACCTGAAGCCGTCTCCGTTTTGTCTTCTGGATGAGATTGAGGCGGCTCTGGATGATAACAATGTATCCAGGTATGCCCAGTATCTGCATAAGCTGACAAAGAGTACACAGTTTATCGTGATCACTCACAGAAGAGGAACTATGACAGCAGCCGACCGCCTGTATGGTATTACTATGCAGGAGAAAGGCGTCTCTACATTGGTATCGGTTGATCTGCTGGAGAATGAGCTGGATCAGTGACGGATACGGAACCGGAGATCAATAGTATTGGGTAGGTCCTTTCGCGGATAGGCAGTGGATCTGTGGAAAGTAGAGTGGCGGTAAGGCGCAGAATATGGTATGATACGGAACAGACAGGTATCATGCAGGAAAGGCGGTAAAGTATAATGGGAGAAAAAAAAGGCTTTTTCAGCCGGCTCGTCTCCGGGCTGACGAAGACAAGAGATAATATTGTGTCCGGCATGGACAGTATTTTTCATGGATTTTCCAAAATAGACGATGATTTTTATGATGAGCTGGAAGAAACACTGATCATGGGAGACATCGGCGTCCGCGCGACGATGAATATTATCGAAGATTTGAAGGAAAAGGTACGGACACAGCACATCAAAGAACCGGCGGAATGCAGACAGCTTTTGATCGACAGCATCCGGGAGCAGATGGATGTGGGGGAGACGGCCTACGAGTTTGAAGACAGGACTTCAGTCGTATTTATTATCGGCGTAAATGGAGTGGGCAAGACGACAACGATTGGGAAACTGGCAGGAAAACTGAAGGATAAGAATAAGAAAGTCGTGATCGCGGCCGCAGATACCTTTCGCGCCGCGGCGGGCGAGCAGCTGAAAGAATGGGCGAACCGTGCCGGCGTGGATATGATAGGCGGACAGGAGGGAGCGGACCCTGCATCTGTAGTCTATGATGCGGTGGCAGCTGCAAAAGCAAGAAAAGCGGATGTGCTGCTCTGCGATACGGCAGGACGCCTTCACAACAAGAAGAATTTGATGGAAGAGCTGAAAAAGATCAACCGTGTCATTGACCGGGAATTTCCGGAAGCATTCCGTGAAACTCTTGTGGTCCTGGACGCTACAACAGGGCAGAATGCACTGGCACAGGCAAGGGAGTTTAATGAGGCGGCTGATATCACAGGAGTAGTTCTGACAAAGATGGACGGCACAGCTAAGGGTGGCATCGCAGTTGCCATTCAGGCGGAACTGGGCATACCGGTGAAATATATTGGCGTGGGAGAGAGCATCGACGATCTGCAGAAATTTGATGCGGATGAATTTGTAAAGGCTCTTTTCTACAGAGAGGAAGAGAAGGAGTAACCGGTACGGATGCTTGATTTTGCATCGGCCGGATTTATGAAGTACCATGAAATAAAAACGGACTGACAGACACAGAAAGAAGGAAAAGACTATGATGACACTGGAAAAATTTGAAGAGGCAAGTGAACTTGTACGGCGGGTCACAAACCCTACGAAACTGATCTACAGCGACTATCTCAGTGAGCAGACCGGAGGAAAGGTATACCTTAAACCGGAAAATATGCAGCATACTGGGGCATATAAGATCCGAGGTGCGTATTACAAGATCAGCACTCTTTCTGAAGAGGAGAGAAAAAGAGGCCTGATCACTTCCTCTGCCGGCAACCATGCCCAGGGCGTGGCTTTTGCGGCGAAGAAGTTTGGATGTAAAGCAACAATCGTTATGCCTACGGTCACCCCTCTGATCAAGGTGAACCGTACAAAGAGCTATGGGGCAGATGTAATCCTCTATGGAGACGTCTATGACGACGCTTATGCCTATGCCTGCGAGCTGGCGGAGAAGGAAGGATATACCTTTGTACACCCGTTCAATGATCTGGACGTGGCAGCGGGGCAGGGAACAATTACCATGGAGATTGTCCAGGAGCTCCCCACTGTAGACTATATCATCGCTCCGGTAGGCGGCGGCGGACTGATCGCAGGCGTATCAACCCTTGCCAAGATGCTGAATCCGAAGATCAGAGTCATCGGTGTGGAACCGGCTGAGGCGGCAAGTATGTCGGCGGCTTTGGCTGCAGGAGAAGTAGTGGAGCTGGCCAGCGCTGATACGATCGCAGACGGTACAGCGGTAAAGGCAGTCGGCGATAAGATCCTGCCCTATGTACAGGAAAATGTTGACGAGATGCTTACAGTTGAGGATGATGAGCTGATCGGGGCGTTCCTGGATATGGTGGAGAATCACAAGATGATCGTGGAAAATTCCGGACTTCTGTCCGTGGCAGCTCTGAAACAGCTTGATCTGAGAGGAAAAAAAGTTGTCTGCATCCTGAGCGGAGGAAATATGGACGTGATTACCATGTCTTCGATTGTTCAGCACGGACTGATCCAGAGAGACAGGATCTTTTCTGTTTCTGTTCTTCTGCCGGATAAGCCGGGCGAACTTGTCCAGGTTGCAAAGACCATTGCGGATCAGCAGGGAAATGTCATCAAACTGGAACATAATCAGTTTGTCAGCACAAACAGAAATGCTGCTGTGGAGCTGCGTATTACAATGGAGGCTTTTGGAACGGAGCACAAGAACCGGATCCTGGATTCGCTGGAAAAGGCAGGATTCCGTCCGAAACTGATCAGTGCAAAGCTGTACTGATGCAAAAGAAGGAGAGAGACACCGGGGGCGGGCTGTATTATTGATGAATGAAAGAGCCGGAGTTTCTGACGCCAGAAGCTCCGGAACAGAAAGGAAGTCTTGCATGAACCGCAGAAGACCAAAGGACGGAGAGATTTACAGACATTTCAGGGGAAAGAAGTATCAGGTGCTGCATCTGGCACTCTGTACGGAAACAAAAGAAGATATGGTTGTATATCAGGCGCTGGAAGGAGAGCGGAGAGTATATGTCAGCAGGATCGACAAATTCCTGCTTCCTGTCGATAAGACAAAATTTCCTGAAGCCGACCAGGAATACCGTTTCGAACTTTGCAGAGATAGAGAAGAGGAACGGAGAGCTGGCGGACAGGGAGTGGATACGACTGAGCTGATCATGGAATTTCTTGATCTGGATGACAATGAATCGAGAGCGGAGTTTCTTCAGAGACATCGTCCGGATATTACGGAACGGTTTCTTACGGTTGCATCTGAGAGCCTGGAGTTTGCTGAGCGTGCTGAGACACTGGAGGAGCGGTATGCAGCTCTTCTGAAATTTCTAAGAACAAAAATGAAATATGAAAGCAGGAGGCTGCGTCAATGATAGAATTTTTTAAAGCATTCCTATTCGGAATCGTAGAGGGAATTACTGAATGGCTGCCCATCAGCAGTACCGGTCATATGATTCTTCTCAATGAATTTATTAATCTTAATGTTTCAGAAGAATTTTACAGTATGTTTGAAGTTGTGATCCAGCTGGGAGCTATTATGGCTGTCGTTATTCTTTTCTGGAATCAGATCTTTCCTTTTCAGATACCGAAAAGAAAAAGGAGGAGAAGAAGACAGCAACACGGACTGATGCAGTATGTTAAGATGGATATTATTATCCTTTGGTGCAAGATCCTGATCGCATGTATCCCGGCGGCGGTGATCGGACTGCTCTTCAGTGAGGAATTTGAACGGCTGTTCTACAATTATCCATGTGTGGCGCTGGCACTGATCATATTCGGTATTGCGTTTATCATTGTTGAAGAGAACCATAAAGGAAAACCGGCCAAGATCAACAGTCTTGAAGAACTGTCCTACAAAACGGTGTTCCTGATCGGTATCTTTCAGCTGATTGCAGCTATTTTCCCGGGAACATCCCGTTCCGGCGCCACCATTGTGGGAGCATTGATCCTCGGAGTATCCAGGACAGTGGCGGCAGAATTCACATTTTTCCTGGCAATCCCGGTGATGTTTGGCGCCAGTTTGCTCAAGATCGTTCAGTTCGGATTCCATTTTACCGGAAATGAGATTGGAATCCTGCTGATCGGTATGGTAACGGCATTTGTTTCTTCTATGTTTATCATCCGTTTTCTGATGGGATATATTAAAAAGCATGACTTTAAGGTGTTTGGATATTACAGGATCGTGCTTGGATGTATTGTTCTCATATATTTTGCTGTAACGAGTTTTGTCCGCTAATGACAGAGGCGTCCTGACAGGATTAGTCGGAACAGGAAAGAGCAGGATCCACAGAATGAAAAATAGATACGGAGCAAAAGGGTAAGAAAAAGGAGAGACTCTCAATCTGAGGGGCTCTCCTTTTTTCGTAAATCAGAGTGTTCCGTTCTTGTATTTCTTAAGCAGTCCGTGGATCTTGTCCGTAGGCGTCATTACTTTGCTGATTGTCACGTCGTGATTCAGCGAATCAATGATCAGCGCGAGATATTTACTCATATCTGCCTCGATAAAGTAAGGTTTCTCATAGAGGACCGGGGGCAGGTATGTCAGGTTCGTTGTGATGACCTTGTCCAGATAGCCTTTCTCGTAATACTCGTCAAATTTCTCAAATCCGTCTGTGAAAAGTCCGAATGTGGTACATACGAAAACACGTGAGGCTCCCCGGTCTTTGATCTGCCGCGCTACATCCAGCATACTTTCTCCGGAGGAGATCATATCATCTACGATGATCACATCCTTGCCTGATACATCATCGCCCAGAAATTCGTGTGCCACAATGGGGTTCTTTCCGTTTACAATAGTTGAATAATCTCTTCTCTTGTAGAACATTCCCATATCTACTCCCAGTACGTTGGAAAAATACACTGCACGATGCATGGCTCCTTCGTCAGGACTGACGATCATGAGATGATCTTTGTCCGGGATGATGTCCGGAACGGAGCGGAACAGCGCTTTTAAAAACTGATAGGGCGGGTCGAAACTGTCGAAACCGCTCAGCGGAATGGCATTCTGTACTCTTGGATCGTGGGCGTCAAATGTAATAATATTAGAGACTCCCATTGCATCCAGCTCTTCCAGAGCAAGGGCACAGTCCAGAGATTCTCTCTTGGTACGCTTGTGCTGACGGCTTTCATAGAGGAACGGCATGATAACGGTGATCCGGTGAGCTTTGCCGGTGGCGGCTGAAATCACGCGTTTCAGATCCTGATAATGATCATCCGGGGACATATGGTTCAGATGGCCGCTGACAGTGTAGGTCAGGCTGTAGTTGCATACATCTGTCATGATGAAAAGATCAGTTCCCCGGATTGTCTCGCGTATCACACCTTTGGCTTCGCCGGTGCCAAAACGGGGACAGCAGCAGTCCACCAGATAATTATTTGATCTGTAATTGACATATAAAGGGGATTCCTTCACTTCGTTGATGGTGTTCTCCCGGAACGAAACAATGTAATCGTTTACCTTTTTCCCGAGCGCCTGGCAGCTTTCCATTGCTGCGATCTTCAATGGGGCGACAGGGAGAGTTTTTTCCAATACTTCGATATTTGTACTATTGTCTGACATGATTTTCTCCTGTGATAAACCTGTGAATTGAAATTTTTACATAACCTTTATAGCATTTTTTACCATGAAATTCAAGCACTGCTTTGCAGAACAGCTTTGCGCGGCGGCAGAATTGTGTTATACTAGTACAGCGAAACGCTGTGTCAGAGCAGTGAAACAGGAATTGATAAAGGAGCTGTATCGATGAAGGATAACAGACATACAGTCACATCTGTGACTCCGGGCAGCATTGCCGATGAACTTGGGATTGAAGCAGGCGATGTGCTTCTGACAGTGAACGGAAATGAAATAGAAGACATATTTGACTATCAGTTTTACGTGGAGGATGAAGAGGTGGTCCTGCTGATCGAAAAGCCTGACGGGGAGCAGTGGGAACTGGAAGTAGAGAAGGATCCGGACGAGGGACTGGGAATGGAGTTCGGGCAGGGACTGATGGACGAGTACCGGTCATGCCGGAATAAATGCATTTTCTGCTTTATCGATCAGATGCCGGAAGGTATGAGAGATACCCTTTATTTTAAAGATGATGATTCCCGACTTTCTTTTCTCCAGGGAAATTATATAACGCTGACAAACATGAGTGACAGGGATGTGGAACGGATCGTGCGGTATCATCTGGAGCCGGTCAATATTTCGTTCCAGGCTACGGATCCGGAACTGCGGTGCAGGATGCTCCACAACCGTTTTGCCGGAGAAGCATTGAAGAAGGTGGATATCCTGTATCAGGGAGGCATTGAGATGAACGGACAGATCGTCCTCTGTAAAGGAGTCAATGACGGGGAGGAACTGGAAAGGACGATCCGTGATCTTACACGGTATCTGCCGCTGCTCCGGAGTGTGTCTGTTGTGCCGGTGGGCCTGACAAAATACAGAGACGGGCTTTATCCACTGGAACCCTTTACTGCGGAGGATGCTTCTGAGGTACTCCGTGTGATCCACAGATGGCAGAAAAAGATTTATGAAGAGTACGGGTTCCATTTTATCCATGCAGGTGACGAGTGGTATCTGCTCGCCGGACAGGAAGTGCCGGAGGAGGAGCGCTACGACGGGTATCTTCAGCTGGAAAACGGAGTGGGGATGCTCCGGCTGCTTCTGAATGAATTTGAAGAGGGATTTTCCCGGCTTGCCGGCGATGCCCGGAAGGCGGAGATTTCCATTGCCACAGGAAAGCTGGCATATCCCTATATCAGGCGTATGGCGGAGCAGATCAGCGGGCTCTATCCCGGTATGAGGATCCATGTGTACTGGATCAGAAATGATTTTTTTGGTGAGAAGATCACCGTATCCGGGCTGGTAACCGCTCAGGATATTATGGCACAGCTGAAGGACAGAGAGCTTGGCAGCAGGCTTCTGCTTCCGTGTAGTATGCTGAAGGCTGATGAGGATGTATTTCTGGATGATTATACGGTAAATGACGTATCTGACGCTTTACAAGTTCCGGTTCATATTGTAAAATCAAGCGGGCAGGATCTGATCGACAGTATTCTGGACGAGAGGTTCTGTGCCCGGTGAAACTGATACAGAATATTTTTGCAGATATATTTTATATTTTTAAGAGAGGCTGATAAAATGAGTAAACCAGTAGTTGCAATTGTCGGTCGTCCCAATGTGGGCAAATCCACACTGTTTAATGTGCTTGCCGGGGAGATGATCTCCATTGTGAAAGACACGCCCGGCGTAACACGGGACCGAATTTACGCGGATGTCTCCTGGCTCGATAAGGAGTTCACCCTGATCGATACAGGCGGTATTGAGCCGGACAGCAAAGATGTGATCCTGTCCCAGATGAGGGAGCAGGCCCAGATTGCTATCGATACCGCGGATGTCATCATCTTCATTACAGATGTGCGGCAGGGACTTCAGGATGCGGATTCCAAGGTGGCGGATATGCTGAGACGTTCTGGAAAACCTGTGATCCTTGCAGTAAACAAAGTTGACAATTTTGAGAAATTTATGCCGGATGTGTATGAATTTTATAATCTGGGCATCGGCGATCCGATCCCTGTGTCCGCATCCTCCCGTCTGGGACTGGGCGATCTGCTCGATGCAGTCTGCGCCCTGTTCCCCGAGAACAGCGGAGAAGCGGAAGAGGATGACAGACCCAGGGTCGCTATCGTAGGCAAGCCCAATGTAGGAAAATCGTCTATCATAAACCGGCTTCTGGGCCAGAACCGTGTGATTGTCTCCGACATTGCCGGAACAACAAGAGACGCGATTGATACAGAGATTGTCCATGATGGCAGGGAGTACATTTTTATCGATACTGCCGGTCTGAGAAGAAAGAACAAGATTAAAGAGGAACTGGAGCGGTACAGTATTATCCGTACGGTAACTGCTGTGGAACGGGCAGATGTTGTCCTCATGGTCATTGACGCTGTGGAGGGCGTGACAGAGCAGGATGCGAAGATCGCGGGAATCGCCCATGACAGAGGCAAAGGTATCATCATTGTAGTTAATAAATGGGACGCCATAGAGAAGAATGACCGGACGATGCGGGAATATGAATCCAGGATCCGTCAGGTGCTTTCCTTTATGCCTTATGCAGAGATCATGTATGTCTCTGCGGTGACCGGACAGAGACTGAACAAGCTCTATGATATGATCGATATGGTGATCGCAAATCAGACGCTCCGGATCGCGACAGGGGTTCTTAATGAGATCATGACTGAGGCAGTAGCCATGCAGCAGCCACCGTCTGACAAGGGAAAACGGCTGAAACTTTATTATATCACCCAGGTGTCTGTTAAGCCGCCGACCTTTGTTATTTTTGTGAACGATAAGGAACTGATGCATTTCTCCTATACCAGATATCTGGAGAACAAGATCCGTGAGGCATTTGGATTCCGGGGAACCTCACTTAGATTTTTTATCAGAGAGAGAAAGGAAAAGGAGCAGTAAAGTTATGGAACGTTTAATCTGTCTTGCAGTGGGATATGTCTGTGGTCTGTTTCAGACCGGATATCTGGTGGGAAAGTTCAATCACGTGGATATCAGAAAACAGGGGAGCGGAAACGCCGGGACTACCAATGCCCTCCGGGTTATGGGCTGGAAGGCCGGCATCCTGACCTTTGCAGGTGATGTGATCAAGCTGGTTGTAGCTGCGGTGATCGTCCGTTTCCTGTACAGGGGTACGGACTGTCTGCCGCTTCTGGTCATGTATGCAGGAGCAGGGGTGACACTGGGGCATAACTTCCCCTTTTATATGAATTTTAAAGGGGGAAAAGGAATTGCGGTAATGGCCGGTCTGGTGCTGATAAACAGTTTCTGGAAGATGCCGGAGAGTTTGCTGCTGATTCCCATAACGCTTGCTTTTTTCCTTGTTCCGGTGATAGTTACAAGATACATATCCGTAGGCTCTCTGGCAGCGTATACGGCTTTTCTTGTGGAAATGATCCTGATCGGTCAGTGCGGCTGGCTGGATATGGAACAGGGCTATCTCTATGAACTGTACATCGTGCTTTTTGTACTGACTGCGCTGGCATGGTATCGCCACAGAGCAAATATCGGCAGACTGATGGCAGGTACGGAGAATAAATTCGGATCAAAGAAAAAGGAGTAAAAGAGCATGGCAGAAGTAGGAGTTCTTGGAGCCGGAAGCTGGGGAACAGCACTTTCGGTCCTTCTTCATGACAACGGGCATCAGGTGACTGTCTGGTCAATCGATGAAAATGAAGTAAAGATGTTAAGCGAAGAGAGGGAACATAAGCTAAAGCTTCCGGGGGTGAAGATCCCGGATGACATGATCATTACCGGCGATCTGGAGACGGCTGTCCGGGGAAAGGATTTCCTTGTGCTTGCTGTCCCGTCTCCGTTTACAAGATCCACGGCGAGAAAGATGCAGCCCTTCGTGGAAAAGGATCAGATCATTGTAGATGTGGCGAAGGGAATCGAGGAGTCTACATTGATGACATTGTCTGAGCAGATCCGTCAGGAAATCCCTCAGGCAGATGTGGCTGTACTTTCCGGTCCAAGTCATGCGGAGGAAGTGGGGCGGAGACTTCCCACAACCTGTGTTGTCGGGGCGAAAAGCCGGAAAACTGCCGAGTATCTGCAGTCGGCATTTATCAGCCGGGTATTCCGTGTCTATATCAGCCCGGATATTCTTGGCATTGAACTGGGCGGCTCTCTGAAAAATGTGATCGCGCTTGCAGCCGGGATCGCAGACGGACTGGGATACGGGGATAATACGAAGGCAGCTCTCATTACCCGCGGGATCGCCGAGATATCAAGGCTCGGTGTAAAGATGGGCGGCAGGATCGAGAGCTTTACCGGGCTGACAGGTATTGGAGATCTCATTGTAACCTGCGCCAGTGTTCACAGCCGTAACCGCCGGGCCGGATACCTGATCGGTCAGGGAAAAAGCGTCCAGGAGGCCATGGATGAAGTAAAGATGGTGGTGGAAGGAGTATATTCCGCCAAGGCTGCTGCACGTCTGGCAGAGAAATACAATGTTTCCATGCCTATTGTTGAGGAAGTGAACCGTGTTCTCTTCGAAGGAAAATCTCCCGCGGAGGCAGTGGACGACCTGATGCTCAGAGAGTCAAGAAGCGAGAATATAGCTCTGAAATGGGAAACAGAGTAGAAAAAGAAGAAAAACAGAACCGGAAAACCTGGTCATAAGCCCCCTTGTGTCTGCATACACTTGTATCAGCAGAACAAGGGGGTATTTTTATGGATTCATTTCAGGTATACAGAGATATGAAAGTACGCACGAACGGAGAGATTTACATAGGAGTGGTAGGGCCGGTGAGGACAGGCAAGTCAACTTTTATCAAGCGGTTTATGGATCTTCTTGTCCTTCCCAATATGACAGACCGGCATGCCAGAGAACGGACAAAGGACGAATTGCCTCAGTCCGCCTCCGGAACGACGATCATGACTACAGAGCCAAAGTTTGTTCCGAAAGAGGCGGCAGTTGTGAAGCTGTCAGATGATGTGGAGGTGAAAATCCGGCTGATCGACTGTGTGGGGTATATGGTGGAGGGGGCTTCCGGGCATACGGAAAACGGTGCGGAGCGGCAGGTGAAAACCCCCTGGTTTGAGTATGAGATTCCGTTTACAAAGGCGGCGGAGATCGGAACGAGAAAAGTGATCCATGACCATGCTACGATCGGTTTTGTAGTGACGACAGACGGAAGTGTCACAGATCTTCCGAGAGAAAATTATGTGGAGGCGGAGGAGAAAACTGTCCGGGAACTGCAGTCTATCGGAAAGCCTTTTCTGATTTTGCTGAATTGCAGCAAGCCTTATAGTGACGAGGCAAAGCAGTTGAAGGAAGAACTGGAACAGAAGTATTCCGCCTCTGTCATGCCTGTAAATTGCGAACAGCTGAAAACGGAAGATATCCATAATATGATGCAGCAGGTCCTTTATGAATTTCCGCTTACAAAAGTAGAATTCTACCTTCCCAAGTGGGTGGAAATGCTTTCAAGAGATCACCAGATCAAACAGGATCTTCTGGATCATGTGAAACGTATTATGGAAGATCTTGACGATATACGGAGCGCGGTCTCCGGAAATATGGAGAAGGAGAGCCCGTACATAGACAGGATTTCTGTAGACAAGGTGGAGATGGATACTGGAAAAGTAAAGATTTCCATTGGATTCAGACAGAGCTGCTATTATGATGTGCTCAGCGAGCTGACAGGAACGCAGATCTGGGGCGAATACGGGCTGATTTCAACATTGAAAGAACTTTCTGCCATGAAAGAGGAGTTCAGTCAGATCAGGGATGCTTTCACGGATGTGAAAATGAAGGGATATGGAGTGGTTAATCCGAGAAAAGAGGAAATTACGCTTGATGAGCCTGCAATCATCAAGCAGGGAAGCAAGTTTGGTGTCCGTATTCGTTCCACAGCCCCCTCCATTCATATGATCCGGGCCAATATCGAGACAGAGATCGCACCGATTGTGGGAAGCGAACAGCAGGCGGAGGATCTAGTGCAGTATATAAAAAAAGAAAGCGAGTCTCCGGAAGGCGTATGGGGAACAAATATTTTCGGGAAATCCGTGGAAGAGCTTGTTATGGATGGAATGCGGAGCAAGATTGCCATGATCAATGATGAAAGCCAGGTGAAGCTCCAGGATACCATGCAGAAGATTGTTAATGATTCTAACGGAGGGCTTGTATGCATTATCATCTGATCGCCTGAGGTTTACACGTTCTCAGATGTCCGCCATAACGGAGCTGTATTGTCCCGGCGGCCACGGCGTTTCTTGACAAGAAGAGGAAAATAGTCTAGTATACAGTTAGCTGACCGGAACCCGGCGAGGGTATTCTGGTCCTGTGAACAGAAAATAAGAAAAGATACAGGCGCTTCGGAAGTTTGGACGGAAGCGCCTGGTACAGTGAAAAATAAATGACTGGCTATATCACGTAGAATGATTTTTCATATGCAAGGCGGAGGAAAGAGGCGATGCGGTGGCATCGTCGATTGACAACAACGCGGCAGATGGAAAATCAGGCAAGTGATATGGCTGGTTATTTATTATTCACTGTGCCAACTACTATGAAGAAAAGAAGAAAAGGAGAATATGATGAGCGCACAGTATGAAATACTCCGGAAATGCTATGAATATTACAGATCAGTCACGGATTTTGTTCCGCGGGTCGGACTGATTCTTGGATCAGGGCTTGGAGGATATGCGGAGCAGATGAAAGTGGAAACAGAAATCCCTTACGGGGATATTCCCGGATTTCCTGTCTCTACTGTTCAGGGGCATGACGGCAGGTTCCTTCTGGGATATATCGGACAAGTTCCTGTAGTGGCCATGAAGGGACGGGTTCACTATTATGAAGGATATTCCATGGAACAGGTTGTCCTGCCGGTGCGGCTGATGAAGATGATGGGGATTGAGATCCTCTTTTTGACGAATGCATCAGGAGGAATCAATAGAGCGTTTCATGTAGGAGATTTTATGATGATCACGGATCAGATCTCCAGTTTTGCTCCCTCGCCGCTGATCGGGGAGAATGTAGCAGAACTGGGAGAGCGTTTCCCTGATATGACCCATATTTATGACACGGAACTTCAGGAGCTGATCCGGACGACTGCGCAGGAAGAAGATATTCCGATCAGAGAAGGAATATATCTTCAGACAACAGGACCGAATTTTGAAAGTCCTGCGGAGATTCGGATGTATGCTGTCTGCGGCGCAGATGCAGTGGGAATGAGCACGGCCTGCGAGGCGATTGCAGCACGCCATGCAGGAATCCGTGTCTGCGGGATCTCCTGTATCTCCAACATGGCCAGCGGCCTTTCAGATGAGGAACTGAGTCATCTGGACGTACAGGCAGTGGCAGATCAGAGATCCGGAGAATTTAAGCGGCTTGTGACCAGGATCATTGAAAAGATGTAAATATTATTTGCAACAGTTCAGTCACGGAATGTCCAGAAGAGAGAATCATGGGCGCGAGGATCAGAAGGCGCGTCTTTCCTCAGCAGTCCCGGTGCCTGGAGAATAAAGGAGAGTCAAATGAAAACGAGAATATACAATGCAAGAATACTGACAATGGAAGAAAAGAAAGGAATATTTGAAGGAGAGGTATGGATCGACGGGGACACTGTCACATATGTAGGAAAAGCAGAAGAAAACGTGGAGCAGTCCCGGAACAGCTGGGATCAGCAGATCGATGCCCAGAAGAATCTGATCATGCCCGGCTTTAAGGATGCCCATACCCATTCGGCTATGACATTCCTGCGCTCTCATGCGGATGATATGAAGCTGGATGAATGGCTGAATACCCGTGTGTTTCCGGCGGAGGCAAAACTGACCCCGGACGATGTGTATTGGCTTACAAAACTTGCAGTGATGGAATATCTTACAAGCGGTATTACATCAATCTTCGACATGTATATGAAGCGTCCAGCGGGAGCACAGGCAGTAAAAGACTGCGGATTCCGGAATGTTTTCTGTGAAAGCATCAATAATTTCGGAGGTACACTGGAAGAAGTAGAAGAGGATTATCACACGTATAATACAGATCCGGACAGACTGATCACATATCAGCTCGGATTCCATGCCGAGTATACTACCAGCAGGGAGATGATGGAAGGAATCACCCGGCTGGCGGAAAAATACCATGCACCGGTCTATGTACACTGTTCAGAGACGAAAAAAGAAGTAGAAGACTGCCGCGCAAGAACGGGCATGTCGCCGGTGGCCTATATGGATTCTCTGGGGCTGTTCCAGTTCGGAGGAGGCCTTTTCCACGGAGTTCATATGGATGATTCGGACTTTGATATTATTAAGAAGAGAGGACTTTACGTTGTCACCAACCCGGCTTCTAATCTGAAGCTTGCCAGCGGCATCGCACCGATAAAGCGTTATCTGGATATGGGAATCCCGGTTGCAATCGGTACAGACGGTGCGGCAAGCAACAACTGTCTGGATATGTTCCGGGAGATGTTCCTGGTTACCGGACTTCAGAAGGTAGTGTGCGATGATCCGGAGGCAGTACCGGCTATGGATGTCCTGAAGATGGCGGTTGTTACAGGAGCCCATGCAATGGGGCTCTCTGACTGTGATACTCTGCAGGCAGGCAAGAAGGCAGATCTGATCATGATCGATCTGAACCAGCCGAATATGCAGCCACTCCAGAATATTGAAAAAAATATCGTTTACAGTGGAAGTAAACAGAATGTAAAAATGACAATGGTAGGCGGAAACGTGTTATACAGGGATGGAAATTTTTATCTGGACAGTACTCCGGAAGAAATTTACAGGAAGTCAAATGAGTCGGCACGCAGAATTCTTGGATAAGTTCATTCAATCCTATGGGTTTAAATGGTTGCTTAAACTTCGGAGGACCCTTATAATAGAAGAGGATGCCGGTTACACGGCACCGGGAGTGTATTTACAGAGTCACTTCCCGCAGATGCGGACCTGTTATGCAGGGTGATTTTGCGGAAAGTGGAAGAGAACAGATGTAAGAAAGGGGTACTTAGGATGAAAGCAGCTATTTTTACTTTAGATACAGGTGCATATAAGGCGAAGGCTGAGAGCGCGGCAGCATCGGCGCTGAAAAGGATGCTGGAGCAGGTGGGATTTGAAGTACGGGCGGCCGGGATCCTTCCTCAGAACAGGGAAGTGGTGGCATCGGTCATTCAGAAACTTGCGGATTCCAATGCGGTCGGACTGATTCTGACTACAGGAGCAGTGGGATATATGGACAGTGACTGTGCGCCGGATGCTCTCTGTGATGTTGCGGACAAACTTCTGCCCGGTATACCGGAAGCTCTTCGCGCCTATAATATCCGCCACACGAAAAAGATCATACTGGACCGTTCGGCAGCAGGCATCCGTAAAAAGACCCTGATCATCAACCTGCCGGAAAGTGCAAAGATGGCAAAGGAGGATATGGAGTATATTCTGCCGGAAGTGGTACAGACGGTAGATATTCTGAGTTTATGATGAAAGTAACTTATCTGGGACACAGTGGTTTTCTGGTTGAACTGGAAGACATGTATTTCTTATTTGATTATTATAAAGGGCAGCTGCCGGAGATGGACACGGAGAAGGGAATGATGGTTTTTGCCAGTCATGCACATTATGATCATTTCCAGAATGGCATTTTTGATCTGAGAGACCGATTCCGTGATATTCATTTCATTCTCTCATCGGACATCCAGGCAGAAGAGAATGAGGATACTGTATTTATCCGGCCGAATGAAGAAAAACTGATCAGGAGGTGCAGGATCCGGACTCTTCGATCCACAGATGAAGGGGTGGCCTTTTTTCTCCATTATAAAGGAAAGAACCTTTATCATGCAGGCGACCTGAACTGGTGGCACTGGGAAGGTGAGCCGAAAGCCTATAATACGGCTATGCGCCGTGCATATCAGGGCGAGATCAACAAGCTGCAGAAGGAAAAGATAGATGTGGCTTTTATTCCGGTGGACCCGCGGCTGGGCGAACAGTACTACTGGGGAATCGACTGCTTTATGAAACGGATCGATACAAAGAAGGCATTCCCGATGCATTTCTGGGATAATTATGAAATTTTCGACCGTCTGGCGCTGGAAAAAGATGCGGCGCAATATATAGACAGAATCGTCAGGATAGAGCGGGAAGGACAGAGCTTTCTGCTGGAGGAATAGATATGCTTGTTAAGATATATACCGATGGAGCTGCCAGAGGGAATCCGGACGGTCCGGGGGGCTACGGATCTGTTCTGGAATATGTGGATACAAAGGGGCAGCTTCATGTAAAAGAACTGTCCCAGGGCTATGTGCGGACAACCAACAACAGGATGGAATTGATGGCGGTCATTGCCGGCCTGGAAGCGCTGAACCGGCCCTGTACAGTTGAGATATATTCCGATTCCCAGTATGTTGTAAATGCATTCAATCAGCACTGGGTGGACGGATGGCTGAAAAAAGGCTGGAAACGCGGCAAAAACGAGCCAGTGAAAAATGTAGACCTGTGGAAACGACTCCTCGCCGCAAAAGAGAAACATAACGTAACATTCCACTGGGTAAAAGGCCACGCGGGCCATCCCCAGAACGAACGCTGCGACGAACTGGCAACCACAGCCGCAGACGGCGACAGCCTGATCACAGACGAAGGCCTCTGAACAGCGAAAGGCTGGAAATTAAGCAAAAAGGGTGTGGACATCCTTTTCGAAATTCTGTATAATTAAAAAATGTGTTAAGTAAGACAGACAATCGCGGCTGCAAGTGCCGAAAGGCCGCAGACGAGGAAAGTCCGGGCTTCGCAGGGCAGGATGCCGGATAACGTCCGGTGGAGGTGACTCCAAGGCCAGTGCAACAGAAATAAACCGCCGCAGTGGAAAACGGGATGGCGTCAGCCGGAACTATTTCCATGCGGTAAGGGTGGAAAGGCAGTGTAAGAGACTACCGCCTCGCTGGTAACAGAGAGGGCACATGTAAACCCCATCCGAAGCAAGACCGAAACGCAGGCAATGTGGCGGCCCGTCACGCTTCAGGTAGGTCGCTTGAGCACGGCGGTAACGTCGTGCCTAGACAGATGATTGTCCAATGACATAACCCGGCTTACCGTCTTGCTTGACACAGCTTTTTTGAGGGCAGCAGCCTTGACTGCAGCCTTTTCTTTTTTTGCAGGTATCTATGGATGAATCCGGCAGGTGCCTTCCGGGACGGTAAAGCCGGAAGGAATCTCCGGCAGAACTGTGCATCAAAAGAGAACTGACGGATTTAAAAAACGAAGAGACAGGAGAGAACTGACAATGGGAATGAATATAAACGCTGAACTGCCGCGTCCGGCAGAACTGAAGGCAGAGTATCCGCTCTCTGCCGAGATACTTAAGATCAAGAAGGATAGAGACAGAGAAATCCGGGATATCTTTACGGGAAAGTCGGATCGTTTTGTCGTTATCGTAGGTCCTTGTTCCGCAGACAATGAAGATTCAGTATGTGAATATGTCAGCCGTCTGGCAAAACTTAATGATAAGGTTTCCGACCGTCTGATGATCATCCCGCGTATTTATACAAATAAACCTCGCACAACCGGAGAGGGATATAAGGGAATGCTTCATCAGCCTGAACCGGATCAGGCGCCGGATTTGCTGGCCGGGATCATTGCCATCCGCAAGCTTCATACCAGAGCTATCAGCGAAAGCGGGCTGACGGCGGCAGATGAGATGCTCTATCCGGAGAATCGAAGTTACCTGGATGACATCCTCTCTTATGAGGCCATTGGAGCCCGTTCCGTGGAAAATCAGCAGCACCGTCTGACAGCCAGCAGCATGGATATCCCGGTGGGAATGAAGAATCCTACCAGTGGAGATTTTTCTGTTATGCTGAATTCTGTGGTAGCCGCTCAGAATTCCCACAATTTTATTTACAGAGGAATGGATGTG
Source organism: uncultured Mediterraneibacter sp. (assembly GCA_944381495.1). Taxonomy (GTDB): domain Bacteria; phylum Bacillota; class Clostridia; order Lachnospirales; family Lachnospiraceae; genus Mediterraneibacter. The sequence goes on along the minus strand of CALWLJ010000002.1, from coordinate 90,324 downwards.
ACCACTGACGGAAACGATCTGGCTCATGTGATCCTCCGCGGAGGTGTGGACAAATATGGTACCTGCATCCCCAACTATCACTATGAGGATCTGGTACGTCTGCTGGAAATGTACCGTCAGAGAGATCTGAAGAATCCGGCCGCGATCGTAGACGCCAACCATTCCAATTCCAATAAACAGTTCAAAGAACAGATCCGCATTGTAAGCGAGGTGCTCCACAGCCGTAGATACAACCCGGAATTGAAACAGCTGATCAAGGGAGTTATGATTGAAAGTTATCTGGAAGAAGGCTGCCAGAAGATAGACGACCACAGAATATACGGAAAATCCATCACCGACCCGTGCCTTGGCTGGGACGACACAGAACGCCTCATCTACAAAATAGCAGAGGAGTGCTAAAAATCAGCTTTGACACAGAAAAAACCTCCGATATAAATCGAAAATGATCGATCTGTACACACAGCATGAGAACAGGTGTTGCGAACGGCAAATTAGAGCGAAGCGTCCTGAGCCGGGAGCAACACCTGTTCTCATGCGTCTGTATAGTCAATTATAATTTTCAATCCATATCGAAGGTTCTTTCTATGTAAAAGACAGTTTTTTCAGCATCATCTTCTTCTGCGGTATTTCTCTTCGCAGTATTTGCAGCGGTAAATCTGATTTTCCTCATCGGTCAGGACGAATACGTGATCCAGTTCCTGTTCGATGGAAGTGATGCATCTCGGATTTTTGCATTTGATCACATTGCGGATCTCTTTTGGCAGTGTCAGCTGTTTCTTTTCAACAATCTGCTCGTTTTCGATGATGTTGACCGTAATGTTGTGATCAATAAAACCGAGAATGTCGAGATCCATAAAGTCAATGGGACATTCGATCTTCATGATATCTTTTTTCCCCATTTTACTGCTTTTGGCATTTTTGATGATGGCGACACAGCAGTCCAGCTTATCCAAGTGCAGGTATTTATAGATATCCATGCTTCTTCCGGCCTCGATATGGTCGAGGACAAAACCTTCAGAAATGCGTCCCACATTCAGTGTGTTTTTTACCATTTTTCTTCCTCCATTTTCTGTGAAAATTAATCTACATGAATATCCAGCAGTGTCAGGATCAGAGCCATGCGGACATATACGCCATACTGAACCTGTCGGAAATACGCCGCCCTTGGGTCATCATCTACTTCAACAGAAATCTCATTGACTCTGGGAAGGGGATGAAGAACATACATATCTTTGGGCGCAAGCTTCATTTTTGCACGGTCCAGAATGTAAAAGTCCTTCATGCGGACATAATCTTCTTCATTGAAAAAACGCTCCTTCTGAACACGTGTCATGTAGAGAATATCAAGATGAGGGAGTGCGTCTTCCAGACGGACGACTTCCTCGTAGGGAACATGATTGCGGTCCAGAACGTCATGACGTATGTATTCCGGAAGTCTCAGTTCTTCCGGAGAAATCATAATAAAACGGATTCCTTCGTATCTGACAAGAGCATTGATCAGCGAGTGTACGGTACGTCCGAATTTCAGGTCGCCGCACAGGCCGATAGTCATATGATCCAGCCGGCCCTTCAGATTCCGGATAGTGAGCAGGTCTGTCAGTGTCTGCGTCGGATGCTGGTGTCCGCCGTCTCCTGCGTTGATAACCGGTATGGAAGAATGCTGACAAGCTACCATGGGAGCACCTTCTTTCGGGTGGCGCATGGCACAGATATCTGCATAACAGGAGATGGTACGGATCGTGTCGGATACGCTTTCTCCCTTTGCTGCTGAACTGGAATCTGCAGAGGAAAAGCCCATGACGCTTCCTCCAAGATTCAGCATGGCAGCTTCATGGCTCAGACGGGTGCGGGTGCTGGGCTCATAGAAAAGCGTTGCCAGCTTCTTTCCCTCACAAGCGTGAGCATATTTTGACGGATGTGCCTCGATGTCCTGTGCCAGATCCAGCAGTTTGTCCAGTTCTTCCACTGAAAAATCCAGCGGACTCATCAAATGTCTCATAAGTAACCTCCTTTTATATGTAACGGAGCAGCTGCTCCACAGTTTTGCGCTTCGGGGCTTCCGGTTCGATATCAGGCCATCCGAGGGCAATCAGCGCCGCCAGCTCCTGATTTTCCGGAACCTGCAGGAGCTTCGATATTCCGTCCTCATCGAAAATTCCCATGATCACAGTACCAAGCCCCTGTTCCCATGCAGCCAGGCAGAAAGTCTGGCAGGCAGCGCCTACATCAAACATCTGCCAGCGGTCTCCTTTCTTTGTGGAAAAGGAACCGTCACGTTCAAAGCCGCTGCGGCCTTTGACCAGAGTAACGGCCATCAGCACAGGTGCCTGTCGGATAATATTTGAATTGTAATCAGGGGTGAAGCGGTCAGCGATCTCTCTTAAGAGTGAGGGATCCTCAACAGCAGTGTATCGAGTGATCTGAGTATTTTTCCATGAAGGGGAATAAGATGCTTCGGATACGATAGAATCAATGAGAGAATGATCCACCGGATCCGGCCTGTATCTGCGGATACTTCTGCGGGTTCTGATGCAGTCTGTCGCGTTCATAGTGTACCTCCCATTTTTATTTTATCCATCTCATCATATACTAAAACCTGTAGTTTGTAAAGCGGACTTGGATTACTTTTCTTTGAGGAGTCGTTCGAAGAGAAGGCCGGCTCCGAACCAGAATGGTGCATAGTCCAGTCGGATGACTCCGTTGATATTTAGTCTGGCATGACTGTAATCCCAGGGGCATGCACCGTGACGTTTCAGGAGGCTGCCTGACAGGTATTCTGCTGCAAAGATGCAGCAAGTATAGACTGTCCCGCGAATCAGCAGATTCCTGCCTTTCATCAGCTGGCAGAGGGGAGTGAGAAAGCAGGCCATGCCATAGATGGGAAACATCCAGATGGACGTCCGGGCTGTCAGTCGGGTTTCATGATTTTTCAGAGATCCCAGACCGGTAAAAATGATTTCCATGCACCAGCCAAGGGTGCCGCATAAAATAAATTTGTTTTTCATCATAGAAAAAGTATGGGGTGGAAACGTAGATTTTATACGGAAATTGTATTATAATACATAAGTCTGCAGGAAAAGAAGCAGGCAGCGAAAGGAGAAAACAGATGGCCGCATTGGAAGAACTGAGAGTACAGTTGGATGAGATTGACGACCAGATCACAGAGCTTTTCCAGCGTAGGATGGAAGTCTGTAAAGAGGTTGGAGAATATAAAGTAAAAAACGGACGTAAGGTGTTTGACCGGCAGCGGGAAAATGAAAAGCTGGCGGATGTGGCGTCCAAGGTAGAAGGAGATTTTAACAAGAAAGGAATACAGGAACTATATCAGCAGCTCATGTCTATGAGCCGGAAGCTGCAGTATAAACAGCTGGTCGAGGCCGGCGCTCTGGGCAGACTGCCTTTTATCCGGGTAGACGAACTGGATAAGAAGAATGCGAGAGTGGTGTTCCAGGGAACAGAAGGAGCCTATGGACAGGCCGCCATGAAACAGTATTTCGGGGAAGATGTAAACAGTTTCCATGTGAATACGTTCCGGGAAGCCATGGAAGCCATTGAGGAGGGATCTGCGGATTATGCAGTTCTTCCTATTGAGAACTCTTCGGCCGGACCGGTCAATGAGATGTACGATCTCCTGGATGAATTTGAAAATTATATCGTGGCGGAGACGATCCTGCCAATTGTCAATACACTTTCCGGCCTGCCCGGCACAGATCTTTCAGAAGTAAAGAGGGTCTATTCCAAGGCAGAGGCGCTGATGCAGACTACGCGGTTCCTGGACGCTCACGGGGACTGGCAGAGAATCAGCGTGGGAAATACTGCGATCGCGGCGAAAAAGGTTTTGGAGGAACAGGATCGTTCACAGGCGGCGGTGTGCAGCGCATATGCGGCAAAAGTATACGGGCTGTCTGTGCTGGCAGATCAGATCAACGATGATCCGGATAATTCCACCCGGTTTATCGTGGTAACAAATCAGAAGATATTTCTGAAGAATGCCTCCAAGATGAGCATCCGTTTTGAAGTGCCTCATACCAGCGGCTCCCTTTACCGTATTCTGTCTCATTTCATTTATAATGATCTGAACATGACAAAGATTGAGTCCAGACCCATCGAAGGAAGGAAATGGGAGTACATGTTCTTTGTGGATTTTGACGGGAATATGGAGGATGCTGCGGTGAAGAACGCCATCCGGGGACTGCGGGAAGAGACCACCAATCTGAAGATACTGGGCAACTACTAAGCCCTTGCATAAGGAGGAATATGATGCGTACCAATGAACTGATGCTGTATAAAAACATGGACGGAGGCGAGCTGCTCCAGGACATGACATTCCTGATGGAAAACTACGGGAACAGCTATTACAATAAGGAAGATCTGAGAGGGCTTCTCTTCGAATGTGTCAACCAGCTGCTGGAGCTGTCTGAGAGTCATGGATTTGCGGGAAATCTGTGGCATGCCTATCTGACGTATCTGCTGGCAAATGATGAGAATGCCTACAGTACAGCCTGCGAGATCGTGGGAGAGGTGAAGGGCAGTATTAATGCTGCGGCGCTGCACGATTTCGAGATTTTCAAAGAGCTTTTTGACTATGATTTCTCAGAGATGGAAAATGCTCTGGAAGCCGGCTGCCTGGAGATCCTTATGGATTATCAGAATGTAGAAGGCGGCGGAAAGGTCTACAATCACAGAGTCAGAGACCGGATCTGCGATCTCTCCCGCATACTGGGAAATGCACAGGATGCAGAAGATTTTAAAAAGAAAGTGACTCAGTTCTACAAGGAGTTCGGCGTAGGACGGATGGGACTTCACAAGGCATTCCGGGTGGAGCATCCGGAGGGCGGAGACGTGGAAATCGTTCCCATCACCAATATTGCGCATGTACATCTGGACGACCTTGTAGGCTATGAGATCGCGAAAAAGAAGCTGATCGACAATACGGAGGCTTTTGTGGAGGGAAGAAAGGCAAACAACTGTCTGCTGTTCGGTGATGCGGGAACAGGAAAGTCGTCTTCCATTAAAGCTATCCTGAACCAGTATTATGATCAGGGACTCAGGATGATCGAAGTGTATAAGCATCAGTTCAAGGACCTGAATGATGTGATCGCCCAGATCAAGAACCGCAATTATAAGTTCATTATTTATATGGACGATCTGTCTTTTGAGGAGTTTGAGATCGAATATAAATATCTGAAGGCAGTGATTGAAGGCGGCCTTGAGAAGAAGCCGGAGAATGTGCTGATTTATGCTACATCTAACAGACGTCATCTGATCCGGGAGACCTTCCGTGACAAGGCGGACCGGGATGAAGAGCTTCACACCAACGATACAGTGCAGGAGAAGCTGTCTCTGGTTGCAAGATTCGGTGTGACGATCTATTTCGGGTCGCCGGATAAGAAGGCGTTTCAGGAAATCGTACGTGTGCTGGCTCAGAGAGGCGGCATACAGATGCCGGAGGAGGAGCTGCTCCTGGAGGCAAACAAATGGGAGCTGTCTCACGGCGGACTGTCGGGAAGAACGGCTCAGCAGTTTATTGACTATCTCCTGGGACAGAAAACAGATTAGCTTTGTCAGGGATAACAGATATCCATTTTATGTCGATCTGAAAAGAATAAGGCCGGAAGATCCTGCACGCTGCAGTTTCTTCCGGCCTTTTGCGCAATACGCCCGGAGGGCGACCGCCGTGCTCGCACGAGCGGGCATACGACGGGTACCGGCGCTGAACGTATATGCGGTTGTTTACTGTTCATCCGCTTCCCGGATCCCGGTGATATCACTGTCGATTACCAGCGAGTAGTTCGTATAATAGACCACAAACCCAGGTTTTGCTCCTTTTGGTTTCTTTACGTGTTTTTTTTCTACATAGTCGATCTCTACCTTGTCGCTGCCCCGCATGCTGGAATAATAGGCTGCAAGCTTTCCCGCTTCCTCGAAAGTACGGTCCGGCAGTTCCTCCCCGTTGGTCTTCACAATGACATGGGAGCCGGGCGCCTGTTTGGCATGGAACCACCAGTCGTTACCGGCGGCAAAGCTGAAGGTCAGTTCATCGTTCTGCAGATTGTTTTTCCCCACGTAGATATGATATCCGTCACTGGAAATATAGTGGAGCGGTGTGTTTTTAATCTTTGCCTTTTTTCGTGTGAATTTCCTCCTAATATAACCTGCCTCTGTCAGCTCCTCTTTTATGCCGGACAGATCGTCCTCTGTCAGAGCGATGTCAAGAGCGGTCTGGACGGATTCCAGATAAGTGATTTCTTCTTTGGTCTCTTCCGAAAGCTCCGAGAGGGCTTCAAAGGTACGTTTCTGTTTGTTATATTTTGCAAAATAGCGTTGTGCGTTCTCCTGGGGCGTTCTGGCAGGATCCAGAGGAATACTGACCATCTCATTCGTGTAATAATTCAGGGCGTCCAGTTTTTTCGCTCCTTCCTCCACGCCGTAGCCGTAAGTGTTGATCAGTTCCCCGTATATCTTATATTTATCCCGGTTTTCCGTATCACGGAGCTGGCGCAGTTGAAGGTCATATTTCTTCCGGTTTCTCTCCAGTGCAGTCTGCACAACGTGGCGCAGATCTGCGGATTTCTGACGGATGCGGGTGATCCGGCTCCGTGTGGAATAATAGGTCTCCAGGACTTCGGATATGGAGCTGTATTCTTTCCTTGTATAACCGGAAAAATGACTCAGCGGCAGTGCGGAAAATTCTTTCGGCTCCCTGCCGTCATAATAGATGGCCGGGGAGAAATTATCTGCTTTCACATCGGAGAGATAAATCTGGAACTGATTGTACAGATGCAGCAGCACATCTTCCGGATATTCCTTGGCAGGGATGGAGGAGTCCATTCCTGCCAGATAACAGATCTCCTCTGCGGTTACGGGGCTGATCCCTGTAAAGCTGGTATAGATTGCTTTCGCAAGGGGCACAGGCTTTTCTGTAATGAGAGAGGAAAATTCCTTTTCAGATACATTCAGCGGATCCGCCTTGTGCATGGTGTCCGGTATAAAGTACTCTCGGCCGGGCAGCACCTCCCGGACAGAACTCATCTGTGCAGACACATGCTTGATACTGTCTATGATCCGTCCGTCCTCTGTGCAGAAAATAATATTGCTGTGCTTGCCCATGATCTCAACGATCAGATCCTTCCGGCACAGATCTCCCAGTTCATCCAGATGCTCGATCGTAAAATGAATAATACGCTCCAGTTTCGGCTGCCATACATCTACGATCCTGCCATTGCTGATATGCTTGCGCAGAAGCATACAGAAATTAGGCGCGGTGATGGGGCTGGGTTTGTTCCTGTCTGTAAGATAAATCAGAGGGAGAGATGCATCCGCCGAAATCGAGAGCCGCTTCTGCCCGGACGGTGTTTTGACTGTCAGGAGCAGCTCGTCGTTTTCCGGCTGTGCGATCTTGGCGATCCTTCCGTTTTTCAGCTGTGTTTTCAATTCGTGGACAAGATCCGCCACGACAATTCCGTCAAAAGCCATAAATAAAATCCTCGTTTCTAAGATTGAGTACTCTTTTTTAAGAGTCACTCGCAAGTCATACGTACTCCGTTCGGCGCAAAGCAGATGTCTACTGGGCATCTTGCGTTGCGGAACGTTCTTAATTATATCACGCTTTTTGACTTCGTGGAATACCCGTAAAAAAATCCTGTTGACCCCTTCCTATAGAAAGAGGTATAATGAATGTCGCAGTCTGACCCCGATTTGCCAGAACTGTGACTACAATTATTGCAGAGGATGAATAGATATGATAAAGAGTATGACCGGCTTCGGCAGATGCGAGGTTCAGAAGGACTCCAGAAAGTTTACAGTAGAGCTGAAAGGCGTGAACCACAGATATCTTGATGTGAATATCAGGATGCCTAAGAAGCTGAATTTTTTTGAGACAGGGATCCGGACACTTCTGAAATCTTATGCTACCCGGGGGAAGGTAGACATTTTTATTACTTATGAAGATACTTCTCAGTCACAGGTTTCTGTGAAATACAATTCTGTTCTTGCAGGAGAATATCTGAGGTATCTAAAACAGATGGAAGAAGAGTTCGGACTGGAGAACGATGTCCGTGTCTCTACTCTTGCCAGATTCCCTGAAGTATTTACTATGGAAGAACAGTCTGTAGATGAAGAAGAACTGTGGAACGGTCTGAAAGAGGCTCTGGAAGGAGCTTTCGAACAGTTCGTTGAGACCAGGACGGCTGAGGGACAGAACCTGAAGAAAGATATCCTGGAAAAGCTGAGTCTTCTGGAAGAACTGGTGGGGTATATTGAGGAACGGTCGCCTCAGATCGTGGCAGAATACCGCGCTAAGCTGGAGGATAAGGTACATGAGCTGCTGGCGGATACTCAGATGGAGGAGAGCAGAATTGCTGCGGAAGTTATTCTTTTTGCAGACAAGATCTGTACAGACGAAGAAGTCGTCAGACTGAAGAGCCATATCAGCCATATGAGAAACACACTGGAAGAGGAAGAGGGAATCGGCCGGAAGCTTGACTTTATAGCTCAGGAAATGAACCGGGAGGCAAATACGATTTTGTCCAAGGCGAACGACATCAGTGTTTCAGACCACGCGATCAGCCTGAAGACAGAGATCGAAAAGATTCGTGAGCAGATCCAGAATATTGAGTAGAGGTGACGGAAATGGATAAAAAAGGAATCCTGATCGTTGTTTCCGGTTTCTCCGGATCCGGGAAGGGAACATTGATGAAAGCATTGCTTGCAAAGTATCCGGACAATTATGCGCTTTCAATTTCGGCAACTACCCGTACGCCCAGAGAGGGAGAGATGGACGGCAGGGAATATTTTTTCAAAACAAAAGAAGAATTTGAAAAAATGATTGCCAAAGAAGAATTGATAGAGTATGCTAAATACGTGGAAAATTATTACGGAACGCCCAGAAAGTATGTAGAGGAGAAGCTTGCGGAAGGCAAGGATGTGATCCTTGAGATCGAGATCCAGGGAGCGCTTAAGGTAAAGGAAGCATTTCCGGATACCCTTCTTCTGTTTGTTACACCGCCCACTGCATCAGAATTGAAGGCGCGTCTTGTGGGACGGGGGACGGAGACCATGGATGTTATTGAATCCAGGATGAACCGTGCCTGTGAGGAGGCGCTGGGAATGGACCGTTATGATTATCTGATCGTGAATGACGACCTGGATCAGTGCGTTGAGGAGATGCACAGTATCATCCGGGGAGAGCACCACAGAAGTTCCCGTAACAGCAGATTTATAGAAGAGATCAGAGAAGATCTGGAAAGAATGAAACAGTAATACACCGCGAAAGAACGGTGGAAGCAAGGAAAGGAGAAGATTAAATATGCTGCATCCATCTTATACAGATTTGATGAAGGTAGTTAATAAAGATGTGGAGGAAGGCGAATCCAAGATTGTAAACAGCCGCTACTCAATCGTGATGGCCACATCCAAGAGGGCAAGACAGCTGATCGCAGGAGAGATTCCGCTGGTTAACATCAAAGACGGCGAGAAACCGCTGTCGATCGCAATTGATGAACTGAATCAGGGAAAATTAAAAATTCTGGCTGAGAACGCAGAGGAAGAAGAGTAAAAGGCAGGGCAGATGCACAAGTGGTATCTGCCCTTTTACTGATACGGAAAAACATATTCGGAGGTTGAAGATGAAAATACTGTTTATCTCTCTTGGGTGCGACAAGAACCTGGTAGATACGGAAGTTATGCTGGGGATGCTTGCTTCCAGGGGGTATCAGATGACGGACGATGAGACCGAGGCGGACGTCATAGTGATCAATACCTGTTGTTTCATTCATGATGCCAAGGAAGAGAGCATCCAGAATATACTTGAAATGGCAGAATATAGAAAAGAAGGAAAGGTGAAGGCGCTGATCGTGACCGGATGCCTGGCGGAGCGCTACCGCCAGGAAATCCTGGATGAGATTCCGGAGGTGGATGAAGTGCTGGGAGCCAGTGCGTTTGACCGGATTCTGGACGCGGTGGACCGGGCTCTGGCAGGAGAGCGGTCTGTGATGCTTTCTGATGTAAATGCGCTTCCGCTGCCGGATACAAAACGTCTGGTGACGACAGGGGGACATTTCGCATATCTGAAGATTGCGGAAGGATGTGATAAGCACTGTACCTACTGTATTATTCCGAAGATCAGAGGAAGTTACCGGAGCATTCCGATGGAACGTCTTGTACGGGAGGCGGAGGATCTGGCCGCGCAGGGAGTAAGAGAACTGATCCTTGTGGCTCAGGAGACAACCGTCTATGGCAGAGATATCTACGGAGAGAAAAAACTGCCGGAGCTGCTCCGCCGGCTCTGCAGGATCAGCGGACTTCGCTGGATCCGGATCCTGTACTGCTATCCGGAGGAAATTACCGATGAACTGATCCAGACCATAAAAGAAGAAAAGAAGGTCTGTCATTATCTTGATCTTCCGATACAGCATGCAAGTGACGGGATCTTGAAACGGATGGGGCGCAGAACATCGAAACAGGAGCTGGTAGATATTATCACGAAGCTGAGGCAAGAAATACCGGATATCTGTCTGAGGACCACTCTGATCACCGGCTTCCCCGGAGAGACACAGGAGCAGCATGAGGAGCTGATGGATTTTGTCGATGAGATGGAGTTTGACCGGTTAGGTGTATTTACTTATTCACCGGAAGAAGGAACGCCTGCGGCGGAGATGGCGGATCAGATCGACGAGGAGGTAAAGCTTGACCGTCAGGCAGAACTGATGGAACTGCAGCAGGAGATCGCATTTGACAAGGCTGAGCAGATGGTGGGCCGGGAAATCCTTGTAATGATCGAGGGAAAGGTCGCAGACGAAAATGCCTATGTGGGCCGGACTTACCGGGATGCGCCCAATGTAGACGGACTGATATTTATTAATACAGATGAAGAGCTGCTTTCGGGAGACTTTGCGAGAGTGAAGGTAACCGGGGCTCTTGATTATGATTTGATAGGAGAGTTATTATGAATCTGCCAAATAAACTGACTATACTTCGAGTGATCATGGTGCCTTTTTTTGTGTTTTTCATGCTGACGGATGTAGGAGGAGCGGCTAATAAATGGATTGCTCTGGTCCTTTTTGTCGCTGCCAGTCTGACAGATATGCTGGACGGTAAAATTGCCAGAAAATATAATCTTGTTACAAATTTCGGGAAATTTATGGATCCTCTTGCGGATAAACTGCTGGTGTGTTCGGCAATGATCTGTCTGATCCCTTCAGGAAAACTTCTTCCGGCTGTTGTGATCGTGATCATTGCCAGGGAATTCATAATCAGCGGCTTCCGGCTGGTGGCGTCTGACAGCGGCGTCGTGATCGCGGCAAGCTACTGGGGAAAGTTCAAGACGGTATTCCAGATGGCTATGGTGATCGTACTGATTGCCGATCTTGGAGGAATCTTTGATCTGATCGGGACTGTCCTGATCTGGATCGCAACAGCACTGACGATCATTTCTCTGATTGATTATCTGTGGAAAAATCGGCAGGTACTTACACAGGGAGGAATGTAAAGATGGTTCTTGAATGGTATATGAGAGAAAAGGATCCGTCTGGAAGAAGTCTGGAAGAGACGGCTGTGGAGATGCTGGCAGGAAGAGATATGACTGTTGTGACAGCGGAATCCTGTACCGGAGGACTGATCGCAGGCACGCTTATAAACGTGCCGGGAGCATCAGAAGTCTTAAATGAGAGCTACGTCACGTATTCCAATGAGGCAAAAGAGCGTCTCGTAAATGTAAACCCGGAGACATTGAGGCGGTATGGCGCGGTTAGTGAACAGACAGCAAGAGAGATGGCAGAAGGTGCGGCACGGGCGGCCGGCGCTAATGCGGCTTTAAGCTCGACCGGAGTGGCGGGACCAGGGGGAGGAACCCTGGAAAAGCCGGTTGGACTTGTCTACGTGGGCTGCTATGTGAACGGAAAAACCGAGGTAAAGGAATGCAGATTCCAGGGCAGCAGGATGGAAAACCGTCTCCATACAGTGGAGGCTGCTCTTGAACTGCTCATAGAGATGCTGAATCGGTGAGACTGCCTGACTTGCTTTGGACATAATGCTCAAAAAGGGTGAAAATGGCGGAGAGATTTGACAAGATATCCGGATTTGCGGTACATCTTGCCAAAAATCAGGCTGAAGTCAAAAAAATAGCAGGAATCGTATGTCAGGATTGGCATATTTTTGTCAAAGTAGGAATTGACGAATGTAAGAAATTATGAGAGAATATTTCATATATGAGGCATCCCGGGAATCCCGCATCAGGCAGCGGGCATGGATGCTTCATATGCGAAGAAAATCATACATATTGAAAGGAGTTTTAACATGATTTATTCACATGAAGTAGAAATGATGTGTCCGGTGGCTCAGGGAGCAAATCACGGACCGGCTCCGATCCCGGAAGAGGCGAAATGGGTAAAAGCAAAGGAGATCAAAGATATTTCCGGTTTTACACACGGCATCGGCTGGTGTGCGCCTCAGCAGGGAGCATGTAAACTGACCCTGAATGTAAAGGACGGCGTGATCCAGGAAGCACTGGTTGAGACAATCGGATGTTCCGGAATGACACATTCTGCAGCTATGGCATCTGAGATCCTTCCCGGAAAGACAATCCTGGAGGCATTGAACACAGACCTTGTATGTGATGCGATCAATACGGCAATGAGAGAGCTGTTCCTCCAGATCGTATACGGAAGAACACAGAGTGCGTTTTCAGAGGACGGACTTGCTATCGGTGCAGGTCTGGAAGACCTTGGAAAAGGACTTCGTTCACAGGTTGGTACAATGTATGGTACACTGGCGAAAGGTCCCCGTTACCTTGAGATGGCAGAGGGTTATGTAACAGGTATCGCTCTTGACGAGAACGATGAGATCATCGGATACCAGTTTGTAAGCCTTGGAAAATTCACAGACTTTATCAAAGCAGGCGATACTCCGAACGAGGCTTGGGAGAAGGCAAAAGGACAGTATGGCCGTGTTGCTGATGCAGTGAAGATCATCGATCCCCGTAAAGAGTGATCCTTTTAAATGATCCATTCAGAACGAGGCAATCTCATTAAAGGTAATAAATCAGGAGGAAATATAAATGGCTTTATTTGAATCATATGAAAGAAGAATTGATAAAATCAATGAAGTTTTGAACAGCTACGGCATCGCTTCATTAGAAGAAGCTGAAAAGATCACGAAAGATGCCGGACTGGACGTTTACAACCAGATCAAAGGCATCCAGCCGATCTGTTTCGAGAACGCTTGCTGGGCTTACATCACAGGTGCGGCAATTGCGATCAAGAAAGGCTGCACAAGAGCAGCAGACGCGGCTGCAGCAATCGGTGAAGGACTTCAGGCATTCTGTATTCCGGGATCTGTTGCTGATCAGCGTAAAGTAGGTCTTGGACATGGTAACCTCGGAAAGATGCTTCTGGAAGAGTCCACAGACTGCTTCTGCTTCCTGGCAGGACACGAGTCTTTCGCAGCGGCAGAGGGTGCGATCGGTATCGCAGAGAAGGCAAACAAGGTTCGTAAGAAACCTCTCCGTGTTATCCTGAACGGACTTGGAAAAGATGCTGCAAAGATCATCTCCAGAATCAATGGATTTACATATGTTCAGACAGAGTATGACTACTATACAGGAGAGCTGAAAGAGGTTTCCAGAACCGCTTACTCTGACGGACTTCGCTCCAAAGTTAACTGCTATGGTGCAAACGATGTCCGCGAGGGTGTTGCTATCATGTGGAAAGAGGGCGTTGACGTTTCCATCACAGGTAACTCTACAAACCCGACACGTTTCCAGCATCCGGTAGCAGGAACATATAAGAAAGAATGCGTAGAGGCAGGAAAGAAATACTTCTCCGTTGCTTCCGGCGGTGGTACAGGACGTACACTTCATCCGGACAACATGGCAGCAGGTCCGGCTTCCTATGGTATGACAGATACAATGGGACGTATGCACTCTGACGCTCAGTTTGCAGGATCCTCTTCCGTACCGGCTCACGTTGAGATGATGGGTCTGATCGGAGCCGGAAACAACCCGATGGTTGGTATGACAGTTGCTGTTGCAGTTGCTGTAGAAGAAGCTGCTAAGGCTGGCAAGTTCTAAGAAATGCCGGATTTTCGGGATTTTTCGAAGTGGGTCAGATTCATGGAAAAGTGATCAATACTACTTCGTTTGTACATGATTTGTACACCTATATTGGTTAACAACAGGCGGTGTCGCTGAATCATATCAGCGCACCGCCTGTCTTATTTCTTTATGGTTCAGCAGTCCTCCTACATTGCGGCCGCAAGAGAAAAATCAACCCAACTTAATTTCTGCAGTTCCTTTGATTTTACAAACAGTTCTCTTTACTTCTTACATAAAAGATGATATCATAATGATATCAAAAAAATGCTGTTGAATAAGGAGGATGAATAAGATGGAGGAAAAGTTACTGCTGAACAAGAAGAAAGGTATGTTGGTGCTGATCCTTACTACATTACTGTATGTGGCGGCAATAGCCGGATGTGTTTTCGGGGCGATTTCGGCGGATGAAGGAGGAACACCGGTGATACTGGCGGTCAGCATTATCTGGCTGTTTATCGGCTGGATCCCTTTCTGCGGGCTGAAAGTATTAAAGCCCCAGGAGGCGCTTGTGCTGACGCTCTTTGGAAAATACACGGGGACATTAAAGAATGAGGGATTCTATTTTGTAAATCCTTTTTCTACCAGTGTAAACCCTGCAGCGGGTACATATCTGAATCAGAGCGGAGATGTAGACAACGGTTTTTCGAAGGCACTGGCTTCCTCGGCGGCGCTGAATGCGGCAAAGGCGGAGACTGGGGTTTCAGGGAAGAAGATATCCCTTAAGATCATGACTCTGAACAATAACCGTCAGAAGATCAATGACTGCCTCGGCAATCCGGTGGAGATCGGGATCGCAGTGATGTGGCGTGTGACAGACACGGCTAAAGCAGTGTTCAATGTGAACAATTATAAGGAATATCTTTCTCTGCAGTGTGATGCGGCGCTGAGAAATATTGTCAGGATCTATCCTTATGACACAGCACCGGATGTGGACACCACGGGCGACGGCATTGCAGATGAAGGCAGCCTGAGAGGATCCAGTGAAATCGTAGCTGAACGGATCCGGAACGAGATTCAGGAGAGAGTGGAAGAGGCTGGTCTGGAGATCATCGAGGCACGTATCACTTATCTTGCATATGCACCGGAGATTGCAGCAGTCATGCTTCAGAGACAGCAGGCGTCAGCAGTGGTGGATGCACGGAAAACTATTGTAGACGGCGCGGTAGGCATGGTAGAGATGGCATTGGAACGTCTGAATGAAAAGGGTGTTGTGGAACTGGATGAAGAAAGAAAGGCTGCCATGGTATCTAATCTGCTAGTTGTACTCTGCGGAAACAGGGATGCCCAGCCGGTTGTAAACTCAGGCAGTCTGTATTGATGGCTGATAAGAAAAAACAGATTCCACTCAGACTCTCCGCAAAGCTGTATGATGCCATAGCAGCCTGGGCAGAGGACGACTTTCGCTCTGTCAACGGTCAGATTGAATATCTGCTGACAGAGTGTGTGAGACAGAGAAAGAAAAACGGGAAATATGTTCCGGAGCATCTGGATGAACCGCCGGAACTTGATATCTGATATACATTCCGCGAGGATGAGAAGATATTTATAAGAGCTTTTTAAATGACTTGACACAGACCATATAACAGGTTTTATAATAAAAGTGTGCCCTCTTTTACGCAACGAAAAGAGGGCATATCTTTTATAGCTAGGAGGTATTGCTAAGATGAAAGTATTGATGATCAATGGGAGCCCTCATGGGAATGGAAACACCTATATTGCCCTCCGTGAGATGGAGAAGATTTTTCATGCGGAAGGTGTGGAGACTGAGATTGTGCATGTGGGCAATAAACCTGTCAGAGGATGTATTGCCTGTTATTCCTGCAGTCAGAAGGGAAAATGTGTCTTTGATGATATTGTGAACCAGACTGCACCAAAGTTTGAGGAGGCAGACGGCCTTGTGGTGGCAAGTCCTGTATACTATGCTTCAGCCAATGCGACACTGATAGCTTTCCTGGACCGGCTCTTTTACAGTACGCCGTTCGATAAGACGATGAAAGTGGGGGCAAGTGTAGTGGCGGCAAGAAGAGGCGGACTTTCTGCTACATTTGACGAACTGAACAAATATTTTACAATATGCGGTATGCCTGTGGCATCCAGCCAGTACTGGAACAGTATCCATGGACAAGTACCGGGAGAAGCAGAACAGGATGGAGAAGGTCTGCAGACGATGAGAACTCTTGCAAGGAATATGACATTTCTCATGAAGAGCATTGCCCTTGGAAAAGAGCAGTATGGACTGCCGGAGCAAGAGCCTTTTAACCAGACAAATTTTATAAGATAACGGGGCATGGCCGTAACTGTCCGAGACGGCTTTTTAAGGCGTATTATAGAAAAAAGGAATATCACTGTATAAATGACAGGTATTGGACAGATCAGAATGTTGAAGATATAATATATACGCAGGGATAATATCTACAGTACACTGACCTGGATACAGATGTATGGTAACATGAGATGAAAGGAGTACTTGATATGATTTACAGAGATTTTCAAGATCTGAAACTTTCGGGACTGGGGATGGGAGCTATGCGGCTTCCGGTTATTGACGGCGATGATTCCAAGATTGACGTAAAGGCCGCGGAAGAGATGGTTGCCTATGCGATGGAACACGGCATCAATTATTATGACACTGCATGGGGATATCATGGCGGACAGTCAGAGATTGTTATGGGAAATGCTCTGTCTTCCTACCCGAGAGAAAGTTTCTATCTCACAACCAAATTTCCGGGATATGACCTGGCAAATATGGATAAAGTGGAAGAAATATTTGAGGAACAGCTGAAGAAATGTAAGGTGGATTATTTTGATTTTTATCTGTTCCATAACGTTTGTGAGATGAATATTGACGCATATCTGGATAAGAAATACGGAATCTATGACTATCTTATGGAGCAGAAGAAAAACGGGCGGATCCGCCATCTTGGATTTTCTGCACATGGAAGCTATGACGTGATCAAGAGGTTCCTTGAAGCATATGGAAAGGACATGGAGTTCTGTCAGCTTCAGCTGAATTATCTGGACTGGACATTCCAGGATGGAAAGAAAAAAGTAGATTTACTGAAAGAATATAATATTCCGGTATGGGTGATGGAGCCACTTAGGGGAGGAAAACTTGCATCTCTTGCTGACGAAAATGAAGCAAAACTGAAGGCTCTCCGCCCAGATGAGGCAGTTCCTGCATGGGCGTTCCGTTTCCTGCAGTCTATACCAGAGGTAAAGATGGTACTTTCCGGTATGTCTAATATGGAGCAGCTGAAGGAAAATATCCGTACATATGAAGAGGACAAACCGCTGAATGAGGCGGAGATGAAGACGCTTATGGAGATTGCTGACAGCATGCTTGGAAAGAAGACGCTGCCCTGTACTGCATGTCATTATTGTGTCAGCCATTGTCCGCAGGGACTTGACATTCCTGAACTGTTGAAGCTGTATAATGAGCATTGCTTTACGGACGGCGGCTTTATCGCCCCAATGGCGCTGGCTTCTTATCCGGATGACAAGAAACCCAGCGCATGTATCGGATGTCGCAGTTGCGAGGCAGTCTGTCCGCAGCAGATCAAGATTTCCGAGGCAATGGCAGATTTTGCCGAGAAGCTTGGAATGTAATTTCCTGGATAAAATACGAAGGAATCAGTGAGAGTGGGAATTTAGATATTCCCGCTCTTGTTTTGTTTCTTCCAAAATGTTATAGTATGAGTAATACTAATAACATTTTGCTGGATTGGATTGAACAACAGGAGGAGGGCCAACATATGAGCCAAAACGCTGAACCGGAATTTGTCAATAACCAATTGTGGAATTTATTTCGAAGCCGGTTTAAAAGCAGTACAACAGAGGCATCTTATTGGTCGGATATTCAGGAATTCTGCCGATTTACGGAAAAAGTTTTTTCGGATACGGAAGCGGAAGATGTCGGACGGTATTATGCATATTTATCTGAACGAGTTGAACAGGGAAAAATAACTCCGTTGACCATGACAAAAAAATTCCGGGAGCTTCATTCATTTTCCATGTTTTGTGCCGGATCAGGGACGGCAGAGAAGCAAGGATATGAAGACTATTTTCAGCCCTATCTCAAGGGAATGGTAAAGGAAAGCCGTCTGGCCCGCTCCATTCCGGTAGAAGATATGGACGCGCTGCTGCAGGCGGCATCTGTTAATCTGATGTCTTATGCGATCCTTACTCTTATGTATCGGGCAGGCCTGTCTACCACTGAAATAATAAGTCTTAACGGGGAAGAAGACTTTATAAGATATGACGATGGTATCTATGCATCTGTAAAGGGAAGGGCAGAGCTTTGTAAAATACCTGAAGATGCCTGGCAGATACTGGCTTCATATATGGAACACAGGGATGTACATCCCAGTCTTTTCTATAACCGAAGCGGAAGAAGACTTAACGGAATGTATATTAGCCGTATGATGAAAAAATACTGCATGAAAGCCGGAATTCAGAGTTATAGTGCCGAAAGTGTCAGAAACAGCTGTGCGTTCAATTTGTTCGCATATGGAGCCGGGCCATCTCAGGTGGCGGAACAGATGGGAAGAACAGAACGGCAGATCAAAAGATATAAAGGGATCAGTTATCGCAGTAATCTGAGAAAATATGCGGATGATCTGGTGAAAATGAAGATTGAAAAACCATAATAGAAAAACTCAGAAAACGGCGGGGAAAAGTGACAGATACTTTTTCCCGCCGTTTTCTGAGTCCTGTGATATCAATATGGCTTATATTTCCTGATCAGACAGGAGATGACACCTGCCGCACACAGTCCCAACAGTACATTGTGCATGGAGCCGTAGACTTCCATGGCTCCTTTTATGCCGTATACAGCGTCCGGAGACTCAGGGACAAGTCCGCTGAAAAGGAAGCAGACGTAAGAAAATGCAAATACTATGATAAATGAGGTCAGCCCCCTTCCGGAGTCCTCTTTCCAACTGTCCAGACCATTGTGGACTCTGGTTCTTGTCATAGCCCAGAGGAGGGATATGAACTCAAACAGGAGGAAAATGATGACGCAGCTGAGGTATGATGCAAGTGTCTGGGTTATCGTTTTCTGCTGAAATGATTCTATAATATCGCCATATGGCGGACTGGCCCGCCAGAATGTGTATGTGACGTATATAGCTGTGACGATTATAAGGATCATTGTCAGCTGCCGTACCAGAAAACCGGTCAGGCGGGATATGGCTTTGCCGCCTTTCTGTATCGGTGCGGCAAGTGGAACACCGCCGCGGCGTTTTCTGCTGTTCCCGTTTCTGGATGAACGGCGATCGGAAGAACTGTCGTAGCTGCCAGAGTCTTTTCTGTGCCGGTTCCGTCTGCTGCTGTCATCGTCATAATCATCGTTGTAGTCATCCAGAGCCTCTTCAGAGTCATCTCCGTAAAAATCCTCATCCTCATCATAGAGATCCTCATCCTCTTCGTAATAAAGATCAGAATCATCGGCAGTACGGCTACGGCCGGTATCCGGTATCTTGATGGTATCATCTGCTGTATCCGGTGAGAAGTCCGGTGTTTCTTCATATGTTACTTCAAAATTGTCGTCAAATATGTCGGAAAAATCTTTTTTCGAATCCATATGGACCACCTGCTTTCTGTCATAAATGTCTCCTTATGTTACAACGTTTTTTCTCTATTCTCAAGTAAATCTTAGTATTTTACGAAAAATTTAGACAATTCGAACAAACACAAAAACGTGTAAAGTACGAGAATAAAAAGATTTATCAGATATTACAAAACTGTAAGGACTGCAGTGAGAAATGTAAGTTGAATGAATGGCGGCATAATTCACAGGAATGCTAGAATATAATCGTCACATAAGCAGATGAATAAAGCTCGTAATAATACAGGAGGCAGAGCGGGATGGAACATTCTGAAATAGAGAAAATGGAGAAAAAAGGAAAAAAGAAGAGAAGCCGTTACGGTACGCCGGCAGGATGGGCAGCGCTGACCGTAATTGTTCTGATTGTGATACCCGTTGGCGGAATTATGCTCTTTCTGTCCGGGATCTGGTCTGCAGCTGACAGGATTCTATCCCGGATCAACGGGATATGATTTGTGAAGACTTTTACCGTTTTATTAAAAATTCTTTGTAATTTCTTAAGAAATCTCTTCCCGTATTCTTAAGAACAGGCAGATACAATGAAGCAAGTAAAAGAAAATCATACATACGGAAAACAAGTTGTCTGTAGAGGAAGAGAAAAAGAGAGGAAGTTAAGTATGAAATACATTACATTTGCAGTTCCATGCTACAATTCAGAAAGTTATATGAGACGCTGCGTGGATTCCCTGCTGGCAGGAGGAAAGGATGTGGAGATCATCCTGATCGATGACGGGTCCACGGATAGAACAGCGGCAATAGCAGATTCTTATGAGCTGACTTATCCGGATATTATCCGGGTAGTCCACAAGAAGAACGGAGGGCATGGATCAGGAGTAAATAAAGGTTTGGAGCTTGCGAGGGGAATCTATTACAAAGTTGTGGATTCTGATGACTGGCTGGACCGGGATGCCTATCTTATGCTTCTTTCTAAAATAAAAGAATTTTTTGGAGCAGGAAGAGATGTATATGAAAAAGCTCCGGATTTGTTTATCTGTAATTATGTATATGATCATCTGGACGAGGGAAGGAAAAGAGTCATGGATTACAGAAATGTATTTCCGGATCGCAGGATGTGTGACTGGAATACCATCGGACGCTTTCATCCTTCCCAGTACCTGATCATGCATTCTCTGATGTTCCGAACAGAGGTGCTGAGAAAGTCCGGAGTGCGGCTTCCGGAACATACTTTCTATGTGGATAATCTGTTTTCCTATCAGCCCCTTCCATTTGCGGAGCGTCTGTACTATATGGATATCGATCTCTATCATTACTATCTTGGAAGGAATGATCAGTCTGTAAATGAAAAAGTCTTGATGAAACGGATCGATCAGCAGATTCGGGTGACAGATATGGTGGCAAGAAGTGTAGATCTTCATGAAGTAAAGAAACGTTATCCGAAACTGGCGTCATATATGACGAGAAATATTTCTATTATGCTGTCAATTTCTTCGATTCATTTGCTGCTGATCCAGACATCGGAAGCGGTTCGGAAGAGAAAGGATATGTGGAACCGGATCAGAGAGTACGATAAGGGGCTGTACTACAGACTCCGCTGTTCTACGCTGAGCGGCCTGACCTATCTCCCGGGCCGGCTGGGAGGCAGGATCACAGTGGGAGGATACCGTTTCGCAAAGCGGATATATCAGTTCCAGTAGAAAAGCACACAGGATGGAGGTTACGAGAATGGCACAGATATACATAGCTTTTGCGGATACGCCAGGGCTGTTCGCCAGTGTGATCCGGATGGTTCTGAAACAGAAATATATCCATGTAGCAGTGGCCATGGATCCGGAGCTTGAGGAAGCCTACAGTATCGGACGAAGGCATCCTTCTGTTCCGCTGATCGCAGGGTTTGAGAAGGAAGATAAGAGGAAGATCCTCCGGGCTTTTCCAGGCGCAGACTACATGGTATGCAGTATAGAATGCACAGAGGAACAGAAGGCTTATATTCAGACACAGCTAAGAGAAACAATGAAAAAGCGGTTCCGTTACCATTATACAATCCTGGGACTGCCGTTTCTGCTCCTGAATATCCCCTTTTACCAGAAGAACCATTATACATGTTCGTCTTTTACTGCCAGACTTCTGGAGGAGGCAGGCGTCTGTTCCTGGGGAAAACATTTTTCCCTTGTTACACCGAAAGACTTTATGGAATATAAAGGGAAACGGATCCTGTTTGAGGGAAGCCTGAAAGATCTGGTTGAGTCTGATGGCAGAGGATACGTTTACGGACCTGTACCTGCGTTCCCCTTTGCCCGTCCTGCCTATGCGGGAAATGCATATAGAAATATACCGAGGTACAAATTATGAGTGTGAAGAAAAGAGTCCTGGAAATAGCCCTGTTTCTGCTGGTCATGTTTCTGACATTTTATGCTCTGTTCAGCGGCCGGGATCTGGGAGAAATCATGAGAGCAGTCGGACAGATGTCTCCCCTGTATCTGATTCCCTCCGTTCTCCTTGCGGTTTTCTATGTCTGTGCGGAAGGATTTATGATCTGGTATCTGCTTAATGCCATGCGGGACAAGAAAAACAGCCTTATCCGCTGCTTTCAGTATTCATTTATCGGCTTTTTCTATTCCGGGATCACCCCTTCGGCTACAGGCGGACAGCCGGTACAGCTGTATTACATGAATAAGGACGGAAACCGGGTATCGGACAGTACGGTTGTTTTGATGACAGTGGCGGTGGTATATAAATTTGTTCTGGTTGTAATGGGCTTTGGCATCCTGATCTTCTGGAACGGTCCTCTGCGGAAGGAACTGAATCACTATTTTCCATTATATATCCTGGGGCTTATGCTGAATGTAATTCTTGTCATCCTGATCCTGGGGGTCATGCTCTTCCCTAAGGTGATCCTGAGAATCGCACAGTTTTTCGAACGGCTTCTGATTCGTATGAAGATATGGAAGCCGTCTGCAAAGAGAGAGGAGAAACTGCATGGATTTATTGACAGCTATCAGCAGGCAGTCACATGGCTGACCAGACACAAGGGAAGACTTGCGGGCGTTGTAGTTGTTACATTTTTTCAGAGGTGCAGTCTGTTCGTGCTTACTTATATGGTCTATCTTGGATTTGGTCTGGAAGGAGCCGGGGCAATGAAAGTGATCCTGCTTCAGGCGGCAGTATACATTGCTGTAGATATGCTCCCTCTGCCGGGGGCTCAGGGGATTACAGAACTGATGTACCAGGCCGTGTTTTCTCAGGTGTTTACCGGGGCATATCTGATTCCATCCATGCTGGTGAGCAGAGGACTGAACTTCTATTTCCTGCTTATAATGAGTCTTGGCGTGGTTTTGGTGAACCGGTTTGTATTTGAACGAAGAAGGAAAAGAGTGGCCGCACAGGGTTAAAATCTGTAGTAAAAATAAAGGTGATGTGTTAAGATGGATGTCGGGAACAATCTGGAGTTCCCGGCAGTTTTTATTCTGACGGAAAGTCTATCGGAACATCTGATAGAATAAAAACTGCTTCATGATAGGAATGGAACTACATAATAAGAAAGCAGGATTTTCGGATGAATATAATCAATATTGAACATATCAGCAAAATTTACGGGGAGAAGATCGTCTTTGACGATGCCTCTTTTGGTATTCAGCAGGGAGACAAGATCGGAATCGTCGGAATTAACGGTGCGGGAAAGTCCACGGTTTTGAAGATGATCGCCGGAGCAGAGAATCCGGACAGCGGGCAGATCATCCGGCAGAACGGACTGAAGCTGGCATATCTGCCTCAGAATCCGGATCTGCCGGAGGAGAAGGACGTCCGTTCCTGGGCATTTGACGGAACGGACGTGGAGGCCTGGCAGGTAGAGAGCAATCTGACAGAGCTTGGGATTACTGACTATGACCAGAAAATAGGACACCTTTCCGGCGGACAGAAAAGGAGAGTGGTGCTGGCAAAAGTCCTGGCGGCGGATTTTGACGTTCTGCTGATGGATGAGCCGACCAACCATCTGGACGGGGAAATGATCAGCTGGCTGGAAGAATACCTGAGAGCATACAGAGGGACTCTTGTCATGGTGACTCATGACAGGTATTTCCTCGACCGGGTGTGCGGCAGGATCATGGAGATCAGCCATGGGAAGATGTATGGATATGACGCGGACTATTCCGGTTTCCTGGAATTAAAAGCTGCGCGTGAGGAGATGGAACTTGCCTCTGAACGGAAACGGCAGAGTGTGCTGCGGATGGAGCTTGAGTGGGCAAAGAGGGGATGCAGGGCACGTTCTACGAAACAGAGAGCACGCCTGGAAAGACTGGAGGCGCTTAAGAACGGCAAGGCTCCGGTAAGGGATCAGACAGTGGAACTGGATTCCGTGGAGACCAGGATGGGAAAGAAGACCATAGAGTTCCATCATGTCAGCAAAAGCTATGGAGAGAAAAAAATCCTGGAGGATTTCAGCTATATTGTGTTGAGAAATCAGAGACTGGGGATTATCGGATCGAACGGCTGTGGGAAGTCTACGCTTATCAAGATGATCGCCGGGCTGGTGAAGCCGGACTCCGGGGAGATTCAGATCGGGGAAACAGTTAAGATCGGCTATTTTGCTCAGGAAGAGCAGGGAATGGATGAGAAGCAGAGAGTGATTGATTATGTGAAGGATATCGCGGAGTATATTACCACGAAGGATGGCCGGATCAGTGCGTCCCAGCTGCTGGAACGTTTTCTGTTCACGCCGGATATGCAGTATGCGCCTATCGGTAAGCTGTCCGGGGGAGAAAAACGCAGATTATATCTGCTTGGCGTACTGGCGGAGAACGCCAATGTGCTACTCTTTGATGAACCGGGAAACAATCTGGATATCCCCACCCTGACCATACTGGAGGATTATCTGAACTCTTTTTCCGGGATTGTCATTGCGGTATCCCATGACAGATATTTTCTCGACAATATGGCAGACCGTATCTTCGAACTGGATGGGAAAGGCCATGCTGTTCAGTATGAAGGCGGGTACACAGACTATCTGGAGGCCAGAAAACGCAGAAGGGATGGCAGCAGCGGAAATAGTGAAGTAAAAACAGAGGATAAACAGAAAACGATCGGAGCGGATGAAAGGCATGATGCCGGAACAAAGACAGATTCAAAAAGGAGCTGGAAGCAGAATCGGACGGAGAAGCTGAAGTTCTCTTATAAAGAGCAGAGGGAATATGAGACCATAGACAATGAGATTGCCGCTTTGGAGGAAAAGATAGCTGGTATTCAGCGTCAGATCGAGGCGAATGCAACCAATTCTGTAAAGCTGCGTGAACTAATGGCGGAACAGGAGCAGACAGAGGCTATGCTGGAAGAAAAGACGGAGAGATGGATTTATCTCAACGATCTTGCAGAACAGATCGAAGCCCTGAATGAAAAAAAGAGTTGAAGAACAGCGAAGTTTGTCTTGACAAAGGACGAGATAGTTGATAATATTATAGAAAACAGAACGCACTCTGTTTTTTCTAAAAACAGAAAAGGCAGAGAGAAATCGTAAAAGAGAAAGAGGAGAAAAATGAGAAGACAGGTATATTCACTGCTGGTAGATAATAATCCAGGTGTGCTGAGCCGTATTGCCGGTCTGTTCAGCCGAAGAGGATACAGCATCGACAGTATCACTGCCGGTATGACTGCAGATCCCAGATATACTAGGATTACGGTAGTTTCATCTGGTGACGAGCTGATTCTTTCGCAGATTGAGAAGCAGGTACGCAAGTTGGAAGATGTTGTAGATATCAAGCTTTTGAAAGATGATGAGTCCGTTTACAGAGAGCTGATCATGGTCAAGCTGAGAGCGAATGCCGCACAGAGAGGCGAGGTGATCTCAGTAGCTGATATTTTCAGGGCAAAGATCGTTGACGTGGAGGAGGATTCCCTGATCATCGAGCTGACGGGTACTCAGAGCAAGCTGGACGCTTTTCTGAATCTGTTGAAGGGATATGAGATCCTGGAGCTGGCCCGCACGGGCATCACAGGACTTTCCCGCGGAAGCAAGGATGTTACATACCTTTAATATCTGAATGGTTCTGCGGTCTTATTTATTTGTTAGTAAGAGGGTTTACCTTTCACTATAGAATATACACCGGATTTTCCGGCGGAACTAATTTTTAGGAGGAATGCAAAATGGCAGCAAAAATTTATTATCAGGAAGATTGTAACCTTTCACTTCTTGAAGGAAAAACAATTGCGATTATCGGCTACGGCAGCCAGGGACACGCACATGCACTGAACCTGAGAGAGTCCGGATGCAATGTTATCATTGGACTTTATGAGGGAAGCAAGTCCTGGGCAAAGGCAGAGGCACAGGGATTTGAAGTGTATACCTCAGCAGAGGCGGCTAAAAGAGCTGATATCATCATGATTCTGATCAATGACGAAAAACAGGCTGCATTATACAAAAACGATATCGAGCCGAATCTTGAGGAGGGCAATATGTTGATGTTCGCTCATGGATTCAACATTCATTTCGGACAGATCGTACCGCCTGCAAACGTAGACGTTACTATGATCGCACCGAAGGCTCCGGGACACACAGTAAGAAGCGAGTATCAGGCTGGAAAAGGAACTCCCTGTCTTGTTGCTGTAGAGCAGGATTACACAGGAAAAGCTCTTGATATGGCACTGGCTTACGGACTTGCTATCGGCGGCGCCAGAGCTGGTATCCTTGAGACAACATTCCGTACAGAGACAGAGACAGACCTCTTCGGTGAGCAGGCAGTTCTCTGCGGCGGTGTTTGTGCCCTGATGCAGGCAGGATTTGAGACTCTGGTTGAGGCAGGATATGATCCGAGAAACGCTTACTTCGAGTGTATCCACGAGATGAAGCTGATCGTCGACCTGATTTATCAGTCCGGATTCTCAGGAATGAGATACTCCATCTCCAATACAGCTGAGTACGGAGATTATATTACAGGACCGAAGATCATCACAGAGGATACAAAGAAAGCGATGAAGAAGATCCTTTCCGATATCCAGGATGGAACATTTGCAAAAGACTTCCTGCTTGACATGTCAGAGGCAGGCGGACAGGCTCACTTCCGTGCTATGAGAAAGCTTGCTGCTGAGCATCCGTCAGAGAAAGTCGGCGAGGAGATCAGAAAGCTTTACAGCTGGAGTGATGAGGACAAACTGATCAACAACTAATAATCTTTGTATACGATTCGTTGATAGATACAGACAAGAAAGAATACACAGCCATTTCATCAGATGGGTGTGTATTCTTTTTGCGCGATACGACCGGAAGCGAAGCGGAGACAGCGAGGGACGCAGTCCCGGGCTGATTGATACGGCGAACTGCGTGAGTTGTATGGTATAACAGACAGAAAAAAGGAAGGAGTGATTTTTTGCAGAGGTCTGCGGAAAAAACACCGGATAACGATTTTAGTAAGGGCAGTATTGCCCGGAATATTTTAAGCCTGGCTCTTCCCATGACCCTTGCCCAGCTGATTAATGTCCTCTACAGTGTGGTTGACCGGATTTATATCGGTCATATTCCCCATGTGTCTGCGGATGCGCTGACCGGGGTGGGGCTTGCCCTTCCCATCATTACGGTGATCACGGCTTTTTCCAATCTGTTCGGCATGGGCGGAGCGCCGCTGTGTTCCATTGCCAGGGGCGGACATGAGGAGGAGCGAGCCCGGAAAGTTATGGGAAATTCATTTACCATGCTGCTGGCTGCTGGCGTGATCCTTATGATACTCTGTCTGGCTTTCCGGCGGCCGATCCTGTTTCTTTTCGGCGCCAGTGACGCCACGTATCCCTATGCAGATCAATACATATCTATTTATCTGTGCGGCACTTTGTTTGTCATGACAAGCCTGGGAATGAACAATTTTATCAATGCCCAGGGATTCGGAAGAATGGGGATGCTGACAGTACTTCTGGGAGCCGTGCTTAATATTATTCTGGATCCGGTCCTTATCTTCGGAATGAATATGGGAGTAAGGGGAGCTGCGATTGCTACAGTAATATCCCAGGGCGCTTCCGCAGTGTGGGTACTGAAGTTCCTGACTGGAAAGAAAGTGCTGCTGAAACTGACCCGGAAGTCTATGCGTCTTGATCCGGGGCTGGCACGTGAGATTACTCTTCTGGGAACGTCAGGCTTTGTCATGTCAGTGACAAATGGAATTGTACAGATCGTATGCAATGCAGTCCTTGCCAGACAGGGCGGGGATATCTACGTGGGAATTATGACAGTTGTAAACTCTGTCCGTGAGATTATTACCATGCCTGTTACCGGTCTTACATCCGGGTCTCAGCCGGTGATCAGCTATAATTACGGAGCAAAATGCTATAAACGGGTGAAGTCTGCTGTCAAGTTCATGACGGTGGGATGTATTGTCTTTACAGGAGTGATGTGGGCAGTGATCACGCTGGAACCGGCATTCTTCATGAGACTGTTTACCCAGGAGGCTGAGCTGATAGAGAAGGGGATCCCGGCTATGAGGATTTATTTCTGCGGTATATTTATGATGGCGCTGCAGTTTGCCGGCCAGTCTACCTATACAGCTCTGAACCGTCCGAAACAGGCAGTATTCTTTTCTCTGTTCCGCAAGGTGATCATTGTGGTTCCTCTGACGCTTCTGCTCCCTTATATTGGAGGCCTGGGAACAAACGGCGTCTTTCTGGCTGAGCCTGTATCCAATGTGATCGGGGGAACAGCAAGCTTTGTGACCATGCTTATTACGGTCTGGCCTTCGCTGAAAGACAATAAATAAATTTGCTGTATTTTTTCTCTCTGTATGATAAAATAACTGTAAAAGGAACACAGCGGACGGAAAGCTCCGGAGCGGAGAATCGTGCTGTGTTCCGGCCAGGCTGATCCTGAGCGGACAGATGAATGGAAAGGAGAGAAGAATATGGATGAAAGATTTGTCAATCTTCGGTCAACGAAGAACCCGAAGGCACGCATCAAGATGCTGAGCGGTCATTTTGCAACGAAGAATTCACATGTGAACACATATATTGATATGTCCACAGTGAAGACCAGACACAATAATGCGAGAGAGACGGCGAAGACACTTGCGGCAGAGTACTTGACCAATACAATGGTAGATACGATCGTGTGCATGAAGAACACGGAAGTGATCGCTGCTTTTATGGCGCAGGAGCTGGCGGACAGTTCCAATATATCCATGAGTGCGGGAAATAATATTTCTGTTGTGACTCCGGAATTCGATTCCTCCGGACAGATCCTTTTCCGGGACAATAATCAGAGAATGATCCAGGGAAAACAGGTGCTGATTCTTACCGATTCCATGGCAACGGGTACGCTGACTATGCAGGCGATTGAGTCGGTGATCTATTACGGCGGAAGGGTATGCGGGATTTGTGCGGTATTCAGCGCGATCTCCAGAGTGGCCGGCATGGAGGTAAAATCTATTTTCACTTCTTCCGATCTTCCGGATTATCATGTATACAATGCTCATGAGTGCCAGATGTGTAAAGAGGGGAAGAAACTGGACGGGCTGGTCAACAGTTTCGGATATGTTAAGCTTTAAAATGGAAAAGAGAGATGTCCGTCTGACGGTAACGGACATCTCTCTTTATGTTCATTTCTATAATATAAGCAATATAATTAAGCGATAGAATCTACAGCCTTAGATAAACGTGAGATCTTTCTGGAAACAGTCTTCTTGTGATAAACACCCTTGCTTCCTGCCTTGGAAACCTCAACGATCGCTGTGTGAAGAGCAGCCTTAGCAGCCTCTACATCCTTCTGAGCAACTGCAGCCTCTACTTTTTTAACAGCTGTTTTCACTCTGGATTTGATCGCTTTATTTCTTGCAGCCTTTGTCTCGTTTACTAAAATTCTTTTTTTAGCAGACTTAATGTTAGCCAATCTGTACACCTCCAAATTATACTTGAAATTTTCAAATGTGAAATCCTGTCTCAGCGGTCCCGGACACGGACGATCCCTCTGAAACATACTCATTCATTTTATGCCAACCGGAATGGGATGTCAATACATATTTTAAGAAATATTACAAAAAATACTGTCATCCTGTAAGAAAAGTGAGGGTGAGACATGTTGAGGAATTATAGTGTGAGAACGGATCTTGCTCTGGAGGAGAAAGAACGTTTTGAGTCGGACAATGTGGAGATATCCGGTGTAGTTCTGGAAGAGCATTATGATGAGGAAAATGAGATCCGGGTGACCAGAGTGCGGATCGAGACGGAGAACGGTGCAAAAGCTATGGGCAAGCCTGTGGGAACGTATCTGACTCTTGAAGCGCCGGGACTTGCCATGCCGGACGAGGAAAGCCAGATGACGGTTGCAGGTGAGCTGTGCCGGTATATCCGGGAACTTGTGGAGCAGAATGTGCCGGAAAGAAAGGAGGAAATCTCTGTTCTGGTGGTAGGCCTGGGAAACCGGGAGGTGACGCCGGACGCATTGGGGCCCTATGTGGCAGACCATCTTCATGTAACCAGGCATATTGTAAAAGAGTACGGGAAATATGCTATGGGGATGGATCATGCAAATCTGGTAAGCGCTGTTGTTCCCGGGGTGACCGGGCAGACTGGAATGGAGTCTGCAGAGATCGTCAGGGGAATTGTAAACGAGACTCATCCGGATATCGTGATCGCGGTAGATGCACTGGCAGCGAGAAACAGCAGGCGGCTGAACCGGACGGTACAGATTGCGGATACTGGGATCCATCCCGGCTCCGGAGTGGGAAATCACCGGTGCGGCATGACCCGGGAATCGCTGGGAGTGCCTGTGATCGGCATTGGAGTCCCCACAGTAGTCGATGCTGCAACGATCGTAAATGATACAATGGAGAACTTTATCCGGGCTCTGGAAGGATCTCAGTCACTGAAAGGTGTGGGAGAGACGCTGCGCTCCTACAGTCCAGGAGAAAAGCTGGAGTTTATAAAAGAACTGATCGCGCCTCATCTGAACGGAATGTTTGTAACCCCGAAGGATGTGGATGAGATGATCCATCACATCAGCCATACCATTTCGGAGGCGGTCAACATGCTTTTTACAAAAAGGGAATAACCTGACCAGAAACGTCATACAATGGCAGGAGAACACAGGAAAGGGAAGACTGCCGGAAAATGAACAGGACAGGAAGAAAATGGCTGATGCGTGCAGGAACGGCGGCAGCCGTCGTGCTGACAGTGACAGGATTGATCTGGACAGGATTCCGGGGAGCTGCAGGAGAATGGGAATATGAGCTGCAGCGCGGGATATTCCGGAGTGCGGAAGAAATGTACATGCCGGGGCTTGTATATATGAACCGGAAACCGTCAGAAGATGCGGCTGGATGGATCAGAGAAAAAGTACTGGCATGGCTTCCCCTTATCAGTTATGTCGAGGATCACAGTGTGGATGAGACGGTTATGGAGGACGAAGAGACGATCGCCAGGATACTGGAAAGCCAGGCAAACGACGAAAATGCTGTAGATGAAAACGGAAAGCTGATCGGGAAGCCGGATGAATCGGAGCAGCCGGAAGATGATCAGGAGGCGGTCCGCGTATCTTCTTCAATTGATATGTCGATTGAGAAACTGAGGGATTTTGACTATCTTCTCAGTCATTTTTATACAGTAGACAGCTCCACTATGATAAACAGGGATGAGTTGAACGCAGACGAACTGCTCGGAAAAGATATGACCATTGATTCTTCATCTGAAGGGCCGAAAGTCCTTGTTTATCATACCCATTCTCAGGAAGAATTCGCAGATTCCACGCCGGGGGATTCGTCCACCAGTATTGTCGGAGTGGGTACATATCTTGTTCAGCTGTTAAATGAAAAAGGAATTGAGACGATCCACGACACCGGTGTCTATGACAAGATCAATGGAAAGCTGGACCGGAGCAAAGCCTATGAATATGCAGGAGAAGCCGTAGAGAAAATATTGAAGGAGAACCCGACCATCGAAGTCGCCATTGACCTTCACCGGGACGGCGTGGCATCCGGGACCCATCTTGTTACAGAAATCAACGGGAAGCCCACTGCCAAGATCATGTACTTCAACGGGCTGAGCCGCTCAAGGACCAACGGGGATATCGAATACCTCTACAATCCCTACATCCAGGATAATCTCGCCTTCTCCCTTCAGATGCAGCTCGCCTCGGAAGCAAAGTACCCCGGCTTTACCAGACACATTTATCTGAGAGCCTACCGCTATAATCTGCATCTCCTCCCCAAGTCCCTGCTTGTAGAAGCCGGCGCCCAGACCAACACCGTCGAAGAAATGATGAACGCCATGGAAGTACTCTCCGATACATTATGTACAGTTCTCTTGGGAGGAGAATAAATGAAAAGAACAACTTTCGTACGCGGAAACCCGAGACCAAAAAATCCGTTGAAAATCAAAAAGACTGGTGATATAGTATTTACTGGATTGTTCTGCGCCATCGCAGGATAGAGGACGAAATAGTATCTGCAGGCGGGCTGCAAGGCTTGTCTGCAGACCGAAAGGGAGAATGTAAATGGCAGAAAAAAATACATATGATGCCGGGAGCATCGCGGTACTGGAGGGACTGGAGGCGGTCCGGAAACGGCCCGGTATGTATATCGGCAGCGTATCTACCAAGGGACTGAACCATCTGATCTATGAGATCGTGGACAACTCTGTGGACGAGCATCTTGCCGGTTACTGTACGGAGATTCATGTTACACTGGAAAAAGACGGCTCGGCTACAGTTTCTGATAACGGAAGGGGAATCCCGGTGGATATGCACCAGAAAGGCGTTTCAGCGGCCAGACTGGTATTCACTACCCTTCACGCAGGAGGCAAATTTGATGATTCAGCGTACAAGACCAGCGGCGGACTTCACGGAGTCGGTTCTTCTGTCGTAAACGCACTTTCGACTTATATGGATGTGAAGATCAGCCGGGACGGATACATTCACCATGACCGTTACGAGAAGGGGGTCCCGGTGATCGAGCTGGAGAACGGGCTCCTGCCGAAGATCGGGAAGACAAGGAAGACAGGCACCACGGTGAATTTCCTTCCGGACGACACCATTTTCGAGAAGACTCGGTTCCGGGCAGAGGAAGTAAAGAGCAGACTTCATGAGACGGCTTATCTGAACCCGGAGCTTACCATTATTTTTGACGATAAGAGACCGGAATCCCCGGAACATATCGAGTATCATGAACCGGAAGGGATCATCGGCTTTATCCGTGATCTGAACAAGAAGAAAGAAGTACTCCACGAACCAGTGTATTTCAAAGGCGAGTCAGACGGTATAGAAGTGGAGTGCGCGTTTCAGTATGTGAATGAATTTCATGAAAATGTGCTGGGATTCTGTAACAATATCTATAATGCGGAGGGCGGTACTCATCTGACCGGATTTAAGACGACATTTACTACAGTGATGAATCAGTACGCCAGAGAGCTGGGGATTTTGAAGGAAAAAGACGCCAATTTCACAGGTGCGGATATCCGGAACGGGATGACTGCTATTATTTCTATCAAGCATCCGGATCCACGGTTCGAGGGACAGACCAAGACAAAACTGGATAATCCGGATGCCTCCAAGGCAGTAGGAAAGGTGACAGGAGAAGAAATCGTCCGCTATTTTGACCGGAACCTGGATACCCTGAAGACAGTGCTCTCCAGTGCGGAGAAGGCGGCAAAGATACGGAAGACAGAGGAGAAGGCAAAGACAAACCTGCTCACAAAACAGAAATATTCCTTTGACAGCAACGGCAAGCTGGCTAACTGTGAAAGCAGGGATCCAAAGAAGTGTGAGATTTTTATCGTGGAGGGAGATTCGGCCGGCGGCTCGGCGAAGACTGCAAGAGACCGGAATTACCAGGCAATCCTTCCTATCCGCGGGAAGATTCTGAACGTGGAAAAGGCGAGCATTGACAAAGTTCTGGCAAATGCGGAGATCAAGACGATGATCAATGCTTTTGGCTGCGGTTTTTCTGAGGGATACGGCAATGATTTTGATATCAGTAAACTGCGCTATGACAAAATCATTATCATGGCCGATGCAGATGTGGACGGCGCGCACATTTCCACACTGCTGCTTACATTGTTCTATCGTTTTATGCCGGAATTGATCTACGAGGGACATGTTTATATCGCCATGCCGCCTCTGTACAAGGCTATGCCGAAGAACGGCGAAGAGGAATATCTGTACGATGACAAGGCTCTGGAGGAATATCGGAAGACACATAAAGGTCCCTTTACCCTTCAGCGATACAAAGGTCTTGGCGAGATGGATGCGGAACAGCTCTGGGAGACCACTTTGGATCCGGAACGCCGGCTGCTTAAGCTGGTGGAGATCGAGGATGCCAGGATGGCTTCCGGCGTGACGGAAATGCTGATGGGAACAGAAGTTCCGCCGAGAAGGGCATTTATTTATGAAAATGCACGAGAAGCAGAGCTTGACATATGACAGAGGAGGGTGAAGAATGAACGGAGAATCACAGATCATAAGGACCGAGTATTCGGATCTTATGAAGAAATCATATATCGATTACGCTATGAGCGTTATCATTTCCAGAGCCCTTCCTGATGTGAGGGACGGGCTCAAACCGGTTCAGAGACGTACCCTGTATGATATGTATGAACTGGGGATCCGCTATGACCGGCCATACAGAAAATGCGCACGTATCGTGGGCGATACCATGGGTAAGTATCATCCTCACGGCGACAGTTCTATCTATGAAGCCCTGGTTGTCATGGCACAGGACTTCAAAAAGGGAATGGTACTGGTAGACGGCCACGGAAACTTCGGATCCATCGAGGGGGACGGCGCTGCCGCCATGCGTTATACGGAAGCCAGACTGACCAAATTTACCCAGGAGGTGTGCCTGGCCGATCTGGACAAGAATGTCATTGAATTTGGGCCAAACTTCGATGAGACGGAGAAGGAACCACAGGTCCTTCCCATGCGTGTGCCGAATCTTCTTGTAAACGGAGCCGAAGGTATCGCAGTAGGAATGGCGACAAGCATCCCCACCCACAATCTGGGCGAAGTAATTGATGCGGTCAAGGCATACATGAAGAACAATGACATCACTACAAAGCAGCTGATGAAATATGTGAAAGGTCCGGACTTCCCGACCGGCGGGATCGTGGTGAACAAAGACGACCTGCCGGAGATCTATGAGACCGGACAGGGCAAGATCAAGATCCGCGGAAAGGTAGAAGTAGAGGAGCTGAAAGGCGGTAAGAAACAGCTCGTGATCACCGAGATCCCCTACACCATGATCGGATCCGGTATCGGAAAGTTCCTGAACGATGTGGCAGGTCTGGTAGAGTCTAAGAAGACAACGGATATCGTTGACATTTCCAACCAGTCCTCCAAAGAGGGCATCCGGATCGTACTGGAGCTTAAGAGGGGAGCGGACGCTGAGAATCTGAAGAACATGCTCTACAAGAAGACGCGTCTGGAGGATACTTTCGGGGTAAACATGCTGGCAGTGGCGGACGGTCGTCCGGAGACTCTGGGGCTCAAGAAGATCATCGAGCACCATGTGGACTTCCAGTTTGAGCTGGCTACAAGGAAGTATACGACGCTTCTGGAGAAGGAGAAGGAAAAAAGCGAGATCCAGGAGGGGCTGATCAAGGCGTGCGACGTGATCGACCTGATCATCGAGATCCTGAGAGGAAGCCAGTCCGTAAAAGATGCAAGGGCCTGTCTCGTAAACGGTGTGACAGATAACATCCGATTCAAGTCTTCTATTTCCAAAAAGATGGCTGCCATGCTCCGTTTTACAGAACGGCAGGCTACGGCTATCCTGGAAATGCGGCTGTACCGCCTCATCGGACTGGAGATCGAAGCTCTTCAGAAAGAACACGAGCAGACACTGAAAAACATCGCCCGCTATGAAGATATTCTGAATAACTATGATTCCATGGCGGGAGTGATCACGGATGATCTGGATGCCATTAAGAAGGAATATGCGCGGAAGCGGAGAACGGTTATTGAAAATGCAGAAGCGGCTGTGTTTGAAGAAAAGAAGGTGGAGGAGCAGGAAGTCGTCTTCCTGATGGACCGGTTCGGCTATGCCAAAACTGTGGATCCTTCCGTCTATGAGAGAAACAGGGAGGCGGCCGACAGTGAGAACCGGTATGTCGTCCACTGCATGAACACAGGAAAGCTCTGTCTCTTTACAGACACCGGACGGATGCATCAGGTGAAAGTGATGGATCTTCCTTACGGGCGGTTCCGGGATAAGGGAACCCCCATTGATAATGTAAGCAACTACTCCAGCAGTGAAGAGCAGATCATCATGGTCTTCGACTCGGAGCAGATGCGGTTTGCAAGGCTGCTTTTCGCCACGGCCCAGGGTATGGTGAAGAAAGTGGACGGATCCGAGTTCCAGGTATCGAAGAGGACCATCGCGGCGACGAAACTGCAGGAGGGAGATCACCTGGTCAGCGTGAAAGTGATCAATGAGAACCAGAATGTGGTCCTTCAGACACGGAACGGATACTTCCTCAGGTTCCCGGCTTCCGAGGTCCCGGTCAAGAAAAAAGCTGCCGTAGGTGTGCGTGGCATCCGTCTGCAGAAGAAGGACGAGCTTGAAAATGTATGGCTGTTCGAAGAAGGAACAGAGACGAAAGTTCCGTTTGGAGAGAAAGAAGTGACACTGAACAGACTGAAGTTGGCGAAAAGGGACGGCGCAGGAACGAAAAACCGCTGAAATGGGAAGATAGCGTACTTTTAACAAAAAAGGTCTTGATTTCTATGGAAAAAGGTGTTAAAGTTTTTTTAGTTACATAAGGTTTCCGGCAGAAGAGTGGACGAAAGTTCACTCTTCTTTGCTGAAAAGGAATATCCTTATGCGAAGAATCAGATACAGAAAGGGAGTTTAGCGTGTCCAGAAGAGAAGAGTATGAAAAGATGACGGAAGAGCTCCTGGAGCCCATCGTAACAGAGTATGGCTTCGAGCTTGTAGATGTGGAATATGTAAAAGAAGGCGGCACCTGGTATCTGCGGGCTTATATCGATAAACCCGGCGGGATCACTGTGGATGACTGCGAGGTGGTCAGCAGAAGATTTTCAGATATTCTTGATGAGAAGGATTATATTGAAGATTCCTACGTGTTCGAAGTGAGTTCGCCTGGACTGGGAAGACCGCTGAAGAAAGAGAAAGACTTCAGGCGGAACATCGGAGAAGAAGTAGAGATACGAACATATCGTGCCATAGACAGACAGAAGGAATTTACCGGTATCCTGGACAGCTATGACGGCGCCTCGGTGACGATCGCATATGAGGACGGGGAGAAGCAGACATTCAATCTGGAAGATATTGCCCTGATCCGTCTTGCCCTTGATTTCTAGCAACAGCTCAGGCCACGATCAGCACGAAGTGCGGTTTTACGAATGGCGCGGCTGAGCTGCTGGGGTTTTCGAAAAGAAGAATCACGATTTATATCTTTAATTTAATTTAGGAGGAAATAATAATGAACACAGAATTAATGGAAGCGCTGAACATTCTTGAAAAAGAAAAAAATATAAGCAAGGATGTCATGATGGACGCTATTGAAAATTCCCTTCTCAGCGCATGTAAGAACCATTTCGGTACGGCAGAAAATATCAAAGTGATCATGAACCGGGAAACATGCGATTATGCTGTTTATGCAGAAAAAGAAGTGGTTGAGGAAGTGATGGATCCGGCTCTGGAGATCAGTCTGGAAGATGCGGAAAAACTGGACTCTTCCCTGCACCTGGGAGACATCGCGCAGGTGCCGGTACACTCCAAGGAATTCGGACGGATCGCAACGCAGAACGCAAAGAACCTGATCCTGCAGAAAATCAGAGAAGAAGAGAGAAAAGTAGTCTTTGATCAGTATTTTGAGAAAGAAAAGGATATTGTCACAGGTATTGTACAGCGTTATGTAGGCAAGAATATCAGCATCAACCTGGGCAGAGCGGATGCGATGCTGACTGAAAACGAGCAGGTCAAGGGCGAAGTGTTCAAACCGACAGAGCGGATTAAGCTGTACGTTGTAGAAGTGAAGAACACGCCGAAGGGACCGAAGATCCTTGTGTCACGTACCCATCCGGAGCTTGTGAAGCGTCTGTTTGAGGCGGAAGTGGCAGAGGTAAGAGACGGAACGGTAGAGATTAAGAGCATCGCCCGTGAGGCGGGATCCAGAACGAAGATGGCTGTCTGGTCCAATGATCCCAATGTGGATCCGGTAGGCGCCTGTGTCGGAATGAATGGAGCGAGAGTCAACGCTGTTGTCAATGAGCTCCGTGGAGAGAAGATCGATATCATCAACTGGGATGAGAACCCGGCGCTTCTGATTGAGAATGCTCTCAGCCCGGCGAAGGTGATTTCCGTTATGGCTGATCCGGAGGAGAAGATTGCCAACGTGATCGTACCGGATTACCAGCTCTCCCTTGCCATCGGAAAGGAAGGACAGAACGCAAGGCTGGCAGCCCGTCTTACCGGATATAAGATTGATATCAAGAGTGAGACGCAGGCGATCGAGTCCGGCGATCTTCCGGAGAATTATATGGAGCAGATGGGCCTGACGGAAGAGGAAGGATATACAGGAGACTTTGACGAGTCCTATGATGAGGATGGATACGACGACGCTTACGACAATGAAACATATGAAGACGGTTATGCCGACGGCGCGTACGAAGAGGATACCCATGCAGATGACGGGGAGAATGGAGAATCTCCTCAGGATGACGCCGAAGAGATAGAATTCATTGAGACGGATAAAGAGTAAACAGCTGAAGGAGTGAAATATTTGGCGGTAAAGAAGAAGATCCCCATGCGGAAATGCGTGGGGTGCGGCGAAATGAAACCGAAAAAAGAGCTGATGCGTATACTGAGAACGGAAGAAAATGAATTTGTTGTGGACGCTACCGGAAAGAAGAACGGACGCGGCGCTTATCTGTGCCGGTCTACAGAGTGTTTCCGGATGGCTGTGAAGAATAAAGGACTTGAGAGATCTTTTAAACAGGCAATACCTCCGGAGGTATATGAAAAGCTGGAAAAGGAGATGGACGAAATTGAAACATGATAAAGTCTTATCTCTGATCGGGCTTGCGACAAAAGCGGGAAGATGCGCCAGCGGGGAGGCAATGACAGAGAGCGAGACAAAGTCCGGCAGGGCGAAGCTTGTGATCGTCGCTTCGGACGCATCAGAAAATACAAAGAAAAAGTTTCGGGATATGTGTAAATTTTACCAGGTTCCAATTTGCTTTTACGGAGATAAAGATACCTTAGGGCATGCAATGGGAAAGGAATTCCGTGCATCTCTGGCGATATTGGACGAAGGATTTGCAGAAGGAATTCAGAGAGAAATGAAACGTTGATTGCATAAAGGAGGTAGTTGATATGACGAAAGTGAGGGTGCAGGAGCTTGCAAAAGAGCTCGGCATGGACAATAAAGAACTTCTTGACATTGTGCAGAAAAAGGATGCGGATGTCAAAAACGGTACAGGTATGATAGAGGAAAGTGTTGCAGACGAGATCCGCAGACAGTACGGGGCAGGGAAAAACGCGGATGTTGCCGGAAAGAATACAGAGGAAAAACAGGATGGAAAAGAGGGAGCGGCGCCAAAGAAGAAAAATCTGGCTTTTGTGATCCGTCCCCAGAATTCCAGAAACAGCAGCCGGATCCAGGGCAGCCGCCAGGGACAGAAGCCGGCCAGATCCGGCGGAGCCCGTCAGGGAGAAGGCAGAACTTCCCGTCCGGAAAGAGCAGCCGGAGAAGGACGCCCGGCGCGTCCGGAGAGAAGCTCGGCTGAGAACCGCTCTGCAGAAGGCAGACAGCCGCGTCCGGAAAGAACATCAGGAGAAACACGTTCGGCGGAGAACCGTGCTTCCCGTCCAGAGAGAGCAGAAAGCGAGAACCGTGCTTCCCGTCCGGAGAAGATGGCAGGTGAGAATCGTTCTGCAGAAGGCAGACAGCCGCGCACTGACAGAGGCACTCAGAACGGAAGACCTTCCGGAGAGCGGAGAAATGCCGGTGACGGCAGAAATCCCAGAACAGAGAGGGGAAATCGGCCATCTGGTGAAGGAAGAGACGGACGTCCCGCACGTCAGGATCGTGACCGTCAGGGCGGACGTTCCTACGGCGAAGGACGCCCGGGCGAGGGCAGAGCTTCACGGCCTGACAATAACAGAGGAGAAAGAGGAGGCCGCGACCGCGACCAGCGCTTCGGCGGCCGCGATCAGAGAGGCGGCCAGGGCCCGAGAGGCGACCGTCGTCAGGATTCACGCAGAGACGACAGGGAAACACTGGGATCCTCTGTAATGGAGCAGCAGAAGAGCCAGAGAAATAAGGCGAAAGATAAAGAGAGAGATAATAAGAAGAAAGAATACAGAGATGAAGCTTTCGAAGAAAAGGCTGCAAAGAAAGGCAGAAAACAGAAGGCCTCCTCTGAAGTGAAGAAACCACAGCAGAAAGAGGAAAAGAAGGAAGAGCAGATCAAACAGATCGTGATTCCGGAAGTCCTTACGATTAAAGAGCTGGCTGATAAGATGAAGGTTGTTCCGTCTGTGATCGTGAAGAAACTGTTCCTTCAGGGCAAGGTCGTGACAGTGAACCAGGAGATCGACTATGATACTGCGGAAGAAATCGCAATGGAGTTCGACGTTCTCTGTGAGAAAGAGGAAGTCGTAGATGTAATAGAAGAACTTCTGAAAGAAGACGAAGAAGACGAAAGCCTGATGGTGAAACGTCCTCCGGTTGTCTGCGTTATGGGTCATGTCGACCATGGAAAGACTTCTCTTCTTGACGCCATCCGTCATACAAATGTGACAGACCGTGAGGCCGGCGGTATCACCCAGCACATTGGTGCTTATGTGGTTGAGATCAACGGAGAGAAGATCACATTCCTGGATACACCGGGACATGAGGCATTTACCGCTATGCGTATGAGAGGCGCCAACTCAACAGATATTGCCATCCTGGTTGTAGCGGCAGACGATGGAGTTATGCCTCAGACCGTAGAAGCGATCAATCACGCGAAAGCTGCCGGAGTTGAGATCATTGTTGCGATCAACAAGATCGATAAACCCGGAGCAAATGTTGAGCGTGTAAAACAGGAGCTGACCGAATACGAGCTGATCCCCGAAGACTGGGGCGGAAGCACGGTATTTGTACCGGTATCCGCTCATACTGGAGAAGGAATACCGGAACTTCTTGAGATGATCCTTCTGACAGCAGAAGTGATGGAGCTGAAGGCAAATCCGAACCGTGCCGCACGTGGTCTTGTGATCGAGGCAGAGCTGGATAAAGGAAAAGGTTCCGTGGCTACTGTACTTGTGCAGAAAGGTACACTGCACGTGGGAGACGCCATTGCGGCAGGAAGCGCTCATGGACGTGTGAGAGCAATGATGGACGACCGGGGAAGAAGAGTAAAAGAGGCGGGTCCGTCCCAGCCGGTAGAGATCCTCGGACTGAACGATGTGCCTAATGCAGGTGAAGTCTTTGTCGGATGTGAGAATGAAAAAGAGGCAAGACATTTTGCCGAGACATTTATCGCACAGAACAAAGTGAGGCTGCTGGAGGAGACGAAGTCCAAAATGTCTCTGGATGACCTGTTCAACCAGATCCAGGAAGGAAACCTTAAGGAACTTAATATCGTTGTCAAGGCAGATGTGCAGGGCTCCGTGGAAGCTATCAAGCAGAGCCTGCTCAAGCTGAGCAATGATGAAGTAGTCGTCAAGATCATCCATGGCGGCGTTGGCGCGATCAATGAATCTGACGTGATCCTTGCATCCGCGTCTAATGCCATCATCATCGGATTTAACGTGCGTCCGGACGCCACAGCAAAAGATATTGCAGAGCGTGAAGGCGTTGATCTGAGACTTTACAGAGTCATTTACAATGCGATCGAAGACGTAGAGGCGGCTATGAAGGGAATGCTGGATCCGGTATTCGAAGAGCAGATCCTGGGTCATGCAGAAGTTCGTCAGACATTCAAGGCGTCCGGTGTTGGTACCATTGCCGGTGCATATGTACAGGACGGAGTGTTTGAGAGAAATTGTTCTACCCGTCTGATCCGCGACGGTATCGTTATGTTTGACGGTCCGCTCGCGTCTCTGAAGAGATTTAAGGACGATGTGAAAGAAGTAAGAGCGGGATATGAATGTGGATTTGTATTCCAGAACTATAATGATGTAAAAGAAGGCGACCAGGTAGAGGCCTATAAGATGGTCGAGGTCGAGAGAAAATAAATCATGCCGGAAGGAACGCGGACCCTGCACATCACAGTGTTACAGGGCCCGCGGAAAAGGCGGCGGTAAAGAAGGAGCAGTTATGAGAAAGAACAGTATCAAGAATACAAGGGTAAACGCCGAAGTACAGAGGGAACTGAGCAACATTCTCCGGGATGGGATCAAAGATCCCCGCGTGGCGCCCATGACTTCCGTAGTAGCTGTCGAAGTGGCTCCGGACCTGAAAACATGTAAGGCCTATATCAGTGTCCTGGGAGATGAAAAGGCTCAGAAGGACACGATCACGGGGCTGCAGAGCGCGGAAGGTTATATCCGCCGGGAACTGGCGCACAGAGTAAACCTGAGAAATACACCTGAGATTCGGTTTATTGTGGACCAGTCTATTGAATATGGCGTAAATATCAGCAGAAAGATTGATGAAGTGACCAGAGATTTGAAAGATGAGGCTGATGAATAAAATGAAAATTGTGTTAGAAGATATTTTAAATGGAAAGCAGTGCATTGCTCTGGGCGGCCATGTCCGCCCGGACGGGGACTGCATCGGTTCCTGTATGGGACTGTATAATTATCTGAAAGAAAATCATGCCGGCCTTACCGTGGATGTATATCTGGAAACGATTCCGGATGCCTATACCATGATCCAGGGGACGGCTGACGCGAAGCAGCAGGTTCCGGAGGATAAGACCTACGATCTGTTTATCTGCCTGGACTGCGGCGATGCAGAAAGACTTGGATTCTCCAGGCCTCTTTTTGAGAGTGCGAAGGAGACGCTGTGCATCGATCATCATATCAGTAATGACTCGTTCGCCGATACCAACTATATCGTGCCGGACGCAAGTTCAACATCGGAGCTTGTATATACACTGCTGGACAGAGAAAAGATCAGCAAGGCTGTGGCAGAGGCTCTTTACATGGGCATCGCTCATGATACGGGGGTATTCCAGTATTCCTGCACATCTCCGGAGACGATGGAGATAGCGGCTGATCTGATGCGCAGGGGGATCAACGGACCGGAGATCATCGACAAGACCTATTATGAGAAGACATACATACAGAATCAGATCCTGGGAAGAGCTCTCCTTGAGAGTATGCTTATTCTTGACAAGCGGTGTATTGTATCTGTTGTTAGACAGAAGGAG
This sequence comes from uncultured Mediterraneibacter sp., assembly GCA_944381495.1. Taxonomy (GTDB): domain Bacteria; phylum Bacillota; class Clostridia; order Lachnospirales; family Lachnospiraceae; genus Mediterraneibacter. Next base: position 47,388 of record CALWLJ010000002.1, on the reverse strand, counting down.
ATGGAGTTCTTCCAGGCAGTTCCGGCAGACCTGGAGGGAATCGTCAGTCAGCTGAGACAGACAAAAGGCGTTGAGGTTGCCATGTTCCTACACGAGACTGCGCCTCAGCAGTTCAAGGTAAGCCTGCGTTCCAAAGGAAATGTGGATGTAAGCGCGGTGGCAAAATATTTCGGCGGCGGCGGCCATGTCCGGGCGGCAGGAGTAACCATGAAAGGGTCCAGTCATGATGTGATCAATAATATTACAGGTCGGCTGATACACCAGCTTGATCCAAAAGAAGCCGGGAAAGAAGCATAGTCCATGATCAACGGGATATTGAATATATATAAGGAAAAAGGGTATACTTCCCATGATGTGGTGGCCCGGCTGAGGAAGATCGTAGGACAGAAGAAGATCGGACATACCGGAACGCTGGATCCGGATGCGGAAGGAGTCCTGCCGGTCTGTCTGGGAAGAGCCACCCGGCTCTGCGATATGCTGACCGACCATGACAAGACTTACCGGACCGTGCTTCTTCTTGGACGATCTACAGATACGCAGGATATATCCGGAAAGGTGCTGGAAGAGCACGATGCCGCACATGTGAGGCCGGAAGAGGCTGAGAAATGCATCATGGATTTTGTCGGAGACTATGATCAGGTCCCGCCCATGTATTCTGCTTTGAAGATCAACGGGAAAAAGCTTTATGAACTTGCCCGGGAGGGAAAGACGGTAGAGCGGAAGAGCCGCCGGGTCACGATTTATGATATACAGATCACAGATGTAAATATTCCGGAGATTTCTATGGAGGTAAACTGCTCAAAGGGAACCTATATCCGGACACTTTGCCAGGATATCGGAGACAGACTGGGTGTGGGCGGATGTATGAAAACGTTGCTGAGAACACGTGTCGGCCATTTTGACATCAGTGGGAGTATCCGTCTGGATGAAGTAGAGGAGAAAGTTCACAGCGGCCGTCTGAACGAGATCCTGATTCCCCTGGACGCTGTCTTCGCCGATCTGGACCGGGCGGTGATCGCAGACCGCTACGCGTCTCTGGCCTATAACGGCAATCCGGTCTTTGAAAAAAATCTGCAGGAAAGCCCGGTGAGAACATCGGGCAGCCGGTGCCGTCTGTATGACAGCAAAGGCCGTTTTATAGGCATATATCAGTACAGGGGAAGCGGACGCTATTCTCTGGAAAAGATGTTTCTGGATCCGGATGAACTTAAGATACAGGGAGAAAGGGCTGAATAATAGATGCGCTACATTAAGGGAATCTCCTCATATCAGTGGGGAAAAAGCACAGCAGTAACGCTGGGAAAATTTGACGGGCTTCACCGGGGGCATCAGATGCTGGTGGACAAGATCAGGGAATACGGCGTAAACGGCTGCGAGAGTGTTCTGTGTGCGTTTGATATGCAGAGAGACTGTCTGATGACGAAAGATGAGCGCAGACGTCATCTGGAGGGTAAGATTGATTATCTTGTGGAATATCCGTTTACAGATGAACTTCGGGAAATGCAGGCGGAGGACTTCATACAGAAGATCCTGAAAGATACATTGCATGCCTCTCATATTGTTGTGGGTACAGATTTCTCCTTTGGTTATCAGAAAAGAGGAAATATCGAAATGCTCAGGAAATTTGCTGACCAGTGCGGATATACTCTGGATGTGATCGAGAAAAAGAAGTATCAGGGCCGCATTATCAGCAGCAGTTATGTCCGGGAGGCATTGACCCAGGGAAATGTGAAACTTGCGGAAAATCTCCTTGGATATCCTTATGAGATGACAGGCATTGTGGAGCATGGAAAGCGTCTGGGCCGGACGCTGGGATTTCCCACAATGAACATTGAACCGGCTCCCGGAAAGATCATGCCCCGCTTCGGCGTTTACGCATGCAGAGTAAAGATAGACGGAAAATGGTATAACGGGATTGGAAATGCCGGGATCAAGCCCACAGTGACGGACGAACACAAAAGACTTCTTGAGGTCTTCGTATACGGCTATGAAGGCGACGCCTACGGACAGGAGATCACCGCACAGTTCCTGGAGTTCGAACGCCCGGAGACAAAATTCGGGTCAGTAGAAGAATTGAAGGAACAGGTCATGCGGGATATGAAGTTCGGAGAGACGTATTTTGAATCCGGGGAAAAACGGTAAAATTTCCTCTTTACATGAGGGAATCCGTATGCTATACTGTCCAAGTATGAAATCAGCCGATGTTCGGTAACAGGATTTACTCCTACCTTTACTTAATATCTGGCGGTTTATAAAAGATTTTTAAGGAGGATACAGAAATGATCGCAAAAGACAAGAAACAGGCTATCATCAAAGAGTATGGAAGAAGTGAGGGAGACACAGGATCTCCGGAGGTACAGGTTGCTATCCTGACAGCAAGAATCAACGAGCTGACAGAGCACTTCAAGGCTAACCCGAAGGATCACCACTCCAGAAGAGGACTTCTGAAGATGGTAGGTCAGAGAAGAGGACTTCTTGCATACCTGAAGAAAGTTGATATCGAGAGATATCGTACACTGATCGAGAGACTTGGTCTGAGAAAATAATATGGTATTACCGGCGGGGCAGATATCTGTCCCGCTTTTCTTATGCTTTCCGTCTGAAAATAATTGCTTATCCAGATATGTTATGATATAATATTCTGGATTGTGAGCAGTTGTATGTGCCCGAGACCACTGAAAAGCATATCAATTATTGAACGGATATGTTTTTCAGTAGTTTCGGCTGACGTCTGCCCGCAGGATTATGATTTAAGAAAAAGGAGAATAATATGTACAAAAAATATGAAATGGAACTGGCAGGCAGAACGCTGCGCGTTGACGTAGACAGAGTTGCCAAGCAGGCCAACGGCGCAGTCCTCATGCATTACGGCGATACAACAGTACTTTGTACTGCTACAGCGTCCGAGAAGCCGAGAGACGGGATTGATTTCTTTCCGTTAAGTGTAGAGTACAATGAGAGAATGTATGCAGTAGGCAAGATCCCCGGGGGATTCAATAAGAGAGAGGGTAAGGCTTCTGAAAACGCGATCCTGACAGACCGTGTCATCGACCGTCCGATGCGTCCGCTCTTCCCGAAGGATTACAGAAATGACGTGACACTGGAAAATCTCGTGCTTTCCGTTGACCAGGACTGCAGTCCGGAGCTGACAGCCATGCTTGGAGCAGCCATTGCGACATGCATCTCAGATATTCCTTTTGACGGCCCCATCTCTACCACACAGGTAGGACTTGTGGACGGCGAATTTGTATTCAATCCGACATCCGCTCAGAGAGAGGTGTCTGATCTTGCTCTTACAGTGGCTTCCACAAAGGAGAAGGTTATCATGATCGAGGCCGGCGCCAATGAAGTGCCGGAGGCGCAGATGATCGACGCGATCTTTGCCGCTCATGAGCTGAACCAGAAGGTGATCGCATTTATCGAGACCATTGTGGCAGAGTGCGGAAAACCGAAACATGATTACGAGCATTTCTCCGTTCCCGAGGAACTGTTTGACGCGATCAAAGAGATCGTTCCGCCGGCTGAGATGGAGGAAGCGGTATTCACCGATGACAAGCAGACAAGAGAAGAAAATATCCGTGTGATCACAGAGAAGCTGGAAGAGGCTTTCGCTGACAATGAGGAATGGCTTGCAGTTCTCGGGGAGGCTGTATACCAGTATCAGAAGAAGACAGTCAGAAAGATGATCCTGAAAGACCACAAGCGTCCCGACGGACGTGCCATTGATCAGATCCGTCCGCTGGCAGCGGAAGTTGACCTGATCCCGAGAGTACACGGCTCCGCTATGTTTACAAGAGGACAGACACAGATCTGCAATATTACCACACTGGCTCCTCTTTCCGAGGCGCAGAGACTGGACGGACTGGATGAGAACGAGACGTCCAAGAGATATATGCACCACTATAATTTCCCGTCTTACTCTGTTGGTGAGACGAAGCCCTCCAGAGGACCGGGACGCCGCGAGATCGGCCACGGAGCTCTGGCTGAGAGAGCGCTGGTTCCGGTACTGCCCAACGAGGCAGAGTTCCCATATGCGATCCGTACTGTATCCGAGACATTTGAGTCCAACGGTTCGACTTCTCAGGCAAGTGTATGTGCATCCAGTATGTCACTGATGGCTGCTGGTGTGCCGATCAAGTCTGCTGTAGCAGGTATCTCAGCAGGTCTGGTAACCGGTGATACAGATGATGACTACATTGTCCTGACTGATATCCAGGGCCTGGAAGATTTCTTCGGCGATATGGACTTCAAGGTGGCAGGTACGCATAAAGGAATCACAGCGATCCAGATGGATATCAAGATCCACGGCCTGACAAGACCGATCATCGAAGAGGCCATTGCCGCAACGAAGAAGGCAAGGACTTATATCATCGACGAGGTAATGAACAAGGCCATCGCAGAGCCGAGACCGCAGGTAGGTCCTTACGCTCCGAAGATCATTCAGATGCAGATCGATCCTCAGAAGATCGGCGATGTAGTCGGACAGAGAGGAAAGACCATCAATGCGATCATCGAGCAGACGGGAGTTAAGATTGATATTGAAGATGACGGTTCCGTATCTATCTGTGGAACAGAGCAGGAAAATATGGATAAGGCTGCAAAAATGATCCATACGATCGTGACTGACTTCGAGGCAGGACAGGTATTCGAAGGAAAGGTTGTCAGCATCAAAGATTTCGGCGCGTTCCTCGAATTTGCTCCGGGCAAGGAAGGTATGGTCCACATCTCCAAGATCTCCAAGAAGAGGATCGACAAGGTGGAGGATGTGCTCTCCATCGGCGATGTTGTCAAGGTCGTATGCCTGGGCAAGGATAAGATGGGAAGATTCAGCTTCAGTATGAGAGACGTAGCAGAATAAAACGAATATAGAGTATATGACAAAGGCCGGGAGGGATTCGTGGTTGCGGAATCTGCTTCCGGCTTTTATAATGGGCGTAGAAGAGAGGAAGTGTTTGTATGGAACAAATGACTTTGTTTGGCGACAGCAGGGCGATGGCTCCTCTGGCAAGCAGACTGCGGCCGGACTCTCTGGAGAATTTCGTGGGGCAGGAGCATCTGATCGGAAAGGGGAAGATACTCCGGCAGCTGATCGAGAGGGATCAGATCTCATCTATGATATTCTGGGGACCTCCGGGGGTAGGAAAGACTACACTGGCCAGTATTATCGCCGGAAAGACGAGATCTGAGTTTATTAATTTCAGTGCGGTCACCAGCGGGATCAAGGAGATAAAGGAAGTAATGAACCGGGCGGAACAGAGCAGGAGAATGGGACTGCGGACCGTTCTCTTTGTAGACGAGATCCATCGTTTTAATAAGGCCCAGCAGGACGCATTTCTTCCGTACGTGGAGCGGGGAAGCATTATTCTCATCGGGGCCACAACAGAGAATCCTTCCTTTGAGATCAATGCGGCGCTCCTGTCCCGATGCAGAGTGTTTGTCCTGAAAGCTCTGGAGGAGAAGGATCTGGTCAGACTGCTGAACCATGCCCTGACAGATCCCGCCGGATTCGGCGGGCAGAATGTGCAAATCTCTGATGATGCCATCCGGGCTATTGCTGCCTTTGCAAATGGAGACGCAAGGACTGCTCTGAATACGCTGGAGATGGCGGTATTGAACGGAGAGATCAGTGCCGAAGGGATCACGGTAACGGAGGAGGGACTGGAGCAGTGCATCAGCCGGAAGTCGCTGCTGTATGACAAGACCGGGGAGGAGCATTATAATCTGATCTCAGCTCTCCATAAGTCCATGCGGAACAGCGATCCGGACGCTGCCATCTACTGGATGATGCGTATGCTGGAAGGAGGGGAGAATCCTCTGTACATTGCCAGACGGCTGATCCGTTTCGCCAGCGAGGACGTGGGGATGGCAGACAGCAATGCACTGCAGGTGGCAGTGGCCGCTTATCAGGCCTGTCATTTCCTTGGAATGCCGGAGTGTGATGTGCATCTGACTCATGCTGTGGTCTATCTGTCCATGGCGCCCAAGTCCAATGCCCTCTATACGGCCTGCGAGGCATGCAAAAAGGATGTGCGCACTCTTCGGGCGGAACCGGTGCCTCTGCAGATCCGAAACGGCGTCACCGGTCTGATGAAGGATCTTGGATACGGAAAGGGTTATGAGTATGCCCATGACACAGAAGAAAAGCTGACCCATATGCAGTGCATGCCGGACAGTCTGAAGGACCGGACATATTATCATCCAACGGATCAGGGGGATGAGAAGAAAACGGCGGAGCGTCTGGAAGAGATACGGAAATTCCGGGAATCATGAAAAACATGTCATATTTCCCGTATTTCCTGTGTCTGTTATATATCAGGGATTTTTGCTCTCTATGAGCAAAGATCTGAGGCAGTTTAGGATCGTGGGAGTGATTCCGTGCGGAATGATCCGTGTATCACAGGCGTCACGGGACCTTTTGGCGTCCACATCAATAAAAGAATAAGGGGTAAATTATGAGATTATCAACAATTATCGAACTGGCGAAACAGTATCTTATCATGGGAATCATCCTGGTAGTCGTGGCAGGGGTGATCGCTGCGGCGGGGTACTTTATCGTGTACAAAAAGGTGATGAAAGGGCAGAAGAGGATCCGTCCTCTGACTGCGGTGTGGGCAGGCGTCTTTCTCTGCTATCTTATCGTGATGCTTTCGGCTACTCTGCTGGACCGGTTCTCCGGATGGACCTCCGGCAGGATCATTCCTCTGTTTTATTCCTACCGGGAGGCATGGTACAGCTTTTCCGGTGCAGACTGGAGAAATATCGTCCTGAACATCCTGCTCTTTGTGCCCCTGGGATTTCTTCTGCCGCTGGGGATCCGCAGATGCCGCCGGTTCTGGGTGACCTATCTGATCGGATTCGCTGTAACAGTGCTGATCGAATCTGCTCAGCTGATCCTGAGACGGGGCGTGGTGGAAGCGGATGACATCCTGAATAATTTTCTTGGCACCATGATCGGGTATGGCTGCTATATGCTTTTTCAGGGAATCCTGTCGGCTGTGCAGAGAAGAAAATTCAACGTGTTCCGCATGGCTGCCGCTCAGATCCCGCTGGTCGCAGTGGGGCTGGCGTTTGCAGGAATCGTCCTTATGTATGATCATCAGGAGCTTGGCAATCTAAATGTGGGGTTTGTCAACAGGATCGATCTGTCTTCGGCTCAGGTGACGACAGAAGAGACATACAGCAGTGAGTCTGGAACAGCAGCAGTTTATAAGGTTCCTGTATATACGGAAGAAGAGACACGAAATATGGCGGAAAAGTTCTTTGCGGGATTGGGACAGACCCTGGATGAGACCCGGACGGATCTTTATGAGGAGACTGCCATCTATTACAGCACAGAACAGAACTCTCTGTGGATCAATTATTCAGGCGGGACCATGGATTATACAGATTTTTCTGCCATATATGGTGACGATCCGGAGGCCGAGACCATCTCTCAGGCTATATCGGGAGCTGATGAGGCAACTGTGAGGGAGGCTCTTCTGACATATGGGATCGATCTTCCGGAGAATGCGGAGTTTCAGGAGATGGAAGGACAGGCAGGCGGATATACGTTTACCGTTTCTCAGCAGAGGGAAGGTGATCGGCTTTATGATGGAACGCTGACCTGCACCCTTTATGAAGACGGCAAACTGGGAGATATCAGCAACAACATCATCACTTGTGAAAAATATAAAGATTTCCCGGTCATATCCGAAGAAGCGGCCTGGGAGCAGATCCGGGAGGGATATTTTCAGGTTTATCTGGAGGAAGGCAGGCAGATCCGTGAGCTGACCACGGGACCGGTGACTATGAAATATATGACGGATTCCAAAGGCTATTATCAGCCGGTATATGCCTTCACAACGTCTATAGACGGGCAGGAAGACTGCGAAATCTATATTCCAGCCGTAGAGCAGTAAAATCAGAGGTGTCGGAGATCGATGATGAACTTATGGCGTGGGTGAAAGAAGCGGCAGACTTCGCTGACAGGAAATGACGTTCTGCTGCATTTTGCACATAGACAGAGTTATATTTCAGATATCTGAGAATATTGGATACCCTCTTACAGGATGAATATACCGCGTTCTGTATAGAGGGTATTTTTGTAAAGTACTTTGTAATATTTTTGCGGATTTCTGTGTCTGTTTTTTTGAAAGGGGGAAGTAACGATAATGCCGACCGACAGCAAAGATAAAATCCTTCGGGAACTGATGGAACGATACGGTACTGATCTGCTCCGCCTTTGCTGCATGTATCTGAGAGATTATCAGCTTGCAGAAGATGCAGTCCAGGATACATTTATAAAGGTATACAGAGGACTGGACCAGTTCCGCGGTGACGCACCTGTAAAGACATGGATCATTCGGATCGCAGTTAATACGTGCAAGAATATTATCCGTACAAGATGGTTCCGGATGGAAAGACAGGAGCTGCCGGAAACAGTGCATGACCCTTTACAGGATATGGAACAGAGAACAGACGTACATTCAGCTGTAAGCAGCCTGCCGGTCAGGCTGAGAGAGGTTATTCTGTTATATTACTTTGAGGGATTTTCTGTACGCGAGATATCCCAGATTCTGCAGATAAAGGAAGGCGCGGTTCTGCAGCGTATGAAACGGGGGCGGGAAAGGCTGCGTGATGTGTTAAAGGAGGAGTTTTCAGATGACAGATCTTCGGAAAAAAATAAATGAAGAAATGGCTGATATCCGTATTTCGGATACGTTTATTGAACAGACTCTGGAACTGGCGAAGAAAAAAGAAAAAGGAAGAACAGGCCGCAAACTGCTTTTGCCCAGAATCCAGTTTGCTTCGGCATGTCTTGCGGTTGTTCTGCTGGCAGGCCTTACCGCGGCTGCAGGTTACTACCGCACACAGGATCTTCATGTGAATCAGGATGCAATGCCCGATATCGATCCCATGACGGTTCAGCCTTTTCAACTGGCTGGCGGGCTGATTAATACAGGTAATGGCGATTTCACAGAATATGAAAAGGAGTATACAGATTATGAGGAGCTTCAGGCAGATATCGGAAAAGATCTTCTTGATACCCCTTATGCAGACAAGAAACCGGAAGCGATCCTGTATACGACAGATGCCGAGACGAACGAGCAGATTAAAATTACTTCTTATATTGTAAATTATGCATGGAATACACCGGTGAATCTGGAGATTGATATTGCAATTAGCCCGGAGCAGCTGAACGGCTTTTCCTATGACTTTCTGGGATATTATGAATTCGTGGAACAGTACACTTCCGTTCAGGGGTGGAAGGTCAATGTGATCGGCAGTGTGGGCGCAGAATCCTATCATCTGATGTTTACCGCCGATGGCATCCGGTATCATTTGTATGGAGGGGCTCCACTGTATCGGCTGAAGGATGTTGTGGATTCCATGGAATGATAATAGATTTTGTTCAGTTGTTCTCGGGGGTCCGCTGTCAAGGCGGTGTGTTATCCCGGCGGCCGCGCTCTCGCTCGGAGCATAGCGCAGTGGACACGTAAGGCCGCAAAGGACGCGGCCTAAGTGCCGGCGCTCTGCTACGGGCCTTCGTGACAACACACCGCCTTGCCAGCTGGATACCGAAACAGGCCTGAACATGCCGAAACACAAATCGGCGCGGCTTGGAAAACTTACTATTCAAGTATCCTTCTTACCTGTTCTGCTGATATAGAGCACTCCTGGGCTATCTCTTCTATCGATTTTCCTCTGGCAGAAAGCTGCAAAACCTGTTTAGTGAGCATTATTCCATTATTAAGGCCTTCCTCGATTCCGGTGCGGTGACCGTCTTCCCAGGCAGCTTCCCGCTCCTGCCTCATATGCTTCTCCTGGTCATATTCGAATATACTCATTTCCTTCGCCTCCGCTCTGTGTTTCTCCAGGAAATCCTTTAGCACGCCTTCCGAGATACACTCCTGGATTGCGCACTCCACTGCATCCGCAAGTTCCATCTCATCCACATATCTTCGGATCTTATCCGTGTAGACAGCATATTCCCCGAGCGTCCGGCAGGCATCTTTCAATTCACGGTTATGCTCTCCCGCAATGTTCAGCATGACTGCCGTAAGTTCTAGCCCGGCATGAGGATCACTAACTGCATACATATCCGATATCTTCCTTTCCATCCGGTCTGGCAGTTCATCCTTCCCATTATAAAAAACGACAAATTCCGGTGGTGGGATCTGTACGATCCTGGTCCCATACAGGTTCTCATTTCTCGTCGTCATATAGATCGCGTTCTCCAGTGTGTTGATCTCCAGCATTTCCGAATCCGTATAGTTTTTCCCGCTTATTGCGTTATATAATTCCAACAGGTTCTTCTTATCCTCAAACAGCATGATGAACATCGTGGACTTATATGTCCAGTTTGCTGTCAGCCCGGTGGACATAGATTTTGCTGATCCTCCTGCGTCCGCTGTGGTTACCATAGTTGTGTTTGCTTCGTTTATCATATCTCAGCCTCCTTTTGAATTGTGCTGCAAAGAGACCGATGGTATGCTGCGATAAACCGGCACTTGTCCTCCTCCTGCCAATGCATTCAGGATCTCTCTGCGATTAATTGGAATTAAAAGCATTGAGATTTCCTTGAATGTCATAGAACTTTTGATGCGGATATGACGCCACTTAAGAATAAAACACGCTGAAAATATAATACTTTTACTTATAGTAACACATATAAATGAAAAATACCAGAAAAAGTTGATGATTTATTATTAATCTTATACATTTTCCTTGCTGAGCCAAAATGGATTGAGCTGGCTGGAAAGTTAACGGAGAATGATCAGCTATGACAAATTTAACATTGACGTGTAACAGATAAAACCGGACGGTATGCATCTCTTGGTGGAAGCATACCGTCCGGTTTTTTACGCCTGTTTTCCAGCGTTCTCTTTTCTCTTCTTTGACAGCTCCGCCACTGCCGTGTACAGCACGTCTGTGGAGGAGTTGATAGCGGTCTCGCAGGAATCCTGGATCACACCTACGATAAATCCCACGCCTACCACCTGCATGGCGATGGCGTCGGAGATGCCGAACAGGCTGCAGGCCAGCGGCACCAGCAGAAGTGAGCCGCCTGCCACGCCGGACGCCCCGCAGGCGCTGATGGCGGAGAGGATACAGAGCACAAGTGCGGTTGGTATATCAACGGATATTCCAAGAGTGTGTACTGCGGCAAGTGTCAGCACCGAGATGGTGACAGCGGCCCCTCCCATATTGATCGTAGATCCCAGGGGAATGGATACGGCGTAGGTGTCACGGTCCAGTCCCAGTTCTTCACACAGCTTCATGTTCACCGGGATATTGGCTGCAGAGCTGCGGGTGAAGAAAGCAGTGATCCCGCTGTCCTTCAGACATTTCAGCACCAGCGGATAGGGATTGCGGCGGATCCCGATGAAGGTGATCAGCGGATTGACCACCAGTGCTACGAAGGCCATGCTTCCCACCAGGAGAAGGATCAGCTGCCCGTAGCTCAAGAGGGATTCCAGCCCCTGCTCGGAGATGGTTGTAAACACAAGACCCATGACGCCGAAAGGAGCGCAGTTGATAACCCAGCGCACGATCTGTGACAGAGCGTCAGATATCTGCATGATGGCAGTCTTCGTTCCTTCGCCTGCCTTTCTGAGAGCGATGCCAAGCAGGACGGCCCATGCAAGGATGCCGATATAGTTTGCATTTGCCAGAGCATCTACCGGATTGGATACGACGCTCATCAACAGGCTGTTCAGCACCTCGCCGATGCCGCTGGGCGCCGCCGCGTCAGAAGCGCTCTCCGACAGTGTAATAGTGATGGGGAAGATAAAGCTTGCTGCTACAGCCACGCATCCTGCCAGGAACGTGCCGAGGAGATACAGGAATATGACCCGTTTCATATTGCTCTGCTTCCCTTCCTTCTGACTGGCCAGAGCTCCCATTACGAGGAAGAGGACCAGCAACGGAGCGATTGCCCGAAGGGCTCCTACGAACAGATCGCCCAGAAGGGATAATACAGTCAGCCGGGGAAATCCCAGCCCAAGTATAATACCGATGATCAGTCCGCAGATGATCCGCTTTACCAGACTGATCTGATTCCATTTCTTAATGATTTGTTTCATTCATCTCATCCTTTGTCTGATTTATCTTTCTTTCCGTTTGGTCAACAGGAGTAGTATATCATAATCCAGGCCGTCAGGGAAACAAAATCCCGTCATATTTTCCGCTCCGTCTCATATATTGTGTAAAGAGGTGGACAAGATGGAGGGAAAAGACAGAAAATCACAGATATTGAATATCCTTGCAAAAAGTATCCGCAGAGTGATCGAAGCGGAAACGCCGGATTTTGACAGTCTTCAGGAGATCAGGCTGCGGACGGGACAGCCCCTGCGGATTCTGGCGGCGAATCAGGAAATTGAGCCGAGGGAAGGCGGGAAACGGCATACGGTCACAAAAGAGGAGCTCAGAGAGACAATGGACTATATCAGTCACTATTCTCTATATGCATTTGAAAATGAACTAAGACAGGGATTTCTTACAGTGGAAGGAGGTCACAGAGTGGGCGTGGCAGGAAAAGTGATCATGGAGCAGGAAAAGGTAAAAAATATACAGTACATATCATCCGTAAATATCAGGGTTTCCCATGAGGTCATAGGCTGCGCGGACAGTCTTCTGCCATATATTACGAAGAACAGGCAGGTATGCCATACGCTGATCATCTCTCCGCCCTGCTGCGGGAAGACTACGCTGATCAGGGATCTGATCCGTCAGATATCGGATGGAAACAGGTATGTAAAGGGATGCTCTGTAGGAGTAGTGGATGAACGCTCGGAGCTGGGCGGATGTTATCTGGGAATCGCGCAGAATCATCTGGGTACCCGGACAGATATTCTGGACTGCTGTCCAAAGGCAGAGGGTATGATCATGCTGATACGCTCTATGTCGCCCCAGGTGATCGCTGTAGATGAGATCGGCACGGTGGAGGATATCCACGCCATAGAATATGCCATGCACTGTGGATGCAGACTGATCGCCAGTGTACATGGCCTGGACATGGAGGAGGCGAAGAAGAAACCAGTCCTGGGGGAACTTATTCGAAGAAGGATGTTTGAACGGTATGTGGTCCTGGGAAACGGGGAGCATCCGGGAGAGATCAGGGGAATCTATGATGAGCGGGGGAGTGTGTTGTGCAGAGAGTGATCGGCAGTATTCTTATCATCACAGCGACGACGGGAGCCGGTTACATGTATGGGCAGGAGCTGAAACGCTATCTGTCTGTCATGCAGTACCTGCGGTATATTGCAGGACTGATCCGCGGCGAGATGGGTTATACGGCGGCGCCGCTGGCAGAAATATTTTATGAAGTGGGGAAACGTGTGAAAGAGCCGTATCGGACATGGCTGGTGAAGACAGCAGGCGAAACGGAGAGGAGGGAGGAGAGCGCTTTCGCACGGATCTGGAACCGGTGTGCTGACCGGTATCTGGCCGGACTGAACCTGAAGCAGGAGCATTCTCTGCTGATCAAGGAACTGGGAACTTTCATAGGGCAGCTGGACAGAGAAACATCAGACCGGTCCATGCAGCTGTATCTGAACCGTATGGATCTGGAAATAGAAAAGCTGAGGGAAGGGATGGCTTCAAAGAGGAAGATAGGAAACTGTCTCGGTGTGATGAGCGGTATTTTCCTTGTAGTGGTCCTGCTCTGACAAGGGAGGAAATATGAGCATTAATCTGATATTTAGAATCGCGGCAGTGGGGATCCTTGTTTCCATACTGAGTCAGGTCCTGAAGCACAGCGGAAGAGAAGAGCAGGCCTTTCTCACCAGCCTGGCAGGACTGATCCTGGTCCTGTCCTGGGTTCTTCCCTATATTTATGATCTGTTCCTTTCTATCAGACAGCTGTTCTCTCTGTAGGAAGGCTGGCGGGACAGACAGGAGACGGGAGGCAAAGTGGAGTACAAATGGAGCACAAAAGGAGGTGCGGTCCGGATATGAGTGTGATGCAGATCGGCATCATCGGCGTGACAGGCGCTCTTCTGGCAGTCCAGCTCAGAGGAGGCAAGGCGGAATTTGGAATTTACATGAGTGCTGCGGCAGGAATCTTCCTTTTTGCCTGTATCGTAGACCGGCTTGGAATTTTTGTGGAAACGGTGCGGGAGATCAGTTCTTTTATTGACATGGACGCAGGTTATCTGTCCACCATGCTTAAAATGATCGGAGTGACCTACATTGCGGAATTCGCCTCCGGGATCTGCCGTGATGCAGGGAATCAGACGATTGCTTCGCAGATCGAGATATTCAGTAAGCTGACCATCCTGACGCTGGGGCTTCCGGTGATGCTGGCGCTTCTTGAGACGATAAAGGAGTTTCTGTCATGAGGCGGCTTTATCAGTTCCTGGTCACTTTTATCCTGGTTCTTCTGCTTTTTGGGGCAGGAACACGGATCGTAGGAGCGGAGGAACCGGGCCAGGGAGAGGGAAAACAGCTGAGTGATGAGGAGGCGGATGAACTGCAGACACAGGTGGAGGATGCAATGCTGGGGGAATTCGATTTTAACGAGATTGAAGACAGTCTGCATTCCATGTTTCCGGATGATAAGATCCGGTTCACGGATGTGGTGAGCGCTCTTATTTCAGGAAACATAGAAGAAACAGGCAAAATGCTTCTGAATTTCCTGGGAGATCAGATATCTTATGAGTTCCGTTATAACCGGCATAATCTGGTCTATGTGCTGCTGGTTGCCCTGATCGCCGCCGTGTTTACCAATTTTTCCGGTGCTTTCCAGAACAGACAGATCTCGGAGATCAGTTTCTATGTGCTTTATATGCTTCTGATCACCCTCTGCCTGACTGCCTTCCGGACTGCTATGAGCGGGCTGGAGGAAAGGCTGGATTCACTGGTGGAATTCATGCGTGTGCTCTGTCCCAGTTATTTCCTGGCAGTGGCATTTGCCTCCGGCAGCGTGACGGCACTCTTTTTTTATAATGTGATCCTGTTTCTGATCTATGTGGTGGAGATCCTGATCGTCCGGTTTCTTCTGCCGGTTGTAAATATTTATATTATGGTGCGGGTCATGGGCAATCTGACAGGAGAAGATTTCCTGTCGGAATTCGCCGAACTGCTGCGAAAGCTGGTTTCCTGGGTGCTCAAGACACTTTTGACCTGCGTGATCGGGATCAATGTGGTACAGGGACTGCTGGCTCCGGCTATTGACACGCTGAAACGGAGCACGCTGACAAGGACTGCGGAGGCGCTGCCCTGGGTTGGAAATGTAATGGGCGGCGTAACGGAGGTCGTGCTGGGGACTGCCGTACTGATCAAAAACGGGATCGGTATGGCCGGAGCAGTCATCGCTGTTGCGGTGTGTGCGGTACCCCTGATACAGATGCTGATCATGGCCTTTATGTATAAGCTGGCCTCAGCCCTTGTACAGCCGGTGTCTGATAAACGGATCACGGGCTGTATCGGCGGTATCAGTGAAGGCTATGAGATGCTTGTTCAGGTGCTTTTTTCTGTAGGAGTACTTTTCCTCCTGACAATCGCAGTGGTGGCGGCATCAACTTCATAATGAATGAGGCGGGGGAATTTCACGGGATTCATGCAGAAGGAAAGGAGGAAAGAACATGCTGGATGAACTATATGGGTGGATCCAGAATATTGCCGCATATCTGGTTGTTTCAGCCGCTGTACTGCATGCTGTCCCGGGAAAGCAGTATACAAAATATATCCGTTTCTTTTCCGGACTTGTACTGATCCTGCTGCTGATCAGTCCTGTGTTCAGAGTCGCGGGAATCGAGGAAAGTTTTCTTGATCTGTATCACAGCCGGGAATACGAACAGGAGACAAGAGAGATGAGAGAGGCAAGCAAAAGGCTGGAAGATGCGGATATCCTGGATTTTGTTCCGGAGGAATACATGGGCGGCACAGGAGGCGGAGAAACAGAAGGAGGTGTATCCGGCGAAAACAGAGAAACGCAGACAGAAACCGGAGCAGAGAGCAGAGATGAGAACCTCATAGAAGTGGAGGAGATCAGAATTGGAGAGTAAGCAAAATAAATGGAAGACATGGCTTGCCGGCGTCAGAAGCGGCGAAAAGCTCCCGAAGAAAAACCAGCTTGTGATCCTGCTTCTTGTGGGACTCCTCCTGCTGGTAGCTGTATTTCCGGTTCCGGAAGAAGGAGGTGGTGATAAGAGCACTTCATCCGGCAATGATCAGGATCTGGCCTCATCAGACGCCGATGCGTACGGAGCATATCTGGAGCAGAAGACAGCGCAGACGCTGGAAAATGTGGAAGGCGTAGGTAAGGTGACAGTGATGATCACCCTGAAATCAAGCGGACAGAAAGTGGTTGAGAAAGACCGGTCCAGCACAAACCAGACAACAGATGAGGAGGACAGCAGCGGCGGAACCCGGGTGACAGAGGACAGCTCATCGGATCAGACAAGTGTATACGAACAGAACTCGGACGGTTCCCAATCTCCTTATATAAGCAAGGAATTGTCGCCGGAAATCGAGGGAGTGGTAGTAATCGCTGATGGGGGAGACAATGCAGTCGTGGTTCGGAATATTACGGAGGCCGTTCAGGCATTATTCGGTGTAGAGGCGCATAAGATTAAAATAATGAAACGGGCTGATACATAAAAGGAGGATTGTTAAGTGAAACGTTTGTTCAAGAAAAACCAGATCATCATCGCCACTCTTGCCGTTATGATTGCTGTAGCGGGATATCTGAACTATTCGGGAAGACTGTTTGACGGAGCGGCGGACACGGACAGTACTACAGAAGCGAATGCAGATCTTGCCAGCCAGGAGCTTCTTGATATCTCACAGGAAGATATTGAGAGTTCTACAGATGATATTGTCAGCAATGATTCAGAAGTAGAAGGAACACCGGGAGAAGCGGTGCTTACCAGCGGAGAAGCTGCCGCCACGGTAGCTCAGGCAAAGGTGTCCCGAGAACAGGTTCGGGCTCAGAATAAGGAAACATTGCAGGCGATTATTGACAATACAAATCTGAGCGATGAAGAGAAAAAAGATGCGGTAGCCCAGATGGTAGAGATTACAGAAATTTCCGAAAAAGAAGTGGCGATTGAGACTCTGATGGCGGCAAAGGGATTTTCAGAGGCTGTAGTCAGTCTGACAGAAGATTCTGCAGATGTGGTTGTCAATGCATCTGAGTTGACAGATGCGAACCGGGCGCAGATCGAGGATATCGTTACAAGGCAGACAGATATTGCGCCGGAAAATATCGTGATTACACCGATACACGAATAAAGGCGTTCAGACGGGGCGGGAAGCGCTGCCAACAGAAAACAGTCCGTCAAAGCCGGGATCAGAAGCAGTCAGAACACCTGCATGATCTGCATATAAAGCAGACAGGTGTTCTGATTTTTTTTCAGTAAGTCTGCTGTAAAAAAGAAAATGTATTGATATGGAACAGAAATTAGTTGAGTTCTCAACCCTTCCGTAATATAATAATAAAGTTAGGGTATATCAGAAAATAGTTTATCGGAAAGGTATGGAAACAGCAATGATTTATAATAATATACTGGAAGCAATGGGCCATACACCTCTGATCCGGCTGGGCCGGATGGCGGAGGAAGGCAGCGCACAGATTCTTGTAAAATTCGAGGGCCTGAATGTAGGGGGCTCTATCAAGACGAGAACGGCATACAATATGATCAAAGATGCAGAGGACAGAGGTTTGATCAAAGAAGACACCATTATTGTGGAGCCGACCAGCGGAAATCAGGGAATCGGCCTTGCACTTGTAGGTGCTGTGCGGGGATATAAGACGAAGATCATCATGCCTGATTCTGTCAGCGAGGAACGCAGAAAACTGGTGAAACACTATGGCGCGGAAGTAATCCTGATCCATGATGCGGGAAACATCGGAGCATGTATTGAAGAGTGTCTGAACACGGCGCTTCGCATGGCTGAGGAGGATCCGAGAGTCTTTGTTCCCCAGCAGTTTGAAAATCCGGCGAATCCGGCGGTACACAGAGATCAGACTGCGGTAGAGATACTGGAACAGGCAGACTGTCCCATCGACGGATTCTGTTCGGGAATTGGAACAGGAGGAACAATCACCGGTATCGGCGAAGTCCTGAAGGAGAAGAATCCGGATATGGAGATCTGGGCGGTGGAGCCGGAACATGCGGCAATCCTGTCCGGCGGGTCCATCGGAACTCATCTGCAGATGGGAATCGGAGACGGAGTGATCCCGGCTATATTAAATAGGAATATTTACGATGAGATCTGCATCGTTACAGATGAGGAGGCAATCCGTACCTCCCAGGAGCTGGCTTCGAAGGAAGGCATCATGTGCGGCATCTCTTCCGGAACAAATGTGGCAGCAGCTCTGAAGCTTGCACGGAAACTGGGACCGGGCAAAACAGTTGTAACTGTACTGCCTGACACTGCGGAAAGATATTTTTCCACGCCTCTTTTTGACGAATAGCAGTCTGCCGGCGCGGCCTGGGGCAATGGAAAAAGCAGATTTGCAGGATAAGGAAGAAGAATCAGGAGAAGATAATTATGTCGGATATTACCAATGAGATAAAAAAGAGAAGAACCTTTGCCATTATTTCCCACCCGGATGCGGGAAAGACGACTCTGACAGAGAAGTTCCTGCTCTACGGCGGAGTTATCAATCAGGCGGGGTCAGTCAAAGGAAAGGCAACGGCAAAACATGCGGTCTCAGACTGGATGGAGATCGAAAAGGAGAGAGGTATTTCGGTTACATCCTCTGTCCTTCAGTTTAATTACGAGGGATTCTGCATTAATATCCTTGATACGCCGGGACATCAGGATTTCTCGGAGGACACCTATCGTACACTGATGGCGGCGGATTCGGCAGTCATGGTCATTGATGCGTCCAAGGGAGTGGAGGCGCAGACAAGAAAGCTTTTCAAGGTCTGCGCCATGCGCCACATCCCCATCTTTACATTTATCAACAAGATGGACCGGGATGCAAAGGACACCTTTGATCTGCTGGATGATATTGAGAAGGAGCTGGGGATCCCCACCTGTCCGGTAAACTGGCCTATCGGTTCCGGAAAGGAGTTCAAGGGCGTCTATGACAGGACAGAGAAAGAAGTTGAACTTTTCTCCGATACGAAGAAGGGAACAACAGTAGGAGAAGTGAAGAAAGTACAGATCAATAATCCGGAGATCGACTGGCTGATCGGAACGGAAGCCAAGATCAATCTGGAGGAGGAGATTGAGCTTCTGGACGGGGCTTCCGCGGAGTTTGACCAGGAACTGGTAAATCAGGGAAAGCTTTCCCCGGTGTTCTTCGGCTCCGCTCTGACCAATTTTGGCGTGCAGACATTCCTGGAACATTTCATAAGGATGACCACATCTCCCCTGCCGAGAATGTCTGATCACGGGGAAATCGATCCGATGACAGAAAAGGATTTCTCAGCATTTGTGTTCAAGATCCAGGCAAACATGAACAAGGCTCACAGAGACAGGATCGCCTTTATGAGGATCTGTTCCGGTGAGTTCGATGCGGGAATGACAGTGTATCATGTACAGGGACAGAAGGAGGTCCGTCTTTCTCAGCCGCAGCAGATGATGGCAAGTGAGAGGAAGATTATTGATAAAGCCTACGGCGGCGATATTATCGGCGTTTTTGATCCCGGGATTTTTTCCATCGGCGATACGCTGACCACATCAAAAGAGAAGTTCGCCTATGAGGGAATCCCCACATTCGCCCCGGAGCATTTCGCCAGAGTGCGCCAGGTGGATACCATGAAGCGGAAACAGTTTGTAAAAGGCATTAACCAGATCGCTCAGGAAGGCGCGATCCAGATCTTCCAGGAATACAATACCGGCATGGAAGAGATCATAGTAGGCGTTGTAGGAGTCCTGCAGTTCGACGTGCTGAAATACCGGCTGAAGAATGAATATAATGTAGAGATCATACTGGAGAATCTTCCTTATGAATATATCCGGTGGATCGAGACACCGGATGTGGATATGGACCGTCTGAGCGGCACATCAGATATGAAGAAGATCAAAGACCTGAAAGGACGTCCTCTCCTTCTCTTTATCCATGAGTGGAGCATCCGTATGACACTGGAGCGGAACGAGGGGCTTCAGCTCTCTGAGTTCGGTCGTTCATAAGAAGACGAATCCCTTTGCAAATTCCGGGATATTTGTTATAATGTAAAAAGATTAGACAAAACGGGAGGTTTTGAACATGGCGAAGGACGAAAGAAATGCTTATACGATACAGAATGAGACCAGCATGGGCGAGGTGAAGATCGCGGATGAAGTGGTGGCGATCATTGCTGCTCTTGCTGCTACGGAAGTAGAAGGAGTCGCTTCCATGGCGGGAAACATTACCAACGAGCTGATCAGCCGGCTGGGGATGAAGAACCTGTCAAAGGGCGTGAAGGTAGATGTGCTTGAAGGTGTGGTCACAGTTTCTCTTGCGCTGAATATAAAATACAACTACAGTATTGTAGATGTCTCTGCAAAGGTTCAGGAGAAAGTGAAGAACGCAGTGGAGAACATGACCGGGCTGGAAGTGGCAGATGTCAACATCAGAGTTGCAGGAGTTGAGATGGAAAACCAGGAGTGATCTTATTGCAAAGATCCTGTCACGTGTTGTATAATAAGGGATGTCGCAAGACATCCTTTTTCTATAAACGGGACTGGTCTTGTTATTCGACGAACGGTGTACTACATGAGAGGAGACGATATGGTAAGGACGGAGCTTCGTGAACACATTTTCAAGATGCTGTTCCAGATAGAATTTAATGATGCGGCTGAGATGCCGGAGCATCTGACGAATTATTTTGAGATGCTTGAGGATGCAGCCGAGAAAGACAAAGAATACATACGGAAGAAATATGAGGCGGTTGTCTCCCATGTACCGGAGATCGACGCGCTTATCAATGAGAATACAAAAGGATGGAAGACTTCCAGGATGAATAAAGTCGATCTGACGATACTCAGACTTGGCGTCTATGAGATGAAGTGGGATGATGAGATTCCGACGGGAGTGGCCATTAACGAAGCAGTAGAACTGGCCAAAAAGTTCAGTGGCGGAGACAGTCCGTCCTTTGTGAACGGTGTGCTGGGGAAACTGGCAAAACTGGAGTCATAAAATGAACAGTGTTTATACGGTCAAGCAGGTGAATTCCTATATCAAAAATATGTTTACGCAGGACTTCATGCTGAACCGGATCTATGTAAAAGGAGAAGTGTCCAACTGTAAATATCATTCATCGGGACACATTTATTTTTCACTGAAAGATGAGTCCGGCACGATTGCCTGCATTATGTTTGCAGGGGCAAGGGCGGGGCTTTCTTTTCGTATGCAGGACGGACAGCAGGTGATTGTCCTGGGAAATGTAGACGTCTATGAAAGGGACGGAAGATATCAGCTTTATGCGCGGGAGATCGTTCTGGACGGCGCAGGACTTCTTTATGCAAGATTTGAAGCTCTGAAGAAGGAACTGGGAGAGATGGGGATGTTTGCTCCGGAATATAAGCGCCCGATTCCCAGATATGTAAATACTGTGGGAATCGTTACTGCTCCCACGGGAGCTGCGGTCCGTGATATTATCAATGTCTCTTCACGGAGAAATCCATATGTGCAGCTGATCCTTTATCCTGCCCAGGTTCAGGGAGAAGGAGCCGCGGAGAACATCATCCGCGGGATCCGGGCGCTGGAGAAGAAACAGGTAGATGTGATCATTGTCGGAAGAGGCGGAGGAAGCATAGAAGACTTGTGGGCATTTAATGAAGAGAGTGTTGCAAGGGCAATCTTTGACTGTGCGGTCCCCGTTATTTCAGCTGTGGGGCATGAGACAGATACGACGATTGCAGATTTCGTGGCAGATCTGAGAGCGCCTACGCCCTCGGCGGCGGCTGAACTGGCAGTATATGAGTACCGGGAGGTCCGTGAGCGGATGCTTTCCTGTGTACAGGCCATGCGGAAAGCAGTGTATATGAAGACCACTGCCTGGCGGGCCGCATTGGAGCGGACGGCGCTGCGGCTGAAGTTCGCCCATCCCCGGCAGAAATTGAATGAGAAACGGCAGTATGCGGCAGATTTGGAGAGCCGTCTGCGGGCTTTGATGGATACGCGTATGACGGACCGGAAGCACAGACTTGCTCTGTATGTTGAGAAGATGAAGAGACTTTCTCCTCTGGAAAAATTGAGCCAGGGGTATTCTTATGTGCAGGGACCGTCGGGAAATGTAAGAAGCATCGAACAGGTCGGCGCGGGAGATCCTTTGACGATCTATGTGGCAGACGGTACGATCCGGACGGAAGTAAGGTCGGTTGCCCCGATCGCATATCCGGGCGCCGAAAACAGGCAGAAAGAAGAACCCTGACAGGGGATGAGGAGGAGCTTGCTTTGGCAGAAAAAAAGAAAAAACAGACTCTGGAGGAGATGTTCGGCCAGCTTGAGACGATCATTGGCGAGCTGGAGGCAGATGATGTTTCTCTGGAGAAGTCATTTGATTTATATAATAAAGGCATGAACCTTTTAAAAGAATGCGGGAAATCTATTGATGAAGTAGAAAAAAAGGTTCTCGTCCTGGATGAGGATGGTAGCACCCATGAATTTTAATGAGGAATATACAAGAAGGATAGACTATATTGAAAAGATCCTGCGCAGGTATCTTCCGGCACAGGAAGGTTATCAAAAGGTGATCATGGAGGCCATGGAGTATAGCCTGATGGCCGGCGGAAAGAGGATCCGGCCCATGCTGATGCTGGAAACCTACCGGCTGTTCGGCGGCGAACCCGGCATGATCGCTCCATTTATGGCGGCAATTGAGATGATCCATACGTATTCACTGGTCCATGACGATCTCCCTGCCATGGATAACGATGAGTACAGAAGAGGAAGAAAAACAACTCATATCATTTATGGAGAAGATATGGGAATCCTTGCAGGGGATGCACTTTTGAACTATGCATTTGAGACGGCATGCAGAAGTTTTGATCTTGACGGAGAGTATGCTGTACGTGCGGGAAAAGCGATGAAGATCCTGGCGGGAAAGGCCGGCATCTACGGTATGATCGGAGGACAGGTCGTTGATGTGAAGGAGTCCGGACATGAAGTATCTGGAGATGTTCTTGACTTCATTTACCGCCTGAAGACCAGCGCGCTGATTGAGGCATCCATGATGATCGGCGCGGTAATGGCAGGGGCGGAAGATGAGGATATCCGCACAGTAGAACAGATTGCCAGGAAGATTGGTCTGGCATTCCAGATCCAGGATGACATCCTGGATGTGACTAGCACGACCGAAGTGCTTGGAAAGCCGGTCCACAGTGATGAAAAAAATAAGAAGACGACTTACGTCACGCTGAAAGGGATTGAGGAGTCAAAGAAAGACGTGGAGAGGATGACAGCTGAGGCGATCCGTGAACTGAACAGATATCCGGCGCAGGATGAGTTCCTCGAGCAGCTCCTGAAGTCCCTTGTCTACAGAGAAAAATAAGGAGGATCTCCTTATGGCACTTGAGAAGATTCAGAAAGAAAATGATATAAAAAAGTTAAAGCCGGAAGAGCTGCCTGTACTGGCGGAAGAGATCAGGCGGTTCCTGATCGAGAAGATCAGTGTGACAGGCGGTCATTTGGCCAGCAATCTGGGTGTGGTTGAACTGACTATGGCACTTCACCTGGTGTTCGATCTGCCCAAGGATAAGCTGATCTGGGATGTAGGCCATCAGTCCTATACCCACAAGCTTCTCACAGGACGGAAGTCGGGGTTCGATGCGCTTCGAAAATACGGCGGCATGAGCGGATTCCCCAAGCGCAAAGAGAGCGACTGCGATGCATTTGATACCGGACACAGTTCCACATCTATCTCGGCAGGACTTGGATATGTAGCTGCAAGAGAACTGACCGGCGGCTCCTATAATGTGGTTTCTGTCATCGGGGACGGCGCCATGACTGGCGGCATGGCATATGAGGCTCTGAACAACGCCTCCCGGATCAAAAGCAATTTTATTATTGTATTAAATGATAACGAGATGTCCATTTCCAGAAATGTGGGAGGAATGTCCCAGTATCTCAACGGACTCCGCACCGCTCAGGCTTATACAGAGCTGAAAAAGGGCGTGGAAGATACTTTGAAGCGGATCCCGGGAAAAGGGGACCGTATCATTAGTCAGATGAAACGGACGAAGAGTGGAATCAAGCAGCTGTTTGTTCCAGGAATGTTTTTTGAGGATATGGGAATTACCTATCTGGGACCGGTGGACGGCCATGACATCCGGAAGCTGACCCGGATTCTGCGGGAGGCGAAGCGGGTGGACCATGCGGTTCTTGTCCATGTGATCACCCGGAAGGGAAAAGGCTATACTCCCGCAGAGGAGAACCCTTCCAGATTTCACGGAACCGGTCCGTTTGACATTAAGACGGGAGAGCCCTGCGAAGAGAAAAAAGCAGACACATATACCGATGTATTCTCAAAGGTGCTGTCAGATATTGCCGCCCGTGATAAGCGCGTGGTAGCTATTACGGCTGCTATGGCTGACGGAACCGGACTGTCCCGGTTTGAGAGGCGTTATCCGGACCGCTTTTTTGATGTGGGGATTGCGGAGGAACATGCCATGACCTTTGCGGCAGGTCTTGCCGCGGGGGGGATGAAGCCTGTATTTGCGGTATATTCCTCCTTTCTTCAGAGGGCTTTTGATCAGATGATCCACGACGTCTGTCTCCAGAACCTGCCGGTTGTGATCGCTGTAGACCGTGCAGGTCTGGTTGGAAGTGACGGAGAGACTCATCAGGGAGTTTTTGATCTGTCCTATTTGTCTATGATCCCGAATATGACGGTTATTTCTCCAAAGAACAGGTGGGAAATGGCAGATATGCTCCGATTTGCCGTAGACTTTCCGTATCCGGTGGCGATCCGTTATCCCAGAGGAGAGGCGTGGCAGGGAATGAAGCAGTTCCGTGCGCCGGTTGAGTATGGAAAGAGTGAAGTGATCTGCCGGGAGAAGGAGATTGCTCTTATTTTCGTGGGACACATGGCGGAGACGGCGGAACAGGTGTGGAAGATGCTGAAAGAAGGGGGATATTCCTGTACACTGGTCAATGCCCGGTTCGTGAAGCCGCTGGACGAGAAACTGCTGAAAAGACTGGCTGAGGATCACAGTCTGTTTGTAACGATAGAGGAAAACGTGCTTGCCGGCGGATTCGGCGAACATGTGCTGGAATATACAGAAAAAATGGATCTGAATGTGAAGGTGTGCAATATTGCTATTTCTGATGATTATGTGGAGCACGGTAATGTGGAAGTGCTCCGGAAGGAAGTGGGATTGAGCGCGGAGACAATCTTCAGGCAGATCACAGATATTTATCCCGGAGGAGATCAGACAGAATGAAAGAGCGTTTGGATGTACTGCTTGTAAAGAGAAATCTGGCGGAGTCCAGAGAAAAGGCAAAGGCAGTGATCATGGCCGGCTGCGTATTTGTAGACGGACAGAGAGAGGATAAAGCGGGAACAACATTTTCCCCAGATGTAAATATAGAGATTAAGGGACATACTCTTCCCTATGTGAGCCGCGGCGGCCTGAAACTGGAGAAAGCGCTGGCTAACTTTGATGTAGATGTAAAAGGAAAAATCTGTACAGATGTAGGATCATCCACCGGCGGGTTTACTGACTGCATGCTTCAGAACGGAGCAGTGAAAGTATATGCCATAGATGTGGGCAGAGGACAGCTGGACTGGAAGCTGAGGCAGGATCCAAGAGTCATCTGTATGGAGAAAACCAATATCCGTTACGTGACTCCGGAGGATATCGGGGAGCCTGTTGATTTTTCTTCCATCGATGTGTCCTTTATTTCTCTTACGAAGGTGCTGGTACCGATCCGAAACTATCTGAAAGATGACGGAGAGATCGTAGCTCTGATCAAGCCTCAGTTTGAGGCTGGCAGGGAAAAAGTAGGAAAGAAGGGTGTGGTCCGCGAGAAGAGCACCCACAGAGAAGTCATAGAGAAGGTGACGGATTACGCAAGGTCTGTGGGATTCGATGTTCTGGAACTGGACTTTTCCCCGATCAAAGGGCCGGAGGGAAATATCGAATATCTGGTCCACCTGAAAAAGAATCCGTCCGCAGATTTGCCGGAAACATCAGCGGAAGAGTTACCGGCTGAGCAGAGCGCCATACAGCAGACCGGCATACGGGAAAATGTTCCCCATATTGATATTGCATCTGTTGTAGACAAGGCATTTGAAACACTTGCAAAATGACAAGGGACAGGATATGGATTGCTTTTATATCATTACCAACAAGTTGAAAGACAGAGATTATAAAATTACGAATGAGATCCGGACTTATATTGAAGAACATGGAAAGAAGTGTATCCTGTCTGAAAAGGACAGCGAGGGCCATATTATCCCGGGGACAGTTCCGGAAGACGCTCAGTGCGGTCTCGTCCTGGGAGGAGACGGAACCCTTATCCGGGCGGTCCGTGATCTTGGAAAATGCAATATGCCTCTGCTCGGGATCAACCTGGGTACACTGGGGTATCTGACAGAGGTGGAACTGAAGGATTTCCGTCAGGCGCTGGACCAGCTGTTTGCCGGTGACCCGGATGTTGAGGACAGGATGATGATCGAGGGCGTTTTCGGCAGGGGCAGGAGAGATCTGGCGGTCAATGATATTGTCCTGACCAGAGAAGGAAAGGTGCGTATCGTACAGTTCAATCTGTATGTGAACGGCACGCTGCTGAACACTTATCTTGCCGATGGGGTGATCATCTCCACACCTACCGGAAGTACGGGATACAATCTCTCTGCAGGCGGTCCGGTGGTGGAGCCCACAGCCAGGATCATTGTGATCACGCCGATCTGTTCCCATGCTCTTAATACAAGCAGCGTGGTACTTTCGGCCGACGATATGATCGAGGTAGAAGTCTGTGAGGGACGGTATGGAAGACAGGAACAGGTTTCCCTGTGTTTTGACGGAGCGGAACAGACCACTCTGGTTACAGGTGAGAGAGTATGCATCAGAAGGGCGCCTGAGACAGCCCGTCTGATCAAACTGAGCAGGGAAAGCTTTATGAAGACCATGCGGAAAAAGATGAAAGGAAATTAAGGAGTATGAAAGTCAGTCGTCATGCAAAAATCATAGAACTTATCAGCCAGTACGATATCGAGACTCAGGAAGAACTTGCGGAGTACCTGAACAATGCAGGGTTCAAGGTTACTCAGGCAACAGTATCCCGTGATATCCGGGATCTGAAGCTTACCAAAGTCTCTGTGGGCGGCGGAAAGCAGAAATACGTGATGCATAGACAGGAAGAGGCAGGCATGAATGAGAAGTATATGCGGGTCCTCAAAGATGGTTATGTATCCATGGATATGGCCCAGAATATTCTTGTCATCAAGACCGTTTCCGGCATGGCAATGGCAGTGGCAGCTGCAGTAGACGCCTTGAAATGGAATGAAGTCGTAGGATGCATTGCAGGAGATGATACGATCATGTGCGCGATCCGTACGACAGAAGATACAGCAGCTGTCATGGAAAAGATCAGGAAGATCGTATCAAAAGGAATATAGGTGGAAGAATATGCTTCAGAATCTTCATGTGAAAAATCTTGCTCTGATCGACGAGACCGAGGTTGAGTTCGGTCCGGGCCTCAATATCCTCACAGGTGAGACCGGCGCCGGAAAATCAATCCTCCTTGGCTCTGTCAATCTGGCGCTTGGCGGAAAATATAATGCGGACATGCTCCGCTCAAAGGATAAAAACGGACTCGTGGAACTGACATTCTCTATCGAGGATGAAAAGTTGGAAAAGCAGCTTGCCGCGTTGGATATCATACCCGAGGATGGAATGGTCACTCTGAGCAGAAGGCTCATGGGAAACCGCAGCATCAGCCGGATCAATGGCGAGACGGTAAATATGAATATACTGAAACAGGCGGCGGGACTGCTGATTGATATCCACGGACAGCATGACAGCCAGACTCTGTTGAACCGGAAGAACCATATCGCCCTTCTGGATCTCTATGCCGGAGAAGAGATCCGCCCTCTGAAAAGAGAAATGGCGGATGCCTTCCGGAAATATCAGGATATCTGCCGCAGGGCAGAGCAGTCTTCTCTGGACGAGGATAGCCGGCGGAAAGAACTGTCCCTTGCCGAGTTCGAGGTAAATGAGATTGAGGAAGCGCAGATCCTCCCGGGGGAAGACGAAGAGCTGGAGGAAACATACCGGCATATGACAGAGAGCAGGAAGATCACGGAGTCTGTGGCAGAGGCGTATCAGTATACCGGTGAGGATTCGCGGGGAAACGCAAGCGACCTTTTGAGCCGTGCGATCCGTTCTTTTCAGGAGGCGGCAGAGTTCGATGAGAAGGGATCGGAGCTGTACGGCCAGATGCTTGAGATAGACAGTCTGCTCAATGACCTGAACAGGGAACTGTCTGAGTATGCCCAGAGCCTGGAATTTTCAGAGGAAGACTTCCGTGAGACAGAAGACAGGCTGAACCTTCTGAATCATTTAAAGGCAAAATATGGAAAAACCGCCGCAGATGTCCTTGCATACTGCGAGGAAAAGAAGCAGAGAATAACAGAACTCAATGATTATGACGCTTTCATGCGTGATCTGGAAGAAAAGAAAGAAAAAGCGTTGAAGAAAGTGGAGGACGTTTCTCAGAGACTTCACAAATTGAGAGAAAAAAATGCCGCTCTGTTTGCCGATGACATTCAGAAACAGATGGCGGAGCTCAATTTTCTTGACGCACGTCTGGAACTGCGGATCACGGATTCCGGCAGATACAGCGGATCAGGAAGGGATGATGCGGAATTCTATTTGTCTACGAATCCGGGCGAGCCGCTGAAGCCCATGGGCAGTATTGCATCCGGCGGAGAGCTTTCCCGTGTCATGCTTGCCATAAAGACTGTGCTGGCAGATGAGGAAGATACGCCTACACTGATCTTTGATGAGATTGACACCGGCATAAGCGGGATCACGGCCGGCAAAGTAGGAGAGCGGCTGAGACTGATCGGCAGGAGCCGTCAGGTGATCTGTATTACCCATCTTCCCCAGATCGCGGCAGTGGCGGATTATCATTATCTTATACAGAAAACGGCAGAGGATGATCATGTCAGGACATGGATCACTGCTCTGGATGATGATGCATCTGTCCGTGAGCTGGCAAGGATGCTGGGAGGCGCCAATATTACGGAACGGATCCTGGACAGCGCGCGAGAGATGAAAGAACTGGCAAAAAAGGAAGCCGGATGAAAAGAGTGAAAGAACATACAGTGTGAAAAAGCAGAAAGCCACACATACTAAAAACGGATGCAGGAACTGTATCCGTTTTCTTATGCTATTAATCATGGAAAGGATGTGGATGTGTGGTGGAAAGCCGCGGATACAGAAGAAAAAAATATCTCACGGCACTGTTTGTCTTTGCCGCAGTTTTTGCCGCATGGCTCGGGGCCATGTCTTGGGAGCAGGAGGGAGAAGTGCGGCAGGCTGAGGCCAGTGCAAGATCCTCCTCGGGCGAGACCGTTCTCCTGGGGGGAATGCCAGTAGGAATCTATATGGAAACCGACGGAGTCATGGTACTTGGGACGGAGAAGCTGGAAGGAATTGACGGGAAAATCCATGAACCGGCAGCAGATCTGGTCCGGCCAGGAGATTATATCACTGCAGTGAATCACCGGGAAATACAGGGAAAAGGCGAACTGCTGGATGCAGTTGAGGGACTGGATCGAAATAAAGCAGTGCTGACCCTGCGCCGGGACGGGGAGACGATGGATATCCGGGTCGATCCCGTAGAGTGTGAACCAGATGAATACAAGCTTGGAATCTGGGTCAGGGATAATGTGCAGGGACTCGGAACAGTTACGTTTGTAGATGATGAGAATCATTTTGGCGCCCTGGGGCACGGTATTCACGATACGGACACAAGCGTGCTTCTCTCTGTGTCAGACGGAGCGGTCTATCGTACCGCAATACAGAATATTATCAAAGGACAGAGCGGAAGCCCGGGCAGTATGGAGGGAGTTATTGTATATAGCAGTCGTAATATACTGGGTACGGTCAATAAGAACACAGAAGCGGGAATATATGGAACCATAGACCGGCCGGAAGAACTTCTGGGAGAACAGATCCATATTGAGACGGCGGGAAAAGACGAGATCGAAATCGGCCCGGCCACGATCCGGTGTTTTGTCGACAATGAGCTGAGGGAATATGAAATTCAGGTGACAGATATCGACACATCTGAAAAAGAAGTCAATAAAGGTCTGGTTATAAAAGTAACGGACGACGAGCTCCTTGAAAAAACGGGCGGAATCATCCAGGGAATGAGCGGAAGTCCCATCATACAGAACGGAAAACTGATCGGCGCGGTTACACATGTTTTCGTACAGGACTCGACGATGGGGTACGGCATATTTATCGAAAATATGCTGGATGCGGCGGAGCAGTGAAAGACAGAATAAAAAGAAAAATGCAGCAATGTCGAAAAAATTGTCGAATTAGTGCTACAAAATCTCCTTGATTCTGCAAAAACACCCAGATATAATAAGCAGGTGGCGATTTCAGGGAAGGTTCTCAATTCTCAGCTAAAGGAGAGAAGAGAATGGAACATTTGAACGTAGCCATCGCTGATGATAACCAACGAATTCTCGATCTGCTGGAAAATATTATCAGCACGGATAAGGACTTGAATCTGGTAGGAAAAGCGAAAAATGGTGAGGAGATGTGTCAGATTATCGAGAACAAACATCCTGACGTCGTTCTCCTCGACCTGATTATGCCGAAAATGGACGGACTGACAGTCATGGAACAGGTGAATCAGAAGGAATCTGTCGGTAAGCGCCCCTACTTTATCGTTATCACGGCGGTGGGACAGGAAAGGATTACGGAAGATGCCTTTAATAAAGGAGCAAACTACTATGTCATGAAACCGTTCAACAACGAGATGCTGCTGGAACGGATAAAATCCGTCAGAAAAATGTTCCGAAATTGCGAGAGGAAAAATGAGGATGGAAAAATTGACAATACTGCAGGAGGAGAGAGTCTGGAAACACGGGTGACCAATATGCTTCATGAGATTGGAATTCCTGCTCATATTAAAGGATACCATTACCTGAGGGATGCGATCATTATGGCTGTCAATGACATGGATGTGCTGAATGCCATAACGAAGATCCTTTATCCTACGGTAGCAAAAAAATACCAGACTACATCAAGCCGTGTAGAGCGTGCGATTCGACATGCCATCGAGGTGGCATGGAGCAGAGGAAAACTGGATACGCTGGATGAGCTTTTCGGCTACACCGTGAGTACGGGGAAAGGCAAGCCGACAAATTCGGAGTTTATTGCTCTGATTGCCGATACGATTCAGCTGGAGTACAAACACAGAAACTGAAGACAGCAGCAGGCAAATGAAATATCTTAACGGGAATTTTACTGTAGTAAAGAGATAAAATCCTTTGCATTAGGCGAAAAATGAGTTATAATGTACTTTAGTTAGTGCCCTAAGGGCGGATTAATGCAGAAAACGGAGGATAGGTGTATGAAAAACATATTATTTGCTTCTTCAGAATGCGTGCCTTTTATTAAGACCGGAGGACTCGCGGACGTTGTGGGGTCCCTCCCGAAGGAATTTGACAAATCCAGATATGATGTACGTGTCGTGCTCCCGAAGTATTCCTGTATGAAGCAGGAGTGGAAAGACCGTATGGAGTATGTGAACCATTTTTATATGAACATTGCAGGCCAGGATCAGTACGTGGGAATCCTGAAGACGGTGTACAATGACATTACATTTTACTTTATCGATAACGAGCACTATTTCAGCGGCTTTGCACCCTATGACGGTGATCCGAAGTGGGGGATCGAGAAGTTTGCATTTTTCTCAAAGGCAGTGTTAAGTATCCTTCCGGTGATCGGGTTCCGCCCGGATCTGATCCACTGCCATGACTGGCAGACAGGTCTGATTCCGGTATATCTGGACAATTTCAGATATCTTGGGGAGTATTACCGCGGCATTAAGACAATCATGACGATTCACAATCTGAAATTCCAGGGCGTATGGGATACGAAGACTGTAAGGGGAATCACAGGTCTTCCGGAATATTACTTTGTGCCGGACAAGATGGAAGCATATAAGGATGCGAATCTTTTGAAGGGCGGTATCGTTTATGCCGACAAGGTAACCACGGTAAGCAAGAGCTATGCTGAAGAGATCAAGACTCCGTTCTACGGCGAGGGACTGGACGGACTGATGTCCGCAAGATCCAATGATCTTGTAGGTATCGTTAACGGACTGGATTATGACGACTGGAATCCCGCGACGGACTATAGAATCGCAAAGAACTTTGATCTGGAGTCCTTCCGTAAGAATAAGCCGCTCAACAAACTTGCGCTGCAGGAAGAGCTGGGACTTAACAAGGATCCCCATGTGATGATGATCGGTATCGTTTCCCGTCTTACAGATCAGAAAGGATTCGACCTGATCGATTATGTGATGGATCAGCTCTGCCAGGATGCAGTACAGGTTGTTGTCCTTGGAACCGGCGATGTAAAATATGAAAATATGTTCCGCCACTTTGCATGGAAATATTCGGGAAGAGTTTCAGCCAACATTTACTATTCAGATGATCTCTCCCATAAGATCTATGCATCCTGCGATGCGTTCCTTATGCCGTCGCTCTTCGAGCCCTGCGGCCTGAGCCAGCTGATGAGCCTTCGCTATGGAACGATCCCGATCGTCAGAGAGACAGGCGGACTGAAGGATACAGTAGAGCCGTTCAATGAATTTGACAAGACGGGAACAGGATTCAGCTTTGCAAACTATAATGCAGATGAGATGCTGAACACCGTCCGTTATGCGGAACGGATCTACTACGACAGAAAGAGAGACTGGAACAAGATCATCGAAAGAGCGATGCAGCAGGATTTCTCCTGGAAGAATTCTGCAAGACAGTACGAGGATCTGTACAGGAGCCTGATCGGAGAATAAAAGAGAGAATCTTCCGGGCGGAAAACATAGACATTGAGATATACGCCGCCCGCGATAATATAAAGGTTAGGAGTATACATACCGGATGAAGATTATTGACAGACTGAGAGAAGACAGAATAAATATTTCATTTGAGGTATTCCCGCCCAAGACAGATGCGGGAATTGAAAAAGTTATGGAAACAACCGACGCCATTGCAAAGCTGAATCCCGCTTTTATCAGCGTGACCTACGGAGCAGGCGGAGGAACAAGCAAGAATACGGCGAAGATCGCCAGCCATATCAAGGACGATCTGCATGTACTGAGTCTGGCTCATCTGACCTGCGCCTCTTCCACGAAGGAAGAGGTCAGGACGGTGATCGCCAATCTGAAAAGCCTGGGAATCGAGAATATTCTTGCTCTGCGCGGGGATATTCCGGAGGGAATGACCTTCCCCTGCGATGACCGTTTCCGCTATGCTTATGAGCTGGTGGAAGAGATCAAGAAACACGGCGATTTCTGTATTGGCGCCGCATGCTATCCGGAGGGACATGTGGAAAACGAGCACAAGGAGGACGACATCCGCTATTTAAAACAGAAAGTGGACAGCGGCGTGGATTTCCTGACGACTCAGATGTTTTTTGATAATGACATCCACTACAACTTCCTGTACAGGATCCGGGAGGCCGGGATCACAGTTCCGGTACTGCCGGGCATCATGCCGATTACAAGCGCGTCTCAGATGAAGAAAAGCAAGGATCTCTCAGGAACCGTCTTCCCTCGAAGATTCCTCGCCATCCTGGACCGGTTCGGGAACTCTCCGGAAGCGATGAAGCAGGCTGGAATCGCATATGCTACAGATCAGATCATTGATCTTCTGGCAAATGGAGTAAAGAACATTCACATTTATTCCATGAACAAGCCGGATGTTGCAGCTGCGATCATGAATAACCTGTCCGAAATCATAAAAGCTTAGGAGAAGACTGGAGAAAGAAGATGGAGAAAAAGATAAGGGAGGCACTCCGTTATCTTGGCTATGGAAGAAATGCGGCAGACGACAGGACTTATGCTCTGATTGAAGATGCTTTTGCAAATCTGAAAAAAGAAGCTGGGCCCAGATCCGTCAGCCGCATTTTTGATATGTCAAGGACAGAGGACGGAAGGATCCTCATCGGGAAAATGAATATTGAGAGCAGAAGTCTGAGCCGTAACCTGGCAGGATGCAGTCAGATCGTGCTCTTCGGAGCGACGCTGGGGGCCGGGGTGGACCGCCTGATCACCAGGACTTCACTGACTGATATGGCGAAAGCCGTTGTTGTCCAGGCGTGCGCGGCGGCTCTGCTGGAGGAATACTGTGACGAATGTCAGCTTTCTATTGGAGAGGAGCTGCGAAAAGAACATCTGTATCTGAGACCCAGGTTCAGTCCCGGATACGGAGATTTTGACATCAGCTACCAGGAGCCATTGATGCGGATGCTTGACTGTGCGAAGACGATCGGTCTTACTATGACAGACAGCTATATGATGACGCCGACGAAATCAGTGACCGCGGTCATCGGCATCAGTCCGGTTGAAGACCGGTGCCCGGTGGAAGGCTGCGAGGCATGTGATAAGACGGACTGCGCTTACCGGAGATAAGTGGAAAGGATCAGAAACAGAAAGGATAAGACATGATTTTAGAACGACTGGGAAAAGAACTGTTATTTTTTGACGGGGGAATGGGAACACTTCTCCAGGAGAAAGGGCTGGAGCCGGGCGAGCTGCCGGAGACATGGAACCTGACTCACGGGGATGAGATCGAAGAGATCCACCGGGCATATATTCAGGCCGGAAGCGATATTATCCTGACCAATACATTCGGCGCCAACGCGCTGAAGTTTCATGATGACGGCTTCTCTCTGGAAGAGGTAGTGAGATCTGCCATACAGCATGTGAAGAATGCATCCAGAGATGCCGGCAACGGCAGAGAAATCTACACGGCTCTTGATATCGGCCCTACGGGAAAGCTGCTGAAACCTATGGGGGATCTGGATTTTGAAGATGCATATGAAGCATTTAAAGAAGTAATGATCCTTGGAGAACAGGCAGGCGCTGATCTCATCCACATCGAGACCATGAGTGATACCTACGAGCTGAAAGCAGCTGTTCTTGCCGCAAAAGAGAATACATCTCTGCCGGTATTCGCGACAACGATCTTTGACGAGAGAGGAAAGCTGCTCACCGGAGCGGATGTGCCATCTGTGGTGGCCCTTCTGGAAGGACTCCGGGTGGATGCGCTTGGCATTAACTGCGGGATGGGACCGGATCAGATGTTCCCGGTACTGGAACAGTTTCTTCACTATACATCTCTGCCTGTAATCGTCAAGCCGAATGCCGGGCTGCCCAAACAGCGGGACGGACGTACGGTTTATGATGTGTCGCCGGAGGAATTTGCTCTTGATATGCAAAGAATCGTGGAGATGGGCGCCTGTGTGGCCGGCGGCTGCTGCGGGACGACACCGGACCATATCCGGAAGATGACGGAGTCCTGCCGGGGGATGAAACTGCAGCCGGTGACAGAGAAGAATTTTACGGTAGTTTCATCCTATGGCCAGAGTGTGTTCCTGGGAGAAGGATCAAAAATCATAGGAGAGCGGATCAATCCCACGGGAAAGAAACGGTTCAAGCAGGCACTGAAAGAGCATGATCTGGACTATGTGCTCCGGGAAGGGATTACCCAGCAGGATAACGGCGCACATATCCTGGATGTAAACGTAGGACTTCCGGATATTGACGAACCTGCCCTGATGAAGGAAGTGGTGCAGGAGCTCCAGAGCGTGACAAGTCTTCCGTTGCAGATCGATACGGTAGACGCGGTGGCAATGGAGCGGGCGCTGCGCATCTATAACGGCAAGGCCATGGTGAATTCGGTCAGCGGAAAACAGGAATCTATGGACAAAGTCTTTCCTCTGATCCAGAAGTACGGCGGCGTGGTAATTGGTCTGGTCCTGGATGAGGATGGAATCCCTGCAGACGCGGACGGCAGGGTGCGCATCGCGGAGAAGATCATCGCTGAGGCAGCAAAATACGGCATCCGGAAAAAAGATATCGTGATCGACGCTCTTGCCATGACGATCAGTTCTGAACCGGAAGGAGCCAAAGTGACGCTGGAGACGCTGCGCAGGCTCCGGGATGAGATCGGAGTCTGCACGGTCCTGGGCGTGTCCAACATCTCTTTCGGTCTGCCCTGCCGGCCTGTGGTCAACGCTGCATTTTATACAATGGCCATGATGAACGGTCTCAGCGCCGGTATCATCAATCCATCGTCCGAGGATATGATGAAAGCCTGGTATGCGTTCCATGCTCTTATGAATCTGGACGCCAACTGCGAGAGATATATCGGGAAATATGCACCGATCCAGAGCGAGGCAAAGGCATCGGCCGGAACCATGAGCCTGCAGGCGGCTATTGAGCGGGGGCTGAAAGAAGATGCGCACAATATTACCGCTGTTCTGGTTCAGACCCAGGCTCCCCTTGATATCATTAATTCCCAGTTGATCCCCGCTCTCAATACAGTGGGCGACGGATTTGAGAAGGGAACCGTTTTCCTTCCTCAGCTTCTCATGAGCGCAGAGGCGGCAAAGAGCGCATTTGCCGTGCTGAAGGAAAAGATGGATAAGAGCGGAGAAGTCAGGGAAAAGAAAGGCACTATCGTACTGGCTACAGTAAAGGGAGATATCCATGATATCGGGAAAAATATTGTGAAGGTGCTGTTGGAAAACTACAGTTTCGATGTCATTGACCTGGGAAAGGATGTTCCACCGGAGACTATTGTGGATACAGTTCTGGAGAGGGAAATCCGACTGGTAGGGCTGAGCGCTCTTATGACGACGACAGTGGTCAGCATGGAGGAGACGATCCGTCAGTTGAGGGAAAAAGCTCCCTGGTGTAAAGTGATGGTCGGAGGCGCTGTGCTGAACCAGGATTATGCGGATATGATCGGAGCAGATTTCTACGGAAAAGACGCCATGCAGTCTGTCCATTACGCACAGAAGCTGTTCGGTACAGAGAGCTAAAACGGATCTGTCCGATGGGACATGACGAAACACAGAGATAAGCCATATGAAAAATGGCAGCTCAGATACATTACTAATTTTATTCAGGAGGAAAAATCTATGATGAGAGGATTACAGACAACAGTGAGAGATATCCGCCGGCGTGTTTTCACAGAAGTGGCAAAGCTGGGCTTCAAGGCGGACGCGTCCACGCTGCTGGACGATATGGAGGCAATCCCCTATGAGATCGTTAACGACGACACCCAGAAATACAGGGAGAGTACTTACCGTTCCCGGGCAATCGTAAGAGAGAGACTCCGTCTTGCCATGGGACTTTCCCTTCGTCCGGAGAACAAACCGGTCCATCTGACCGCAGGGGTGGAGGCAAGCAATATTTCCGAGAAATACTATGAGCCGCCGCTGATGCAGGTGATCCCGTCAGCCTGTGAGAGCTGCGAGGAAAACAAGTATGAGGTGAGCAATATCTGTAAGGGATGTCTGGCTCATCCCTGCCAGGAGGTCTGTCCCAGAGGAGCGATCTCCATGGTAAACGGAAAATCATTTATCGATCAGGAAAAATGCATTAAGTGCGGCAAGTGTAAATCTGTCTGCCCTTATGACGCCATTGCAAAGAAAGAGCGTCCCTGCCAGAAGGCCTGCGGCGTCAACGCCATTACTTCAGACAAGTATGGAAGAGCCTTTATTGATAATGACAAATGCGTTTCCTGCGGAATGTGTATGGTGAACTGTCCTTTCGGCGCTATCTCTGATAAATCTCAGATCTTCCAGCTGGCAAGAGCACTGTCAGAAGGCGAGGAGATCATTGCTGAGATCGCTCCCGCATTTGTAGGTCAGTTCGGAAAGAACATAAACCCGAGAAATATCAAGGCTGCTCTTAAGGAGATAGGATTCTCAGAGGTACATGAGGTGGCTCTGGGAGCAGACATCGGCGCTATCGCAGAGGCCCATCATTACGTGGAAAAGGTAGTTACAGGGGAACTTCCCTTCCTGCTTACATCCTGCTGTCCGTCCTGGGCGGTCATGGCGAAAAAGTTCTTCCCGGATGTGATTGATG
This sequence comes from uncultured Mediterraneibacter sp., assembly GCA_944381495.1. Classification (GTDB taxonomy): domain Bacteria; phylum Bacillota; class Clostridia; order Lachnospirales; family Lachnospiraceae; genus Mediterraneibacter. Next base: position 9,386 of record CALWLJ010000002.1, on the reverse strand, counting down.
AGATTTCCCAGGAGCTTACTCCGATGGTTGCTACGGCAAGGACGATTAAGCAGGAACACCCGAATGCAAAGGTTGTGTTCATCGGACCATGCGCATCCAAGAAACTGGAAGCGTCACGGAGAAGCGTGAGAAGTGATGTGGACTTCGTTGTAACCTTTGAAGAAATGCAGGCTATGTTTGACGCAAAAGGCATTGACCTGACGTCCTATGAGGCGGAGTCCTCCTTCCATGACGCTACCGGCGCAGGACGAGGATATGGATGTGCCGGCGGCGTGGCTTCTGCCATTGAGAAATGTATCCACGAGTACTATCCGGATGTGCAGGTGAACATTGAACACGCGGAAGGACTCGCCGAGTGCCGGAAGATCCTGACCCTTGCAAAAGCCGGAAAACTGAACGGCTGTCTTATCGAGGGAATGGGCTGTCCCGGCGGCTGCATCGCCGGCGCCGGAACCAATATCCCTGTAAATGAAGCTAAGAAAGAACTGGCAGCATATGTGAAGAACTCCAGCCGCTCCGTTCCGCCCAAAGAACTGGAAGAAATCGAGCTCGACTAATATAAATACCCTGGCTGACGGATATCCTGCAGAATTATAAAGTACAGCATCCCCAGTCACCAGGCAGAAAGCCCCTTGTTGTCACGAAGGCCTCTGCGCTCCATTCCGAGCGAAAGTGCGGCCGCCGTGACAACAAGGGGCTTTCCGCCGTACACTGGAAACGATCCGAACTTTACAAATCATACCGGGTATGTTATATTAAAAAATGGCTTTTTGGAGCGAAAGAGGAGGATTTGGTATGAAGCCATATGGAGTAAACCAGTTAAGAAAAATGTTTTTGGAGTTCTTTGAGAGCAAGGGACATCTGGCGCTCAAGAGCTTTTCTTTAGTACCCCACAATGACAAGAGTCTTCTCCTGATCAACTCAGGAATGGCTCCTCTGAAACCCTATTTTACCGGACAGGAAATCCCGCCGAGGAGGAGAGTTACCACCTGTCAGAAGTGTATCCGTACCGGAGATATCGAGAACGTCGGCAAGACAGCCCGTCACGGTACCTTCTTCGAGATGCTGGGAAACTTTTCCTTCGGAGATTATTTCAAAGAGGAAGCGATCCAGTGGACCTGGGAGTTTCTGACAGAGGTAGTGGGACTTGATCCGGACCGCCTTTATCCGTCTGTTTATGTGGACGATGACGAGGCGTTCGAGATCTGGAATAAAAAGATCGGTATCCCGGCTGAGAGAATCTTTAAGTTCGGCAAGGAAGATAACTTCTGGGAGCACGGCTCCGGTCCCTGTGGCCCCTGCTCAGAAGTATATTATGACAGAGGCGAGAAGTACGGCTGCGGCAAACCGGACTGTACGGTAGGATGCGACTGCGACCGCTATATGGAGATCTGGAACGATGTGTTCAGCCAGTTTAATAATGATGGCGAGGGCCATTATACAGAACTGAAGCAGAAGAATATCGATACCGGAATGGGTCTGGAGCGTCTGGCTTCGGTTGTACAGGACGTGGATTCCATTTTTGATGTGGATACGATCAAGGCCCTTCGCGATCATGTATGCCGCCTTGCCGGTGTAGTATATGAAAAAGAGTACAAAACAGATGTATCTATCCGTGTGATCACGGACCATATCCGTTCTGTGACATTTATGATTTCTGACGGAATCATGCCTTCCAATGAGGGAAGAGGCTATGTGCTCCGCCGTCTGCTCAGACGTGCCTGCCGCCATGGAAGACTGCTTGGAATCGAGAAAGGATTTCTCCCTGAGCTGGCGGAGACTGTCATTGAAGGATCCAAGGACGGATATCCGGAGCTGGAGGAAAAGAAGGAGTTCATCCTTAAGGTGATCGCCAAGGAGGAAGAGCAGTTTAACAAGACCATCGACCAGGGACTTGGCATTCTGTCTGATATGATCGGAAAGATGGAAGCAGAGGGACAGAAGACACTGAACGGTGAGGATGCATTCCGTCTCTATGACACATACGGATTTCCGCTGGATCTGACGAAAGAGATCCTGGAGGAGAAGGATCTGGATGTGGATGAGGAAGGATTCCAGCAGTGCATGGAAGTCCAGAGAAAGACAGCCCGTGAGGCCCGTGAAGTGACCAACTACATGGGCGCGGATGTAACAGTATATCAGTCCATCGATCCAAGTGTGACAAGCACATTTGTCGGATATGACCGTCTGACTCATGAGTCAGATGTGACAGTTCTGACCACAGAAACAGAGATTGTGGACGCCCTGTCTGAGGGACAGAAGGGAACCATCTTTGTAAACGAGACTCCGTTCTATGCAACCAGCGGCGGCCAGGAAGGCGACAACGGATACATCCGTACCGCTGAAGGGGAATTCCGTGTGGAAGATACGGTGAAGATGCTGGGCGGCAAGATCGGCCACATCGGCGTCATGACAAAAGGCATGATCAAAGTCGGAGATAAGGTGACTCTCGAGGTTGACGGCAGGAAGCGTGCTCTTTCCGCAAGAAATCACAGTGCTACCCACCTTCTTCAGAAAGCGCTGAGAACCGTGCTGGGAACTCATGTGGAGCAGGCAGGATCCTACGTGGATGAGAACAGACTCCGTTTCGACTTCTCTCATTTCTCCGCCATGACTCCGGAGGAACTGAAGAAAGTAGAAGATATGGTCAATGAGAAGATCCGCGAGGCACTTCCGGTAGTGATCAAAAACATGCCCATTGAAGAGGCAAAGAAGACCGGAGCACAGGCTCTGTTCGGAGAGAAATACGGCGATGTGGTCCGCGTTGTTAATATGGGCGACTGGTCCATCGAATTCTGCGGCGGTACTCATGTGGGCAACACTTCTGAAATCTCTGCGTTCAAGATCCTTTCCGAGACAGGTGTAGCTGCAGGCGTGCGCAGGATTGAGGCCCTCACTTCCGAAGGATTGATGAAATATTACGAAGAGATAGAGGAGAAGCTGAAAAATGCGGCTCATCTTATGAAAGCAACGCCGGATACACTGGCAGATAAGATCACACACATGATGTCAGAGAATAAAGCGCTATATTCTGAAGTGGAAAGTCTGAAGAGCAAGATGGCTCAGGAGGCTGTTGGCGACGTCATGGATCAGGTGAAAGAAGTCAAAGGCGTGAAGCTACTCGCAGCTCAGGTAGACGGCGTGGATATGAACGGCTTAAGAGATCTGGGTGACCAGCTTAAGGCGAAACTGGGAGAAGGCGTTGTAGTCCTTGCGTCTGAAAATGACGGAAAGGTCAGCCTGATGGTTACTGCAACAGACGGCGCTGTGAAGCAGGGCGCTCATGCCGGCAATCTGGTCAAGGGAATTGCTGCATGTGTCGGAGGCGGCGGAGGCGGCCGTCCGAACATGGCACAGGCCGGAGGAAAGAATCCGGCAGGCATTCCGGATGCACTGGCCAAGGCTACTGAAGTGCTGGAAGGACAGATTCAGTGAAAATAAAATGATTCATTAATTGAAACGGCAGAATCCGACAGAGATTTCTGCCGTTTTGTATAGGACGAAAACTTTAATGATGAAAACATTACAATATACGAGGATATGAAAATGAAGATAAAACAGATCTCTGAGATCACCGCTGTCCTGATCATGCTGTCACTTCTGATCCTGATTGCCTTTTCTCATCGCCAGGACCTCTTCAGCAGCAGAAAAGTGTATGATTATAATGACGGATGGGAATACAGCTATGACGACGTCCGTGGTACAACAGAACTTCCTTCTTACCTGAATGTGTCAAAAAATACGGAGATTACATTGTACAATACCGTGCCGGAAGATGCTGATGACGATTCAGCATTTGCTTTCCGTACTAGAATGCAGACAGTCAGCGTCTATGTAGAGAACAGATTGATCTATAAGTATCCGGAAGAGGATCTGATAGGAAATGACATGCCCAGCGCCTGGAATTTTGTCCGGCTGTCAGAAGCAGATGCGGGAAAAGAAATCCGGATCTGTCTGAGTTCACCGTATTCCGGATTCTCAGGAAGTATCAGTGAGTGCTCTTACGGAGATTTCAGCGAGCTTGTCTCGGATGTGCTCAGCAGGCAGCTCCCGGTATTCCGGCTGAGTATGCTGATCGGATTTATAGGACTGGCTATTGTTCTGTTGTCTTTCTTCGAGAGCAGATACCAGATGTTCGCCTGGCATAGAAATCTGGGGATTCTTCTTATCCTGGTGGCTATGTGGCTGTGCGGAGAATCCAAGCTGCCGTCCGGGAAAGTGGGACTGGAAGGATGGCATTATCTTTCTCTTGTGTCGCTCCTGTTCTGTCCGGCTTTTCTGATGGCATATCTGCATGAGCGATGGGGAGATATCTGGGGAAAAGCTACATCCGTACTGTTCGGGATTGATATGATTTCTGCTGTGGGATGCCTGCTGTCAGAAGTCCTGGGAGGACCGGATCTGATCAAGCTCCTTCCCCTGACGCATGGACTGATCGCTCTGTCTCTGGTATATACGGCGCTGGTCTATATCCGGGCTGTAAGGCGAAAGGATGGAAAGTCAATTCATTCGGAACTGGTATGCCTGTGTGTGATCATTGCGGCAGGAGTCGCGGAAATCGTCCGTTTCTATATGACGGACAGTGTGGTCGGAATATATATAAGAATGGCTATCCTGCTATATGCGCTGAACCTGTTCCGTGTCTGCTCCGTTATGTTGTATCGGAAGATTAAAGAGAATCAGGAGCTGGAGAAGAAACTGTGGCAGAGCAGGGTGGAGCTGGTGACCAGTCAGATCAAGCCCCATTTTATCTATAATACATTGAACTCCATCCGGTATCTGATCAGAGAGGATCCTGAGGCGGCAAGGAAGACCGTATATGACTTCTCCACCTATCTGCGGTCCAATCTGGAAAGCATAGGCGGCAGCAAAGAGATCCCCTTCTCCGATGAACTGCGGCATATCAGAGCCTATTTGAATATTGAGAAGATTCGATTTGAAGACCGGCTGAATGTGGTTGAGGACATACAGGCCAGAAGCTTTCTTGTGCCTCCTCTGTCTATACAGCCTCTAGTGGAAAATGCGGTAAAGCACGGGATATGCAGAAAAATGAGCGGCGGGACAGTAATCATCCGCAGCCGGGAAGAAAAGAATGACTATGTGGTAGAAATCGAAGATGACGGGGAAGGCTTTGACGTATCAGCGGTGGAAGAAACTGCGAGAAAAAAGATTGGCAGACCAGAGTGGGAAAAAGACAAAAGCGAAACAGAGCATGACAGAGATCACCTTCATCCTTCCGAAGAAGGAAATCATATCGGTCTGGTCAGTATTCGATTTCGGGTTCGCCAGATTTCAGGAGGTTCACTGAAAATAGAGAGCAGCCCGGGAAAAGGAACAAAGGTTAGGGTTACTTTTCCAAAAGAGAGGCCGGAAGGTGAACGAAGTTGCAAAAGATGAACTGAGCCGGAAAAGAGAAGGTGACGGAAAATAATTGATATACTTTTTTGAGGAGTGATGTGGATGCGGGTTATTATTGTGGACGATGAGAGGCTGGCCCTGCGACAGTTTGAAATGGAGACGGAGGAAATACCGGGAGTAACGGTTTCCGGAGCATTTTTCAATCCGCTGGAGGCGTTGGAATATGTCCGAAATAACAAAGTGGAGGCGGCGTTCCTGGATATCGAGATGCCGGGAATGAACGGAATTGTTCTTGCAGAAAGGATGCGGGAAATACAGCCGGATCTGGTGGTTATCTTTATTACAGGATATGAACAATATACGCTGGACGCCTTGAAGGTTAAGGCGGATTACTATGTGACCAAACCTTACGACACAAGTGACATCAAAGAAGTGCTGAAACGTGCAAAATTGCTGTCGGCACGGCAGAAAAAGCGAGTGTTTGTCCGGACATTCGGAAGATTTGATGTGTTTATAGATGGCAGAGCGGTCTATTTCGGCAATACGAAAGCAAAAGAGCTGCTGGCTCTGTGTGTGGACCGCAGAGGCGGCACGGTAACAATGGAAGAGGCGGCGGACAAGCTGTGGGAGGACAGGGCCTATGACAACCAGGTTAAAAATCTCTACCGCAAAGCAGTTATGTACATCCGGCAGATCCTGACGGAACATGATGCAGAGGAAATATTTTTAGGAAACAGAGGGACTTGTCAGATCGATGTTTTGAAAATCGACTGTGATTATTATGAACTGCTGAAAGGAAATCCTGAGGCGCTTCGGGAATGGCGCCTGACCGGAAATTATCTACAGGAATACTCCTGGGCAGAGGAAACATGCGCCAGACTGGAACTGGCGGACGGAAGGATCAAAGAGTAACGGTTTGGTAACACTTGGGATTATATACTAACCACGATATGAGGAAAACAAAGTTTCTTTTTTCTTGTGAACGTATCAAGTGAGAGAGGAATGGAAACCTGGAAGCTATGTTGCGGTACAGGACTAAAGGGAGTGATGGAAGTTGAAGCTGAAAAAGAATCTCGTATTGAGGCAAATTGCCGGATATTATATGGTTATGCCGGTAGGGCGGCTGTCACAAATCTGTCAACCTATGCATATTAGTGGAACAGCGGCTTACATATGGAAAGTTATGGAAGAAGGAGAATTTACATTAGATTCTCTCGTAGAAGCAGCACTGAAAGAGTATACAGATGTTACGGAGGAGCGGCTCAGGGAAGATATTTGTAAATTCTTGGAACTTCTCGACAATAACTTCATGCTGGATTCCGGAAAAGCAGAGCCCGTCATGGGAGTTGCCAAGATTCAGCTAGGTAAAAAAGAAAAGGAACATCTTCAGGAGATGGATAAGAATGGCTGATCTGAAAGAAAGTATGGACATTTTCCGTCGGATAAAGGAAGATGCCTATAAAGCATGCAGACCGATTCAGGCAACATTCGAATTGACTCCCCGCTGTGCTCTGAACTGTAAGATGTGCTATGTACATCTTCATCCGGAGGAAATTCCGACATGCGGACGCGGAAGAGAACTAACCGCAGAGGAGTGGATTGAGATGGGAAGACAGGCTCAGGACGCAGGAGTGTTTTCCCTCTGTATAACTGGAGGTGATCCGGTACTCCATCCGGAATTCGAAAAGATTTGGAAAGCACTTTCCGGAATGGGATTTTATATCACACTGCAGACCAATGCATATTCAATTACGGATAAGTTGGAACAGCTTTTTTATGAATATCCGCCTCAGGAGGCAAAGATTACACTTTATGGTTCTAATAATGATGTATATCGTGACGTCTGCCGGGTAGAGAATGGTTTTAGCAGAGTGAACGAAGGCATTCAAAGGCTACGAAAATTGAAAATACCTATCCAACTCGTAACTACTTTTGTAAAACAGAATATAGAAGACAGAAGCAGTATCCTGAAATATGCAATGGTAAATCGATATCGTTGGTATTACAGTACGTCCTGTTATCCTTCGCTAAGGGGCTCAAGTACTGATGCAAGAGAATGTGCTTTGAGTGTATATGATTTGGGATGCACCAAAGACGTATCCAAAGAGTGGAATGAAAAGCCATTTATTAGAAAAGACAAAAAACCATGTGAGTATTGCTCAATATACAGAACAGGATATGATATCACTTGGGATGGATATATGAGGTTCTGTTTGTTTTTAGATGAACCCCAAATTGATGTTTTCAATGGATCATTTGAAGAAAATTGGATGACACTTCAACTATATAGTGAGAGTATCTCTTGGCCAAAAAAATGTTATAGTTGTCCAGTACAGGATAGATGTAGAAAATGTATTGCAAGTCTAGCTTGCAATAATGGTGGTATTGGAAAAGTAGAAGAAACATATTGTGAAGATATGAGGTTGTTACTGAATTCAATAAAATAGATGGAGGATTAAATGAGTAATTACAATTTGAATGCAGAAGTATTGATATTGAATAATGATTTAGATGCTGGAATGTCTGGGACATCAATAGAAGGCCCAGAAGGACAGAGACCAGCAAGTTTTGAAATCCATTGGAAGTATCCTGGAGGAATAATTAATAGAGAATGGCCGGTCGATAATGATATTTTAACAGAGGAAAAAGTTGAAAGTGTTATGAGTCAAACCGGATTGTCAACAGACCAACAAAGATTGCAGATTAATGATATGGTGTACAATTATGGCTCTTATATCATGCATGGGGATTTTAATAGTTTCCGTGATCATTATGGAAATACTGCAGTTGATCCAACCGGGTGTATTGTTATTTATTAATTTTAATGGTTATGTATTATAGAGTAGTGACAAATATTTTTTTAAACTTGGAAAGGGAATTATGGCCTGAATGGAGACAATTTCAGTGCAAGAGAGTTGATTTATGTCATTTGCATATAAATATATCTTTCCAGGTTTTTAGAAAATATGGCCTTGAAGTTTTGGAGCAACAGCCAGGCAGTCCTGTATTAAAGTCAAACGATAGCCTTCTTTGCTCTAATTCTGATTGGACAGAGGTTAAGATTACGCTGTTTAGTGGACAAATAGAGGATACATATAAACTGCTAAATGCAGTATTACTAACTCATCTATCCACACGTAAAGCAATTGAGCTTCATGCATCATTAATTGAGATAAATAAGCGGGGTATCATATTCCTTGGTCCGTCCGGCATTGGTAAGACCACCCAAGCTGAATTATGGATGAAATATCGAGGAGCTGATATAATCAATGGTGATATGGTTTTTGTAAAACACGAATCGGATTATTTTCTGGGCTGCGGTTCCCCATGGCATGGTTCATCTCCCTATTGCCTGAACAGACAGATTCCGTTGTCAGCACTTATAGTTTTGAAACAGAGTCAACAGAATTCCATACGTCGTCTTTGTGGATTTGAGATGGTTTCAACTGTAATAAATAGTGCTTTTCTGCCTTCATGGTATACGGAAGGGTATAAGGCTGCATGTGATACTCTTGATGCGCTCCTTAGAACAGTTCCTGTTTACGAGCTCTCCTGCCGCCCGGATGAAGATGCTGTCCACTTGACAGAGGAGACTATTTTTGGAAAAGAATGATATAGTTCTATCCGACATGATCTGCGGATCATATTCGCAGTTATTTTAGGGGGGATCCTATTCCCCTATTCACGCAGCGGATGCGGCGGATAGGGGAATGGGATCTTTTCTTCTTGTTGATGAGTTGCCTTTCAATGAGGCAGTATCAGAAAGCAGATGATATATGTAGAATTAAGAAAAGAAGAGAGTATAGTAAGGGGACGTTACATAAGAAAATGGCTTCTATCATGCATTATATGCAACGAATTAAAGAAGGTAGATTAAAGCAGCTCATATCCGAACTGCTCTGGATGTATGGTTACGTCCGCCGATACTGGCTGCTTATCGGCTTTTATGTTGAGGGCGTAAAATTTTCTGTGTCTATGGGGAAAAATCTTCTTTGATAAGAACCAGATATGTATAATTGTATTGTCCG
>CALWLJ010000001.1 GCA_944381495.1 uncultured Mediterraneibacter sp. | reverse complement strand
GATATCCAGAACCACAATCTGGCGCGCTAACCAACTGCACCATACCCACCATAACGAGCCTGGGGGGATTCGAACCCACGACCTACGGCTTAGAAGGCCGTTGCTCTATCCAGCTGAGCTACAGACTCTGATGCAAATATTCATTTGCTTTTCCTGATCTTTCTCAGGAAAAGCGGGTGATGAGAATCGAACTCACGTATCCAGCTTGGAAGGCTGGTGTTCTACCATTGAACTACACCCGCACATATCGGGGTGACAGGATTTGAACCTGCGACCTCCTGGTCCCAAACCAGGCGCTCTAGCCAAGCTGAGCCACACCCCGGTATTCTCTCTACGTTTTCCTGCCAAACCCGTAGCGCATGAATGATTATATTATATATATTTCGAAATGTCAACTATATTTTTAAATTTTTTTCATTTTTTTCTTTTTTCCGTTTTTATCCGCTATTTTCAGCATATTTCTTCTCTTAGAAAGCCGTGCAAACCACTCTTTATTCCAGATAATGCTGTCTGAATTCAAGCCGGTCTGCTCCGTCTGTTTCCATGATCATATAACTGCCTCTGCGTCCCTCCTGTCTCGGAAAGGAAAGGCTGCCCGGATTCAATACAATAATCCCGTTCTTATTTTCAAAATAGGGCCTGTGCGTATGACCGAACATAACGATATCAGCGCCTCTTGCCCTTCCCTCATCACGTATATCCTCTACATCCAGCGAAACATAATATGCATGTCCATGTGTAATAAACACTTTATATTTCCCAATCTGGAATTCTTCTTCACGGGGAAGTTCCGAGAAAAAATCATTATTTCCTCTTACAATATGTTTCTCACATTCAATTACAGCATTAATGTATTCTTCTCCGCCTTCTACATCACCCAGATGTATAAACATATCAATCGCACCCGCTTCTTCCAGCGCCCTGTCCAGGGCCTGATGTCTTCCGTGCGTATCACTGACGATCAATATTCTCATAACTCTTCCCCTCTGAGTTTTTCCTCCAGAAGAATCCTCATGGCACGCAGTGCTTTTCCTCTGTGGCTCAGAAGATTTTTCTGTTCCGGGTCCATCTCCGCAGTAGTGCAGCCATACTCGGGCACATAAAAGATCGGATCATATCCAAATCCGTTTTCTCCGGAAATCTCATGGGCGATCCTTCCTTCTATCGTCTCCCGCACCACAGATGTTGTGCCATCCGGAAACACTGCCGCCACCGCACAGACAAACCGCGCAGTCCTTTTTTCGTCAGGCACTCCCTCAAGTCTGTCAAGAAGAATCCGGTTCTTAATATCATAGGATGTATCCTCTCCGGCAAATCTGGCCGAATAAATTCCCGGCGCTTTATCAAGATAGTCAATCTCAAGTCCTGAATCATCTGCCAGAACAATGTCATTCGTCAGAATACGTGATACTGCTCTAGCCTTGATTTCTGCATTTTCCTCAAAACTCATCCCATCTTCCACAATATCTATGTCAACTCCGGCCTGTTTCATGGACACAATATCCATGCCCAGGTCTGAAAGAATCATATGGATTTCTTTCATCTTGTTTTCATTTCCTGTCGCAAATACTATTCTTCTCTTCATTTTCCTGTTTCCTCTGTCCTTTTCTGCCTGGGGGGTCTGGGACCCGAGAACTGATAGAAATATGTCTTCAGCATCCCGTTATAAATCTTCCTGTTCCGATCTGCTTTTCTTCCAAAATACCGTTCTGCGTCTTCATAGCTGGTAATCATATATGCAGACCAGCTGTCCAGCCTGCGGAAACTCTCACCGAACTCCCGATAAAGTCTTGGCAGATTCTCTTTTTCTTCCAGTCTTTCTCCATACGGCGGGTTTGTCACGATAAAACCATATTTTTTCGGATGACGCAGTTCCTGCACTGCTCTGCGCTGAAAATGGATCAGATGACCTACTCCTGCCGCCTCCGCGCTCTTTCTCGCAAGACGAATCACATCCCCGTCGATATCGTATCCCTGAATATCTGGATCGATATCCTCCTTTATTCCGTCATTGGCCTCGTTCACCGCATCATACCAATATCTTTTTTCTGCCAGATTTGTCCAGTTCTCCGCCGTAAAGGAACGGTTCATCCCGGGAGCAATATTAGCTGCCATCATTGCAGCTTCAATTGGAAAAGTTCCGCTTCCGCAAAACGGATCCACGAAGATCCTGTCCGCTTTCCACGGAGTCAGCATGATCAGCGCCGCCGCAAGATTTTCAGCAATCGGAGCCTTTCCTGCTTCGGGTCTGTAGCCCCTTTTATGAAGCGAAACGCCCGTCGTATCTATTCCTACGGTAACAATATCCTTCATAAGGAATACTCTGACAGGATAAGACGCACCGTCTTCCGGAAACCATTGGATATGATATCTGCTGCCCAGACGTTCCACCATTGCTTTTTTCATAATAGACTGTATATCCGACGGACTGAAGAGCCGGCTCTTTACTGACGCAGCTTTCGCCACCCAGAACTTGCCATCCTTCGGGATATAATTCTCCCAGGGGATTTTTTTTGTCTGTTCAAACAGTTCATCAAATGTCACCGCCCGAAAACTGCCTGCTTTGAGCAGAATTCTCTCTGCTGTCCGCAAAAATACATTGGCTCTGCACATAGCATCAATACCGCCATAAAAAGTCACACGCCCGTCTTCTACCTGCGAAATCTCATATCCCAGATCTCTGATCTCCTTCTTGAGCACAGACTCAAGACCAAAATGACAGGGTGCGATCCACTCCATCTTCTCCATGAATCTCTTCCGTCCTTACACTTTGTCTGTAGTATATATTACTATAAAACAAGGGCAGAGTAAAGTTCAAACTTTTTTCAGTTCAAACCCTTCTCTGCCCCTGTATCCATAAACCGGCCCTCCTTCTCTGTCAGAAAGCGCCGCCTGTTTTACCGTTTAAAAGCCATCCGTTTTCACTCAGATTGTGCTTAATAACGGTCCGACTCCTCATAGTCATTCATATTTCTGCCACAGTTCTTTTCCGCGTTATTTCTGTTGTTTTTTGCAGCATTCTGATTTCTGTTCTGTGAATCAGCATAGGAAGAATAAGAATTGCTGCTTCCGTTTTTGTTTGCATTTGCATTCTTGTTTGTGTTTGAATTTTTGTTTGTGTTACTGTAATTCTTTGCCATCTTATATTTCCTCCTGTTTTTATGGTACAGTCTTATTGTCTCTTTTCGCTGTGTTTTTATACATTTTTTCACCGGAAAATCTTTTTTACCCTTAAACTTCTGAAAAATTGTAATTATTCATCGCAGTTTTTTTATTTTTTTCTTGCTTTTTCCAGTTGCATATATTATACTGTCTATTGTAGAAAGGTTACTTTCTACAACCCCTTATTAATTATTTATACTCCCCTCAAAAGACCGATGGCTCCCCCATCGGTCTTTTACTTTTTTCTGAAATGAAAAAGGACAGGTAACAATAACCTGTCACTTCCTCTTTCCTCCACTGATTAAACGGATCAATATCAGCGCGATCACAACCGGTATCAAAACCGGCGCCAGGAAACGGATAATCCCTGTTATAACCGAAACCGCCACCACTACAATCAGTACGACTGTCAGAAGCAGGAGCAGCTTTTTCCACCAGTTGTCAAATCCCAGCATATGAAGCAGACCGGGCTGCTCCTCCCGCCCCGTTCCTGGATTCTGCCTCCCGGACTCTCTCCGGTAATCTTGCCCTGCGGTCTTCTCTTCTGAAGAATACCAGTTCTCCTCATATACTACTTCCTGATCGGTTCCGTCTGCTGCATCCGATATTGTTCTGGCAATTGCCCATGGATCCCCAAGGGAATCAACCACTTCTTCCTCACTTCTGCCTTTTCCTATTTCATCCAGAATATATTGATTATAGTAGTTCAGATTATTCCGGATTCCTGCTGTATTTATCCTGCCTTTCAGTGCATCCTCCAGCCGATGTAAGAACTCTTCCCGTGACATCTGTTCTCCTTTCTGTCTCTGCTGTTTTCCTGTCCATAGAATACCATACTTACATCAGCACTGTAAACTGACTCATTCAATGTACTGTCACTCAATCGCCCGTTTTCCATAATTTCTCAGTGAGATCAGATAGATCAGCGTAAAGAGAATCAGGATTGACAGCGCACTGATCACATTAACATAAGTGAGATCCTCTCTCATAACGCTGCCCAGAGCGCGGATGGCAAAAATGGAATTGACTGCCATGAGTACAAACGGACAGTAATAAGTAAATCTTAGTTCCTTTCCTGCGGATTTCCACAGGATCTTTTCTGAGATACCGATTTTTTTCAATATCGTATATCTTTCTCTGTCCTCTCTTGCATCATTCCCCACTTTCAGAAAAATAATGCTTCCTGCCGCAAGGATCAGCGTGGCGAACATAAATACGCAGACAGAATAGGCTACTCTGATATAACTGTCTTCATTACTTTCCGGGTATATAATATTGCTTCCAACCTCGTAAGTCCCGTCTTCCGACTGCTGAGAGAGTGAACGGATATAATCTGCAGATGCATTTACTTTCTCCAATTTATCCGAATCCGCAATCTTAAAATTATAGATCTTCATCTCAGAGCCATAGGGCTTCAGCTCCGCATACTGGCTGTCACTGAGAACAGTGATATCCATTGATCTCTGCAGATCTCCCAGATATGCCGTATCATCTGTAGCCAGTACATCATACTGCCTGCCGTTGATGACTGTTGTCTTATCCGGGCTGAGCAGGGACAGAATCATCACATGGGACAGATCCACCGCCTGATCCTCCCCAAGCTCCGGGTAATCCCAGTCCAGTCCCACCTCTTCCGCAGCCTGTCTGATCTGGGATTCTGATACAACGGCATACCCTGCATTAGTGTACATCGTATCAAAGTACTCAGAGGGCAGGGCAAGTATGGTCAGTTCATTTGAATATTCCACCTGATTATTTTCCTCAATCCCCTGAATGATCTCTGTCCGGTCAAGCTCCGGTCCAAAGCTGATCACCTGATAAGTATACATTTCCTGAAAGTGTACCATTTTATCATACCTGTGCTGCATGGCAAAAGCAGTTCCCAGCACAGTTACGGCGGCAGTCATCAGCACGGTTACGATGGCATACATCCTGAAATTTTTCCTGATCCGATATGCCAGACTGTTTACCCAGAGAATATGTTCCTTCTGATAGAGATAATTTTTATTCCTGCACATTTTCCGGACTACAAAAGGAATAAGCCCGTTATACAGCAGATAGATGCCCACAATGACCAGTATTACCGCTGCCAGGACAAAGAGCAGTGTTTCCTCTTCTCCTGTATGCATAGAGCAGATATAGCCGGATAGAAGAACAGCCGTTCCAAGAACTGACTTAACAGCAGCCCACAGCGGTCTTTCCGGCTTCATTTCCTCTTTTTTTGCGCCTGTAAGCAGATCAAGCACACTGCTTTTTACAATGGAGTGATACCCCTTTATGATCATCAGTCCATAGATCAGCCAGAATACTCCTGCCGTGATCAGGACCGGCCTGAGAGAGAATGAGAAACGGATGTCCGCACTGATATCCGCCATCTTTAACAGCAGCATCTGAAACAATTTGGAAAAACCGGCCCCGGCGGCAGTTCCGGCAGCCCAGGCTGTCACTCCTGTAAAAAAGGCCTCCAGCGCATACATCTTGCCTATCCTTGCATTGTCCAGCCCCATAAATATATAAATGCCGATTTCCTTCTTCCTCTGATTCAGGAATACATTAGTAGCATACCATGTAAAGAAAAGCATGAAAACAGAAAACACTACTGATGCGGCCTGGATCACCATATCAATATAATCTTTATTCATATTCGCCAGAACGTCCATTGCGTCCGAATAAATCACATTCTGGAAATTAAAGAATATAAAAACAGAAAAAGCCAGAGAAATAATCAGGACCGCATATTCCCGCACGCTTCTTCTGAAATTAGAACAGGATAGTTTCAGAAGACTCATTCCCGTTCACCTCCCATCGAAATTTGAAGATCCAATATTTTCTCATAGAACTCTTTTCTGTCCTCTTTCCGGACAAGTCTGCACTGGATCTGCCCGTCAGCCAGGAAATATACTTGCTTGGCATAGCTTGCCGCGTAAGCGTCATGAGTCACCATTAATATCGTTGCTTTTCCGCTGTCATTGGCATTCTTCAGACTCATCAGAAGTTCCCTGCTTGAGCGGGAATCCAGGGCGCCAGTCGGCTCGTCTGCAAACAGGATCTCCGGCTCTGTCACAAGTGCCCTGGCGCTTGCTCCGCGCTGCTTCTGGCCTCCCGAAAGCTGGTATGGATACTTCTTCAGATGTTCTCCCAATCCAAACATATCCGCCATTTTTCTTACCCGCATCTCTACTTCCCTGCTTTTCACCCCGTTCAGAGCCAGCGGAAGCGCAATATTGTCTTCCAGCGACATATTGTCGAGCAGATTATATTCCTGGAAGATAAAGCCGATCTTGTCTCTTCGGATTTCCGACAGACGTTTGTTGCCCGTTTTTATAAGGTCCTCTCTGTCAAGTATGATACTTCCTCCATCCGGTTTATCGAGCGTGGACAGAAGATTCAGCAGTGTTGTCTTTCCCGCCCCGCTCGGGCCCATCACTGCGATAAAGTCACCGGAATACACATCCATGTTTATCCCTTTAATCACCCGATATTCATATCCGCCCCGTCTGCCGAAGCCTTTTGTCAGATTTCTGATCTCTAATATTTTTTTCTCCATAGAGCAACTCCTCCTTTTCTTTTTTATCCTAACAAAAGGCGTTTTTTAAATCCTTACGTTCTTCTCACAAAGCCTTACTTTTTCTAACATTTCTGTTATTCAGGTCTGATAGAATGATTATTATAAAAGTGAAATACAAAACTGGTCCATTTTCCTTCCTCCGAGTGTACCTCCAGTTTTATTCCAAGACGGTCTGCAGCCTTTCTGGTAAAATAAAGTCCCATTCCTGTAGACCGGTAATCTCCATTTCTCACATTTCCTCCGGTATATCCGCGGTCAAATAGGTAAGGCAGCTCTTCTGACGCAATCCCACGTCCATTATCTCTGATTATAAGTTCGGTCTCATCCTCTGATATTTTTCTGCCCCGGAACAAGATCTCAGGCACTCTGTCAGATGCCTCAGCCCGGTATTTCACCGCATTTGCCGTAATCTGATCCAGCATATATACCAGCCATCTCTGATCAGTAAAAACTCTGAGACCGGACAGTTCCATTTTAATCTCAAATCCGGCCCGTATCAGGAAAAAGGACTGATTTTTAACAGCTTCCCTTACCGCCTCTTCCAGTTTTACCGCGGTAAAGGTAACATCATTTTCCATACTGCCCATTTTCCCATACATGAGCATAATACGAAGCAGCATTCCAATCCGCTCTGTACAGAAACGCATTTCTCTCTTCAGCTCCGCATCGCTGTTTCTGCCATTCATCAGCTCCAGAGCAGAAAGCGGAACCTTTACCTCGTGCAGCCATCTTGTAATATAGTCATTCTGCTCTATGATTTCTTCCTTCAGTACGGCAATCTCCTTCCTCAGGCAATCCATCTCCTGCTCCATGTCTTCTCTCTGTCCGCTTTTCCTTCGGAATCTGTGAAAATCCGCAAGAAACAGCATCACAACGCCTGCGGCATACACCCCGTCAAAATATAAAACATCTGCCCCATATACCCATGAACTGCACAGATAAAGAAAGTAGATACTGAAAAAAATGGGAAAAAGGATTGCCGCAAGTATCATTCCTTTCTTCTCTGATAAATATTCTCTCATTATACGATATAATACCCGATTCCTTTCCTCGTATGGATAATCTCTCTGTCTGCCGATACTTCTCTCAGCTTGTTTCTCAAACGTGAGATCAGAACTGTAAGCGAGGCGTCTGTAACAAATTCATCCGTATTCCAAAGTGCCTGCATAAGCTGCTCTCTGCTGACAACATTTCCTTTGTCAGAAAGAAGAACAGACATGATCTTATTCTCAGACCTGGTCAGTTCTTTTTCCATGCCGTTTCCGACAACAGTGCCGTTTTCATAATATATGTCCTGTGAAATATACATCTTGTCGCTCCCGGTATACTCATATGTTCTTCTGAGCATGGAACGGATCTTGACCAGCAGGAGCTCCGGATCAAAAGGCTTCTCAACATAATCATCTCCTCCGGCTGCCATTCCCATGATCTTATCTGCATTCTGATCCCTGCTGGACAGAAACAGCACCGGAACACGGGAGATTTCCCGGATTTTTTCACACCAGTAGAACCCATCAAAATACGGCAGATTAATATCCATCAGAATAAGATCAGCATGAGATGTATGGTATTCCTCACAGATATTTTGAAAATCTTTCACACGCGCCTCTTCAAATCCCCATTTTCTGCACAGAAGCGCCAGCTCTCTGGCCAGTTCCGCGTCATCCTCTACGATCAGAATTTTCATTTTGTATTACTCCTTTTCTGCCGGATTATACTTCCTGGCTGCTTTTTGAATATTATACAGCATTTTGTTCTGTTCTTTGTCAGAAAAAAGCTATATAACAGAAATGTAACATACCACGTTCACACCCTTCCGGCGCGTTCATAATTTGTTCATTTATCATTTAAAAATCTTTCATTTTATTATCATGTTTTCTTCATTTCTCCCGCATATACTATAACCATCAAAGGAAAACAAAAATCATAAATAAGACGCCAAGAAGTTATTTGAATAAACTTTTTCATAATACATGCCGGGAGCTGAGCCGATCAGCTGCCCGGCATCCTCCCTTTCTATGGATCTTTTTCTTCCAAAACTCTATTTCCCCTTCTTTTCTTAGTGATATAATATCCTGCCGGAACAAGTGATGCAGCTGTCAGAAGAAAGGCCGCCGCACAGGCAGGAAAGCGGATTTTCTTTTCCGTCCCTCCTTCTCCTTCCGAAGAATCAGTATGTTTTCCTGTATACTTTTTTACCTTTTCAATAACAGGATTCACGAAATTGTGCACAAAACTCTGTCTCTTTTTTACTGTAAAAGTCACCTCCTCTTCCGCAACGTTCCCGGCAAGGTCTTCTGCAAAAATCTGCACATGATACCCCCCTGGTTCTTCTATATCATACTGAAAGATCCTGCTGTCTGCGCGAAGCCTGCAGGGCTCTCCGTTTACCACAGCCCTTCTCAGCCTTTCTCCTTCCCCATCCACCCACACACTCATCGTGACCCGTTCTGTATATACTTTTTGATTCATTTCCTCTCCCCAGATGATCCTGGGCGGAGTATGGTCGATTTCAAAAACAGCCTCTGCCAGGGCTTGATTGCCTGCCGCATCCACTGCGCTTACCGCAAGAAGAAAAACGCCCTCATCTGTAACACGCGAACCAGGAAGATATGGTTTTCCATTTAAACGGATCTGATATGAGTAATCTGTAAAATCTCTGATCATATCTTCTCTTCCGTAATCCCACTGGAAATACGGAATCGTAAGTCCTTCCATCTGATCCACGTAGCGGATCACGGGACTGGCAGAATCAATAACAAACCTGATTGTCTGTTCCGTCCTGTTCCCTGCCGCGTCTGCCGCAGTGATCCGGCACTCATATTTTCCATCTGCTTCAAATGTTTTCTCGATGGTTCTTCCGTTTTCTTTCTGAGTCCATCCGTCTGTATTGATATTCATAAGCTCACTGCTTTTCCCACGAATGTCTGTGTAAGCCACACACAGAGACACACTGGCAAGCCCGGAATCCTCCGCTTTGAAGACCGCCTTTATCTCCCCGCTGCTGATCAGTGTATCATACACCCCCTCCATACTCAGGGAAGGGGCTTTGGTGTCAAATCGTATGTGTCCATATTTCACTGCGCTGTTCCCGGCATGGTCTTTCACATGTACTGCAATTTCAGATATTCCTTCCTGGCCATCTGGAGATACAGACAACTGCAAAGTTTTATCGTAGACTTCTTCTGTCACTCCATACGTTTCCTGCAGTATCATTTTCTTATTAATATAGCAGGTAACCATTGCAATTCCCGATGCCGTTCCTTCGGAAGACTTGTTATCCTCTACATATACATCTACCGGAACTTTATCACGATACCAGGCATCAAATCCGTCAGGAACATCCAGTCTGATCTCCGGAGCCTGGTCTTCACATACTATATATGGCGACTCTGCGGACGCCCCGCTTCTTCCCGAATGATCCACTGCATATGCCGAAACTTTCCCCGCATATCCCGCCGGTATCTGTATGATACCCTCTCCGCCTTCCATTACTTGTTCTATTCCGTTATCAAACCGATAGATAATCCGTTCCACTCCCGATACTGTATCCTCCGCCTCTGCACGGATTGCAAACCCTGATGCAGAATACAGGATCCCCTCCTTCAAAGGTCTGGTATAAGTCAGGGACACCTGGGCCGGATCACTCTGGTCCAGAAAGATCGTAATATCTTTCCGGAACAATTCTTCTCCTTCCGGACTTTCCATTCGCACAGTCAGTGTATTCTTCCCTTCTTTCCAGAATTCTTTATCAAGAACTGCGGCTGCCGGCTCACCGTCCGGCAGCCTGGTTATCCCTGTTTCTTCCTTCTCTTCATTCCGCTTCTCATCTTCTAACTCTGCTGTTTCTATCTTCAAAGTATCTTCCTTTTTCTCATTTCCGGCATTTATGGCTGTATATACAGTTACAGCATTTTTGTCATAATGTAATATTGTTATTTCAGGCGCGCTGCTGTACCAGCTCCTTTCCCCGGAAGCATCCGGGCAACGGACAACGGGCATCACATATTTCTGCGGCATCTGCTCTTCTTTCTTCTCTTCTTCCTCTAATAAAGGTTCTTCCTCTGGTACCGTTTCTTCCTTATCATCCTCTGCCAGCTTCTCCCGGGTTTCCGCCGGCTCTTCCATCTCAGTCTCCGCCCGCGCTATATCCGCTGCCATGCTTCCAGTCATAAAGGATAAAAATAAAACGATTCCGAACAGCCGGACAATGTCCTTATTCCTGTGTTTCTTTGCTCTGTTCATCTGTCTCCCCCTCCCCATTCTGTACCCTTCTGTATTCATCCATAAGTCCTTCCACCTGCTGAGATGTTCCAATCTTCTTCACAACCATATCGCCTGTCAGCAAAGCCTGGGCATACTGTCCTCTCCCTGCTTCGAGACGCATCTTTTTTATGCCGGCGTTCTCAATCTTTTCCTTCTGGTCTTCTATTTCAATAAGTCTTTCATAAGCAAGGATAGCTTCTTCTGTCATCTCTTCCCGCTCATAAACCGCTGCCAGAGAAAACAAAACACTTCGCTCCAGTTCGCATCCGTAATTGATCACCGCCTGGTTTCCCACAGTCGTATTTTCCAGCATCCATGCCTGTACAGCCCGTTCCGCCATCTCCATGCAGAAAACTTTTTCTTCTTCATTTTCAATTGACAACGTCTCCCTCTCTTCTACAGTAGGCTGCTGATGAAGTCCTGCTTCTGCTGCAGAAACTTCATTTTCTTCCGTTGGACCGGCAGAAGCACTGTCCTGATCATCCTCAATAAAGAAACCGACAGCGATCCCTCCGGCCAGCGCTAATGCAAGTATCCCGGCCAGGACTGCTGTTCCTCTTCTGTGACCTCTGGCAGTTTCCTGTCCGGATCTGCCCCAAAACTTTCCATCTTCTGAAATGTCCGCCCGCTTTCTGCCTTCAGAAACCGGCGAAGCCTCCGGCAGATCCTTCAACACCTGCCGGAAATCCTCATATCTTTTTCCGGAAACAGACGTGCAGCGTTCTGTTAATCTGAAAAGACGCATCTCCTCTCTTCCCGTCAGCGGAGGAACAACCCGGAAGCATGCCAGCATCAATTGTATTATCCTGCCCAGCCCAAACATATCTGCTTCCGCAGCCTGCTCTCCTGCCTGAACAGGAAGTATAAAGCGGGTTCTTACCGCTCTGTGCTGCATCCTTTTTATTGCAAATTCGTTCTCCGGGCTGTCAAGATCAAGAAGGAGAAGCCCTTCTTCCGATACAACAACGCTGTACGGACTGAGATACCGGTAGGCCCGTCCATTCCGGCAGCGGTGAAACTGTTCCAGACACAGTGCAAGCTGCCGGAACCATTCAAACAAAATATTCTTTTTTATTTCTGGATTGCCGCGCAGACAACTGATGAGCAGAGTACCCTGAACGCAGTCCATACTCTGTCTGCAGTGTGCGCCATGTTCGATAAACTTTAAGACTTCATACATTTCTTCCATATCCGATCCACAGACCGCGATCTGTTACGGCCAGCCCCCGCTGTCCGGTTCGCAGGTTCATATATGCTTAAAGAACACTGCTGTAGGAAATCCATGTATACCCGATTAATGATCGTGCAGCCCCGGACCGCCATCCGGGTCTGCACTGAAAATCATCTGACTGATAAAAGTATTTATAATATACTTTAATGTGAAAATAAAAGCAATATATTTTTGTGTTTTTTACAATTATTTTAGAATTATCCGGACTACTCCATTTCTTCCAGACGCGCAAGAGCTGCTGCTACTACTTTATCCATATCGTAGTATTTGTAATCTCCCAGTCTTCCTCCGAAAATAACGTTCTCCTCTTTTTCCGCCAGTTTCTTATATTCTTCAAAAAGAGCATTGTTCTTCTCGTCATTTACAGGATAATAGGGCTCCATGCCTACGCTCCACTCAGAAGAATATTCTCTGGAAATAACTGTCTTCTCCTGCTTTCCAAACTCAAAATGTTTGTGCTCGATCACCCGTGTATATGGGACTTCACGGTCCGTATAGTTTACAACTGCATTGCCCTGATAGTTCTCGCAGTCAAGCACCTCTGTCTCAAAACGGACGGAACGGTACTCGAGAGCTCCCAGCTTATATCCAAAATATTCGTCAATCATGCCGGTAAATATGATCTTCTCCGCTATATCCGGATTTTCCTTCCTGAATTCAAAGAAATCAACTCCGGTCCGGACGTCCGCTCCCTCCAGCATCTTCTCCACGATTGCGGTATATCCGCCAATCGGAATTCCCTGATATCTGTCGTTGAAATAATTATTGTCATAAATAAACCGGAAGGGAAGACGTTTAATAATAAACGCCGGCAGCTCTGTACACTTTCTGCCCCACTGCTTCTCTGTATATCCCTTGATCAGCTTTTCATAAATATCGCGTCCTCCCAGGAACAATGCCTGTTCCTCCAGATTCTTTGGTTCTGTGATCCCTGTCTCTTTCCGCTGTTTTTCGATAATCTCCTTCGCTTCGGCGGGAGTACGGATCCCCCACATCTTACTGAACGTATTCATGTTAAATGGAAGATTATACAGCTCGTCCTTGTAGACGGCAACCGGTGAATTGATATAATTGTTAAACTCGGCGAACTGATTCATATAGTCCCAGATTTTCCGATCCGATGTATGGAAAATGTGAGCTCCATATTTGTGGACATGGATTCCTTCCACATCTTCACAGTAAATATTTCCGGCAATATGGTCTCTACGATCAATCACAAGACACTTTTTCCCTTTTTTCCCAAGTTCATAAGCCATGACCGCTCCGTACAGACCTGCACCGACGATCAGATAATCATATTGTTTCATTCGATTCCTCTCCTTTATTCTGGCAGCATTGAGCGCCGTGTTACAGCTATCTTATCATCTTTTTTTCTTTTTTTCTCTCCTTTCCCGTCTTTTCGTTATTTTGCCCATAATTTTTATTTTTCCATTTACAAATTAGTCATTATGCACTAAACTTGTAATAGAGCTTTTTCAGAACCGGGCTGTTTCTGAAAGATGAATATTATAACGGAGGTATCTTATATGAAAGGAAATGTTATTGTCGGACAATCAGGCGGTCCTACCGCTGCGATCAATTCAAGTCTCGCAGGAGTTTACCGAACAGCGAAGGACCGCGGCGCCGGAAAGGTATATGGCATGCTGCACGGGATTCAGGGTTTTCTTCAGGAGCGCTATATCGATCTGTCAGAATATATTACCAATGATCTTGACACCGAACTGCTGAAGAGAACTCCTGCTGCATTTCTGGGATCCTGCCGGTACAAACTGCCGGAGATCCATCAGGACAGAGAGGTCTACGAGAAAATTTTTTCTATCCTGAACAAACTGGACATTGAGGCATTTATCTATATCGGCGGAAATGACTCCATGGACACGATCAAGAAGCTGTCCGACTATGCTATTGTAACAGGACAGCCGACCAGATTTATCGGCTGCCCTAAGACGATCGACAACGATCTGGCACTGACCGACCATACGCCAGGATACGGCAGCGCAGCCAAATATATCGGTACTTCTGTCAAGGAGATCATCCGTGACAGTTTCTGCCTGGAATATGAACGGGGTCTGGTATCTATCGTTGAGATCATGGGCCGGAATGCCGGCTGGCTCACCGGGGCCGCAGCGCTTGCAAAAGGAGAGGACTGTGCCGGGCCTGATCTCATCTATCTCCCGGAGCTTCCATTTGACATTGAAGCATTTGGAACTAAAGTAAAGGAGCTCCTCGCTCAGAAGCCTTCCGTAGTCGTAGCTGTATCCGAAGGGATCCGGCTTGCCGACGGACGCTATGTATGTGAACTGGGACAGAGCATTGATTTCGTAGATGCGTTCGGACACAAGCAGCTCTCAGGAACAGCAAATTATCTCGCCAGCTACATTGCCGGAGAAATCGGATGCAAGACTCGCTCTATAGAATTGAGCTCTCTTCAGCGCTCTGCATCACACTGCGCGTCACGTATTGATATTCTGGAAGCTTCTCAGGTCGGAGGCGCGGCGGTCAAGGCGGCTGATGAAGGAGACTCTGGTAAGATGGTCGTGCTGAAACGACTGTCCGATGATCCTTATCAGAGCGGAACTGAAGTCAAAGATGTCCATAAGATTGCCAACGATGAAAAACTTGTTCCCCGCGAATGGGTCAATGAGGAAGGCACCTATGTAACAGATGAATTTGTCAATTATGTCCGCCCGCTGATCCAGGGAGATGTATCTCCCATCATGGTAGACGGTATCCCCCGTCACCTGTTCAGACAGATTTAAGCATACTCCTCCTCCGGGAGGGCCGGCTGCAGAAATGCACCGGTCCTCCCGGTCTTTATATTTCCCGGCAGCAAAACCGGGCGACAGATTTTCTATATTGAATGGATCTCTCAATCAGGTTATACTAAGTAAAAATAATAAGGAGGCTATTGCAATGATTATAAAGAATGGATTGATCATGGATCCGGATTCCGGATTCTGCGGCATATCTGATCTCCGTATCCAGAACGGTCTGATCACTGAAACAGGGGAAAATCTTCCTGAAACTCAAGGGGAGCAAACGATTGACGTTTCCGGGCTCACCGTTGCCCCGGGACTGGTAGACACCCATGTGCATTTCCGTGATCCTGGATTTACTTACAAGGAGACGATCCACACCGGAGCTCTTGCCGCTGCAAAAGGAGGGTTTACTTCTGTCATATGTATGGCAAATACCTCTCCGGTGATCGACTCCGTCCCGGTGCTTACTGAGAATCTTGCCAAGGCAGAAAAGGAAGCAATTCACGTTTACCAGGCGGCCAGTGTATCAACAGGACTCAAAGGGATGGAACTGACCGATATGGAGGCGCTGAAAGCCGCAGGTGCCTGTGGTTTTACCGACGACGGAATTCCTCTTCGGGATGCTGCTTTTCTATATAAAGCCATGGTAAAGGCCGGAGAACTTGACGTTCCCATCAGTCTCCACGAAGAAGATCCCTCGTTTATTAAAAATAACGGCATCAATCACGGCCCTGTATCTGACAGGCTGGGAATATATGGTTCACCGGCTATTGCAGAGGAGTCGCTGGTCGCGCGGGACTGCATGCTTGCCCTCCGCTCCGGAGCTCATGTTGTGATCCAGCATATCAGTTCCGGACGTTCTGTTGAGCTGGTCAGGATATTCCGGTCTCTCGGAGCCAGACTTCACGCCGAGGCAACACCTCACCATTTTACTCTCACGGAAGACGCTGTCCTCAAATACGGCACTCTGGCGAAAATGAATCCGCCGCTCCGTACAGAGGAAGACAGGCAGGCTATTATCCGCGGTCTTGCAGACGGCACAGTTGATATTATCGCCACAGACCATGCTCCGCACAGTAAGGAAGAAAAAGAGCGCTCCATCACTGCTGCGCCAAGCGGAATTACCGGACTTGAGACCTCTCTTGCTCTGGGTATTACTTCACTGGTGCGTCCAGGACATCTGTCCATGATGCAGCTGCTTGAGAAAATGACTGTCAATCCTGCCAGACTCTATCACTTGCCCTGCGGCAGTATCCGTCCGGGCTGCCCAGCTGATCTTGTCGTCTTTGATCCGGAAGAGCAGTGGAAACCGGAAAGCTATCTTTCCCAATCCTCCAACACCCCATTTACCGGATGGGATCTGTACGGCAAGGTCAAGATGACCCTGTGCGGCGGAAATATTGTTTATCACGACTAGGATTCTATTATCCGTCTAAAGTCAGAGTCCCCGATACAAGCATGTCCGTTTGACTCGTTGCTGGCGGGAATGCAGAAGACAGTTAACGGATATATTAGGGAGAATCAGACAATGAATAAAGGAGAAAACTGAAATGAACTGTTGCGACAGACTTTTGAAATATGTAACGATCCGTACTCCCAGCGATGAGGAGAGCAGCTCCGTTCCCTCCAGCGCATGCCAGTTTGAACTTGCATGGCATCTCCACCGGGAATTATTTACTATGGGGATCACGGATGTCAAAGTAAATACTAAATGTTATCTTTATGCTCATATTCCGCCTTCCCCCGGCTATGAGGACCGTCCGGTTATCGGCTTCATCGCACACATGGACACTGTGTCTGACTTCTGCGATCACCGTATCATACCGGTAGTCCACAGCGATTATGACGGGCGGGACCTCCCCCTTGGAGACAGCGGACGCGTACTTTCTCCGGAACAGTTCCCGCATCTGTCCGGTCTGAAAGGGCGTACGCTCATTACAAGTGACGGAACCACAATTCTGGGCGCCGATGATAAGGCGGGGATCGCCGAGATCATGACCATGGCAGAACGGCTTATGGAAGAAGAGATTCCTCACGGACCGGTAGCAATAGCCTTCACACCCGATGAAGAGATCGGCCTGGGCGCATCCAATTTTGACCTCGAAGAATTCGGCGCTGATTTTGCCTATACTCTCGACGGAGATACAGAAGGAGAAATCCAGTATGAGAATTTCAACGCATGCCGTGCAGAATTTAAGATTACCGGTGTAAATGTCCACCCCGGTTCTGCAAAAGACATCATGGTAAACGCTTCTCTTGTGGCCATGGAAATCAATTCCCTGCTGCCTCCTCAGGAAACACCGCGTGATACAGAAGGATATGAAGGTTTCTATCATCTGACAGATATGAAGGGCGATGTGGCCGAAGCGGTCCTGCGCTACATTGTCCGGGATCACCAGGCAGATTCTTTCGAGAAAAGGAAACAGAAACTGCACGATATTGTAAAAGCGATGAATCAGAAATACGGCCGGGGGACTGTGACTCTGACCATTACCGACCAGTATCGGAATATGGCTGAGATTATTGCAGGATCCATGCACTTGATTGAAAATGCAGAACAAGCATGCCGGAATGTGGGGATCGAACCTCTGATCCTGCCTATCCGCGGGGGCACAGACGGAGCTCAGCTCAGCTTCAAAGGACTGCCCTGCCCTAATCTGGGAACAGGCGGTCATGGGTATCATGGCCCATATGAGCACATCACCGCTGAAGGGATGGAGGCTGCATGTAACGTTGCCATTGAACTGGTAAAAATTTATTCTCGCCAGGGAACAGGCAGACAAAGCTGAATTCAAAATACTGCAGATTATTAAAAAGGCCATACAGATATGTTGACCGTTCAATCATTCATTTGTTATATGAATGCCGGAAAACTTATCTGTATGGCTTGTTATCTGTTTGCAGGTCGGACATGTCACGGTACGGCTCCCCCTGCATTTGCAGAAGGACAATACAGGTCTTACAGTCTTTCGCTGCTCTCGTTCATAAATTTGTACTCTGCTACAGAGCGGTCAAATCCCTTAATGTGTCTGTAAAGCCATTCGATCACATTGACATTTACCTGCTCTACAAACGCCGCCGACGGACCTTCTTCCTCCTCAAGCATATTGTAAAGATCTTTTACCACCTGACGAAGCTTATCATGCTCTTTCTTGTGCTCATTGATTCCCGGATATCCGATAGATTCCTGAAGCTTTTCCTCCTCGCCGAAATGGAACTCCGTATAATCAGCAAGGTAATCCAGCGTCTGAACCGCAACGACTTTATCCTTACTTGTCTCACAGCTGTCCAGAAGCTTGTTGATCTTATCAATCAGTTCTCTGTGCTGTCCGTCAATCATCTCGTTTCCTGTTACAAGGCTGTCATCAAATTCTGCTCTCATCTATGTTTCCTCCTATACTTCTCCGTTTTTAAATTTCATTATCATCTCGTTCGTCAGACTCTCTGTAGACATATGATCCGGAATATCCTCCCGGTCAAACCATTCTGCAAGAGCCAGTTCTTCCCGGTCCAGTGTAATCGCTCCGTCACCGTCCAGGTCACAGTAAAATCCCATAAGAAGGGTATCGCTGAAAGACCAGGGCTGTGATTTATAATAGCGGATATTTTTGACTTTGAGTCCGACCTCCTCCATTACCTCACGGGCCACTGTTTCCTCCACCGTCTCGCCAATCTCGGTAAATCCTGCCAGCAGCGCATATTTCTTATATGCCCTTCCCGCATATTTTGACATAAGAATACGGTTCCCATCTGTGACGCCGATAATAACCGCCGGGCAGATCTTAGGAAACTCCATATTGTGACACGCTTCACAGTAGAGCATCCGTTCCTTCCCGTCCCGCTTCATAATATGTCCGCATCTTCCACAGTATTTATGGCTTTCATACCAGTTGTGAAGCTGATAGCCTGTAATTCCTGCAAAAGAAAGATACCTGGGTTCCGCTTCCCGAAAGATCTCTGTATTCTCCATTGTAAAAGGAGACAGCGGAGCCCGGTTGATATCCTGTACCAGATAATAGCGTTCCTCGTCAATGGTAAAGAGATATATACTCTCGTCATATATCTCTTCATTCAGCCGTTCCAGATCCCGAAATCTGGGAAACTCAATTCCCTCCGGAGTCTTTCTGAGCATCGCTGTATGAGGCTCATAATACATCGCATAACAGTCCGGATCCGGCGGTACGGGCCGATACTGGTTATTATAATGATGAGGCTGTATGTCCTGTATCATTTGTATCTCTCCTGTCTGAACTAAAATTCCTGTCTATCATAGCACATTTTATCCCGCCTGTAAAATGCATACTATCAATGTATCATACAGCATGCATGCCAGAACCATGTACAGACATGGAAGTTCAGTCCTCAGCTTTGCTGCCGGAGAATAATGCTGTAAGCACCAGAATCACGCTTCCGGCCGCAATGAAGAAATCACCCAGGTTGTATGTAACCTGCGATACCTTTTCGTTTTCCGTTTTAAAGCCGATGTAGTCTACCACATGCCCTCTTGCTGCCCGGTCAAATGTATTGCTCCAGGCACCGGAAAGCAGAAATTCGAATCCCATTTTCTTCCAGAAACGCCCTTTTGTAAAAATAAGCGGAATCTGAAGGACAGTCAGCACAATTGTCGCCGCCAGTGAAAGAGTTTTCACTGTCTCTGGCTGGCCATCAAGCAGATTCAGGCACATACCTTTGTTGTGAACTCTTCGAAGGACAACCTTATCCGTCAGATATTTTTCTTCCCCCTTATCCAGATTCTGTTCTGCATAGGACTTCATAATCTGATCCAGAGAAAACAATCCGGCTGCGCCGCCAAGAAACCATAACTTTCCTATTTTCATATCTGCTTTTATAAACCTCACTTTGCTTCCATTTCCGTTGAAGCTGCTCTATTCCGCTTCGTCTTCTGCTGTCTTTTCATTTTTTATCTTATCGGCAGTTTCTTCCATTTTATCCGCGGCTTCCCCCATCTTCTCAGCTGCCTTGTCCAGTACATCTGCTGCTTTGTCTTTCACAGTATCCGCACATTCTTCAGCAGCCTCCTTCAGCTTTTCTCCATAAGCATATTCCTCTTCATCTGCAAAAATATCGGCAGCCTCATCGGATCCTTCTGATTCCGCATCGTCAAACACAGAGGAATTCACCTTTTCTCCGCAATAAGGGCAGAAAAGCATATCCTTTGCCACCATCTTCCCGCAGTTTGAACATTCTGCCGCACCCTTGATCCTGGCGATTTTCTTCTCATAGCCGTTCATATTCTCCTCACGGGTACGTATCGCCTCACAAATACCTTTTGCCGCTTCCTCTACTTCTTCGCCGTCTTTAAAACGGTCGTAGATCATCCTGCCAAGAGACATAAGATCCACGGCATTTTCCCGCGCCATTGCTCTTACCTGGCTCTTGAGGCGCTGGATTTCAATTGCCTCTCCCGCTTTATTCGTCATTGTCTCTGCTGTTTCACCAATTCTTTTTCCAAGGTCTTCCCAGAAATCTTTCATCCTAATCTTCTCCCTTCTGCGTGTATTCTGCTGACAGATGCCTTTGCGGAACCATCCGCAGATACACTGCTTTCGACATATCTCCATTATAACCTATAATCCTTCAACTTCAACACATTGAAAATTAATTTATATTTTTTTAAGCGTTATTTTCTCGCCCCCATCATATAGTTTAAAGAAATATATAACAGTAAATCGGAGCTGCAGCTATGCCAGATACTATTACATGCCGGGAACAAATCCTGTCAGAAGACTACCGGGACTTTATCGGAGATCATGTCAGGACACCCTTTTTCGATCGTTTGATCCAGGGCGATCCATGTACGCAGAATGCCGGGTTTGACTACAGGTGTATCTATCTGCCGAAAGAAATCGCCGAACCGATTGCCCTGTCCCGCTTTTCGTATAATTCCATTCCGAAATGCTATGCACCTATGAGCATGGAGACACTGAACCAGGCGGGAATCCTGCCGATCCAGAATTATCCTACACTACAACTGAAAGGGCAAGGCGTGCTGATCGGATTTCTGGACAGCGGCATTGACTTTGAAAACGAGATTTTTCGCAAAATAGACGGTTCCACCCGGATTGCCGCAATCTGGGATCAGACTGTTCAATCAGGAATACCCCCGGAAGGTTTTGACTACGGAAGTGAGTACACAGAAGAAAATATCAACGAAGCGCTTAAAAGTACAGATCCTCTTTCTCTTGTCCCATCTGTAGATGAAACAGGGCATGGTACATTTGCCGCCAGTCTTGCCGCCGGTTCTGCCGTTCCGGAAGAACAGTTTCTTGGTGCGGCTCCGGAAGCATCTATTGCCATGGTAAAACTGAAACAGGCAAAGCAGTACCTGAAAGATTATTATTTTATTCCAAGAGATACTGTATGCTGTCAGGAAACGGATCTTATGCTCGGGCTGAAGTATTTAAACGACCTGGCTGACCGGCTCAAGCTGCCGCTTGTCATCTGCATCACATTCGGCACCAGCATGGGCGGTCATGTTGGAACTCTTCCATTTCCTTACCTTATAGAAGGCTACAGCACAAAACCAAACCGGATCACAGTTGCAGGCACAGGAAATGAGGCAGATAAACGTCATCACTATTACAGCAGGATTGAAAATACATCTGATACAAAAACAGTGGAGATCCGCGTAGGTGAGAATGTCAGCGGTTTTTCCCTTGAACTCTGGACGGAAATCCCCAATGTCCTCTCTATTTCAATCATCTCTCCGTCTGGTGAAAATACTTCCCGCATTCCATTCCGGGTCGGAGCTGAAGCTGAACTGGACTTTCTCTTTGAAAAGACAAAAGTTACACTGGATTATCGGCTGCTTGTAGAAAAAAGCAACTCCGAACTTGTCTTCTTTCGCTTTGATACGCCGGCTCCGGGAATCTGGAGGATCGTCGTCGAGCCTCTTACCCTTGGAGAAGGCACGTTCCATATGTGGCTTCCGCTTACAGAATTTCTCAGCGGCGAAGTATATTTTCTGGAATCGGACCCCTATTTTACCCTGACAAGTCCGGCCAACACAAACAGCCCTGTCATCGTCTCGTATTACGACGGGAATACAGAGGGGACAGCCCAGGCATCCGGCAGAGGATATACCCGCACGCAGCGCATAAATCCAAACATCACAGCGCCGGGGATCAATATCAGAGGAGCGCTTCCGGGTGGACGTTTTGCCGTCCGTTCCGGCTCGTGCATCTCTTCCGCAGTGACAGCAGGAGCCGTGGCGCTGATGCTGGAATGGCTCATTTACGATCAGAAGGTACCGGGAATTGACTCCTACCAGATCAAAAGTCTGCTGATTCTTGGAGCAGTACGCCCCCGCACAATGGAATATCCAAACCGGGAATGGGGCTACGGCCAGCTGAACCTGTACAATACCTTTGAAGTAATGCGGCAGCTGTAAGAAAGAGGGACAGATACTTTTCCCCACCGCTCTCAGAATATTCTGGATTCGCAGGAAAAGGTATCTGTCCCCTTTTTGATTTTTATCCCAGCCGCGGAACTACCTGTCCTCTCAGCTGTATGATCGGACCGCCGGTCCCCTCTATATATTCTCTTGTGATCGTCACCTGGCCGATACTGTCATCCTTTGGAATCTCATACATGATATCAAGCATGAACTCCTCAATAATGGCACGCAGAGCACGGGCTCCCGTATCTTTTTCCATTGCTTTTTCCGCTATGGCTTCCAGGGCGCCATCATCAAATTCCAGTTTTACCTCATCCAGCGCGAGAAGCTTCTGATATTGTTTCAGTATGGCATTCCTGGGCTCCTTTAATATCTTCACAAGCATGTCCTTATCAAGTCCCTTGAGAGTGAAAATAATCGGAAGACGTCCCAGAAACTCAGGGATCATGCCGAATTTTCTCAGATCCTCTACCGTAACCTTGGAAAGCAGATCCTTGTCATGCTCAAACTGATCCTTCAGCTCAGCATTAAATCCCATCGATGTCTTCTTCTGAAGGCGCTCCTTGATGATCTCCTCCAGATCCGGAAAAGCTCCTCCGCAGATAAAAAGGATGTTTTTCGTATTAACCGTTGTAAGAGGCACCATGGCATTCTTGCTGTTCGCCCCTACCGGGACTTCCACTTCGCTTCCTTCCAGCAGCTTGAGCATTCCCTGCTGCACCGATTCGCCGCTTACGTCCCTCTGATTGGAATTCCGTTTTTTCGCGATCTTATCGATTTCATCGATAAAAATGATCCCCTGCTCAGCCCGCTCCACATCATTGTCCGCCGCAGCCAGCAGCTTGGAAACCACGCTTTCAATATCATCGCCTATGTATCCGGCTTCTGTCAGCGATGTGGCGTCTGTGATCGCCAGCGGCACATCCAGAAGTCTGGCAAGCGTCTTAACGAGATATGTTTTTCCGCTTCCCGTAGGTCCGATCATAAGCATATTGGACTTTTCAATCTCAATATCATCCATCGTATCTGTAGCCACACGTTTATAATGATTATATACTGCTACAGACATGGCTTTCTTAGCGTATTCCTGTCCGACTACATATTCGTCCAGCTTTGCCTTGATCTTATGAGGCGCCGGAATATCTTTGATATTCAGCTTATGATACTCCTTCGGCTTTTCCTTTTTCTTTTTAATCTTCTGCTGCCGCGGCTGCATGTTTTCAAGATCTGACATATTCAGGAACTGTACACCCGGCATATTCATCAGGCGGTTCATATCGATTGAACCATTTGTCATAGCGTCAAAACTTCTCTGCATACAGTCCGGACACACCGTAATATGATTTGGCAGATCGATCATTCTCCCTGTCACGCTCTCCGGACGGTGGCAGATAAAGCAGACCTTCTCATACCGGTCTTCATCCTCTTTCTTTTCACTGCTTTTTCCGGAAGCGCTGACCTCTTTCTTCTCCTCGTTCCCGGCTGTATCACGGCTGCTCTTGTCTTCCCCGTTCGTATTCTCTTCATCTAATATTATGAAATCATGATCTGACATAAGTACTATCCCTTCTTTTACGCTTTTACCTCATTATAGTACAGATAGCATTGTTATACAAATAAACATTTTCTAAATGCCTGAGGCTCTGTTCTGTCTCATTACTTTCAGATGTGTCGAAATGAAATATCCAGCTATACCGGAACCGTATTGCGGATATTTCACTGCACCTCCCGAAGTCTGAGTCCCGCCGTATCCGTCACCGGCATTGAGAAAACAACAGATTTCGCTTTACTGGACAATCCCGCATTTTCCATGATGGATTTCATGATCGGATTTTTGTCTTCTGACTTCGCCACAATGTAAATAATCTCTTTCTCATCTGCAATCGATACACCAAGAAATTTTTCCGCCTTCTCAAGTCCGGTTCCTCTCGCATGGATCACAGTACCTCCACCGGCGCCCTGCGCTCTGGCGGCATCCATTACTTCTTCACTGTATCCATGATTTGCGATTACAACGATCAGTTCATATTTCGTATCTTTCATCACACTCTCCTCTTCTATTTTATCAACCTGCTGCCCGTCCGTCATAAACTGCAGCACTTTTTTTCCGCCTATGCTTGAGAGAGGAACAAGAAACCCAATTCCTGTTCCGGGAACATCAATCTGAAAATCATCTTCCAGTGTGCGCTTTACCTTCTTCCATGTGCTGTCCGTCACCACAGACATCATTACGATCTTCTCCGTCACCTCAAGTCCGAAATAATCCAAAGTCTCACTTGCCGCCGTTCCCTTTGCAAGAGTGCAGAGAACTGCAGTCAGCCCGTTCTCTTCATAAAATTCCAGCAGCTTCTTTCCTGTTGATCTCTTTGTGATAGACATCATCATATTTATTCCACTCATAACCTGTCACCTCATACTAAAGTTCAATGATCTCATTATCCGGAAGCTGTCTGAAAGTATCCGCCGCTTTTGCAGACTCTGCCTTCTCTGCTCTTCTGGAATTGATTTCAAATACCAGACCAAGTATCTGGATCGTGATCAGAGGCGTCATAGCTACCATCGCCACAACACCAAATGCATCCGTTACGATATTTCCTCCAACACTCACGCAGGCGCCCATGGCAAAGGGCAGGAGAAAGGTGGCTGTCATAGGACCGGAAGCCACACCGCCGGAGTCAAAGGCAATTGCCGTAAATATTTTCGGCACAAAAAATGAAAGAATCAGAGCGGCAGCATAACCAGGAATGATGAACCAGAAAATAGAGATTCCGGTCAGCACCCGGATCATGGCAAGTCCCAGGGAAACCGCCACGCCGATAGAAAGGCTCAGACTCATAGCGCCTGATGTGATCGTTCCGGATGTAATATCCTCTACCTGTCTTGTCAGGACAAAAACCGCCGGCTCGGCTTTTACGATGAAATATCCAATGATCATGCCGATAGGAACGATCACCCATTTATAAGGATTATCCGCGATCACCTGCCCCAGATAATTACCCGCAGGCATAAATCCTACATTCACGCCAGTCAGAAAAAGGACAAGACCGGCGTAAGTATATACCATACCGACTGCGATCTTGATGAGCATCCTTTTCTGCATCCTGCGGAAGATGATCTGGAAGATCACGAAGAACACAATGATAGGAAGCAGCGACACCGCCATCTCTCTCATGTATGCCGGGAGTTCTTCCATGAACAGTTTCCAGAGTTCAACGGAATTACTGATATCAGGAATACTGTCAGGCACATATTCCACATTTTCCGGATGGTAGATCAGGCTCAGTACAAGAACTGAGAGGATCGGACCTACAGACGAAAGAGCAACCAGACCGAAACTGTCGTCTTCTGCTCGTTCATCGCTTCGGATCGCAGATATACCGATACCGAGCGCCATGATAAAAGGGACCGTCATTGGACCTGTAGTCACGCCGCCGGCATCAAAGGCCACCGCGATAAAATCTCCCGGCGCCAGAAACGCAAGAGCAAACACAATAATGTAAAGGCCGATCAGCATATGTGCCAGAGTAATGTTAAACATAATCCTAAGCAGCGACGATACGAGGAACAGCCCCACGCCAAAGGCAACCGACAGTACCAAAACCATATTAGGCACTGAAGGGACCTGTTCTGCCAGCACCTGAAGATCTGGCTCTGATAAAGTAACAATAAAGCCGAGGATAAAGCTGAGCAGAACCATGATCCACAGTTTCTTCGTCTGGGTCATACAAGTTCCCACATTTTCTCCGATGGGCGTCATAGACATCTCTACTCCAAGGGTAAAGAACATCATTCCCGCGATCAGAAGCACCGCCCCCATCAGAAATGCCAGCAGAATTCCCGGTTCAAGAGGTGCTATTGTAAAGCACAGCACAAGCACGATCCCGATAATGGGCAGTACCGCTTTCAAAGTTTCATTCAGTTTTTCCAGTAGTTTTTCTTTCATTTTCCGTGTTCTAAAATTCACGCCTTCCCTGCCTCTCTTTTACTCCATCATTTTCATGAAATCTTCCTCCGAGATAATCGGAATATCCAGTTCCCTTGCCTTCCTGTTCTTGGAAGAAGTGGAATTCACATCATTATTGATCAGATAATCCGTCTTCGAAGTCACGCTTCCCGTAACCTTTCCTCCTCTTTTTTCAATCTCCCCTTTCAGCTCGCTGCGGTTTGAATAATGCTCCAGACTTCCGGTGATCACAAAAGTAAGTCCCTCAAGATTTTTCCCGCCTTCCGGCTCCTCTTCCTCGGGAATTTCCACTTCTTTCAGAAGACTTTCAAACGTCTCTCTGTTCTCCTCATCTGCGAAATATTCCACAAAAGTTTTGGCTATAACGTCTCCAACACCGGATATCTCGTTAAGCTCCTCCTCGGTAGCTTCCTCTATCCGTTTCGGATCATTTCCCAGTGCCTGACAGATCATTCTGGCATTGGCAATCCCGATATTAGGGATCCCCAGACTGTAAACCAGTCTGGGCAGAGTGGTCACTCTGGCATTGCGGATGCTCTCCTGAAGGTTTTGATATGACTTCTCTCCAAATCCGTCCAGACTCTGGATTTCATCTGCATAACGGTCAAGATGGAAGATATCTGTAAATTTTTTTACAAATCCATGCATGATGAATTTCTCAAGAGTTGCCTCGGAGAGCCCTTCAATATTCATCGCATCTCTGCTGGCAAACAGAGCAAATGCCTTCACGTGCTTTGCCTGACATCTGGGATTGGTGCAGTACAGTGTCTTCGTTTCGTTTTCCATGGCAATCCTTGTCGCGCCGCCGCAGACGGGACAGACTTCCGGAATATCCTTTACACCGCTCCGGGTCAGATTTTCAGCGATCTGAGGGATGATCATATTCGCTTTATAGACCTGGATCCGGTCTCCCACTCCCAGCTCCAGCTCTTCCATGATACTGATATTATGAACGCTTGCCCGGCTGACCGTCGTTCCTTCCAGCTCCACCGGTTCAAATACCGCAACCGGATTGATCAAACCGGTTCTGGAGGGACTCCACTCTATTTCAAGTAGTGTCGTCTCACGGATCTCGTCCGCCCATTTAAACGCGAAGGAATCCCTTGGGAACTTGGCTGTCGTACCAAGCGATTCCCCATAGGCAATATCGTCATAGACAAGCACCAATCCATCGGACGGCACATCATTTCCGCTTATATGATCTGCAAACCATTTCACTTCCTCTTCGATCGTATCCCGTGTAACCGGATGATGCTCAACAACGTCAAAGCCCTGCCCGGCAAGCCAGTCCATCTGAACGCTTCTGGAGTTATGGAAGTCCACATTTTCCGCTCTGACAAGCGTAAATGCATAAAAACGGACGTTTCTCTTCGCAGTGATCTCATTGTTAAGCTGACGGACAGAACCGCTGCACAGGTTTCTGGGATTCTTATATTTTGCATCCGCATCACCGATTTCTTCGTTGATCCGTTCAAAATCCTTATATCCGATCACGGCTTCTCCGCGGAGTACCAGCTCTCCGGTATAGGGAATCCTGAGGGGCAGATTTTTAAACATCCGGGCATTTCCGGTAATAACCTCCCCGACTTCTCCGTTTCCTCTTGTGACAGCTTTTTCCATTTCTCCGTTCCTGTAGGTAAGAACGATCGTAAGGCCGTCCAGTTTCCAGGAGATCATCGCTTTCTGGTCTCCCAGGAATTCCTTCAGTCTTTCCACATCCTTCGTCTTGTCCAGAGACAGCATCGGTCTTTCATGCCGCTCTTTCGGCAGTTCACTGAGCACTTCATATCCCACCTGAACAGTAGGGCTGGAAGCAAGAGTCGTATTCAGCTCCTGTTCCAGCCCCTGAAGCTCATCATACAGACGATCATATTCATAATTGCTCATGATCTCCTTATCTTCCTGTTCATACGCACGCCGAGCGCGGTTCAGGAGCTCGACCAGCTCCCGCATTCGTTTCATTTTATCCTCCATAGTCTCCTCCTGCTGTTCATTTTCAGTTTTTCTGCCTGTCCGGCGCTTCATATGCCGCCGGAGCTCCACTGGAATCCCGTATCAGCTCATAGAGTTCGTTCAGTTCAGCATCCGAAAGTCTCCGGTAAGCCCCCTCTCTGAGAGATCCGAGACGGATATTCATGATACGCACACGGACCAGATCTCTCACCTGATATCCAAGTGCGTCGCACATCCGGCGGATCTGACGGTTCAGTCCCTGTGTCAGAATAATAGAAAACGTATATTTGCCGATCTTTTCCACCTTGCACGGCCTTGTGACTGTGTCTAGAATATGAACGCCTTCCGACATCCTTCTCAGGAAATCATCTGTGATCTCATGATCCACTGTGACCCGGTATTCTTTCTCATGATGATTTGCCGCACGCATCATCCGGTTGATAATATCACCGTTATTTGTCATAAGAAGCAGCCCCCGGGAATCCTTATCAAGTCTGCCCACATAAGTCACTCTCACCGGATAGTTCAGAAAACGGACAATGCTGTCTCTTTCCCGCCTGTCCTCTGTACATACAATCCCTCTCGGCTTGTTCACCGCCAGGACAATCATATCATCCTGTCTGGATATGATTTTCTTGCCTACCCGTACAACCTGCCCCGGCATCACTTTCATGCCGGTATCTGCTCTCCTGCCGTCCACACTGACTCTGCCGCTTTCGATCAGCCGGTCCGCCTCCCGGCGGGAACAGATTCCTGCCTCACTTAAATATTTATTCAGCCTTACCGGCTCCTGTTTCTGCAAAAACTCATCTCTGATCCTGTTACTCACCTGTAAACACTCCGCTTATACTGTTATCTGTAAAGAAACCATTCCCGCTGTAAAGGAACAGTGTATCCGTAATCTTATATGTGGCCATAATATCTTCGATCGTTCCGCTGTAATATCTTGGATCAACTACCACGATTTCCCGGAAATATGGCGCCAGCAACGGGATAAAGCAGTTTGCGAAAGAATCTTTGACCACAAGGATCCGCTTCTGGCTTGTTGATACCGTCCGGATATCAAGAAGAGAAGTATCACCGCCAAGATATACTTCATACTGATTTCTTCCTTCCAGGCAGGCAGAATCATAAAGCGATGAAGTTCTCTTTCCTTCATCCACGTAATCTACGATCACATCATCATCCCCCTGGGTAGGCGCATAGATCTCAATTGTCTCCTTTTCATCCAGACACGCCCCGCTCCTGGCTGCAAGAGATCCATTGAAGCTGCCGGATACAGTGTAGGAAACATATTTATCTGAAACATCCTCACTGATTCCCAGAGCCGGAGCAGCTTCCTGGAAGGTATAAAAGGCGCCCAGCGCAGTCCAGTATCGGTCAGTCTTATAGTATATCTTCTCACTCCTGTGCCTGTTCAATACAGAAGACGCATCAATCCATCCAACAGAATCAGCAAGACCGTTTTTCACCATACTGATCAGCTGGCTCTGATTTTCCACCGCGGCCAGTGCAGGCAGACTTCCGCTGAGAATATTTGCCGCATCAGGCACAAGAATCATATTGACCGTCAGATCTGGATAATCCTCCGTAAACTGCCGGATCGCATCCAGATTTGCCTGCAGATTTTCCTGCTCCGGGACTTTGATTTCTTCCAGCAGCTGTCCATCGCTGCCGATATAAACATCGCCTTCCTGTCGGACTCCTCCCAGCATGTCCACACCGACCTTTAGTCTGCGGAGAATATTTCTTCCTGCAAACTGATCGCTTGCGTATTCTTCAACCTGTTCCATAAACGTTCCCGACAGTATATTATTCAAGCTGAATGCAGGCCCCGAGGAAAGCACACGGTTTTCCTCCTCAGATATACTGCTGTCAGGCACAATAAGATTGATTATCATAATAATAAACAGGAACAGCAGGAAGACCATTCCGAGCAGTGCTTCCGCGTACCCCTTCTTTTTTTTCTTCTTATCCATTATCCCACCTAGAATCTGAAATAAATGAATGTACTGTATCCTTCCGTAACAAGATATGCTGCAGAGACTACAAAGACAGCCATATAGGCTACTGTCCCTGCCACATATTTCAGTCTGGCGTTTCCGATCACTCCGAAAGCTCCGATCGCCTTCCGAAAGACCATATGCCCTGCTCTGGAAGAACAAAGCAGCGCTGCCAGATACAGGAGCCAGTGGCTTGTAAGTATGAACCATCCTTCCATATCCGCGATTCCGGCGCCGCCGCCGACCATTGCCGCCAGATAGCGCAGTGCATATCCCAGACTGGGGCTGAAGAAAAAGACCCACCCCACCAGAACAATGACTATCGTGTAAATATGTCGCACTGCCCGGGGCATCTGATCCACCGAAGCACCCCATACATATTTCTCCATCACAAGGATCACGCCATAGTAAACGCCCCATACAATGTAATTCCATGCCGCGCCATGCCACATGCCTGTCAGGAGCCAGACAATGAGGAGATTTCTGATATTTTCAGACGCACTGCAATGACTTCCGCCAAGTGGAATATACACATACTCCCGGAACCAGGAGGTCAGCGAAATATGCCATCTTCTCCAGAACTCCGAGACACTTTTCGCCACATACGGATGGTCAAAATTTTTCCGGAATTCAAATCCGAACATTCTCCCCAGACCAATGGCCATATCGGAATAGCCGCTGAAATCAAAATAAATCTGAAACGCAAAAGAAATGCAGCCGATCCAGGCGGTCAGAGCAGAAAGACTGCCTGCAGGACTTGCGGAAATCTGTTCAAATATCTTTCCGACAGAATCAGCAAGCAATACCTTCTTGGCCAGTCCGAAAACAAACAGCGCCGCCCCCTGTCCTACCTTCCGGATAGAAATCTTTCTCCCGGTCAGCTGCATCTCGATATCGCCATACCGGATGATCGGGCCTGCCACCAGCTGCGGAAACATAGCGATGTAAAGGGCAAAATTCACGACATTTTTCTGAGCATGTACTTTTTTCCTGTATATATCCACCAGATAAGAAATTTCCTGAAAAGTATAAAAGGAAATTCCTACCGGCAGAGCCAGTTCCCGATAAGCAATCTCCTCTGAAACCAGCGAATTTATAATCTCCAGAACAAACCCGTAATATTTGAAAAAAAACAGAATCAGCACATTAAAAGCTACAGCGGCAATAAGGCTTCGTTTTGCCCTTGCAGGATTTTCCGAATCCGCGTCAATCTCCCGTCCGCAGAAATAGTTAAAGATAATGGAAAGAATCAGAAGGATCACATAGACAGGCTCTCCCCATGCATAGAACAGAATACTTGCAAGAAGCAGGATTGGATTCTTCGCCCTTTCCGGCGCCAAATAATAAACCGCCAGCACAACCGGCAGAAAAAAGAATAAAAATGTAACACTGCTGAATACCATTCTCCCTTTTCCTTCCTGTGGATTTTCTAAACGGACTCTTCACATGATACCGTTTAAAGACTGCTGTCAAATACTTCCCGGTACTTTGCCCCATCCGGTGAAGCAGCATAAAAAACAAATCTGCCTCTCACTGACAACTGCGCATCCTCCAGGATCTTCGCCTGATCCGGAGCATATTCCTCAAACGCGTCTGTTCTGGCAGCGATCCGCTCCTCGATTGCTTCGGTCACTGCCCGGATCTGTGAGGCGCTTTTCACTTTAACGAGAAGAACCTCCTCTGCAGACATGACAGACTCCGAAGAATAATACAGCACACCGTCAAAATCAGCACTGTTCAGTCCGAAATTCCGTTTAAATCTCTGTCCGTCCCGTTCTGCCAGATTCGAAGAAGCCAGGGAATCCTTCACTGCTGAAGCTACTGTATCAAAAGACCTGCTGCTGACACTTGTCTGAAACATAAGAAACACGATATATACGATGATCAGAACTGCCGCAGCATACCTCATCAGGCCGAAAAGGCCGGCATGACTATGTCCCGCACTTCCATTCCGGGGTTCTTTCCCGGATAAATATGAATCCCCGCCATCATGTATCATACCGGAAAGTCCCGCATCGGCAGTTTCCTTTTTCGTCTCTGTCATAACGCAGCCACCTCCGCCATATAATCCGCCCAGACGGAATAAAACTCTTCCGTAAAATGGACGCCGTCTTCTTCATAATATTTTTCATCAAGGATTCCCGTTTCGTCAATAAAGCCAATCTGCTGTCTGTCGCAGATCTGCTCAAGCGCTTCATTATAAGAGGACAGATTCTGAATGGCTGACGCACTGCTGTCCGCAGAATCCAGAGCCGGAAATAAGGAGTTTACAAAAATATGTGCATCCGGTACTTCTTTCTTCAATGTTTCCACCAGTGAAGTATATTTTTCCACAAATGTTTCCGTGTCGTCATCTCCCGCGAGAATATCGTCCCTGCCAAGCGCAAGAAAAATAATCCGGGGCGCAAGTCCTTTTACCTGCTCAACCTGTTCATCCAGATCATCCAGCGGCGCACCGATTCTGGATACTACGCTTGATGCGTTAAGCACGTCATAGTCTGTAAATCCTGCAGTCACAGAATCTCCCATCACAACCGTACCGGCAAACTTGTCCTTTGCATTCCGGGTATCCTCTCCGCTGTTCTCCTGAGATTCCAGCTGGCTGATCTTCTGTTCAATGGAAGTAATATCGTCTGCTTCGGCATTTTTCATATATTCTATACCGGCAGAAGTATCCACTCCGGGAGAAGTAAGCCGACGGACCATACGCACGGCAAAAACAACAAGAAGCACCAGAATAATAAACAGAATGTATATGATTATCCTTCTTTTTCTCTTTCGATTCAGTTTCTTCATAATAAATTTATAATACTTTTTTTACACGTAAAAGTCAATGACGGCCGGCGTGTTTTGTGCTACAATGGTCTGGATACTGATCCTCTCTGTCAGCCTGTAAAGGCAGTATGGCAAGAAAGATTCCGGAGGTTTTTACTATGATAGCACTCACTCTGACGAATGTAAAAAAATTCATGTCACAGCTTCTCCGTTCAGAAACCTTTGATAATTTCTGGTTTATCGAAGGAGAAATCATCACCTTTAACACATTTTCAATCGATGGATCCATTCATAAAGCTTTTTTTGATACTGACGAAGAAACGGAAGAATACTCTTATTGGAAAGCGGTAAAAGATTACTGTTATTTTCTCATTCGTGGAAAGAAAACACCTCTGAGCTTTCGCTTTGTTTTCAGTCTCTCACGGCAGAATATAGAACGGACGATCCAGAAGAGCACCCCGTCCATTGTTCCGGAAAGCGTACAGGGGCTCTATCTGAATATCCGTTTTGACGGGACCCGCCTGACCTGTGTGACCGGTACCTCATTTAAGTCATTTTCCATGGACCGTTCTCTGGAACATGCATGGGATGATATGGCCAGAAAGTTCCTCGCTCAGAAAGGGATTGAATTCGAAGAAGAATAATCCCGGTTATTTCATGTGTACGGTAAGCTGATTATAAGGGATCTCGATGCCCTCCTCATCAAAAGTCAGCTTGATCTGTTCCAGCAGTTTCCATCTGGTCGCCCAGTACTGGTCCGTTGATACCCACGCACGAAGACCGATCACAACAGCACTGTCGGCAAGGGAGTCCACAAAAACTTTTATTTCTTCATCCTGGATGATATGTTCATCTGTATGAAGCATATTTTCGATCAGACTCTTTGCCTTTTTCAGATCTGAATCATAGGAAATTCCTACTTTGAGATCCAGCTGGCGCTCCGGTCTTGCCGTCACGTTTGTCAGACTGTTTTCTGTCAGGATACTGTTCGGCACAACAACTCTCTGGTTATCCACGGTGGCAAGCTTCGTGTAGAATATCTGAATCTCCTTCACGGTTCCTTCCAGGCTCTCCCCGTTTACTACAATATAATCTCCCACAACAAATGGCTTCAGTATCAGAATCAGTATGCCTCCTGCAAAATTGGAGATACTTCCCTGAACAGCAAGACCGATGGCAACACCTGCTGATGCGATCAACGCAGCAACCGACGAGGACTCCACGCCAAACCGGATGGCGATCATGAAAACAAGGAGTGCATACAAACCAAATTTTAGAATAGAATCAACGAACTGACATACTCCTGTATCCGCATTGGCCCGCTCCATAGATCTCCTGACAATCTTTCTGAGCCAGCCGATCAGTTTGCCTCCAATAAAGAAAAACACAAGAGCCAGAAGAACCCGGATGCCAAAGGCAATAATATTGGGGATATTGTCCTGGAAAAACTTTACAAACTGATTGACCTCCTGACCGGCTTCTGCGGTCACCTGTGTGGCGGAATCAATCACATCATTTACCGTCTGCTGAGTCGTACCCGTCCCTGCTGTGGAAGCAGCGAGGGGTATGATACGGATTAAGCCATTCATCTTTAACATTTTATTCCACCTCTCCTTTTACTTTTCTCATAATGCTGCAGATTATGCTTCATTTCATGTATGCCTGAAACCCATGATCCTTTGTCCCCGGCATTATTTTAATGCAAGAAATGCGCACAGATTTCCTCTCCTGTCGCCGGAGGATCTGTGAGAGTAAAGGATCCGGCTGTTACAGTGAGTACATACATTTGTTACTGCCATATGTTCCGGAAGGATCCCTGATTCAAGAAAAATTATTTCATTCGCCTTCCACAGATCCAGTTGATATTTGCCCTCAGGCTTTCTATAAAACAGCTCCGGCCAGAATTCTTCGTCAAACGCTTCCTGGAATCTCCGAATCACATCCTCGCTCACTTCATAACAGTCCATGCACACGGACGGCCCCACAGCGGCCAGGATATCCGCCGGATCCGAGCCATATTCCGTTTCCATCATCCGCACAGTTTCTTTTCCGATCTTTCCGACAGTTCCCCTCCATCCCGAATGACTCAGGCCGATAGCTTTCTTTACCGGATCCACAAAATACAACGGAACACAGTCTGCATATGATGTAACGAGACAAAGCCCGGGCACATTGGTGATCATCCCGTCTACATCTGTATAATCTCGTTCGCGGGTGATCCCCTTTCCACGATCCTGTTCTGTCATAACACGCACATTTGTCGTGTGGGTCTGTTTTGATAGTACCATGTCTTCAGGCTGAACTCCCAT
Organism: uncultured Mediterraneibacter sp.; assembly: GCA_944381495.1. Classification (GTDB taxonomy): domain Bacteria; phylum Bacillota; class Clostridia; order Lachnospirales; family Lachnospiraceae; genus Mediterraneibacter. The sequence goes on along the minus strand of CALWLJ010000001.1, from coordinate 198,634 downwards.
GGCAGCTCCAATCCTTCGGAAATTCTCCCTCACTGCCTCCGGGTCGTCCCCCCGGTCAAAACTGAGATTCAGAGAAGACCAGCACCCTCTGCTCACCCCGCCAAGTCGGGTGGAGAACCCGTTTTTCACAATGCCGGTACTTCTGAAAAGAGGATATTCCAGATAAGGCGTCTCTCCGCAGATTTCGTTAAAAATATGTCTGTTATCCTTGTACATTAGCCCAAGACTCATCTTTTTCCTCCTGATTTCATACGTTTACTTGTATTTCTCTACCCGGAAAATGCATCCTTAATATGTGTGATCCGGGTGCCTTCTATGCCGATCACGTCAAACCGGCAGGGCACTTCTTCCAGATGCTTTTCCGTCAGATAGTACAGAGCGCATCGAAAGATCACATTCTGCTTTTTTGTGCCTACCGCTTCCAGCGGACCGCCCTTCCGGCTATCGGTACGGTACTTCACTTCACAGAATACCAGATAATCACCATCCTTTGCAACTATATCTATTTCTCCTCTCCGGCATCTGTAATTGTATTCCAGTATCTCATATCCCAGCTGCTCCAGATAATATCCTGCCGCCTTTTCATATGCAGCGCCGGTGGAACGCCTGTTATCTGTCTTCATTTTCTATATTTCCTTCCCGAAATTATCTCTCTGCTCTATCAGCCAGCAGGAGAAGCTCCCTTTCCCCTGTCCGGAGCAATACCGAGATCCGCCCTTGGGCTGTCTGACAAAAATCCCCGCAGCAGACTGCGGGGATTCCGGTCAGACAAAATTCTTTATAAATGATTTTCTGTGGATAAGCGTCGGCCCAAGACGCCGAATCGCATCAATATGCTCTTTTGAACCGTATCCCTTATGCCGCGCAAATCCATACTCAGGAAACAGTTCGTCATACTGTAGCATCAGCCGGTCCCTGGTCACCTTTGCTATAATACTCGCCGCAGCAATGGAGACACTTTTGGCATCTCCTTTGATGATCGGCACCTGCCGGAATGGAATATCTGGAATCGTAACCGCATCATTTAACAGAAGATCCGGCGAAGGATCCAGCTGCGATATAGCTTTCCGCATAGCCTCATAAGTAGCCTGAAGAATATTGATTTCATCAATCCTGGCAGGTCCGATCATACCGATTCCAACCGCTGCTGCCTTCTCCATGATCTCATCATAGAGTTCTTCTCTCCGGGCAGGGGAAAGCTTTTTTGAATCATTCAGATAAAGGATCTCACAGCTTTTCGGCAGGATTACAGCTCCCGCCACCACAGGCCCCGCCAGAGGGCCACGTCCTGCTTCATCAATTCCGCAGATGAGCTTAAAGTCACTGTATTTCCGTTCATAGCTGCTCATTTCCCACAGACGGTGTCGCTCTTCCTGAAGCTTCTCCTCCCGTTTTCTAAAGGATGCAATCAGCTTCTTCACCCCCGCTCTGTCATCTGCGCCATATTTTTCATACAGATCCTGCCATCCGGATTGGCCGGACTGCTCAAACTCTTCTCTAATCTGTGCTATACTTTTTCCCATTCTGCTCTCCCTGCTCTTATAACGGTCCAACCTATTTGGAACTTACCGCCGCAGCACCGTTTTCCGCACAAACCCCTTCTCTATTCATGCCGGATCATACCCATCGAATCCAGCGGCCATATCCGGATCCACGCCCGACCCAGGAGGTCCTTCCTGTGAATCGGCCCCACATTGACCGCCCGGCTGTCCTTGCTGTTATTCCTGTTATCTCCCAGGACGAAGTATTCATCGTCGCCGAGCGTAACCGGATCTGCAGCGATTCCCGGATCTTTCATAAGTTCATTTCCATAGTGTTCGTCCAGCTGCTCACCGTCTATGTAGACATAACCGTCAATAATCTGCACCGTCTCCCCGGGCAGCCCGATAATCCTTTTGATATAGAATGTGTTTGGTTCATACTGATATGGGAACACGACAATATCATATCGTTTCGGATCCCGGAACCGGTATGATATCTTGTCCACGATCAGCTGATCTCCGTCTGACAATGTTGTCTCCATGGAGGAGCCGCTGACCTGCGTTCTCTGTCCCACAAAAGTAACAATCAGATAAGCTGCACCAACAATCAGAATAATGTAGAGCAGCCATCCCATCAGTTCTTTCAGGATGCTTTTCATTCTTCGCTCACTTCCTGACCTGCCGCCCCGGCTTCAAAATCCTCAGGCGTCTCCAGAGTAATTCTGCCAAGCCGTCCGTTCCGGAAGTCATCCAGCAGTATTCCAGCCGCTTTCTCCGTATCCAGTTCACTTCCTCTTACCAGACAGTGACGGCTCCGGGCGATATTGCCCAGTGTCTCGTAAGCATCTTCCGATAAAGGAACCGTATATTTATCCTCAACCGTTCCGGGATAACGGCTGTCCAGTACCCGGATCAGTTCTGCTGAAAGTTCCTCTGTCTGCAGAATCTCATCCTTGATAGATCCGATAAATGCAAGCTTAAGTCCCACCTGCTGATCTTCAAACTTGGGCCACAGAATACCGGGGGTGTCCAGAAGTTCCACATTCTTGTTCAGCCGGATCCACTGCTTTCCTTTTGTCACGCCTGGTTTGTTTCCTGTCTTCGCACAGGCCTTTCCTGCCATAGAATTGATAAAAGTAGATTTTCCCACATTTGGGATTCCCACCACCATGGCACGTACAGGACGGTTCAGAATTCCTCTTTTCCGGTCACGCTCCATCTTTTCCCTGCAGGCTTCCTGGATCACACCCTGAATAGATTTGATCCCGCCTCCCTTTCTGGAGTTTACCTTTACTGCAGAATACCCCTTTTTCTTAAAATATTCCACCCATATGTCATTTGCTTTTTCCTCTGCCAGATCCGCTTTATTGAGCAGGATCAGCCTTGCCTTATTTTTCCCCAGTTCGTCAATGTCCGGGTTCCGGCTGCTCACCGGAATCCGGGCATCTACAAGTTCTATGATAAGATCGATCAGTTTTATGTTTTCCTGCATCATCCGCCGGGCCTTTGTCATATGTCCCGGATACCACTGAAAATGCATATTCTCTCCCTCCAGTCATTTCCGGCATGTCATCCGCCGGTCTTGATCAGTCAATAAATCCAAAATTATCCTTCGAGTCCGCCACAAACCAGGCTTCTCCGAAAATCTCATCCCTCTGTACATTTCCAATATCAGCGATCCTGCTGTCGTCGCTAGACGTATCATTATCGCCAATCACAAAAAACTCATCCTTTCCAAGCTCTACCGGCTCGGACGCGACACCTGCGTATTCAATGTCAGATACATAAATCTGATCTGTAACAGGCTCCCCGTTAATACAGAGACTTCCGTCCACAATCTGTACTGTTTCTCCCGGAAGTCCCGCTACTCTCTTGATCGAATAATGGGTATTGTCACTCTCTCGAAAAACAATAATATCTCCCCTGGACGGCGACTTAAACTTATAGATCAGACGATTGACCAGGACAACATCCCCGTTGCCAAGCGCCGGACTCATCGAATCGCCCGCATTGCTGACCCGGTATCCAAACAAAAAGACAAGGAAAAAAGCAGCCGCGCATACAAGGACTATCTGAACAAGCCAGATAACAGCCACTCTTACCGCACCTTTACCAGGACGCACACGCCTTTCAAAACGCAGTTTTCCCCTTCCATCATCAAACTTCAGTTTTCTCGTTCCCGACGTTTTTCTTCCCTGCTTTGCAGGCCTGTTTGACGATCTTCTCCGCTTTCTTCGGAAATTTAAATCCTGCATATAGCCTCCCCGATACTTATCTGTCATTTCTCACCCGGCCGAGTGTCAGAATGACAGCTTTATCCTTAACAGAAAAGGGACAAACTACAGTTCTGTAATTGTCCCTCTCTCATCGTTACTATTTTACTAACTCTTTTACCTTTGCAGCTTTTCCAACGCGTTTTCTCAGGTAGTTCAGTTTTGCTCTTCTTACCTTACCTCTGCGGACAACTTCCACCTTCTCAACATGAGGAGAGTGAAGCGGCCATGTTTTCTCAACTCCGATTCCGTTGGATGTCTTTCTTACTGTAAATGTCTCTCTTGCTCCGCCGCCCTGTTTCTTAAGAACAGTTCCTTCGAAAACCTGGATCCTCTCGCGGTTTCCCTCTTTGATCTTTGCGTGTACTCTTACCGTATCACCTACGTTGAATACCGGAGCATTTTCTTTGAGCTGCTCAGCCTCAATCTTCTTGATTATTTCATTCATTTTGTGTGACCTCCTTCATATTTGACGTTCTTAACACATATTCGTGCCAGAGGACCATCGCTCTTCTTTTCACAACTGTTGTAGTTTACCATAATTTCATGCTGTTGGCAAGAGCCGAGTCAAATTTTTATTCGCTATTTTTCCGTTTCCTGCTCCAGATCCTGAAGCCATTGCTTCTCTTTCTCTGTCAATTCACATTTCTCCAGCAGATCCGGTCTCCGCTCTCTGGTACGCAGAATGGACTGCTCCCGCCGCCATTTTTCTATATTTGCATGATGTCCGGACAGGAGTACCGGCGGAACTTTTTTCCCATGCCACTCCTCCGGTCTGGAATACTGCGGATATTCAAGCAGATTGTCCTGAAAGGACTCAAACTCGGCAGATACATCATTGTGCAGGACGCCAGGCACCATACGGGAAATAGCGTCCACCATAACCATGGCAGGCAGCTCGCCTCCTGTAAGCACATAATCTCCGATCGACACGTAATCTGTCACAATCTCTTCCAGAACCCGCTCGTCAATCCCCTCATAATGGCCGCAGAGAAGGATCAGGTCCTCCTCAAGCGCCAGCTCCCGGGCCATATTCTGGTTAAATACACTTCCCTGAGGAGAAAGATAGACAACACGTGGCTTTGTCTGTTCCCCGGATCTGGCACGGATCTTCTCAGCCACAGCCTCATAGGCAAGATAGACCGGTTCCGCCTGCATAAGCATTCCCGCTCCTCCGCCATAGGGATAATCATCCACGCTCTGATGCTTGTTAAATGCATAATCCCGGATATTCACAGCATCGATAGACAGCCGTCCTGCATTTACCGCCCGTCCGATAATGCTTGTATTCAGTCCGTTCAGGACCATTTCCGGAAATAATGTAAGAATATGAAAATTCAAAAATAACCTCTCCTTCTGTTCAGGACCCGCTGAGACTTACGAAATCAGGCCGTCAAGCAGACGGATCTGCATCTTGCCGCCTTCCACATCAACATCCAGGATGCACTGTCGGATAGCGGGAACAAGAACCTCGCCGTGAGCGTCAGAATCAATAATATATACTTCGTTGGCCCCTGTCTCCATGACGTCTTTCAATGTGCCGAAATGACCTTCATCCGTGAATACATCCATCCCGATCAGGTCAGCAATATAGTATTCATCCTTTTCCAGCTTTACTGCGTCCTGCCGGGGAACTGTCAGGCTTTTCCCGCGGTATTTTTCGATATCATTAATGTTGTCGATCCCTTTAAACTTCACGATGACAAACTGTTTAAAAAAACGTACAGACTGTATCTCCAGTTCCATCCGGTCCCTGCCGGTATCCAGGAACACCTTTTTCAGCTTCTTGAACCTTGCGGCATCATCTGTAGTTGGAAATACCTTGACCTCGCCCCGGATCCCATGGGTAGATGAGATGACTCCCACCTGCAAAAACTGTTCCATTCTATTATCTCCCGATCATTTATCCGTTAATTTTTCAATTGACACCACCGTCAGATTGCACGGATGGTAAAAGAAAAGGGCAGACACTCCACAGTTATGGAGGCTGTCCCTTTTCATCCGATGCTAAACAATATCGACAACAACTTTTTTATCTTCTTTTGCTGCCGCAGCTTTCACAACGGAACGGATTGCTTTTGCGATGCGTCCCTGTTTGCCGATCACCTTGCCCATATCTCCTTCCGCAACATGAAGTTCAAGAACAGTCGTCTTACCATCCTGTTTCTCATTTACAGATACTTCGTCCGGATGATCAACAAGGGCTTTTGCGATAACTTCAACTAAATCTTTCATTTACGCGCACCTCCGCGAAGACATCTTATTTCTCGATACCTGCTGCCTTGAAGATTTTTCCTACAACTTCTGTAGGCTGTGCACCGTTGTTGAGCCATCTCTTTGCTGCCTCTTCATCTACCTTGAACACGCTGGGATCCTGATTCGGATCATATGTTCCGATTTCCTCAATGAATCTTCCGTCTCTCGGGGATCTGGAATCAGCTACCACGATTCTATAAAAAGGAGCTTTCTTCTGTCCCATTCTTCTTAATCTGATCTTTACTGCCATTTTTTCCACCTCTGTTTGAATTTCTTATTTTTTAGCTGCATCCATCGGCCGGAGATGGATCTTATCGTGTAAATATCTGCCGCCGGCTCCGGCATCATCTATGTGTTAAAAGGGGAGTTTGAATCTGCCCCTCTTGCCACCTTTGCCGCCCATCATACCGGGAAGTTTCTTCATCATCTTCCTGGACTCATTGAACTGCTTCACCATACGGTTTACCTCCGCAATATCCACGCCCGCCCCTTTTGCAATGCGGTGTTTTCTGGAAGGATTCAGCAGATCCGGGTTTCTTCTCTCCTCGGGAGTCATGGAATGAATCATGGCTTCCATTCTTGCCATCTTCTTTTCATTTTCCTCCGAATCGAGATCCGGCATCTTGGCGCCCATGTTTCCAAGTCCGGGCATCATACTCATGATCCCCGAGAGCCCGCCCATCTTGCGCATCTGTTCCATGCTTTCAAGATAGTCGTCAAAATCAAACTGGGCCTTCTTCATCTTGTCGGCCATCTGTTTGGCCTTGTCTTCGTCGATCTCCGCCCCGGCCTTCTCGATCAGGGTCAGCACATCGCCCATGCCAAGGATACGGGAAGCCATCCGGTCCGGATAAAACTGCTCCAAATCCGAAAGCTTCTCTCCCATACCTACATATAGTATCGGCCTTCCTGTCACTGCACGGATGGAAAGGGCCGCACCGCCTCTCGTGTCACCATCCAGCTTCGTGACGATCACGCCGTCAATACCAATCTTATCATTAAATGTTCCGGCAACATTTACCGCGTCCTGTCCGGTCATTGCATCTACCACAAGTATGGTCTGATGAACGGTCACGGCCTCCTTGATCTCCTGCAGCTCGGCCATCATATCCTCGTCAATATGAAGACGGCCGGCAGTATCAAGAATCACGATATTATTTCCATTCTTCGCCGCGTGTTCCACAGCAGCTCTGGCAATGTCCGCAGGTTTGTTCTTGTCACCCATGGCGAATACTTCCACGCCCTGCTTCTCGCCGTTGATCTGCAGCTGTTTGATCGCCGCGGGACGGTAAACATCACAGGCTACAAGCAGCGGCTTCTTGCCTTTCAGCTTGAACTTTCCGGCCAGTTTTGCCGTAGTTGTGGTCTTACCGGCGCCCTGAAGACCTGCCATCATGATAACCGTCATGGCGCTTCCCGGCTGAAGCTTGATCTCTGTCGTCTCAGAGCCCATCAGACGGATCAGCTCTTCGTTTACGATCTTGATCACCATCTGGCCCGGATTCAGTCCGTTCATGACATCCTGTCCGATTGCCCGCTCCTGCACGTCCTTAATAAAGCTCTTGACGACCTTGAAGTTAACGTCCGCTTCCAGAAGCGCCATCCGCACCTCTTTCAGCGCTGTCTTCACATCGTCTTCTGTAAGACGCCCTTTGCTGCGCAGGTTCTTAAACACATTCTGAAGTTTTTCTGTTAAACTGTCAAATGCCATTCTACAACTCCTCTATGATCGTATCCGAAATCTCCCGGACACGCCTTACGATCTCTGACGGCTCAGCTTTCTGTGCTTCACACTCCTCAAGAATCTGATCGATCCTGCCCACCTTCTCCTTTATTGAGAGGAACTTCTCTACCAGATGCAGCTTCGACTCATATCCCTCCAGCGTCTTCTGGCAGCGGCGCACCAGATCGTGCACGCCCTGGCGGCTGATCCCCTTCATCTCCGCGATCTCGCTGAGAGAAAGATCATCCAGGATAAACTGTTCGTAGACGTCCTTCTGATGATCCGTGAGAAGTTCGCCGTAGAAATCATACAGTAATGCCTGCTCTAAAATCTCATTCATTGTTGTCACCTTTGCTATCATACACGAAAGGCAAAGAGGTGTCAAGGTTTTTTTCTTTACATATTTGGGGACGTAGTAAAATCGAATTTCACTACGTCCCAAATCGAAATTCAGTATGTCCCAAATCGTGATTCACTGTGTCCCAAATCGAATTTTGCCCTGTCCCTTTTTAAGCATTCATTAGTTTTTCTACATTCAGCAATCCCCATCCCGCCTCTGTTCCAGGATATTTTATACAGGTTTCGCGTAACCGGAGTTTTACCTCTACATTTGTCATATCAGGGCATTTTGACAAAAGACATGCTATTGCCCCCGATACTACTGGGGTTGCCATTGAAGTCCCACTTTTCATCACATAAAATGGTTCTCCTTTTCCGGAAAATCGACTATTACAGCTGACAATACCAGTACCCGGTGCAAAAACGTCCGGTTTCATGATACATTCACGGGTAGGCCCCCTGCCAGAGTAATCAGGCTTCTTTCTAAACTTCCCGCTATACCCGTTATGTTGGAAAGAATCAGGCACCCCTACAGTTATTACTTTTCGGCTGTTGCCCGGGACCGCAACAGTTCCCTCGGATGGTCCGTAATTTCCTGCTGAAACAATAACAACGAGTCCAGCATCCCACATTTCATCGACAGCGTCCAGAAATTTCTGCTTTTGTTCTTCTTCAAGATCTGGCTGCGCCCCCACTGAAATATTAACAATTTTCAAGTTTTTTTCCGTTTTCAACGACAGCATCCATTGTATGCCTTTTAGCACATCCTCCACATTTCCATTTCCACAATGATCCAGCACTTTTCCAACAAAAAGTTCCGCATCAGGTGCTATTCCAGAGTAAATTTCCCGCGATGCCCTCCCGTCTCCTGCCAGTATTCCTGCCACATGAGTTCCGTGTCCGCTATCATCATAACATGTCCGCTGCCCGTTACGCGTAAAATCTTTGAAATCACGCATTCTTCCCCGCAGGTCCGGATGCATGACAATCCCCGTATCCAGAACACCTACGCCAATGCCTTTGCCTAAATATTTTTCACCCATTATATCATCACACCAATAACCAATCGCTTTCTTTACCCATCTCATAAAATTATCCTTTTTCAATTAAGATATTCTACGAACAAGCAATTGTTTCCATTTGGGGACAGGGCAAAATCCAATCCGGGACACCCTGAAACTCAATCGGGGACGTAGCAAAATTCAATTTAACTACGTCCCCAAAGCACATTTTTCCGGCGCAGGCATAATATAAAACTGTAAATAAACCCAAATGGAGGATTTAACATGAGTGATTTAACTGCTACAAACTGTGGATGTGGATGTGAAAATGGAAACAGTATGTCTTCCTGCCTGTGGATCATTCTGCTTCTGTGCTGCTGCGGCGGATGCGGCGGAAATACTTTCGGCGGAAACGGCTGCGGCAATGACAGCTGTCTGTGGATCATCCTGCTTCTGTGCTGCTGCGGCGGTTTCGGAAATAACGGATGTGGCTGCTGATTGACAGTCTAATCATATTGAAACTGAATGCATGATATTCAGCAGAGAAGGGTGTACGGCAGAAATGCCGGGCACCCTTTTTAACATCAATAAAATCTTCTAAGCCTTATTCATTTCTGAAATGACTGTCGTTTCTTTTATAACAGCTAGTATTTTCTTTCTGCTCGCAGGGACCTTTCCTTTGTTCTTTTCCTGCGTCATCTGTATTCTCTTTACGGTCAAGCCTCTGCCTGAGCATGCAGTCTTCATCAATCTCATACACGGCGTTTCCATCAATGACCAGTTTTCTCGACATTATTTTCATCCTTTCCATATCAGTCTCTTTTCAATATATTATGCTTTCCTCCAAACAGTGTCATTTATATTCTTTCCTCCAATCATAAATTCATTCTGCGCCTCATATATATCTGAGAAGGAGACGGTTTCTGCCATATCTTACACGGCATGGCCTCCGCCTTATACTGCTGCATTTTTCCGAAAAGAATCCAGGCCGGAGGAATTTTTATGGGAAATAAACTGTCAACGCCTATGACGCCTTTCGATGAACTGGTCTCGTCACCTGAGCTTCAGATTATAAAGGCTCTTATTCCATATCTGTCAGAATCTGCTCAAAAAACTATTGGGGCCTGTTGTAAATTTCTGGAGCTGCAGAGAACAATACGTCTTTTCACCAGCCAAAAAAGCAGCCTCCATGCTCAGATGCTTCCGGAAGATAACGGTTCTCTTACATCTCCTGGTATTCTGGAAGTCATCCGCCCGTATCTCGATCCCGAAAAGCAGGGGATAATTGATATGATTATCAATATGAAGAGTATGCTGGAAATGGCGGAAATGATGAAAGGAACTATGGACGGCAGCAGTTTGAATCCAATGGATCTGGCTGCTTCTATGCTGTCTCCCGAACAACAGGAAATGCTCCGGGAATATTCCGATATTTTTACCGGAGAGCATGGAAATGCCGGCACTTCAGGCGAACAGACTCAAGATGATCCGCAGCAGAATAATTCACTCAAAGCTCACGTTCCAGACGCGCAGCCTGCAGCAGACGCCCCGGACGCCTCTATCGGTCCGGATTCTCAAAAAGAACAATTCGAGCAGGCTGAACCGAACGAAACATGGAATTCTACTTTCTCGATTACCGATGATTATAATAATATGAAAAAAGGAGATGAACAAAATGAACGAATGGATGAACAATCCTGCCATGGAGAACATTGATCCGGCAAAACTTGAGCTGATACGTATGGCTGCGTCAAAAACCGCCGGGAAATCAGGCCGCGACCTGGTTCCTGTCATGATGGCGCTGATCACAGGTGCCAACAAACAGGGACTCCGTTTTTCACCGGATGAGGTTTCTCTGATCCTCGATATATTAAAAGAAGGTAAACCCAAAGAAGAGCAGGAACAGATTGACCGGATGCTTAAAATGACAGATTCCATCTTCCGCAGACACGGCTCCTGAAACTCACCAAGACAAAAGGACTTCCGGAAATTTCAGCCATTTCCGGAAGTCCTGCTCATAATTCAAGACTTGCTTGCGAGTCTTGGCGCGGGATTCGGGTCAGCTTTAGCTGACATAATACATCCCCGAATCCCTGCGCATCCTCGCGGAGCGTATATCAGAATCCCTCTGCTTTCCTCTGCATACGCATCTGGCGGCGCTTCTCAGCTGCCTCCCACTCTCCTTTTTCCGCCTCTGTCTCCAGAATAAGCCTTGGCACCCTTTTCGGTCTGTCGTTTTCATCCAAAGCAACCATAGTAAAGTAAGCCCGGTTAATGGGATGTCTCATCCCGTCTTTCAGATTCTCTACATAGGTATCAACCCGCACTTCCATAGATGTGTTTCCCACATAAGTGGCCTTTCCTATGATAACAACCATCTCTCCGTCATATGCGCCATGAATAAATCTGAGATTATCCACAGATGCTGTAATAACATTGGATCTGGTATGACGTTTTGCAACCAGCCCCGCCACCTCGTCCAGCCACTGCATCAGCATTCCGCCAAAAAGCCGCCCAGCAGCATTCATATGGTTTGGACGGATCAAATGAACAGTCTCTACAATTGAATCACTTACTTTTCTTTCTTCTGTCATGAATTCACGCTCCATTCCGGGACTGTGCCCGCTTGCTAAAATTGATTGTAACACATATGCAGATAATATATAACCCTTCCTTTTATTTATATGTATCACAAAATATCCAAAACAGGGATCATAAATCTCTGGATTAACTGAAAATCCGAATGCTTTTTCTTTGTCATTTCACATCCGGTCAAGCATCCCTTTTCCCCGGATATTCTCCAAAAATCTTTTCGCAAAGAACTCTGCGCCATTATTATACACGTAAAATGGAAGCGATCACTTCGCAATGCACCGTCTCACAGAATTGATCCACTGCCGTCATCTTCTCCACCCGGTATCCTTTTGCCTGTATCATCTCCAGATCTCTTGCCAGGCTTGTCATCTTGCAGGAGATATACACGATCCGTTCCACGCCGTAATCCAGTATCTTAGGTAAAGCCCTTGGATGGATGCCGTCCCTGGGTGGATCCAGGACAATCACATCTGGCTTTTCCTTAATCTGATCCAACACCTGAAATACATCGCCTGCTATGAATTTGCAGTTGGAAATACCGTTTCTTGCGGCATTTTCCTTTGCAGCTTCTACTGCCTCTTCCACAATCTCCACTCCTACCACCTGTTTTGCCACAGGCGCCAGCACCTGGCTAATAGTGCCGGTGCCGCTGAACAGATCAAAAACCGTCATATCCCGAATATCGCCGATATATTCCCGCACAGTCGCATAGAGTACCTCTGCGCCCCGGGAATTAGGCTGAAAGAAGGAAAATGGTGTGATCTTAAACTCCAGATCCAGGATTTTCTCATAAAAGTAGTCTCTCCCCCAGAGGATCCTTGTCTCATCACTCTGTACTACATCTGCAAGGGAATCATTAATAATATGAAGAATCCCCACTATTTTTCCTTCCAGTGCCAGGCCCAGGAGCTGTTCCACAAGGGGATGCAGATCATGCTTTTCCTGGGAAGTAGTCACCAGGCTGACCAGAATTTCTCCCGTCGTATCACCGCGCCTGAGCAGCAGATGACGGAGGTAACCTTCATGCTGCATTTTCCTGTAATAACAGACGTTCCTCTTTTGAAAATATTCCAGGACACATATAAGGATTTTGTTCATATCCTCATGGACCAGTCTGCAGTCTGACGCAGTCAGGATATCATAAGTGCTGCCTTTTTTGTGAAGTCCCAGAGAAAGAGGGCCGTCTTTATACTCATCACCAAACGAGAACTCCATCTTATTCCGATATCCAAATTCCTTCGGACTGGATTTTACACCTTCAAAAATATATTCCCCATGTACGGCTTCGTCCATGATCCGACGGATCTGACCTTCCTTCATCCTGATCTGCTCTTCATAGGGCATAGTCTGGTACATGCATCCCCCACAGGCCGGAAATATACTGCACACCGGCTCTCTTGTCTCCAGCGGAGACTTCTCCAGCACTTCAAGAAGTCGTCCTTCAGCATTTCCTTTTTTGAATTTATTTATTACAAAACGGATCTTCTGACCGGGTATTCCGTTTTTCACTGTGACATACCTGTCCTCTTCAGGGATGTAGACAATCCCCTTGTTAGGAAAATCCACCCGGCTGATCGTTCCTTCATAAACCATACCTTTTTTCATGTTTTCCTCCCACAGTCAAAGCCCCCGATGTATGCATACGGGGCATCAAATCAGCAGCGATGCATGCATCGGGGGTATTAGGTCTGCGCTGCTCATCAGTCGGCGCTGAATATGTGCCGCCGGCACAAAACGACCTCGCGGCAGTCGCCAAACGGACATACTGGCATATCCTCTCAGCTCACTGCTCGCGAGAATAAAACAGACAGGGTGCAGTTTTTCACCACATCCTGCCTGTATTCTGTTTCTTTCATACTGACCAGTCTTTAAACCTGATCATCCTCGTTAAAGTAGTCGTCGAAATCATCATCAAAATCATCTTCAAAATCTTCCAGATAATCCGGTGTAAAGAAGCGGTATACTGCATATGCAATAGCCGCCACCGCTGCGACCGCTCCGATGATCGCCAGGATCCAGATCACCGTATTCTTCTGTTTCTCGGCATCATTTTTCTTCAGCAGTTCTGTTAATTTTGATTCAGCGATCAGGTCTTCTATTTTTTTGTTCATATCTACACGTCCTTTCCCCACCCTCAGGCGGCGGTTACTTTCTGTTATTATACCACTATCATTTTCAGATTACTACTGATTTGTGTCAAATTCTTAAGTGAAATTTCACAGCCTCCTGCTGTTCGTTTCCGATTTGGTTTTCAGAGTATCCGAATAATAATCAGACATCAAACTTTAACCAGTCTGGCAAACATGGCAAACATCTTTCTTACACCAACGCCGTCAAAATCTACAGTAACCTCATGATCTCTTCCGCCTTCTTTGATGTCAAGTACAGTACCTTCACCGAACTTCACATGGCGAACCCGATCACCTACTTCATATCCCAGTTTTCCGCCTTTCTGAGCTGTCAGCTGACTGCCCTTCTGAAGGACAGAAAAAGGCTGACTGCCCGTGCCAGCTGCAGTCCGGTTGCCGATACCTGCAAATGCCTGGGTCCGGAATGCCTGTTTTGCATGGGCATATGTATTCTGAACCGGGATATCCTGGCCTTCCTTAATCTTTTTATGTCCGGTATCAATCAGTTCCCGGGGGATCTCCTTGATGAAACGGGAAATCTTATTATACTGGGTCTCGCCTCGTACCATTCTCCTTCTTGCACAGGTCAGAGTCAGCTTCTGTTCTGCACGGGTAATTCCCACATAGCAGAGTCTTCGTTCTTCCTCCAGATCTTCTTCATTATCGGATGTGATCGTCATATAACTGGGAAACAGACCATCCTCCATCCCCGCCAGATATACGTGAGGGAACTCAAGACCTTTTGCACTGTGAAGCGTCATCAATACCACATAATCCTGTTCCTCATCAAGACTGTCGATATCTGCCACCAGAGCGATTTCTTCCAGAAAGCCGCTGAGCCGGGCCTGTTCTCCACGGTCCTGGCAGTCTTCCTCATAGGCCGCTGCTTTATTGACAAGCTCATCAATGTTCTGGACTCTTGCCTCTGCGTCTTCTTTGTCATCAGCCTCCAGATTCTCCACATATCCGGTCTTTTCAATGATCTCACGAAGCAGATCGGAAATACTTTCCTCTTGGGCTCTGCCTTTGAAATATTCGATCAGAGCAGCAAAAGAATCCAGCTTAGCGGAACTCCTGCCCACGCCCGGTATCAGTTCCGGCGCCAACAGTGCTTCATAGAATCCGATTCCCCTCTCATCCGCCGACTCCTGGATTCGATTGATGGTTGTCAGTCCGATTCCTCTTTTAGGTACGTTAATAATCCTCCGGACGGCAAGATCGTCACGGCCGTTGTCCACCGTCTTCAGATAAGCCAGAATATCTTTTATTTCTCTGCGGGCATAAAAATTAATACCGCCTACAATTTTATAAGGAATATTCATGGCAATAAATTTTTCCTCAAACATTCGTGACTGAGCATTGGTCCGGTAAAGTACGGCATGATCATTATACGCTGCTCCGTTCTCAACCTCGCGCCGGATGTCATCAGCAATAAAATCCGCCTCGTCGTAGGCAGTATCAAACTGACGCAGCTGCACCTTTTCTCCCTCTCCGTTGTCTGTCCAGAGCGTCTTTTCCTTACGCCCTCTGTTATTGGAAATCACTCCATTGGCCGCATTGAGAATATTCCCTGTAGATCGGTAGTTCTGCTCCAGTTTAATGACCCGGGCGTCCGGAAATTCATGTTCAAAATCCAGAATATTTCTGATATTTGCTCCGCGAAATTTGTAAATAGACTGATCATCATCTCCTACAACACAAAGGTTGCGGTATTTGCCCGCAAGAAGTCTTACCAGACGGAACTGTACCGTGTTCGTATCCTGGTACTCATCTACCATGATATAACGAAACCTTTCCTGATAATTTTCCAGCACATCCGGCTGTGTCTCCAGCAGCTGCACTGTCTTTACAAGCAGATCGTCAAAGTCCAGGGCATTGTTAGCCTTCAGCTGCGTCTCGTATTCACGATAGACTTTTGCAATTTTCTGTTTTGAAAAATCTCCCGCAGCATTCAATTCAAACTCATCCGGCATGATCATCTCATTTTTTGCAGATGAAATTGCCGCCAGCAGACTGCGCTCTCTGAAAACCTTCGTATCCACATCCAGTTTCCGACACACCTCTCTGATCAGTGTCTTCTGATCATCCGTATCATAGATGGTAAAACGGTTCTCATACCCCAGCCTGTCGATAAAACGCCTGAGGATCCGGACGCAGGCGGAGTGAAAGGTGCTCACCCAGATGCTCTCCGCGCCAAAACTCACAAGACGGTCCACTCTCTGGCGCATCTCATCCGCCGCTTTATTGGTAAATGTAATAGCAAGGATATTCCACGGATTTACCCCGCGCTCTTCGATCAGATACGCGATCCGGTGGGTCAGCACACGTGTTTTCCCAGAACCAGCCCCCGCCAGGATCAGCAACGGGCCGTCTGTATAAAACACCGCCTCTCTCTGAGGCTCATTCAATGTATCATAAATGCTCATAGGTCTCTCCTGTTCTCTTCCTGTTTTTGTCTGACTTTCATTATCTGCCACCGGGCTGGGATTGTCAATGGCAGAAAAGTTATTGTACACACATGCGGAAAACTTTACTGTACACTTGTCATCTGGTTTTTATTACTATATAATAAATATATTGGGGTGATAATATGACAATTGATACAAATGATATATTAAACAGTATACTGGAAAGCCTCTCAAAGATTGACTATATCCGGCCGGAGGAAATTCCCAACATCGATCTGTACATGGATCAGGTAACAACTTTTATGGATGACCATCTCTCATCTGCAAAGAGGTATGAGGACGACAAAGTTCTGACGAAGACGATGATCAATAACTACACGAAGAATCATCTTCTTCCGCCGCCGGTAAAGAAGAAATATACCCGCGAACATGTCCTGATGCTCATTTTTATCTATTATTATAAGAATATTCTTTCCATAAAGGATATCGAAACAATTTTAAGGCCTTTAAAAGAAAAATATTTCTCCGGGGAAAGGGAGACTGATCTGGCCTCTGTCTACGAAGAAATATGCAGACGGGGCAAAGAGCAGATCGAACCTTTGAAGGACAACATTAAAGAAGTTTATGAAAGGGCGATGACTGCATTTCCGGATCTGCCGGACAGCGGGGAAAAAGACGAACTGCAGCTCTTTGCATTTCTGTGCAGCCTTAGTCTAGATGTATATCTGAAGAAAATGATGGTGGAAAAGATACTGGACGAACTTTCCGAAAAGAAAACGGAAAACTGAAGCTTCCAAAAAGAAGCGCATCTCTGCATACTGTCAGGTGCGCTTCTTTCATATTATGAACCTTTAACCAAATCATCTGCTTAAGAAAACAGACTGCGATTGTCATTCTTTTTTTTCTTCAGCTTTGTTTAATCTCTCAAATACCATATCATAGCCGTCATTCCCATAATTGAGGGAGCGGTTTACCCTGCTGATCGTTGCCGTGGAAGCACCGGTTTTCTCGGCAATCTCAAGATAAGTCTTTTGTTCTCTAAGCATACGCGCAACTTCTAATCTCTGTGACAGGGAAAGAAGTTCATTGATTGTACAGATATCTTCAAAAAAAGTATAACATTCTTCTTTATTTTCCAGACTGAGGATTGCTTTAAAAAGATAATCCACTGCTTCTGTCCTTATTTTCTTGCTCATACTCACCAATCTCCTTTTCAGCTTAGCCGCCTTTACATTTTAGCACACTAAACTTTTAAAGTCCACCACTTTATAGTGTTTTATAGAGATTTAAAAATGGTTTCAACTTTTCAAAATCAGTAGTAACAACTAACTCTTCCGGAAAACTGCAGTATTTCAGAATTTCTTCCACTCGTGTGAAATTCCCCGCATCCACATTTACATGAGCGTCGCTGCCTGTAGTGATCGGAACCTCATACTGTCTGCACAGCTCAAGCATGGTAAGCATATTTTCCCGTGTTCCCTTTCTGCTGCTCTGCGGCCTGAGGGAAGAGTTATTCAACTCAAGAAGTGTTCCCGTTTCTTTTGCAGTCTTCACCAGCACTTCATAATCAAAAGGAAATCTGCCGTCATCCGGATGACCTATTACATTAATATATGGTTTTTTCATTGCTTCCACATACGCTTGCGTATTTTCCGCTTCGGTGTGATCCAGTCCATAGCACGGCGGATGGATACTGGCGACAACAATATCCAGATCCCGGCAGGTCTTCTCCGGCAGGTCTATATTGCCATCAGGATCCATAATATTCACCTCTGCTCCCATCAGCAGCTGGATTCCTTTTATATTTCTGGGCACCACATCCAGATTCTGAAAATAAAACAATCCGCATGTTCCCGGCATCTCCGGTGCGTGTTCCGTAATGGCAAGGGCCTGAAGCCCCTTCTGAGCCGCAGCCGCAGCCATTTCTGTTATAGTACTGTAGGCATGTCCACTGGCAAGTGTATGTGAATGGGTATCTGCAATAAATTTCATTTTTTCCTCCTCCTGTTTCTAAACAATGTTCATGACCGATATCCTACGGATTACATCCGAGACGATTTCACCTCCGGTTTTTCTCCTTCATTTCTGACATAAACACTTCTGTAAGCTCTGTAATGTGAATTGACATCATTTTATAAATCTCCATTTTATAAAAAGCACGAAAAAGCCAGTCTCTTTGTTACAGAATCCGTTGTTCATTATACTCCGAAATACAGATAATCTCTACAATAGAAATATTTTTTTAATCGTTTCCCCTTTATTTTCCCGAATAGTATGTGAAAGAAACGGGTAATATGAATACAGCAACAACGAAACAACCAGTGATTATTTGTCACTGCGTTTTACACGAGGTGATTATAATGAAAAAGAAAAGCAGCGCAGAAATGCCCGATGACAGGAAATCCAATAATAGCATAATTGACAGCTATGATTATCTCTCCAATGCCGCATCTACCACTGATTTTACCGGACTGATTCCTTCACTCCCGGAATCCGAGGCAGAACTTGAATCCTACAATGACGTTTACCGCTTCCGTCCGTTGTCCTCCGAGATCCATAAAGGAGAAAAGGGAAACAAGACGAAACCGTAGCAGAGCGCCGGTACTTAAGCCGCGCCCTTTGCGGCTTTATGCGGCCGCCGAGCTATGTTCCGAACGCGAACGTGGCCGCCGGGGTGACACAGCTCCGCTACGGCGTCTATTTGAGAACGAATGAATGGTAACCATGATCCTGCAAAATTCGACTTTATCTTGCATTTTTCCATTGTCCTCTACGAATCATGATGCTATAATAAACATGTTGTAAATTCAGTTTCACAGCAAAGAGAGGAGTATAAAGCTATGAAGTGTCCAATATGCGGGAAAGATGTCGAACTGCAGAAAAAACAGGTCGGCACCAGCGAAAATGGTGATCCGATCTTTAATGAATATGCGATCTGCCGCGATTGTAAAAAGCAGTGGAATCTCGATAAACAGCGTGCCAAAAAAATGGCAGCCAGGAAAGCAGCCGAGGAGAAAAAGGCAGAGTCTGCCGGAAAAGTATCGGAAAAACCTCCTGTTCAGGCTGCAGAAAAGGCTCCTGTAAAACCTGTAAAAAAACAAAGTGCAGAATCCGCCGGTAAAACAAAAGCATCCAGACAGTCAGAAGACAGACCGGTCCAGAAGCATGTTAAAAAGCCAAAAACAGACGCCGCATCCAGAGAAATCCCGGAGTCTTCCGACAACGGCTCTGCAGAGCCGTTAAAAAAGAAGGTGCCTGTCTCAGGGAAAAAGCCGGTTAAAAAGCGGTCCGAACACCCCCAGGAACATAATGCATCTCATGAAACCACTGAAGAAGAACAGCGTTATGGAAACATTCCTCCGGAACACGTCCGCGCGAAAAAAGAAAAAGCGGTCCGCAAGGGGTATGAAGATATGCTCGCTGCAGGCGAAAAGAAAAAGCCGGTCAAAAAGAAGAGAGTTCACCCGGAAGAAGAGGCAGCGACAGAAACACACAAGAAACCTGTCACGAGAAAAGCAAAGAGTCATTCCGATACGGATGATGAGACACCAAAAAGACCTGTATCGAAAAAAAGCGCTGCCAGAAAAGCAGCAGAAGAAGACGAATCTGCGAAAAAGGAAGCTGTTAAAAAGAAGTCTCCAAAAAAAGAGGAACTTCGAAAGAAAAAGCCGGAACCCGAACCGGAAATTGAAGAAGACGACTACGATGATGAGGATTATGATGATATTCCCAGATTTAAGGCAGTCCGCATAATTCTGGGTATCCTCTCTCTTGCTGGATTTGCTTTCTTCATCTACAAGGGATTTGTAACGGGACTCAACGGTGGATCCGATGGATCAGCTTCCGGTACTACATATATTATACTCGCCCTCTGTATGCTTGTAGCTGCTATCCTGTATCTGATCCTTCAGAACAGAAATACTATATTTGCCTTCCTCCTTCCGATGCTGTTCTATCTTGGCAGCACGGTTGTAGCATTCCTTCAGCGAGGGGCTGATATGCAGCTTCTCATAAGCGCCATAGCCAGTGCAGTACTCGCAGTACTTTCACTGATTCTTGCAATAGCATCCCGGGGCGGCGATGACTATGACGAGGAAGACGAGGATTACGATGATCCATTTGAAGAAGAACACGATAATTAAATTATGCTAAGACTTATTTGAGATAAAAAGAAAGGATGCCCGCAGCGGTATCCTTTCTTTTTACGCGATATGTGCGGCAGAGAACCTTTTTATTCCGCTGTTCATATACTATAAAGAACTTTAATATAGTTATTGACCGGAGGAAAATATGAAAAAGCGTATCTTCAACATTCTGCTTACCGCCGTCTTGTCTGTTTCTCTTCTTGCAGGCTGCTCCGGCGGATCGGATACAACAGAAGAAAAAGATCTTACAAAAGTTACCTTGAATGAGGTTGCCCACTCAATCTTTTATGCGCCGATGTATGTGGCTATAGAAGAAGGATATTTTGAGGATGAAGGGATAGCGCTGAATCTGGTCTGTGGTTTTGGCGCTGACAAGACAATGACCGCCGTCATCTCAGGCGAAGCGGAAATCGGCTTCATGGGATCCGAGGCTTCTATCTACACTTATAACGAGGGCGCAGAAGACTATGTAGTAAACTTTGCCCAGCTCACCCAGCGGGCCGGCAATTTTCTTGTAGCACGTGAAGAGATGCCTGACTTTAAATGGGAGGATCTGAAAGGCAATCTTGTTCTTGGGGGACGTAAAGGCGGGATGCCCGAGATGGTTTTTGAATTTATACTGAAGCAAAACGGAATCAATCCCGAAACAGATCTTGAGATCAATCAGAATATAGACTTCGGCTCCACTGCAGCAGCATTTTCCGAAGGCCAGGGAGATTTTACAGTTGAATTTGAGCCTGGTGCCACCACGCTTGAATCAGAAGGGAAAGGCTATGTTGTGGCTTCTCTCGGCGAGGACAGCGGCTATGTTCCATATACCGCTTTCAGTGCCCGGAAAAGTTATATAGAGAAAAATCCGGATATTATTCAGGGCTTTACCAATGCATTGCAGAAGGGTATGGACTATGTTCAGGCCCACACTCCCGATGATATAGCGAAAATCATAGAACCCCAATTCCCGGAAACAGATCTTGACACCATTATAACTATCGTCAAACGGTACTATGACCAGGATACATGGAAGGCAGATCTGATCTTCGAGGAAAGCAGTTTTGACCTGCTCCAGGATATTCTGGAAAGTGCCGGAGAACTGTCGAATCGGGCGCCCTACACGGATCTCGTAACGACAGAGTTTGCAGAAAAAGCAGCAAAATGAATTTGAGATAAAGCTGTAAACAAATAATTTGCACTGGATGCATAAACCATTTTCCGCTATAATAGTCATAGCAAAAAATACTCAGCACAGGAAAGAGGACATTTTAATGATAGATAAGAAATTAATTCCTTTCGGAGGATTAAAAAAGGAACCTTTTTCAGGAAGTCACTACGGAATGAGATATTTTTTTAGAGGCGACGACGGCAAAAACAGCACTACTTTTACAGTTTATATCTATCCTGAACCCTGGTGTTTCGAAGACACACCTGACAAAGAAAAGGAAAGTGCCGTTTTCCCTCTATCAGATGAGGGAATGGACCAGGCAATAGCATGGCTCCTTGAAAAGTTTGATGCTGAGAAAGAGCGCTGGCTTACCGCTTCACAGGAGACCATGCACACAGTAAACAGCCAGAAATGATTTCTTGCACGTAATTTTTCCCCTCTTATAAACGAAATTCTCCGGAATCTTCCGGAGAATTTCATTCTCTTTTTATAATCTTTAAAAATTCTTCCAAATCATGTCACAGGCACTTCACAATTCCCTGCTAGTATATAATCATCAACAAAGAAGACGATGGCTGTGCATACAGCCTGTGTGTACGGTCATTGGACTTCGCCTAAACTTCAGATCATTGTTCTTTATCCATATTCCCGGAAGATCCGCGGAATATTTTTTTCATGTCATGATTCATTATGTAATAATACATCACGATCAGGAGGGCACCTGCAAGAACCCATGCCGCCGGGCTGGCAAGACATACCCCCAGATAACTGCGCTTCTGCGCTGCGATCAGAGCAACCACTCCTCTTCCGATCAATTCTGCGATTCCTGCCGTCATGGGCAGAAGCCCATACCCCAGCCCCTGTATACCATTGCGGTAAACATTTACGATCGTCAAAGGAATAAAGAACATTCCTACACATTTCAGATAAATATCCACTGAATCCATGATCAGCGATACATCATCTGACACAAAAAGATAGGTCATGTATTTTCCCACCGTCATTACAAGCGCCGCTGCGATCAGAGAGTAGATCACTCCGATGATCGTACATGCTTTGAATCCCTGCCGGATCCTTGGTACATCTCCAGCCCCCATATTCTGAGCGCCATAGGTAGCCATTGTCGTTCCCATGGCAACATATGCCTGAGTCACTACCTGTTCAATCTTGCCTGCTGCGGTATATGCGGCAACCAGAGTAGACCCAAGGATATTCAGGGATGACTGGACCATCATGGTTCCGATAGCGGTGATAGAATACTGCAGCGCCATTGGAATACCGATCCGCAGCTGGACAGCCAGCAGTTCTTTTCTTGGACTCCAGTCCTCTTTTACCATAGACAGCACCGGCACTTTTCTGGCAATATAGAGCAGGCAGAGAAGACCGGATATTCCCTGGGATATGATAGTTGCCACAGCTGCACCAGCTGCACCCATGTGAAAAACAATCACAAAGACCAGATCCAGCACAATATTCAGAAAGGCGGACAGGATCAGAAAGTACAGTGGCACTTTACTGTCTCCCAGAGCCCGGAGTATACTGGCCAGCAGATTATACAACATCTGAGCAAGGATCCCGCCGCTGATGATCATAATATACGCATACGCATCTCTGAAAATATCATCCGGTGTATTCATCAGCAACAGCAATGGTTTCATAAATACCATGAACAGCACTGTAAGTATTAGTCCCACTACAAGCGATAACAGCGCAGCTCCTGTTACGCTTTTTCTCATAGCCTTCATATCCCCGGCGCCGAATTTCTGAGCAGTCAGCACCGTAAATCCGGCCGTCATTCCAATGACAAATCCATTGATCAGAAACATGATCGTCCCGGTGCTTCCCACTGCCGCCAATGCCTTTGTTCCTACAAACTTTCCAACGATAACGGCGTCCGCCATATTGTAAAACTGCTGGAAAACATTTCCGATGAAAATAGGAAATGTAAACCAGAATATCATCTTCATCGGGCTTCCCGATGTCATATCTTTCTGAACCGTTTTCATTTCAGAGCACCTCTCTCATTTTACGAGTGCTCATTATATACCAGACTCTGCCGCTTGTAAATGTTTTTTACACAATTTTGACCATTCCCCGGAAAATAACAGAAGGGAAAGAAGCCCAGGCACAAAACCCGCTTCTTTCCCTTCTGTCTGTTCTGCTTCATGATCCCGGTCTCTGCTCCGTCTTATTTCAGAAACAGGATCTTATCCTCATTAAAGAAAAGGTAATCCGGAAGGCCCTTTTCCGCCACTTCTGTCTCTCTATCCCTCTGCACAAACCAGCAGATTACATTCTCCGCGTAGGAACTGCCCTGTTCTGTGCGGTGTCTCCCGTTTCCCCGCTCATCATCTTCTTTTTTTCCAAGTCCATTGCAGCCGCTGCTCTTACGCTCCGGCCGTATATAGTAATTATGCTCAAAAGGCAGCGCCGCACTGTTTTCCAGATCGAATCGTATCATATTGTTCCCCCGTTCTCCCCAGACCGGTATGAAATCGTGGGCACGGTAACCGATACAGGCTGCATAGTCAGGAATTTTTTTATTCATATGAAGACGGATCCCCCAGTCTGCAGCCCAAAGGGTATGTTCATCCATTTTCCGGATCCTGGAGAAATTTTTGCATCCGGTCAGGCGGGCCGCCTCCCTGCTTACCGGATCACGGAAAAGCTGTTCGGTCGGACCGGATGCAGCGATCCTGCCCTGATCTATGACAAGCAGCTCTTCACTGAACCGATATACTTCATCCCGGTTATGAGACACGAGGATCACTGTTCCCTTATAATCCTCCAGCAGATCGTTCATCTCCCGCTGGACCTGATCTTTCAAGAACATGTCCAGGGCTGAAAAGGGTTCGTCCAGCAGGATCACATCCGGTTCATAGGCCATAATACGGGCCAGAGCAACTCGCTGCTGCTGACCGCCCGAAAGTTGTCCCGGAAGTCTCTTTTCCAGGCCGTTTAACCGGAACTTATTCACCATCTGACTTACCCGTTCGGCTTTTTCCTTTCTGCTCCCCTTTAATCCTGCAGCAATATTTTTTTCTACAGTCATAGTCGGAAACAGAGCATAATTCTGAAAAAGATATCC
This sequence comes from uncultured Mediterraneibacter sp., assembly GCA_944381495.1. Lineage (GTDB taxonomy): Bacteria > Bacillota > Clostridia > Lachnospirales > Lachnospiraceae > Mediterraneibacter. The sequence continues at coordinate 174,037 of CALWLJ010000001.1, read as the reverse complement.
TACATTCCGCTTCTGAGGCTTCACATCGATCCTGCCGGACTGGTCAAACAGAATTCTGTCTTCTATCACGATCCTGCCCTCGTCCGGAGTCACTATACCTGCAATGCTTTTCAGCGTCATGCTTTTTCCGCAGCCGGACGCCCCCAATATACCGATCCTGCGGGATTGGCTCTGAAAGGAAATGTCCAGCGAGAAATTATCCAGTTTCTTATAAATCTCAACAGTTATAGACAACTCCTACCATCTCCCTATATTTTTCATTTTCTTTCCAGAGATCAGATTCATCAGGAAAATAACTATAAAGGCGATCACCATCACAACCGCTACCCAGATTCCTGCAGTCACGTAATCTCCATCCTGTATGACCATGGCGATCTTTTGCGAAATGGTGCCTGTCTTCCCCGGTATATTCCCTGCCAGCATAGATGTGGCCCCGTACTCTCCCAGCGCCCTTGCGAATGTAAGAATCGTACCGGAAGCGATACCTGGTCCTGCCGAAGGCACAACGACCTTCCAGAAAATCTGGATATCAGACATCCCCAGCGTGCGCCCTGCATAGACAAGATTAGGATCAATCTGCTCCATGGCAGCCCGCGCATTCCGGTACATAAGCGGAAAGGCAATAACCGTCGCTGCGATCACACACCCCAGCCATGTCTGGACCACTTTAAACCCGAATTCATCAAACAGAAACGCCCCCAGAGGTCTCCTTCTGCTGAACAGCAGGAGAAGAAAAAATCCGGCTACTGTAGGAGGAAGCACCATTGGAAGTGTCAGAATCCCATCAATCACTGCTTTTTTCCCAGGTGAAACTTTTACAACCTTCCGCGCCGCAAAGATCCCGAGAAAAAATGAGATGACTGTTGCAACGATCCCTGTTTTTAATGAAATGAAAAGTGGACTCCAGTCCAGCCCTTCCGCTATCCGAATGATCTCATCCATCGTGTTCTCCTCTCCTGTTCAGTTAACCACAGCCGTTTCTAAACATCTGTATCAAAATAGTAGGAATCAAAAACTGTCTTTGCCTCATCAGACAAAATAAATTCAAGGAACTCAGCCGCAGCTGCATTCTGAGCGTCATCTGCTTCTTCATTTACCACCCGGGCAATGGGATAAATCACGTCTCCAGTCAGGTCATAGCTGACGGTCTGAAGGATATCCAGATCATCCTCATATCCATATGTATCTGAATAGTAAGTCGTCCCCACTTCACATGCCCCCTCTACAACAGCAGTAAGAACCTTGCTCACGTTATCCTGTTCACTGATCTCAACCCCGCCAAGAGCCTCTGAGACCTCTTCTGTTGTTACAGATGCGGGATCATCCCTTTCAGGCAGGATCCCAAGACTGATCAGCGCCTGCCTTGTATAACGTCCCACCGGAACACTGCCTCCTGCCAGCGCAATGCTCTCTGCATCACCAATATTTTCCAGTCCGGTAACTGCAGTTCCGCTGTCCTTCCGTGTAATGACCACGACCTGGTTGTTTACTACGTTGGCTCTCGTCCCCTCTACCATAAGCCCGTCCGCCTCCAGATCATCCATCTGCTTCTGTGCGGCAGAGAAAAAGATGTCACACTCATACCCCTCCTTGATCTGAGTGAGCAGTGTGCCGGAGCTGTCTGCATTATATGTGATCTTCACCTCCGGATGTTCCTCGCTGTACATATCCGCCAGTTCTGTCATTACCGTATTCAGACTTGCTGCGATAAACACCTGGATCTCCGTCTCTTCCGCCGTATCCTCGTCTTCTGCTGACATCTGATCTTCCGGATGATCAGACATGGCTGCCTTATCTGCGTCATTCTCTCCGCCGGAGCATCCAGCCGCAGACAGGACCATCACCGCTGCCAGCATGGCTGCCAGAATCTTTCTTTTCATAATACAGCTCCTCCTCTCCCCGCCAGTTCTATAGATCCAGTATAACCGATTATTTTTTGAAAAACAATCGTCCTTCAAAAAAGAATCGGGAAAAGCATCTGCTTCAAAGATCCAGGCCGCTTTCCCCGAAAATCTCATTGTATTTTTTCTCCGCCTCTTCCGCCAGTTCCCGTTCCAGCTGCTCATAGCAGTTCATGAGCAGCAGCCCTTTCTCACTGACCCGGGCCGTTCCTCCATATTTTCCTCCGGGACTGCGTTCTACGATCACCCAGCCTAATTCCTTTTCAGCCGTATGTATCAGCGACCATCCCTTGCTGTAGGACATGCCGGCTTTCTCACAGGCCTCGCGGACATTTCCCAGAATCTGTATCTGTTTTAAGATTACCATCATCCCGGGACCGAAAAACGGTACATTTCTGACAAGCTGCACCTTTACTTTCGGATAGATCCGGGCAGGACACTCATACCGGGCTTTATCTTCAAAACCGGGATCTTTCCCGGCGGCAGCCAGTACGCCTCTGTCATCCACCTGAACAAAGACGGGCTCCGCGCCGGAATCATCCAGAGCTCCTTTCAGCCCTCTTTCTCCGACATAAGACGCAATCCTCCCGCTCAGTCCGGCGTCGATAAGGACCGGATGCCCTTTTCTTCCTCCGCACACCGGGATCACTACCGGGCTGGCGCGATCCATCATCTCTCTTACAGTTTTCTCAGAAAAGAGGGGCACATCCGCCGGACAGAAAAAGATCCTGTCACAGGTATCCGCCAGATAGGAAATTCCCCGGACAGCAAAGTCAAGCATCTGTTCATCCTCATAATTGTCCATCCTCAAAAAGACAGCTCCAAGTTTCACAAGATCCTTTTCCGTTTCTTCCGCTCTATATCCGGTTACAATTACAATATCTTCTACGCCGGCCCGCCGGAAAGTACTGATCATCCTTCTGACCATGCTGCTCCCTTTGATATGTTCCAGGCCGTCATAACTGCTGTATCCTCCCGGTCTCCCTGCAGCAGCGATCACTGCTCCGGTCCTCATTTGTGCCGCCTCCTTTTCCAACATTATTTCACTGCCTTCCGTTTCTTTGAATAATATGTGTTCTCCATGGGCAGTTTCGTGCGAAGCACATGATCCATGGCATAGTATGCTCCCTGCACTGCCGGAGCTGTCGGGATTGTTGCAATCTCACCGATCCCCTTGGCTCCATAGGCGAAAGGCAGGAGTTCCTTCTTTTCCACATAAATAGCATGGATATCCGGAATCTGGGGCGCTCTCAACAGTCCCAGAGTGCCGTACCTTGCCTGAGGCACAGAGTCTTTTAGCGGGAAATCCTCTGTCAGGGCATATCCCAGCCCCATGAGCACGCCGCCTTCGATCTGTCCCTGAATGGAAATGGGATTGACCACTTTTCCGGAGTCATGTGCCGCATACACTTCTTTTACCCTGCCTTCATCATCCAGTATGACCACGTGTGTGGCAAAGCCATAAGCTACATGGCTCTTGGGATACGGCACATCCGCTCCCAGCTTATCTGTAGGATCGAAGAACTCTGCAAAAAACTCTCTGCCTTCCAGTTTGGACAGATCTCCTTCTGCTTTTTGAAGCTCCTCATTCAGATCCGACGCAGCCATCCGGACCGCCTCGCCGGTGATCAGCGTCTGCCGGGAACCAGACGTAGTGCCGGAGTCCGGAGCTACCTCGGAGTTTGCCCCCATATTTCTGATCTTTTCCCTGCCAAGTCCTGTCGTTTCCGCCACCATCTGGACAAATACGGTAGCACACCCCTGCCCGATGTCAGAGGCTGCGCTGTACAGTTCTACCTTGCCGTCATGGACGATCAGCTTTGCCCTGCCTTTGTCCGGAAGTCCTACGCCCACGCCTGCATTTTTCATGGCACAGGCAATGCCGGCTCTGCCAGGATTGCTTTCATAAGCATCCTTCACCGCAAGCAGCGTCTCCTTAAGAGCTGTGGAACAGTCGGCGATCTGTCCGTTTGGAAGCACCTTTCCCGGCTCAATAGCGTTACGGTAACGGATTTCCCAGGGGGATATCCCCACCATTTCCGCCAGCAGATTAATGTTAGACTCCAGCGCAAACTCACTCTGGCATACGCCAAAGCCCCGAAATGCCCCTGCCGGAGGATTGTTTGTATAGTATCCGAAACCTCTGATATCTGTATTCTGATAACAGTACGGCCCCACCGAATGGGTACAGGCCCGTTCCAGCACGGGACCGCAGAGAGACGCATAGGCGCCTGTGTCAAAATAGATTTCGCAGTCCAGCCCGGTAAAGATGCCGTTCTCATCGCATCCAAGAGTAAATGTCCCCTCCATTGCATGTCGCTTCGGATGGAAATTGATAGATTCCTGACGGGAGAACACAACCTTTACCGGCCGGTTCACCTTCACAGCAGCCAGTGCCGCTATATGCTGGGCAGACACATCTTCCTTGCCGCCGAAACCGCCTCCCACCAGTTTGTTCTCCACCACTACTCGTTCCGGCTCCCAGCCGAACATAATGGAGATTTCTTTCCTGGTATCATAGACGCCCTGATCTGAGGAGAGAACCTTTACCCCGTCTTTATAAGGAAATGCCACCGCACATTCCGGTTCCAGAAAAGCATGCTCTGTAAAAGGGGTACGATACGTCCGGGTTACTACGTATTTCGAATTTTTCAGTGCCTTTTTCGCGTCTCCCCGGGTCACATGACGGCTCTGGCAGAGATTTCCTGCAGAGTGAACTTTCGGAGCGTCTTCTGCCATGGCTTCCCGCACCGATGTGACCGGCTTCAGCTCCTCATAATCAATCCGGATCAATTTCTTCGCCTTCTCCAGGATCTCCCTTGTCTCAGCCACCACCAGACAGATTGCGTCTCCCACGCATCGGGTAATACCGCCCCTGGCGATCATCACGTCCCAGTCCTGCTGCAGATGTCCTACTTTATTGTTCGGCACATCTTCTGCAGTCAGTACATCCAGCACGCCGGGAAGCGCCAGAGCTTTTTCACAGTGGATATCAAGTATCTTTGCGCGGGGATATCTGGAGCGGACCGCTGACGCATAGACCATCCCTTCCATCTCAACATCATCCGGATACTCGCCGTAGCCAAGCACCTTTTCCCGGACGTCCAGGCGGAATGCCTTCTTGCCAACGCCGTAAATCTCGCCCTTTTCCAGCGTCTCCTCAATTTTCTCATCTCCCCGCAGGATAGCCGCGGCCAGCTGGATGCCCTCGATGATCTTTTTGTACCCCGTACAGCGACAGATATTTCCTTTCAGCGCGGTCTTGATCTCTTCCTCTGTCGGATCCGGCACCCGGTCGATCAGCGCTTTTCCCGCCATCACCATGCCTGGGATACAGAACCCGCACTGCACAGAGCCTTTGGCGCCGAAAGCATAGACAAAAGCTTCTTTCTCCTCATCGCTTAAGCCTTCTGTGGTAATAATTTTTTTCCCGACTGCCAGTTTCGTCGTCAGGACACAGGATTTCACCGCTTTTCCATCCACGATGATGGTACAGGTCCCGCAGGCCCCTTCGCTGCAGCCGTCCTTTACAGAATGCAGGTGAAGATCATCCCGCAGATATCTCAGCAGCGGTTTGTCCTGGTCTGTGTTCCTCACTATGCCGTTTACCGTAAAACTGTAATTTTCTTTCATTTTACCACCCGCTCTTCCCTGACGGTAAAAATCCCGTCATGATCCCGGATCGCTCCCCGGGGACATTTCACCGCACACATGCCGCAGGCAATACATTTTTCCTCGTCAATGACAGCGCGGTTGTTCTCGATCCGTATTGCTTCTGCGGGACAGTTCTTCACACACATGCCGCAGGCGATGCATCCCTGATCGCAGTATTTCCTTGTCTGCGCGCCTTCATCCTCACTGACGCATGCCGGATAGATCGGATACTCCGGAGCTGTGATCCGGATGAGTCCCCGGGGACAGGCCTTCACACACAGCCCGCATCCCACGCACCGGCTCCAGTCTGTCTCCGCCGAGCCAGATCTGCTGATATAGATAGCGTCCAGCCGGCACGCCTGCACGCAGCTTCCAAGACCAATGCAGCCCCACCGGCAGGGCAGAATCCCTTCCGGGTGTTCAAGGACTGCCTGTCTGCAGTCACCATACCGCTCAGGATCGGGAATGTCTCCGGCCCTGCGGCACCCGCCTGTACACTGTACAACAGCTACTTTCTTTTTACGATTCCGTCCCATAATCTTTTCTCCTCAATCATGACGCAGGGAACCGTCCGGATCCTGATCATGGATCCGCTCCCCGCGCGGTCTCGCTGCTGTCACATCGACAGATCTTCCCTCCTGTCAATGTCCTTCAATTCCTCCGGATCCGCCTGAGTGATCCGGATCTTGTCCTCATGTCTTCTAAGTACCTGCCTGCCGCCTTCGTCTCCCGACAATTCCAGAAGTTCAGAGAAATATTTTCTGTCCCAGAGGACCGGATTGCCTGTTCTTATTCCGTTTCCGGCACAGACGATGGTGCCGGGATGGCGGCATGCTGTGTTGAACATTCTCTGCATGGTAGAGGGATTCAGCCCCGGCTGATCGCACACAGAAAACATAATTCCTCTGAGATCCGGATACTGGGCCGCAGCCTTCTCAAGTCCCAGGATCAGAGAATGAGAGATTCCCTTCTCCGGATCTCTGTTCCAGACCGGCATGATGTCCCTTTTCTCCGCCTCCCCGGCTATCTCCTCATCTCCGGTGACGATAAAGGACGGAAAGGATCCAAAAGCCGCCGAACGATCCAGTGTATGCACATACAGAGGCTTTCCCTTCACGACAGCTTTCAGCTTGTTTCCTCCGAATCTGCTGCCGCTGCCTGCTGCCAGGATAACGATCCCAAAGGCGCCCTTCATCCGTTCAAATCCGGTCACTGCTTCCAGTACTCCTCCTCCAATGGCTCTTGCCTTATCCGAGATAGTAAAACAGTTTGACACTTCCGCCCGGGCATCGATATCCCCAATCTTGAGATTTCTTGTAACGTTGGCGCCATCCTGGAGCATTCCCCGGACGATTCCTGACATCTGCGCATAGACCGGAACTCCGCCGGTAAAAGCAACAATCTGTCCCTTCTCCACCAGATCGCCGATCTGCACTTTTGGTTCTATCTTTCCGTCTTGTGACGCCCGAATCAGACGTTCAACAGTGTAACCGCCCACATTGCCGGGCACTCCGGTATTAGGAATAGCGCTTCCTTTCCAGATGATATTTCCCAGCGTATGGCCTCTCTTTGTCTCCACCACACAATTGCAGTCCTGGCCTGCCGTAAATCCCGGCCCCACTCCTACTACAAAAGGAGCATCCGTGATCCTGGTGCCCAGATTTCTTTTTGCCAGGATCCCATCTACGATCACATCAGGCCGGAACCACTTCCGGCAGATCATCTCGGGATCTGTCATCACGGCAATGTCTCCCTGATCCATGATCTCTTCCGCGCTTCTCTGATCAAGTGCCAGAACCCCTTTCATTTCTTCAACCTGTGCTTTTCCTTCGTATACCGCTCTGGAAAGGGCCACAGTTCTCCTCACGGTGAGCGGAGTCCCGATCTCTGTCATCAGGATCCTGTGTCCGGCTCCGTATAGTCTTGAGGCGATCCCAGTAGCCAGATCTCCCGCTCCTCTTATCAGTATGTCCATGTTCAGCAACTGCCTCCTGATCTGTTATTTCCGCGTACGCCGGATCTGTCTGCCCCATAGTTCCGCCATCCGTGTCTCCGGCGGACAGTGTTCAATCTTCCTTCCGGGAGGAGACTATGATCCGCCCGATCCCGGCCTTTTCCAGCTCTCTGCTGATCTCAAGCGCCCGTGCTTTCAGCCGGAGCGAATCTGCTTTATTTAATATGACTGTATATGACGCATCCGCCGGACACCCTTTTCTGCCGGCGTCTGCCGATGCTGCCAGATAAGCCACATCTTCCACACTAACCGGATCATCCTGCTGCCTGCCCAGCAGCTCCGCCGCTCTCTCCGGCCGGAAAAATACGTCCCGTATCCTGCCGCCGATCCCGTCCAGCCCATAAACAGAAAGCAGATGGGTAGTCTGTGGAAGGATAACAGGCTCCTGATCTCCGGGTACTTTCAGAGGCAGCTGCCTGGCCCCGTCCGCTTCGATGAGCACCGGCAGCCCCATGTTCCAGATCACATCCAGGAAATCATCGGGAACAGGACCCATCCTGCCGTTTTGAGCAGGCCTTCCCACCCAGACTTGAGAGTATTTCTCCAGCACCTCTTTCATTCTTTTCTCCGAGGGTTCAAGGAGGAACCATGGTTCCTCCTCCGCCATCAGATGAGTGGTTGTCATGACGATCACTTTCTGCCCGGAATGAATATACTCCTCTGCAAGCCGGCGGATAGTGGAAGTCTTGCCCCCCGCTCCCGTCACGGATACGACAGGACGTTCCATATCAGCGATCCCTGCCGCCTGCCGCAGCGAACTTATATCACACAAGGCATTCTTTTTATAAATGTACAGCATCTTACTCTTCACCTGCGCCATGCTTTACATAGCGTCCTGTCCTTTCCTCCAGCACCTTTCCATTCTCCGCTGCCAGCACGCCTCTTAAATAGACCTGCTCAGCTCTCCCCCGGACCTTTGTTCCTTCCATTGGGCAGTAATCACAGGCAGACTGCATATTTTCCGCCGACATGGTCCACTCCGCATCCGGATCCCAGACCACGATATCCGCATCCGCCCCGGGGATCAGTCTTCCCTTCCAGGGATAAAGATTGTAAAGCTTAGCCGGATTCTCAGACAGGTAAGCGCACATCTGCTCCGGAGTGATCCGCTCCGCATTCACACCAAACTGCCAGATCAGCGCCGGCCGCTCCTCCGCTCCAGGCATTCCGCAAGGTGTCTTCGCAAAATCTTCCCTGCCCATCTCTTTCTGTTCCTTTGTAAAGCTGCAGTGATCCGTGCAGATAGTCTGGATCCTTCCCTCTTTCAGCGCCTGCCACAAAGTTTCCTGATTTTTCTTCTTTCTGAGAGGCGGTGCGATCATATAGCGTCTGGCCTCCTCCGCCGGCAGAAAATATTTGCTCTCGTCCAGGAGCAGATACTGAGGGCAGGTCTCCACGTACACTGTCTGACCTTCTTCCCTTGCTCTTAGGATTTCCCGGTATCCGGCAGCCGTACTCAGATGTACCACGATCACCGGAGTGTCCACACATTTTGCGATCTTCAGCAGTCTTCCCACAGCCTCTGCCTCTGCTTCCTTGGGCCTGGTCCATGGATAGTCGGATACGTCTGTCCTGCCGCCCTTTCTCACAGCGGCCTCCTTCAGTCTTGCGCTGATGATCCCGTGATTTTCACAGTGTACACCGGCGATCCCGCCCAGCTCTTTCAGCCTGGAGAGGATCTCATACATGGTCTCATCATCTACCCGGTTATCATAAGTCATATATAGTTTGAAAGAAGAGATCTCCTCCTTCACCACCTGCTCCAGTTCTCTGCTGATCTCCTCATTCCACTGAGAAATAGCAAGATGAAAGGCATAGTCGCAGGAGCACTTTCCGTCTGCTTTCTGATGCCAGTTTTCTATAGCCTGAGCCAGCGACTCTCCTTCATACTGAGTGGCAAAGTCGATAATGCAGGTAGTTCCTCCCGCCAGCTCAGCCCTGGTACCTGAATAAAAGTCATCTGCAGTAACAGTATTGCTCACCTCCAGCGCCATATGAGTATGGGCATCAATAAAGCCGGGAAACAGAAACTTTCCTTTCACATCGATGATCTCCGCATCACGAAAAGCCAGATCCCTGCCCACCGCCAGGATCTTCTCTCCCTTTACGAGGATATCAACATCCTGCATTCCCTCACTGCTTACTACTGTTCCGCCTTTGAATAACCGTTTCATCACTGATCCCTTCTTTCTGCTGCTTTTGTATTCTTTTCTTCATCGGTCCCGCCGGAGGACTCACAGCCGGACCGGTATTTTTCTGTTAAGGTCTTAAGAGATAGGAATAATCTCTGCATACTGTTTCCATCAGCTTCTGCAGTGCCTCCGGGATCCGGGTCTCCTCGCCCATGGTCCACTCTTCTGTCTCTCCGAAGAAACGCACCCTGCATCTTACCGCTTCTTTGTCCAGTACTGCAAATCCCTGGTTCCTGCTGTCTTCCATATCTTTTTCGTCGGCAAACAATGTAAATTTGTCCAGATATGGAGCGCTGTCATAAGGACAGAAGCTGCGGCAGTTTCCGCACTCATTGCACATATAGTCCACATGGATGATCTGATGCTTCTCCATGCCCGGCACCCGGATGGAGATGTTCGCCCGGTTGGGGCATACCTCCGTACAGTTCTCGCAGATTCCCGAACATCCGAGGCATCGTCCGCTCTCCCCAATTCCTTCCTGCTGATCCGAGAGATTGCCGCGCTTCTCATATACAGCCGTCTCATCTGCTGCCGGATCGAAGTCCTTCACCAGCTTCTCTCCGGTCACTGCCTCAGCTGCCTTCAGACCGTCGCGGATGCCTTCCACGACCGTGGCCGGTCCGCCCAGACCGTCGCCTGCCACATACACGCCGGAAAGGTTCGTCTCGCAGGTCTCCTCATTGACAACAGCCCGTCCCCGCTCATTCACACGGATCCCGTTTTTCTCATAGAATCCGGAGGGAACTTTTTCGCCTACCGCCGCAATGACCGTATCCGCCGGAATTTCTTTTTCCTCTCCGGTCTCCACTACGCCCCTCCTGCCGGAAGCGTCGAAATCCCCCAGTTTCATCACTTTGCAGAGAAGTCTTCCGTTCTCCAGCTTCACCGGAGCCAGCAGTTCCATGAACTCCACTCCGTCATCAACTGCCATGACCAGCTCTTCCTCATCTGCAGGCATATAGCGTTTCGTCCTTCTGTATACAAGATACGCATGTTCCACGCCTTTGGTCCGCTTTGCAGCCCTCGCAGTGTCCATAGCTGTATTTCCGCCGCCGATGACCACTACATTTTTTCCAATATCCAGGTCTCCGTCATGGGCCTTAAAGTCTGCCAGGAACTTCAGGGCGTTGACCGCATCCCCTTTCTCCAGTCTGAGCACACCCGGCTCTGATGCTCCCAGGGCAAGGATCACTGCTGTATAATCCGCATTTTTCAGCATGCTGATATCTGCGATCTCCGTGTTCAGACAGACATTGACCCCCATTTTCTCCAGGATAGCCGCATCTTTGTCAATGGCAGATGAGGGGATCCTGAACTCCGGGATTACATGGCGTATCACGCCTCCCAGGGAACCTGTCTTCTCAAATAACGTAACTTCCATTCCTGCTCTTCTCAGAAAATACGCGGCTGCCATTCCTGCCGGCCCGCCGCCGATGACAGCTGCTTTGCCGGATCTGGTCACAGCCGGAGCAGACAACTTTGACAGGAAGGCGTCATATCCATTCTCTGCCGCCAGCAGCTTCATAGCCCGGATATGTACCGGCTCCTCATAGAAATTTCGGGTACATTTGCCCATACATGCGTGGGAACAGATAGTTCCTGTTATAAACGGCAGAGGATTCTTCTCGGTAATGACCTGAAGAGCCTCTTCATACTTTCCCGCCTTCACCAGCTGCAGATAAGCCGTGATATCCTGATGGATCGGACACCCCTCTTTGCAGGGAGCCGTAAAGCAGTCCAGAAGAGGCACCTGTTTTTTCATCTTTCTGGAGGGAAGAGGCTTCACCGCCTTTACATGCCAGGGACTCTTGACCGCTTCCCTTGCAAGTTTCTCAGCCGCTGCCGGATCTACGCCTTTATAAACATCGTTCTCTTTTTCCAGAAGCTTCACCATCTGGGCCATTCTGTCGTATCCGCCAGGCTTCAAAAGAGTCGTTGCTACCGTCACCGGCCAGATTCCCGCATCTACGATTCCTTTGATATTATGGAAATCCGCGCCGCCGGAATAGGAGATCCGCAGTTTCCCGTCAAACTCTCCGGCCAGCTTTGCAGCCAGAGAAATGGACAGCGGATACAGCGCCTTGCCGGACATGTACATCTCTTCACTTGGAAGCTCGTTCTGTTTCACATCAACAGGAAACGTGTTGGTGATCTTCACTCCGAACTCCAGTCCTCTCTCCTGACAGACCTTCATCAGTCTGGTCAGCATGGGGACTGCATCCTCATACTGCAGGTCATCCCGGAAATGAAAATCTCCAAATGCCACATAGTCGTAACCCATGTCGTCCATGGTCTTTCTGGCGAACTCATACCCAAGGAGAGTGGGATTGCACTTAATGAACGTGTGGAACCCCTTCTCTGTGATCAGGTACATGGCGATCCGCTCGATTTCCTGAGGAGGACATCCATGAAGGGTGGATATCGTCACCGAATTACAGATGTCACCGGAAATACTCTCTATATCCTCTTTTGTCAGGTTTTCAAACCTGTCTGCATGTTCCAGCAGCCAGTTCCTGCATGACTGGAATACATCACAGTCCTGAGCGTGTTTCATGGTGTTCAGGAAGCGGTCGATCTTCTCCGACCGGATCCCGGCAAGGTCATATCCCACACTGATATTGAACTGAAATCCGTCCATACTTCCAAGTCCGAATTCCTTTGCCATCACTTTGCAGAGAAACCACGCCTTGATGTACTCTTCCATCGCTTCCGGCACATAAAGCTCCGTAGACCACTCGCAGTTGTAGCACTCGTCATCCGCCTTGATGCAAGGTTTATTGACACAGGCGGACAGCTCTGCTCCGTCCATGACCTGGACGGTCTTCAATTCAAAGAAACGGCTGCCCGTATAATAGGCTGCCGCAATGTTCTGCGCCAGCTGAGTATGGGGCCCTGCCGCCGGTCCCGCCGGCGTCTCAAGCGGACGGCCGAAAATAGTCCTGTTATATCGGGGATCCGCATAGTAGGGATGATGTGTCCCGAACACCGTGCCGCTCTCTTTCTTCTCTGTCAGGATCCAGTCCATCAGCTGTTCAAAGGCCATTGGCCTCATAATATCACTCATATTTATCCTCCTGTCTCGGAACAATTTGCAAAAAGCGGCGGCGCATGACCGCCGCTGTCGGCTCACTTTTCGTTTTACTCTCCGTCTTTTTTGTCTTTCGGCAGAATCAGGTTCAGGATCACCGCGAAGATCGTGGCCAGCACCACGGGAGACGAAGCAAATGTATTGTTGATGATAGACTGGAAGCTCTCCAGGCTCATGCTCATGTTCAGCGCGCCGTGGATGCTCTCAGACATCTGGTTCAGACAGCCGTCATTTAAGGAAACTCCCATGCCGATGGCAATGGCAAGTCCCGCAACTGTCGTATTTCTGTAGGTCAGTTTCTCGGTAACAAGAAGCTTGATCCCGGTCATGGCAATGGACGCGAACACGGAAGCCACCGCTCCGCCAAGTACGCACTGGGGAATGGTCCTGAGCAGGGCGGAGAACTTGGGGATCAGGCCGGCAATCAAAAGGATCACTGCCGCTACAGAGAACACCTTTCTTGAAACAACTCTCGTTGATCCCACGATACCTACATTCTGACTGTATGTAGCGGTAGGAGGACATCCGAAGAAAGCGCCGATCATGTTGCTGACGCCGTATCCGATGATGCCGCCGTTCAGCTCATCGTCTGTGGGAAGCCGGTCCATGCCGCCGGTTGTTGTGGCGGAAAAATCTCCCATGGCCTGGATGGAGTTGACAAGGAACAGGATCGCCAGAGGAAGGATCGCGGAAATATCAAACTTCATTCCAAATGCAAGAGGCATGGGGATCTGGAACCAGCCCGCGCCTGACAAGGTGGAAAAATCCACCATGCCGAAGCAGAGAGCCACCACATATCCGCAGATCAGTCCGATCAGGATGGACGCCAGCTTGAAAAGTCCTTTCCCATAATGGTTCAGCAGAACAACAATAAGCAGCGTAACAAAAGCCACGAACCAGTTCTGCCAGGAGCCGTATACAAGCGCCTCTGTCTTTCCCTGCTGTGTTACGACAACATCATATGTATTGGAAGAATTACCTGCCATATAATTCACTGCCGTACTGTACAGAGACAGACCGATGGCAAGGATCACAGTTCCGATGACAAGGGGCGGGAATACTTTCCGGATCTGACGTATAAACAATCCTACCAGAATAGCAACTACACCGCCGATGACCATAGCTCCGAAGATCGTATCCACATTCTTCGCCTGGGCTGCTATGGCAGTCATGGTAGGTACATAGGCAAAGCTGACTCCGATGATGACAGGCAGTCCGGATCCCAGCTTGAGCCTGGCCCCATATAACTGGAGGAGTGTGGACAGAGCCGCAAATACAAGCGATACCTGTATAAGCATGCCCATATCTACATTGCCTCCCGCATTGTTGGCAGCGTTCGCCACCAGAATAGCCGGGGTTACACATCCGACTACAGCCGCCAGTACATGCTGGGCAGCAAGAGGAAGGATCTGTCCGACGGACGGATTGCCATTCCATTTAAATAATTCCGAATTATCTTTCGCTGTCTTTTTTCCGCTCATTTTTTATGATTCCTTTCTGTATTATATGGCAGGCAGCCAAAGGTTCCCCTTTCTGCCTCTCTGTCATCATGTTCCACTCCGGTCATCTTCCGCTGTTGATCCGTTTCGCAAGTTCAGCTGCAGCCTGTCTGCAGTCCGCCATGATCTTCTCCTCATCAATAGCTGTCATTCTCCGGTCTTTCATAAGAACTTTTCCTGCCGCCACAGTAGTCACAACATCATGTCCCGTCACGCCGAATACAAGATGTCCGTTGATATTACTTTCATTCATAGGAGTAAGCGGATCATAATCCACAATGATCACATCCCCGGCAGCGCCTTCCTTCAGCACGCCCAGCGGCTGCTTAAAATATCTCCCCGCTATCTTCGCATTATTCTCAAATAGCATCTTCGGCACCTCGGACCAGGCTGCGTTGGGGTCGCAGAGATGATGCTTGTGCAGCACATTAGCCACCTTGAAGGACTCCATCATGTCATGGGTATACCCGTCTGTGCCAAGTCCGGTCAGAATCCCTCTGTGAACCATTTCCATGGTGGGAGGACATCCGCAGGCATTGCCCATGTTGGACTCCGGGTTATGCACTACCATGGTGTCCGTATCCCGGATCAGATCCATCTCATGAGGATTAATATAGATGCAGTGCCCCAGCAGTGTCTTCTCTCCCAGGATCCCGTGGTCCATCAGCCGGTCCACGATCCGCTTGCCGTAAGTCCTCAGACAATGATGCAGATCCTCGATTCCCTCCGCCACATGAATATGATAGCCCACTCCGTCAGGTTTGTTTGCAGCGGCCAGTTCCATCGTCTCATCAGAGATAGTAAACTGAGCATGCATTCCCATCATCCCGGCGATCATCCCTGAGTCATCCTGCAGGGCATGACGGATAAACTCCGCATTTTCCATCACAGACTCTCTTGCTTTGTCCATGCCGTCCCTGTCTGAAATTTCATAACACAGGCAGGATCTTACGCCTGTCTCCTTCGCTGCCTTCTCGATCTCGAAAAGAGAACCGCGTATAGAACCGAAACTGGCATGGTGGTCAAACACAGTCGTTACTCCGTTCCTGATGCAGTCAATATAGGTAGCCATAGCGCTCAGATAAGTGTCGTGAAGGGTAAGGTTCCTGTCGATCGTCCACCACATCCCGTCCAGGATGTCCAGGAATCCCTTCGGGTCATATCCCTTCACAGAAAGTCCTCTTGCAAATGCACTGTAAATGTGCTCGTGTACATTGATAAACGCGGGCATGATCAGGCCGCCCTTGGCATCAATATACGCCTCATGAGGATACGCTGCGCGGATTTCTTCATCTGTTCCCACCCGGCAGATCGAGGCTCCGTCAATGGCAACTGCTCCATTCTCGATGAAAGGCCTCTCTTCGTCTCTTGTAATGACTCTTCCATTTCCTAAGATCAGCATTTTTCCTCTCCTTTTCTTGTAATTTTCACCTGAAATGCTCCTTCCGTCCGGCGCTGACGGCATGAATTTCTGTACATTTCGCATATGAATCCCAACTATTTCTTATAGAATACCATTAATAGTGCATAAATGCAACAAAGATTCTAAATATTTTTTAGTACACCTAAAAATTTTTTAGAAAAACTATTGACTCTTACTTTTTTTATGCTATGATGGGTTTAGGGATGCGGAACAGCAGACTCCGTTTTCCATCAACTGACACTCCCCCGAAATCCGGGAATTCTTGAAATGGCAGGTGAGTAAATGTATCAGCAGCTCGATTTTCTCAAACAGCTGGCCCACGGCCTTGCTGTTCAGTTCGGCAGTTCCTGCGAAGTAGTCATCCACGACCTGACCGGGAAGGATCTGGACAGTTCCATCGTGTATATCGAAAACGGTCACGTATCAGACCGGAAAGCAGGCGACGGCCCTTCCGGCATTGTTCTGGAGACACTCCGAAGTGATCCCTCGAAAGTAAAAGACAGGCTGGCCTACCTTACCAAGGCCGATGACGGCAGGATCCTGAAGTCAAGCACCATGTACATCCGGAATGAGACAGGGCGGATCGCCTATATTTTCTCTCTGAATTATGACATCACCCCCCTGCTGGCCGTAGAGAACACCGTCCGTGATCTGATCAAGACGGAACAGGAACAGCAGTCCGGAATCCGCTCCGCCGGCTCTCCGCCGAGAAAGATCACGCATAATGTAAACGAACTGCTGGATCAGCTGATCGATCAGGCTATTGCTGAAGTCGGAAAGCCCGTAGCGCTGATGAACAAGGACGACAAAGTGGCTGTTGTACAGTATCTGAACAATGCCGGCGCTTTTCTCATCACAAAGTCCGGAGACAAGGTCTCTTCTCTGCTGGGAATATCCAAATTTACACTATACAGTTATATGGACAAGGGATAAATATTATATAAGGAGGTTAAAGAAAAATGGATACAATCAAATGGGCAGTGAACAACATGCCGAAAACAGATGATGCGAATCTGAAGATCATGGGACTTGATCAGGTCCGCAAGGCAAGAACCTTCCACGAGAGCTTTCCACAGTATTCTGTCACGCCGCTGGCAAAGCTGGATCACATGGCAGCCCGGCTGGGACTTGGAGAAGTCTATGTAAAGGACGAGTCTTACCGATTCGGATTGAACGCTTTCAAAGTTCTGGGCGGATCCTTCGCAATGGCCAGATATATCGCGAAGCAGACCGGCAAAGACGTTTCGGAGCTCCCTTACAGTGTACTGACCTCCGATGAACTGAAAAAGGAATTCGGCCAGGCGACTTTCTTTACCGCTACCGACGGTAACCACGGAAGGGGCGTTGCATGGGCCGCCAACAAGCTGGGACAGAAAGCAGTGGTCCTCATGCCCAAGGGCAGCACACAGACAAGACTGAACAACATCCTCGCCGAAGGCGCGCAGGCAACCATCGAAGAATATAATTACGATGAATGTGTCCGCATGGCCAACGCCATGGCAGAGAAAACAGAAAACGGCGTCATGGTCCAGGACACGGCCTGGGACGGATATGAAGAAATTCCTTCCTGGATCATGCAGGGGTATGGAACAATGGCCATGGAGGCTGACGAACAGCTGGAAGAATACGGATGCGGACGTCCTACGCATGTGTTTATCCAGGCCGGCGTAGGATCCCTGGCGGGAGCAGTACAGGGATACTTCGCCAACCGCTATCCGGAGGATCCTCCGAAAGTCGTAGTAGTAGAAGCGTCAGCAGCGGCATGTCTGTACAAAGGAGCATGTGCCGGAGACGGCAATATCCGCATTGTTGACGGAGATATGGTGACGATCATGGCCGGCCTTGCCTGCGGCGAACCCAATACTATTTCCTGGGATATTCTGAAAAACCATGTAGATACATTTATCTCCACTCCCGACTGGGCTGCGGCAAAAGGAATGCGTATGCTGGCAGCTCCGGTGAAAGGGGATCAGCCGGTTACATCCGGCGAGTCAGGGGCCGCGCCTTTCGGAACTCTGGCATGCATCATGACCATGGATGAATACAAGCCGCTGCGGGAACACCTTGGACTGGATGAGAGTTCAAAAGTCCTGCTCTTCTCAACAGAGGGCGACACCGATCCGGAAAGATACGAATCCATCGTCTGGGATGGGAATGACAGATAATATCATAAGGTAACAATTTCAACGAGACCATACATATATAAAGGAGAGGAAAAAATGGATTTGAACAAGATCAAAGATGCCGCTCAAAACTACGGGAAAGATATGAACGCTTTTCTGCGCGCCATTGTAAGAAATCCGGGGGAAAGCTGCGATGAAAAAGCCCATATCGAGACCATCGCGGCGGAGATGAAGAAACTGGACTTTGACGAAGTCATTATCGATCCTCAGGGAAATGTCATCGGCTATATGGGCACCGGAGACAAGATCATCGCCTATGACGCTCACATCGATACCGTAGGAATCGGAAACATTGACAACTGGACCTTCGATCCCTATGAGGGGTATGAAAATGACACCGAGATCGGCGGCCGCGGTGTATCCGACCAGTGCGGAGGCCTTGTATCCGCTGTGTACGGCGCCCGGATCATGAAGGATCTGGACCTGATTCCGGAAGGGTATAAGATCATGGTCGTTGGAACTGTTCAGGAAGAAGACTGCGACGGTCTGTGCTGGCAGTACATTATCAACGAGGACAAGATCCGTCCGGAATTCGTTGTATCTACAGAGCCCACTGACGGCGGCATTTACCGCGGACAGCGCGGACGTATGGAGATCCGTATCGATGTAAAAGGCGTCTCCTGCCACGGCTCCGCACCCGAGAGAGGCGACAACGCCATCTACAAGATGGCAGATATTCTCCAGGACGTGCGTGCTCTTAATGAGAACGACGACGCAGATGACACGGAAATCAAAGGACTTGTAAAAATGCTGAATCCCAAATACAATCCCGACTGGGAGGAAGCCCGTTTCCTTGGAAGAGGTACGGTGACAGTTTCCCAGATCTTCTACACATCGCCCAGCCGCTGCGCGGTGGCTGACTCCTGTGCCGTATCACTTGACCGCCGCATGACATTCGGCGAGACCTGGGAGAGTTGTCTGGATGAGATCCGTGCCCTGCCCAATGTAAAAAAATACGGCGATGACGTGGTTGTATCCATGTACAATTATGACCGCCCGTCCTATACCGGATGCGTATACGAGATCGAGTGCTACTTCCCCACCTGGGCGATCCCTAAAGATCACAAGGTTACAAAAGCTCTCGAGAAAGCTTATACTTCTCTGTACGGCGACAAGAGGATCGGTGCAGAAGAGACGCTGGAAATGCGCCAGAGCCGTCCCCTTACCGATAAGTGGACTTTCTCTACTAACGGAGTGTCCATCATGGGAAGAAACGGGATCCCCTGCATCGGTTTCGGTCCGGGGGCCGAGGCACAGGCACACGCGCCCAATGAAAAGACGTGGAAACAGGATCTTGTAACCTGTGCAGCTGTTTACGCAGCACTGCCGGGATGCTATTGCGAATAGACACTTATCAAAGCGAAAACAGGATCAATAGGAGGATAAAAAACTATGAAAACATTACAGGACTATATCGATAAGCTGAACTCCCTGAATTTTAAAGACATGTACAACGGGGACTTTTTCCTGACATGGGAGAAGACGGATGATGAGATCGAGGCAGTCTTCACTGTTGCAGACGCACTCCGCTATATGAGAGAAAACAATATTTCCACAAAGGTATTCGAAAGCGGCCTCGGCATTTCTCTTTTCCGCGACAACTCCACCCGCACCCGCTTCTCCTTTGCTTCTGCCTGCAACCTGCTCGGTCTTGAGGTGCAGGATCTGGACGAAGGGAAATCCCAGGTTGCACATGGTGAGACTGTCCGTGAGACAGCCAACATGATCTCTTTCATGGCTGATGTGATCGGTATCCGCGACGATATGTATATCGGCAAGGGAAATGCCTATATGCATGAAGTAGTTGACGCCGTGACACAGGGAAATAAGGACGGCATCCTGGAGCAGAAGCCTACTCTTGTAAATCTGCAGTGCGATATCGACCACCCCACGCAGGCAATGGCTGATATGCTCCACATCATCCATGAGTTTGGCGGAGTTGAGAACCTGAAGGGCAAGAAGATCGCCATGTCATGGGCATACTCTCCCTCCTACGGCAAACCACTCTCCGTTCCCCAGGGTATCATCGGACTGATGACCCGTTTCGGTATGGATGTGGTACTGGCTCATCCGGAAGGATACGAGGTATTCCCGGAAGTAGAGGCTGTGGCTGCTGAGAACGCGAAGAAATCCGGCGGATCCTTCTCAAAGACCAACAGCATGGCTGAAGCATTCAAAGATGCGGATATCGTATATCCCAAGAGCTGGGCTCCCTTTGCGGCAATGGAGAAACGTACCGAACTGTACGGCAACGGCGACTTCGACGGCATCAAGGAACTGGAGAAAGAGCTGTTAGCTCAGAACGCCCTGCACAAAGACTGGGCATGTACGGAAGAGCTGATGAAGACGACAAAAGACGGAAAGGCTCTCTATATGCACTGTCTGCCGGCTGATATCACGGGCGTCAGCTGTGAGGAAGGAGAAGTGGACGCAAGCGTATTTGACCGCTACAGAGATCCGCTGTACAAAGAAGCAAGCTACAAGCCATACATCATCGCGGCTATGATCTTCCTTGCAAAATTTGCAGATCCTGCTGATATCCTCAAAAAACTGGAGGAAAGATCCACTCCCAGGATTTTCAAATAAATCAGCGGGACCGGGCAACAGATCCGACATTTATTTCACTCGGATAAAACAAATGATTTAGAAAAGAAATTATAATATTTACATCGGAGGTATACAAAAATGTTAAAATATGTTGAGACTAAAAACGCACCTGCAGCAATCGGACCTTACTCACAGGGAATCATCCTGAACGGCATCGCCTTCTTCTCCGGACAGGTTCCGCTTTCACCTGAGACCGGTGAGGTTGTGGGAACAACCATCGAGGAACAGACAGAGCAGGTTATGAAGAATATCCAGGCGCTGCTTGAAAGCCAGGGTGCAACCTTTACAGATGTTGTAAAAACCACTTGTTTTCTGGCAGACATGGGAGATTTTGCAGCATTCAATGAAGTATATGCAAAATATTTCACAGGTAAGCCGGCGCGCTCCTGTGTTGCTGTGAAGGATCTTCCCAAAGGAGTACTCTGTGAAGTAGAGACCATTGCTGCCGTAAAAGAGGATTAAAACAGAAGGAGGCAGGCCATGGATAAGAAAAAACGTATTGTCATCGCCCTGGGCGGAAACGCCCTGGGCAATACCCTGCCGGAACAGATGAAAGCTGTAAAGATCACTTCCCGCGCCATTGTGGATCTGATCCAGGAGGGATGCGAGGTTGTCATCTCTCACGGAAACGGTCCACAGGTAGGGATGGTGAATAACGCCATGATCGCGCTCACCCATGAGGATCCTCAGCAGCCCAATACTCCGTTGTCCGTCTGTGTTGCCATGAGCCAGGCGTATATCGGATATGACCTGCAGAATGCCCTCCGGGAAGAACTCTTAAACAGAGGGATCGATGATATTCCTGTGGCGACCATGATCACCCAGGTCAGAGTAGATCCCGATGATCCCGCATTTGCTCATCCCTCCAAGCCGATCGGCCGTTTCATGACAAAGGAGCAGGCGGATCTGATGACCGAGAAATATGATTATATTATGAAAGAAGACGCGGGACGGGGCTACCGCCGTGTAGTCGCCTCTCCCAAACCTCAGGAGATTATTGAGATTGGAACGATCCGCAACATGGTTGACTCCGGCGATGTGGTCATCGCCTGCGGAGGCGGCGGCATCCCGGTCACTCGCCAGGGCAATCACCTGAAGGGCGCCAGCGCTGTGATCGACAAAGATTTTGCCAGCTGTCTTCTTGCAAAGAAACTGGACGCCGATTTTCTCATTATACTGACTGCTGTAGAAAAGGCCGCTATCAATTTCGGAAAACCGGATGAAAAATGGCTCGGAGATATTACAGTATCCGAGGCAAGACAGTACATAGAACAAGGGCATTTTGCTCCCGGCAGCATGCTGCCGAAGGTGCAGGCCGCCGTGGAATTTGCTGAATCAAAGCCGGGACGCCAGGCGCTGATCACACAGCTGGAGAAAGCAAAGGACGGGATCCTGGGGAAGACCGGGACGCGGATCCATCTGTAGGATCTATGTATCAGAGCTATCTATAGGATCTGTCTTTAAGATTCCCTCCATAACAGAAACTTGAACCCAAAACAAGGGGAGCGCTTCTCCGTCATCCGGAGGAGGCGCTCCCCATTTATTTGCTCAGAGCTCTATCCTCTTTCCTCTCACGTATTTTGCCCGGATCTCTCTGTCGTCCGAAAAATAGATCATCCGCTCCAGCCTGCTCTTCACATCCAGAGGCTGGGGATGCTTCAGCCGGCTGTCGTCCAGCACAACTGCATCAAATTCATACCCCGGCTCGAAACTTCCGGCCCTGCCGAAGAATTCACCGCCGCCTTTCGTAGCCATGTAGAATGCCTCCTCCACGGTCAGTGCCTTCAGGCTGTCATCCTGGAGCCTCCATCGAAGTTTGGACGACTGGATAGCATGAGCCATGGCAGAGAACATATTTTCCGATGAACCGCCTGCCACATCGCTACCCAGCCCCACATGAAGCCCTTCATCCAGGAAACGGCGCACCGGGGCGATTCCTGACGACACATTCATGTTAGACTCCGGACAATGGGCAATAAACACCTGATTTTCTTTCATCCGGCGAATCTCCTCCTCACCGCTGTAGACACAATGGGCCATAACTGTCGGGCACTCCCCGCCGAACAGTCCGAATCTGTCATAGGCCTGTCCATAATATTCCGCCCAGGGACAAAGTTCCTTCACCCAGGCGATTTCACTGGGATTCTCTGACAGATGAGACTGAAGAGGGAGATCATATTCCTTCTGGATCCCCTTCAGCTTCTCCATCAGTTCATCCGTACAGCTTGGAGTGAACCGGGGCGTCAGGATGGGCCGGGTATTTTTATACGCTCTCCCGAGCGCATCCTTCACCCATTCTACCGTCTCAGATGCGGACTCTTCCGTGCCCTCCCGGATATAATCCGGACAGTTCCGGTCCATATTCACCTTTCCAACCATGGTACACAGGCCGGTTTTTTCCAACATATCCATGAGGAGCAGCGTTGCCGGCCGGTGAACGGTGGCAAATACGCAGGCCCGGGTCGTGGCGCTCTTCTTCAGATTTTCCACAAAGATCCGGTAAGAACTTGCGGCATACTCCAGATCTGAAAACCTGGCTTCCTCCGGAAATGTATTAGTTTCCAGCCATTCCAGCAGTTCCATGTCCATCCCCAGCCCCCGGTAGGAATACTGGGGAGCATGAATATGCAGATCCACCAATCCGGGAATAATCAGACTCTCTCCATAATCTGTAATGGGATAGCCTCCCAGCCGGAAAGGCAGCGTCCGGTAGATGCCTTTTACCTTTCCGCCCTGACATACCAGATAGCTGTCCTCATGGATCTCCAGCTCTGTCCGGCTTTTGCTGAAAATAATATTCCCTTTCAGGATAAATACTTGTTCGCGCATAAAGTTTTCCTCTCGTATTCTGTCATATTTGTATTTTATGCAGCCGGAGACAAAAGCTATTCCGCCCCCATGCTGCGTACTGCTGATGCACCCCTATTCCATTGTCTCCAGCATTACTTCCACAACTCCGCCGCAGACCATGCCTTCATCCTCCGCGGCATCAGCTGTCATATCCACCCGGCAGATCTGAAAGCCGGAAGTTCCCATGCGCATCATCAGGAGCGCCTTCTGGATAATCTCACTCTCCACACAGCCCCCGCCGATCGTATCCACTGCCGTACCGTCCTCCCGGATCAGCATCTTTGTCCCCACGCTCCTGGGTGCGGATCCCTTTCTGGAAATGATCGTGGCAAGCACTCGCTTCCTTCCGTCCGGTTCAAAAATGGCATCCAGCAGCTCCGGGGAATAACCGCCCCCCTTTGCTCTGGCGTTTTTCATCTGGATGATCTCTGCCATGACAGAGACCGCAATCTCTTCCGGCGTCTCGGCGCCGATTTTCAGTCCGATGGGCGTGTGTACCCCTTCCAGGATCTCCCGGCTGATCCCCTGCTCCGCCAGCTGATCCTTTACGAGAGCCACTCGTCTCCTGCTGCCCATCATCCCCACATAGGCATAATTCTTATAAAGGATACGCTCCAGACATATGGTATCATACCGGTGGCCCCGGGTGACAATGACAAACCAGGAGTCCGAATCGCCCTCCACCGATTCCAGTCCGTTCTCAAATGAGTCACAGATCACCCGGTCTGCTCCCGCTGCTCTGGCATGATCCGCAAATCCCGGGCGGTCCTCCAGCACCGTCACAAAAAAACCCAGCATTTTCCCTATCCGGATGATCGGCATGGATACGTGACCAGCCCCGCAGATGATCAGTTTCGGCATCCGGCAGACCCGCTCACGGAAGACGGCCGGGGCGTTTTCCTCCTGAGTTTTCTCCACTTTTTCGTCCGCTTTCCCGCTGCCGGAGATCAGACGTTTCTCGCCTGCCCGCTCCCCTTCCAACACAGTTTCGGTCCATATATCGCCTTCAGGAGACTCAAGAGCTTTTTTCAGCTGATTATAAAATTCATTCATATACCTTCTCCGCTATCATATTATACTCAAAACTCACTTGCGAGCCCTGACAAGATATGCTATAGTAAAAATGAAAACAGGAACAACCGCCAAAGTGGTTGACCAATAAGTCAAGTTATAAAACCGCCCTTACTCGCCAAAGTACAAGGGCGGTTTTGCTATGCTTTAAACACTACTTCAAATTCGAGAATACGAATGTCAGCAATGCCAGAATAAACATTCCAAAAGCTATCAGATCACAGTAATATTCTTATTTTCCGAAGCCACAGTTAGGGAATGTACACGTCGGGCAGTTCAGGCACAGGCCGCCCTCTCCCAGCACCGAAAAATCCTCCGCTGCAAGCCGCTCTCCCGCAGCGATCCTTGGCAGGACCAGATCAAAAATCGTGCGTTTCGAGTACATGACACATCCCGGAAGTCCCATCACCGGGATATCACCTGCGTAGGCCAGCATGAACATGGCTCCGGGAAGCACCGGAGCGCCGTAGGTGATGACCTGATCCGATGCATTGCGAATGGCAAGAGGGGTCCGGTCATCGGGATCCACGCTCATCCCGCCGGTACACACTACCACCTCTGCTCCCTTGTCGATCCATTCCCGGATAGCATCCGTCACCATATCTGCATTATCATTGCACAGAGTATTGCCCAGCACTTCCATGCCGGCTTCCTCCAGCTTGCCCTTTACAACAGGGGTAAACTGATCCTGGATCCTGCCATAGTATACCTCGCTTCCCGTGGTCACGATACCTGCCTTCATGGGGCGGAAGGGCCGGAGCCGGAAGATGGGCTCTTCTCCGCATATTTCTCTGACCCGGTTCATCTTCTCCTCTTCAATGACAAGGGGGACCACACGCATTCCCACAATCTTGTCCCCCTTCTTCACGGGAAAGTCTCCATGACGGGAAGCCAGCGCCATCTGCCCCATGGCATTAACCGCGTTCAGCTTCTCCCGGTCGATCTTCAGCAGGCCGTCGCACTCCGCCGACAGCTCGATCTTGCCCTCCTTCGCTTCCGACGCCTTCATGTGTTCTCCCTGACAGACCTGTCTGAGTATCTCCGCCGCGTCGTTTTCATGGAGCATTCCCTCCTGGGCCTCCCACACGTACAGATTTTCCTTTCCGACAGAGAGAAGGACCGGAATGTCCTCCTCTGTTACAATGTGTCCTTTCCGGAACACTGCATCCTTCGTCACGCCGGGGATGATCTGTGTGATATCGTGGCAGAGTACGCTGCCCACCGCGTCTTCCGTTCTGATCAGCTTCATGGTTCTGTCTCCTCCTGTTCCTGTCATTAAGTTTCCTACTCCATGAGGGAAATATTCCCCAGATCTTTCAGCCATACTGCCACACAGGCGTCACTTGGCATCCTCCAGTCTCCTCTTGGACTGAGGGCAACCGTACCGATTTTCGGTCCGTCCGGCAGACAGGAGCGCTTGAACTGCTGTGAAAAGAATCTGCGGCAGAATGTCTCCAGCCATTTTAAGATCGTCACATTGTCATACTCATCCCGGAAGGTCAGTTCCGCCAGCCGGAAGATTTTGCTTGGTTCGTACCCGAACCGGAGCATATAGTAAAGGAAGAAATCATGCAGATCATAGGGTCCTACCAGATCCTCCGTCTTCTGGGCGATATCGCCGTCCTTGGGCGGCAAAAGCTCCGGACTTACGGGAGTATCCAGCACATCATAGAGCACGTCCCGCAGCTGTCTGTCTTCCGCCGTATCAGCGGCATATTTTACCAGGTGGCGGACCAGTGTCTTGGGCACAGAGGCATTGACCCCGTACATGGACATGTGATCTCCGTTATAGGTAGCCCAGCCCAGCGCCAGCTCGGACATGTCTCCGGTTCCGATGACCATTCCCCAGGTCTTGTTGGCAATATCCATGAGGACCTGAGTCCGCTCCCTTGCCTGTCCGTTTTCATAGGTCACGCTGTGATCCTCCGGATCCTGTCCGATATCCCGGAAATGAATGTTCACAGCGTCAGCGATGGGAACTTCCTTTAATGTCGCTCCTACCTGCTCTGCCATACGGCAGGCATTCCGGTAGGTCCTGTCTGTGGTGCCGAAGCAGGGCATGGTCACAGCCAGGATATCTTTTTTGTCTCTTCCCAGCATGTCGAAGGCACGGGCGGTCACCAGCAGGGCCAGGGTGGAATCCAGTCCCCCGGAAATCCCCACCACTGCCGTTCTGGCGTTGGTATGAGCCAGCCGCTTCTTCAGACCCATTGCCTGGATCGTAAGGATCTCCTCACACCGCTTCGCCCTTGCATTTTCATCGGAGGGCACGAAAGGCCGCTTCGGGAAAGTCCTGGTCAGCTGGGTCTTCTCATTTTCAATATAGAAGGGAATCCGGATCAGGTTCTCCCCGTGGGAAGCCTTGAAGGTGGTATTCTTCCTGCGCTCACTGAGGATCCTGCGGATATCCAGTTCTGAATAGACGATGGCATTGTGGTAGCGCTGTGCCTCCGCAAGGATGGTTCCGTTCTCTGCAATAATATTGTGTCCGCCGAAGACAAGATCCGTGGTGGACTCCCCTTCTCCGGCATTTGCATAGATATATCCTGCGATCAGACGGGCGGACTGTCCGGAGATCAGCTCCCTCCGGTAGGTATCCTTCCCTATGGTCTCGTCGCTGGCTGAGCAGTTGACGATCACGGTCGCCCCCTCCAGAGCCGCGCCGATACTGGGCGGTACCGGCGACCAGACATCCTCGCAGATTTCAGCAGAGACGACCAGCCCCTCCATGGCAGGCGTCTCAAAAAGCAGCTGAGGTCCAAAAGGCACTTTCTCTCCTTCAAATGTAATGTACTCTGCCTGCTCCGGTCCCGGAGTAAACTGTCGCATTTCATAAAACTCTCCATAGTTGGGCAGGAATGTCTTGGTCGTAAATCCAAGGATCTTTCCCTCATTCAGTGCAGCCGCCACATTATAGAGCTTTCCGCCTTTTTCCAGCGGGAGGCCGAGGAAAACAAGCATATCCTTTCCCGCTGTAAACGCAGCAATCTTAAGCAGAGCGTCCTTTGCTGCCTTCAGCAGGATATCCTGGGTGAACAGATCGCTGCATGTGTATCCTGTCAGACAGAGTTCCGGGAACACCGTGATCTTCGCTCTGTTATCATATGTCTCCTGGATTGCCTCACATATTTTTTCCGTATTATATGCCACATCCGCCACCCGGATATCCGGAGTCACTGCGGCCACCTTGACAAAACCATGTTTCATAAGTATTTCCCTCCTTTCTCTCCCTGTCTGCTTACCGGCTCTTTTTCAGCAGTTCCTTCAGTTCATCCACCGAATAGTTGTATGCTGTGTTGCAGAAATGGCATTTCACTTCGATATCTTTTCCATCATCGATCATGGACTGGATTTCTTTCTTCCCGATACTGATGATGGCTTTCTCGATCCGCTCCTTGGAGCAGTTGCAGTGAAACCTGGCCGGGAGGGTATCCGTGAACTCCACATCCAGTCCCTCCAGAACGTGTTCCAGCATCTCCTCCGGCGTATGCCCGTTATCCAGCATCGTTGTCACTGACTGGATGTGCTTGATATTTTCTTCCAGTCTGTTCAGCACCTCATCCTCAATAAAGGGCATGACCTGAACGATAAAGCCGCCCGCACATCTGACTGTATTATCCTTCTCCATGAGAACGCCAAGCCCTACAGAAGACGGAACCTGCTCCGATGTAGCGAAATAATAGGTCAGATCCTCCGCAATCTCCCCGGTCTGGAGGATTGTCTGTCCGGAATAAGGCTCCTTCAGTCCCATATCCTTGATCACGGTCATAACGCCCTGTCCAAGAGCGCCTCCTACATCCAGCTTGCCGTTCTTCGGCGGCAGCATTACATCAGGATTGTGTACATACCCCTTGACATTTCCCTGGCTGTCCGCCGTCACAGTCAGACCTCCGATGGAGCCGCTGCACTTGATCTGGATCGTCAGCACATCCTCCGGGTTCTTCATCATGCTGCCCATCATCACCCCTCCGGTGAGAAGCCGTCCCAGAGCCGCTGTCGCCACCGGGCTGGTGTTATGCCGCTGTCTGGCCTCCTCCACCAGCTCTGTTGTAACTGCCGCAAAAGCCCGGATCTGGGTATTGGCGGCAGATGCTCTTACAATATAATCTTTCATTTTGTCTGTTCTCCTTCTCTTGTAAAATTTGCATCCCATGCTATCTGTTTTCTTCAGATTTTCTGGAATGTTCTCGCGGTTTCTCTCTTCCGAAATATCTATCTCCTGGATTTGCCATGTTCCCTGGCTACCATATAAATCCGTTCGCTTTCCTCCGTAGGCGCGCTCCTTGTAAACGCATCGTACTCTGCTACAAACTCCAGTCCGGCGCGGTCCAGCAGTCCCCGCATCTCGGCAGCAGTATACCCTCTCTGGAAATGAGTCTCAATATACTTCCGGTAAAGCTTTCCGTTTCCATAATGCTCCTCATCTGCATTCTCATCTTCCTCTGCATCCTGACGGCCGGTAAGGACAGCTGGCACCTCCGGTCCCTGTTCATCCAGAGCTCCCTCTTGTATAAACAGCGTCAGATCATATTCATTGATCCGCTCATCCTCATAATAGCAATTGTCCCAGATGAAGCTGCAGACTCCTCTGTCCTCGGCGATCGTGCTGTCGCCGATCACATCTCTGTACTTGTGGACCGTATTAAAGTCAAAAATAAATATTCCACCCGGATCCAAATAGTTATTCACCAGCCGGAATACCTGGGCCAGGTCATCCGGATCTGTAATATAATTGATGGAATCGCAGACACTGACCGCCGCCTTCACCGTTCCGAACAGCTCGAACTCTCTCATATCCTGCTGGAGGTAAAGGATATCACGGCCGGATCTCTCTTTCTTCTCAGCGGCGATCTCCAGCATGTCCGCGGAACTGTCCACACCGATCATATCGTACCCGTATCCTGCCAGTATCTCTGTCATGGAACCAGTTCCGCAGCCCAGCTCAACCACGATACCGTTCCCGATGCCGTACTCTTCCAGAAGGCTGCGGATATAATCGCCCCATTCCTCGTAAGGCACATTGTCCATAAATATGTCGTATACACGGGCAAAACTTCCATAGATGCCCTCATTGCTGTCATGGATCATATTGTATTTCCTTCCTGTTTTTCTACATTATTTATTCATGCGTTTTGTCATTATAATAGTACAGACACCGGGGAAATGCAAGGCGAACCCTGTGCATGCAGCTAATGCCGGGTGCCAAAAGTATCGTGAAAGAAAAAGGAACCGGTGTCCGACTCCCGGACACACGATTCCTTTTTACTAACTGTTATGCTTTTTATATTTCCCGGACAAAATGATCTTTGACACAGGTTTTTCCGCTTTCTCCCTGCTTGTCCTGTCACTCTGTCTCTTCCGTCCGCTTCATAAACGCCGTAACGATCAGCAGGATATCTGATACAATATACAGTACAACACCTGCAATTGATATATGAAGCGCTTCTGCTTCTGACGCCGGATAGTTCACCGGGATAAAATACACATCCGCTGCAAGAGATACTCGGCCCAGCACAAATTCATACAGTCCGAACAGGATCAGGACTCCTGCTACAAAAATAATGATATCTGCTGCCAGATCTGAAATCTTTCCTCGCATAAATACCACTGCCAGCATCAGAATGACAGCCGCCGCAGTACTGATAAACGGCAGATAATTTACCGCTGAGGAAGCCAGATATCCTGTAACGGAAGTGTAGATGTATATGATCAGGCCGGCCAGCGCCGCAAGGGCAGCCAGGAGCACACCGTATGCATTCTTTTCCACTCTATTTTTCATATCATTTCTTCCTTTCCATCATTTTCTGACATATTGCTTTTTCGAGCAACAGCTTCCGTTATTTTTGGCCCTGGATCTTTTTCTCCGTCCCAGTCCGTACAGAAGGATGCTTCCTGCTGTTCCTACGGCAAATACGCCGATGCATGCCATATAGGTCACTCTCCACCACGTCATCACATCCACGCTTTTTGTTGTAGAATTAATACCATTCATGGCAGCACTGTTTGCCAGTGCATAGAGCAGGTAATGCAGGTTGTCTTTGATCGCCAGAAGAATATCTCGGTCGCCGCTTAAGCCTTCCTCACTCCAGTATGTAATATCATCTGAAATGCTCATTCCACAGAATGCAGTAGTTCCCGCAAGGATCGACTCCTTGGGCGCTGCCTTGAGCGCAACTCCGGTAAAGTCTGTTACATTATAACCATTAAAATCCCACTCGCCGCGCATGATCTGTACCTGAACACCTACATTCGCGCTAGACGCCACTGCACCGATACGGTTGTAGGAACTCATTACACCAAGAGCGCCTGTTGTGTAGGAATCCGCCATGCTCTCGTCATTGACAAATGACGCCGGCTTTCCGTTTGCCTCGAATGCCTGCTGCAGGCCTCTCAGCTCAAGCTCACGAGCTTTCTGTTCATTCATGAATACTGCGATACCGGACCGGTTGATTTCCTGATCGTTAAATGCCGCATGTTTGATATTCACAAGAGTTCCCTTGGACTGCGCACCCTGAATGACAGCACTTCCAATGTAGCCGGTAAGGATCGGGTCCTCAGAATAATACTCTGCTCCTCTGCTGTTATAAGCGTGACGATGAATATTCATGCCGGGACCGATCATGATCGGGAGGTTCAGCACCAGTGTACTCTCTCCAAGAGTGATTTCACCGTTTTCATATGCCAGCTCTTTATTCCAGCTGTAAGCAATGTTCTGAGGTGTGGGGCCCACACGGGTTGCATAGTCATAATCTGCCGCATCCTCATATGGCACTCCATGATAGGATCCCTCTGTCAGATAATGAGAGTCAGAGCCGTTAGGGCCGTCGTCTGCTGCATACTGCATCAGACCGATAGACGGGATCGCAGCGATATTATGGAAAGCATTTGATGCAAAATCCAGAAACTCCTGAACTGTTACTTTATTGATCAGTTCCTCCCATCTTGGATCATCAAAGTCCGCACCCTTCATGTCGTTGATCGTCAGGTCACTTGTAGTGTCTCCAAACACCAGATCCGACACATCATCATCTGTGCTCAGCTCGATAAAATCATTTCCGAGAAGCTCTGCAAGTCTTCCCTCTGCGGACAGACCAGAATATATCTCCGGGAATGTTCCGTCCCAGTCGCTTCTTGACAGATAGGTTACTGTATCCGGAAGGAAAGCATTAATATCCATTGCGTAATCTCCTTCGGAGAGGGCATTGGTGATTTCCACTCCGGCCTTGCTTACGGAGAATGTATCTGCATCTACTTCCCCATCCCAGGTCCACTGATAAGCCTTGTCCGCATTTCCTTCTGCTGTCATTCCGTCAGCTGTAGTATAACCCTGAGCTGCCAGAATATTGTTCAGTGCATCGTGGGAATCGTCTCCGATGGCCATGTAATAATCACCGGGATCCACAATATATGTCTGAGCATTTTCTGAGTCATAGCTTGCCAGATTAGCCATATCGATCTGCATGGTGATCGTCTGGCTCTCGCCTGGTTCCAGTGTCTCAGTCTTTTCGAAATCCATCAGCTGTACCGCTGATTTTTCCACATGATACTGTCTGTCATAATCTGTATACGGAGCCTGGGCATACACCTGCACGACAGCTTTTCCGGCTGTATCACCTGTATTTGTAGTGGTAACGGTTACCGTTGCTGTCTCCTTGCTTCCCGAGATCTCTACAGAATCAAGTGTCTGTTCAAATGACGTATAGGAAAGTCCATAGCCAAAGGGATAGATAATCTCATTGGAGTAATCCCAGATTCCGTCTTCCGTAGCAACAGTTCCGTCAGGATTTGCATAAGTACCTGCAGAAGCCTCTGCGCCTCCGTTGCCCATTACGATATCTGCGTAACGTGTCTCATAATAGCGGTAGCCTGTATAAATTCCTTCCGCTTCAATCAGATAGGAATTAACATTTGCAGTTTCAGAGAAGTCTCCTGCATTTTCCCAGGGGATATTTCCATAATTCTGCATAGCCGGAGCCAGTGCGCTGTTCTTGGCAAAGGTATCCCCAAGATGAGCCGATGGAGAAACGGTTCCGTTCAGCACATCTGCCACGCCATAGAATCCATAGGCGCCCGGGAAACCGATCCAGAGGATGGCGTCAATATCCGGATCATCCTGAAGATTGGCAATTTCCATCTGATTGGTAGCGTTTACGAGAACAATAACCTTGTCAAAGTTGGCTTTTGCCTCCTCAATCAACGCCATTTCCTCATTACTAAGACTTAAAATATTGCCTGTCACAGTCTCCACACCTTCTGCCCGTCCTGCTTCTCCGGGATAATAGCCGTCTCCCCCTTCACCTCCGATTCTGCCTACGACTACGATAGCCGCGTCATTGTAGGATGCATAATCTTTATTGTAGTCCGGATTCAGCTCAGCCAGCTCATCCAGTGTCAGTTCGCAGGGATCGTTGTAGGATGTAATTTCTTCATAAGCCGGAAGGATACCGCCGCCGAACTGTGGAGTTGTCCATTCTTTGTCTGCAAAATAAGCCTCATAGGCTGCCAGCATGGACGGGTTGATCTGGAATCCACGCTCGGCAAAAGCATCAAAGATCTCTACTGTAGATTTACCGTCCGGCACGCTTCCTCCAGTGTTTCCATAAACCGGAGCATAGCTGCGGACGCCAAACATGGTGATCTTCGCATCTGAACTTAATGGAAGTGCATCATTCTCGTTTTTCAGAAGCGCATAAGTCTCCTGAGAGGTACGGATCGCCAGCTCTTTAAAGCCTTCGTAGGCCTCTTCCGCCGTCTTGAACTCAGACTCATAAGTCCAGGTGTCTTCTTCATTGTCAGACGTCTCTGTAACTGTCATCTGACTGCGCGTTCCCACGAACGCGTCAACGGATGTTCGGTAGGTCTCCAGGATATTTCCTGCCAGCAGTGAAACTGTCAGCAGCAGGGAACATATCATGGATAACCCACGCCAGACATTTGTTTTTTTCAACTTTTTTTCCTCCTTTTTCAAAAATCTGACAGGAGGATAACAATTCTTTTCATGGCTTACAAGATATTCTTCCTGAACTGCATTTTTCCCTGCGCAAACTGTCGGATGAGTTCGACATGACACGCCTGACCATTCTGCCTTTTCTTTTCAGCCTTTGCCTCTTTCCAAGGAATGATCCGACAAAAAGCGCCGGCTGCAGGGAAGACGTTCAGTCTGCCCTGCCGGCCGGCGCATGAGCCTGTTTCATATCAAGCAGTATGTTCACCCGGAACATACCGCTCTGCGTGCTTACAGAAAGATAGCCGCCATACTTTTCCACGATCATGCGGATACTTTTCATGCCAAATCCATGATATCTCTTATCTTTCTTTGTCGTAACCGGGAGGCCGTCCGCAAATTCAAGTTCTCCCTCACAATAATTTTCAAAATGTATGACTAGCATTCCTCTTTCTTTTTTCACTCTGACACAGATATATTTTTTTCCGGATCCTCCAGCTTCTCAACTGCCTCTATCGCATTGTCAACAGCATTTCCAAACAGAGAATAGAGATCAGAACGTTTCATAAAGGAAAGCTCTGCCCCGTCGATCATACAGTCAAGCCGTATTCCTTTCTGTTCACACTGCATGGCTTTCTCCATCATCAGGATATCCAGTGTCTCATTTCCGGTCTTCAATGCCGTATTATAGATATCCACTGCATGTTCCAGCTCCTGTATTTCTTCCCGGGGCACCCGGTTTTCCAGCAGAGATATCTGGTTCTTTATATCATGGCATTTGATATTAATCAACTCAATCGTTTCTTTAGAAACTTCCATCTGCTGTTTTTGCTGATAAAGCAGCTGTTCCATAATTTCCCGGCTGCGGTGTTCCTTTTCCTGCTTTGTGACCACACACTGAAATGCCAGAAGAAAGAGACAACATACAATGTCAAACAGATTGAATACTGTATACGCCTCCAGACTCGTCTGAAAATTAGTAAAAAGATTATGAAAAATGTTCGTACTGAGCTGCATGCCGATCAGGAGAAAAAAGAACACCGGCAGGCTTGCCGGATATTTGTCATCGTCATATTCCCGTCTGAGAACTCCTCCGAATGTCAGTCCGGCAATCATGCAGAAACCGACAAAAAGCAGAGGATATCCCCAGTCCAGAATTGCCAGCAGTACTCCCTCAGCCCGCCCTGTTGCCCAGATCGGCATTACAATCGTACTTGCCAGCTTATAGGACAGATGACGTGCCGCGCCGGAAGCCGTCGAATAAAAGACTGTTTTATCCCAGGATACCTGGCAGCAGAACTTCAATCCCAGGATACTGACTCCGAACAGCACAATATTAAGCAGGCTTTTCTGGATTGCATAAATATCTGTAATATTCTGAATGACAGCCGACAGAAGGATCATCACCGCGCCTGTCCCCAGGGCGCGGAATACAAAGAAGTTTCTCCTTCTCATCCACCAGGTAAAACAGAACACGGAAAAAATCACCTCAAAGGCGTCTCCGTATAATGTGAAGAAATCATAAACTGCTCTCATAATATATTCTCATTTCCCATAAGATCCGCAAGAGCGGTCATAAAAGGCTTTTTCCTCGGCCGGCTGATCTGCAGTTCGTCTCCGCCTGACATTTTCAGTGTGTAACCCTCTACAGCAATAATGTGCCTCTGATTTACCAGATAGCATTTATTACACCGCAGGAAGCCTTTTCCAGCAAGCTTTTCTTCCATCTTCTGCAGGGTGCCTGTCCCCGATATCTCTCCCGTCTCCATGTGGAAGACCAAGGTATGCCCCTGCACTTCAATATAACGGATCTCTCTCAGCGCGATCCGGACAAAACCGCTCTGCCGCGCCACAACAACTGTATCGTCCTCCCCCTGACGCCGGGCAAGAATCTTTTTCAATTTCAGCTCAAAATCTCCATAATGGACTGGTTTGACGAGATAAAACGCAGCGTCCACTTCATACCCGTTCACCGCATACTGGGCCATATTGGTCACAAATACCAGATTCACCTTGCTGTCAATTGTTCTCAACCGTCTGGCCGCATCCATTCCATTCAGACCAGGCAGATCGATATCCATAAATACAAGATCATACATCTGCCGGAAGCTGCTGAGAAAACGGACAGCATCTGTAAAAACCGTTATTTCAAATTGTTCTTCGTTTTCCCCCTCAAACCGCTCCAGAAATGTTCTTAGTCTTTCCCAGGCAGGCTGTGAATCCTCCACGATTGCTATTTTAAACATCGGATCCCCCTTATCTTAATCCTCTTACAGCCGTCCCAGCACATCCGCCAGAAGCTGGTAGAATCTCTCAAAGGAATCCAGATGCAGATGCTCGTCCGGCGTGTGGCAGTCGTAGATGGACGGTCCTACGGCAATGGCGTCCATGCCCGGTATGGCATCGCAGAACAGGCCGCACTCCAGGCCTGCATGGATGGCTTCGATCTTCAGCTCTTCTCCGGTCATCTCCCGGTAGCTGTCCTGGAATATCTGCCGTATTTTCGACTCCTCCCGGTAAGTCCAGCCCGGATACTCTCCTCTATATGATGTGCCAAATCCAAAGGTGTCCGCCAGAAGACCCAGCCGTTCCTTCATTTCTTCCTGAAGGGATGCCACAGAGGATCGGGGGGAGAACACAATCCGAAGCTCTTCTTCATCCGCTCTTGCCACTCCCAGATTGGTGGAGGTTACTACAAAGTTGTCCTTCACATTCCGTCTCTGGATCCCGTTAGGCGCCAGATAGATCATGCGGATAAAAGCTTCCCCGTCCGTAGCAGGTACCGCAGAGGCTGCTGCGTCTTTCTCCACGTCGACCCGGCAGGTAAAGCCTGGCTCGAAGGGAGTGATCTCCTCTGCAAGTGTATCAGCCATATGGCGTGCCAGCTTTTCCGCCTCTGCTGCGCCGCGGCCCTTATGATTTCCATCTTCATTTCCGTTTTCATAGATCAGAGAGGCCTGGCACTCTCTGGGAATAGCGTTGTCTTTGTTTCCGCCCAAGAAACTTACCAGTTTACCGTCTGTCTGTTCCATCAGCTGATAAACCAGACGCGCCATAAGCTGGTTGGCATTCTGCCGCTCCTTATCAATATCCGATCCGGAATGACCTCCAAGAAGTCCTTCAATGGTGATCGTCACAAGAGTTCCTTCCGCCTGCTCTCTCCGGACCTGCCTTGTACAGTCGATCCTCAGCCCGCCCGCGCAGCTGACTGTGGCGATCCCTTCCTCCTCGGAATCCAGGTTGATCATGGTCCTTGCCCTGATCATTGACTTGTCCAATGTCTTTGCGCCGTTCAGTCCCACTTCCTCTTCTGTTGTAAATACACACTCCAGCGGAGGATGTGCCAGAGAATCATCGTCCAGCACCGCCAGCATCAGCGCCACGGCAGCTCCGTTGTCCGCGCCCAGGGTAGTCCCTTTTGCCCGGAGGATACCATCCTTCACTTCCAGATGGATCCCTTCATTTTCAAAATCATGTTCCACACCGGAAAGCTTCTCGCACACCATATCCATGTGTCCCTGGAGCATCACCGCCGGATGATCCTCCCTGCCATGGCTGCCCGGTTCCCGGATAATAACGTTAAGCGCCTCATCCTGGTATACCTCGAGATTTCTCTCTTCTGCAAATTTTACCAGGTAGTCACTGATTCCTTTCTCATTGCCTGATCCGCGGGGAATGGCGCTGATCTCCTCAAAATAATGAAATAATTTCTCCGGTTTATATCCTTTAATAATGTAGTCCATTGTACTTACCTTCCATTTCCGTCAGTTTTTCTCCACAGAAAAGTATACCGTTTTTTCCACACAGAAACAAGACAAAAGCTGACTTTTCCCTTGACACTGCCAACGACAGAGGATAAAATAAAATCTGTTGAGATTATATTACTTAATTTAAACTATTTTCGGTAGGTGAGGTTACCGCAGGGATCAGGTTTACCCCGAAGATTGCTGCCGCG
The DNA here is from genome assembly GCA_944381495.1 of uncultured Mediterraneibacter sp. GTDB lineage: Bacteria > Bacillota > Clostridia > Lachnospirales > Lachnospiraceae > Mediterraneibacter. The sequence continues at coordinate 136,656 of CALWLJ010000001.1, read as the reverse complement.
AGATTGTGGAGACACAAAGTGATGGTCAGCAGGCTGTGTCGTCAAGGCACAACCTAATGCAATTGATACGCCCTGCGATGCTAAAGCTTGAACGATGTACGCCGGTCATATCCCGTAACAGGATATGTATTTTGCTCCGTCATTGTTCGCGAACAGACGGAGTTGTTTTTTGTATTAACGTAAACTATTTTATGTATTCAGAAAGAAAAAGGAGGTGAGGTTATGGACTCTGGCGCCAGTTGTCACTTGTGCGGCTTAATTACAAAAAACAGAATAGAGAGAGGGATATATTATCATGGACAAAGAGATTTTTATCAAACTCCTCCAGCAGCGTCAGTTCAAAGCTGTGAGGAGCATTCTGGATGTAATGAACGAAGTGGACATAGCCTCACTGCTCTCCGAACTGGAAGATAAAGAGCTGGCTCTCGCCTTCCGGCTGATACCGAAGGATAAGGCTGCAGAAGTGTTTGCCAATATGGATTCCTCCATGCAAAGTTATCTGGTAGAAGTATTCACAGAGAAAGAGCTGAAGGAACTGCTGGATGATCTGTACATGGACGACACCGTAGACATTCTGGAGGAGCTTCCGGCCAATCTGGTCAGCAGGATCCTGGACAACGTTTCCGCTGCAGACCGTGTTAAGATCAACGAACTCCTGAACTACCCTGATGACAGCGCAGGAAGCATCATGACCACCGAGTATGTAGACCTGAGGAAGAACATGACTGTAGCGCGGGCCATGGCTCATATCAAAGAGACAGGAATACACAAGGAGACCATTTACACCTGTTATGTCACGGAACGCCGAAAACTGATCGGTACAGTCTCCGCCAAGGAGCTGATGACAGAAGACGACGATACGCTGATCGAAGATCTGATGGAGACAGAGATCATTTACGTACGTACTCATACAGATAAAGAAGATGTAGCAAAACTCTTCCGAAAATATGACCTGATCGCCCTTCCTGTACTGGACGAAGGAGATCTGCTGGTAGGTATCGTCACATTTGACGATGCCATGGATGTCATGGTGGAAGAGGCAACCGAAGATATTACAAAGATGGCAGCTATCAACCCAAGCGAAAAGGGCTATTTCGCTACCTCTGTATTTACCCACGCAAAAAACAGGATTCCCTGGCTGATCGTGCTGATGTTCGCCTCTATTGTAACAGGAAGCATTATCACAAAATATGAAGATGCCTTCGCGGCGATCCCGATCCTTGTATCATTCATTCCAATGTTGATGAGTACAGGCGGTAACTGCGGTTCCCAGAGTTCTACTCTGACAATCCGGGGGATCGCTCTGGGTGAGATCAAAGGGCGGGACGTCTTCCGGGTGATCTTCAAGGAATGGCGTATTGCCATCGTGGTCGGTATTGTCCTGGCAGTAGCCAACGGCCTGAGGATCCTGATCCAGTACAAGGATCCGGCTCTGGCCCTGGTGATTGCGGTTTCACTTGTATTTATCATCATGATCGCGAAGATCATCGGATGCCTGCTGCCGCTGGCTGCCACTGCGATCCATCTGGATCCGGCGATCATGGCATCACCATTGATCTCGACACTGCTGGACACATTTTCCATATTGATCTTCTTCAATGTGGCTACGATGATGTTTAATCTGTAAGAACCGGATATTTATTCAAAAAGCATCCCGGAAAGAGAGCACTTTACCTATCTCTTTCCGGGATATTTTTATCATATCGTTCTATTTTTCATACAAGCCAGGGGCGCCGCCGGGAAACACACGGGCGGTCACCTCAGATTCATGGTTCTGATCGTTCATACCAGGTTCGCTGCTCCGATGATCCCCGCGTCATTTCCAAGCACAGAAACAACGATATCTGCAACCTCTCCGTAAGGATTACCGAAGCACATGTTTTTCACCATTTCAGTCAGCGGCACTGTCAGGTTATCCCGCTGGGCTGCAACGCCTCCGCCCAGGATCACCTTTTCCGGCCGGAAGATATTGATCACATTTGCAATACCGCAGGCAAGATAGCTTTCATACTCATCTATTACTCTTCTGCCTGCCTCGTCCCCCATCTGAGCTGCGTCAAACGGGATCTTTCCGTTCATTTTTCCGCCAGCTTCATCACAAAGTTTCCTCAGGGCAGACTCTGGACTTTTTTCCATTTCTTCTGTTGCCATGCGGATCAGCGCAGACGCAGAGCAGTACGCTTCCATACATCCGCTTCGGCCACATGTACATGTCTCACCGCCAGCTGCGATCACCATGTGGCCGATCTCACAGCCGCCCCTCACCGGACCGTGGAAAATATGTCCATCAATGATGACGCCTCCGCCTACGCCTGTTCCAAGTGTAAGGAGCACTGCGCTCCTGGCCCCCTGTGCCGCTCCGGCACACACTTCTCCCAGAGCCGCTGCATCCGCATCATTAGCCATGGAAATAGGAAGAGGGAGCAACTTTTCCATTTCTTCCGCAAAAGGAACATTTTCCCATCCAAAATTATTGGAATAGAGAATTACCCGTCCTGTATCATCCAGCATACCCGGAGTACCCACTCCGATACCTGTACACTCCTCCAGCGCAACACCGGCTTTTTCTGTCAGATCACGGACCGCCTGCGCTGTCTTCCTTATCATATCCTGATATGGAATATCCAGTTCTGTCGGGATCACATGTCTGGCAACAATACGGTTGTCATCATCTACCAGCCCCAGCTTAAAGGACATTCCTCCCATATCAATACCAATTCTCATTGCATTATCCCCCTTGTTTTTACCTGTCAGCCTGATCTTTCCCATCAGTTCCTTCTGCGGAACAGATCAGCTGCATGCTGCCTTCCAGGCAGATATCTCCATATCCACAAGGCAGGATAAAATGGTCTCCCTTTTCTACAGGAACTCCATTGAGGGTTCCGCTGCCGTTTACAACAGTGGCAAGGAGATATCCCGGCTGTTCCGGAATCTCCGCTTTTCCATCTACAGACAGACGGTAAACGTTATAATATTTGCAGCTGTACAGCTCATTTAACTTGTTGGTTTCCATTCCATCTGTATGGCTTACACACTTTTCGCTGTCCTCGGCCGGAACTGCGATCACATCAATGCTCTGCTGGACATGAAGCTGCCTCGGCTTACCATTGGACAGTCTGTCATAGTCATATACCCGGTATGTGATGTCACTGTTCTGCTGTGTTTCCAGAAGCATGATGCCTCCTTTGATCGCATGAACAGTACCGGGATTGATCTGTATGAAATCTCCCTTTTTCACAGGAACGGTCCTGATAAACTCATTCCACCGCCCCTCTCTGATCATAGACTCCAACTCTTCCCTGGATCCTGCATTGTGTCCGATCACCAGACATGCGTCTTCCGGACAGTCCAGAATATACCAGCACTCAGTCTTTCCAAGTGATCCATTCTCGTGTTCTGCTGCATATGTATCATCCGGATGCACCTGAATGCTCAGATCAGACTTGGCGTCAATGATCTTGATCAGAAGAGGGAACACATGGTTTGCTGTATATTCCCCGCTCTTTCCAAACATTTCCGGATGCTCTCTCCACAGCTGGGACAGATGCATTCCTGCATATGTTCCATTCTTCACTTCGCAGTCTCCGTTCTGGTGAGCTGCTATTCCCCAGCATTCACCGATATCGTCACCTTCCACCTCATAACCATACTTCTCTCTCAGTCCTGTACCTCCCCAGATATTGTGTTTGAATACAGGATTCAAAAAAATAGCTTCCATCTACATGGCCTCCTTCAACCTTACTAAATCAAATAATAGTTTGAAATATTTCATATGTCAATATGCGAAATAATTTATATGATGTTCTGCTACTGTTGGATCGTTCCCGGATGCCAGCCATAAGGGAATTGTGTCAGTGCCGAATAAGATCCAGTGGCATAATAGCAGACTAATGCCGGGCCCAATACGCAAAAAAAGCATCGTGAAAGCTACAAAATCCTTTCTATCGATGCTTTTTTATAATATTTCAAAAGATTATCATTTTTTCAGATCATCTTCTCAAATCTTCCGAGTTTCCCGACACTTACTCCTTTTTACTCGATCACCTTGATCCATCCTTCCGGAGCTTCGATGTGTCCCATCTGGATACCTGTCAGAGTATCGTACAGTTTCTGGATCGTCGGTCCCATCTTCTCCATTCCGCTCGGGAAGCAGATCTCCTCGCCATGATTAACAACCTTTCCTACCGGAGAGATAACAGCTGCAGTACCGCAGAGTCCACATTCAGCGAAGTCTTTTACTTCGTCAAAGTATACGTCTCTCTCTTCTACTTCCAATCCAAGATAATGCTCTGCAACGTACATCAGAGATCTTCTTGTGATAGACGGAAGGATCGTTGTAGAATGCGGTGTAACAATCTTGTTGTCCTTTGTAACAAACAGGAAGTTTGCTCCGCCGGTCTCCTCTACTTTTGTCCTTGTAGCGGAGTCGAGATACATATTCTCATCAAATCCGTTCTTATGAGCTGTCACGATCGCATGCAGGCTCATTGCGTAATTAAGTCCGGCTTTGATATGACCTGTTCCATGCGGCGCAGCACGGTCGAAATCAGATACACAGATGGTGATCGGCTTTACGCCGCCCTTGAAGTAGGGTCCTACCGGTGTAGTAAATACGCGGAACTGATATTCATCTGCAGGCTTCACTCCGATAACCGGATTAATGCCGAACATATAAGGTCTGATATAAAGTGTTGCTCCTGATCCATAAGGCGGAACATATGCAGCATTTGCCTTTACAGTCTGGACGATAGCGTCCACGAAACGATCCTCGGGAAATGGCGGCATCTCAAGGCGTTTTGCAGAATCTACCATACGAGAGGCATTCAGATCCGGGCGGAATGTCACAATATGTCCGTCCTCTGTTGTATATGCTTTCATTCCCTCAAACACTGTCTGTGCATACTGCAGGACCCCGGCACATTCATTCATTACGATGTTCGGGTCGTCGATCAGCGCTCCATCATCCCATTTGCCGTCTTTAAAATTAGCTACATATCTCTTGTCTGTAGGTATATAGCCGAACCCAAGGTTCTCCCAGTCAATATTTTTCTTCTCCATCGTAAAATCCTCCATTCCTCTGCACGATGCAGACCGTCAAACTTCACACTGTCCAGCCATGCAACACTCCATAACTATCTATAAAAACTGTATGTCTGAACCGTTTTCATCTTTTACGTTGTCATTATAATACGTTAGTTAAGAAAAATCAAGAGTGCACTCTGTTTTTTTGTGTGCTCCGCTTTTATTCAGCCTGCTCCGACAATCCTTTCATCACATCAGAAAATTCCTTCATCTCCCGGTCGATCAATACCGGTCTGCCATCCTTCTTAAGGAAGCAATGAGTAGTGGTCCCGTATGCGCTCAGCACGCCATCTTCTGACAGATTGTAAATATCATACCGGAGAGTAAACTTCACCCTTCCTAATTCCTGCAGAGAAACAATGATCTTCACCTCATCATCAAACTTTATACTTTTCTTATACTCACACTCTGCATGGAGCACCGGACTGATATACCCCATCTCCTCAAACCGCCTGTACGGGAAACCAATCTGATCCAGCAGATCGATCCTGGCCTCCTCCATCCAGCGAATGTAATTAGAATGATGGATAATCCCCATCTGATCAGTCTCATAATACTTTGCTTTTCTTGTATACGGCTTCATCATTTTCTCCTTTCCATCGAATATTTTTCAGAATATTCAGAAAACGCTACCAAAAAGTACCTGTCCCCTTTTTCCGGCATTTTCAGAAAATTCAGATAAATCCCACCACATCATTAATATTCTTCACTCCCACCAGCCGGATTCCTTTCACGCCCTTTACCATCTTCAGGCAGACTTCCGGCAGGATGCATGTCTCGAATCCCAGTTTTCTAGCCTCGGCCACACGCTGTTCAGGCATGTTGACGGCGCGGACCTCGCCGCTGAGTCCCACCTCGCCGAATACGATCATCTTCTCGTCTATCGGACGATTGCGGAAGCTGGAGATGACAGCCATGACGATGCCAAGGTCGATGGCTGGTTCGTTGATACGTATACCTCCGGCAATGTTGACGTAGGCATCGCAGTTGGACAGGGCCATCCCCAGCCGTTTCTCCAGCACGGCCATGAGCAGGTTCACCCGGTTGTAGTCTGTTCCCGCAGCAGTACGCCGGGGCATACCGAAGTTACTCCGGCATACCAGCGCCTGGATCTCCAGCAGGATCGGCCGGGTTCCCTCCATGGAGCAGGCCACAACAGACCCCGAGGCGTTCTCCGGCTTTCCGCTGAGCATATATTCGGAAGGATTCTCCACCTCCGCCAGCCCATCCTGGCGCATCTCAAAGACACCGATCTCATTGGTGGATCCGAAACGGTTCTTCACCGCCCGCAGGATCCGGTAGGACGCATGCCGGTCTCCTTCAAAATAGAGCACCGTATCTACCATATGTTCCAGCACTCTTGGCCCTGCCACGGTTCCTTCCTTTGTCACATGGCCTACGATGAAAATGGGGATGCACAATCCCTTTGCCAGCTGCATGAAGATATTAGTAGACTCCCGCACCTGGGACACGCTGCCCGGGGCGGAGGCCACTTCTTCGCTGTACATAGTCTGGATAGAATCGATAATGACCAGCTCCGGCTTCTCCCGTTCGATCACTCCACGAATCAGATCCAGATTCGTCTCACACAGGAGGAGCAGATTGTGCGCGAATTGTCCCATCCTGTTTGCCCGCAGTCTGATCTGGGCCTGGGATTCTTCTCCGGAAATGTACAGGATCTTCTTCATCTCAGCCAGCCTCTGGCACACCTGAAGCAGAAGGGTTGATTTACCAATTCCCGGATCTCCTCCCACCAGCACAAGAGAGCCTGGCACGATCCCGCCACCGAGCACCCGGTCCAGCTCTCCGATGCCGGTCCTGCATCTCTCATCATCATCGGCTTCCACCTCCGCCAGCGGGATCACTTTCGCCTCACGCACAGAACGGGCAGAGACCGTAGTTCCCCGGGTGATCCCGCTTTCTGTCTTTTCCTCTACAAATGTATTCCACTCTTTGCACATAGGGCACTGCCCCAGCCATTTCGACTCCTCATGCCCGCAGTTCTGGCAGTAAAATACAGTCTTTTTCCCTTTCGCCATAAATCCATCCTTTCACAATAAAGCAGATATTCCCGCTTCGGTTTTCCTCTTGATCAGGAACCCAAAAACAGGGCAGACGCCTCACATCCACCCTGTATCGTTCCATTATTAAATTCCAGGCGGTCAGCACTTCACAACACTGACCTGAGCCTCCTGATCTCCATTGAGTTCTACGCTTACGCTGAGCTTCCCGCTCAGGTTGGTGCTCATCTTTCCGGCGGAATTCCCATCGATCACCACTTCATATTCACTCTCAGGCTCCAGCTCAAGGGTAAACTGCACATCTCCTGCCGCCGAAACCGTAAATGCGATCTCATTCTCTGTCTGTCTGAAGTGTTCCACCGTGCTTCCCGGTACTGACTCATAGACAAACATTCCGTTCTTCTCGAGTTTTGTTATCTCGGAAAATGTCTTTACCTTGTAAAGGTCTCCCTCAAACTCAAAATTATCCTTCTTCGTCTTGGACGAAAGGGAGTAATCTCCGAAGCTTAAGGTTCCGTCATCTTCCGCGCGCAATAACTCTTTCACAGCTGTCATTTTAATTTTCCTCCTAAGTATTTCTGCTTATGGCTATTATATAATAAAAAATTCTGATTTGCCACTGATTATTTTACAATAAAATGGATCTCTTTCTTCACTGTTCCCGCTTCCACCTGATCGCCGGGCTTCACCTCACCGTTAAGGATCGCCTCTGCCAGCTTATCTTCCAGTTCTGTCTGAAGAGCTCTTCTCAACGGTCTCGCTCCGTATTTCACATCGGTTCCTTTCTCCACGATCAGATTCTTCGCGGAATCCCGGAGAGTCAGTGTAATATCCATCTGATCCTTCAGCCGCTTTGTAAATCCGCGGCACATAAGTGAAACAATCTTCTTCATATGCGACTTCTCCAAAGCATGGAATACTATGATCTCATCGATCCGGTTCAGGAACTCCGGACGGAAGATCAGCTTCACCTCATTCATCACGTTCTGTTTCATTCTCTTATAATCGTCCGCCGGATCTTCCTTCACGGAAAATCCCAGTTTCTTCGGATCCACGATTGCCTTCGCACCTGCATTGGATGTCATGATGATGACCGTATTGGAAAAGTCAACCTTCCTCCCCTGGGAATCTGTGATGTGTCCGTCGTCCAGCACCTGAAGCAGGATATTGAATACATCCGGATGGGCCTTCTCGATCTCATCGAACAGGATCACGGAATAGGGATGAGTCCTCACCTGATCACTGAGCTGTCCGCCCTCTTCATGTCCCACATAGCCCGGAGGAGATCCGATCATCTTGGATACAGAATGTTTCTCCATGTACTCCGACATATCCACCCGTATCATGGACTCTTCATTTCCGAACAGCGCCTCAGCCAGCGCCTTGGAAAGCTCTGTCTTACCCACACCTGTAGGTCCCAGGAACAGGAAGGAACCGATAGGCCGCTTCGGGTCCTTCAGTCCCACGCGTCCACGCTTCACCGCACGGGCGACCGCACTGACTGCCTCGTCCTGTCCGACTACTCTCCTGTGCAGCTCACTCTCCAGCTTCTTCAGCCTCTCTGCGTCGCTCTGCGCGATCTTCTGGACCGGGATCTTCGTCCAGGCAGCCACTACTTCCGCAATGTCATTCTCCGTGACGGACGGGTTGGCGGCGCTGCTCTTCTTCTCAAAACGCTTCTTCAGTCCGTCCACTTTCTGCTGTACACTATCCTGTTCCTTCTGGATCATGGAAGCCTCGGTAAAGTCTCCTCTGCGGACGCTCTCCTCTTTTTCCTCCATCAGCTCCTTCAGAGACGCTTCCAGAGCCGTCAGATTATCCGGCACTTTGTAGTCTCTCAAACTGACTGCGGAGCAGGCTTCATCCAGCACGTCAATGGCTTTGTCCGGCAGATTTCTGTCTGTGATATAGCGCTCTGACAGCTGCACCGCGCTTTGAATCGCCTCCTCAGTAACTGTAACCCGGTGATGGGTCTCATATCTGCCTTTCAGCCCTTTCAATATCTCAATGCACTGCTCCCTGGACGGTTCCTCCACAGATACCGGCTGGAACCTGCGCTCCAGCGCAGCATCCTTTTCAATATATTTTCTGTATTCTGCAATGGTCGTAGCTCCGATCAGCTGCAGCTCGCCTCTTGCAAGAGAGGGCTTCAGAATACTGGAAGCATCAATGGCGCCCTCCGCGCCGCCTGCGCCGATCACGGTATGGATCTCATCCAGGAACAGAATAATATTTCCGGCCGCCTCTACTTCTGATATCAGCCCCTTCATCCGCTCCTCGAACTCTCCCCGATACTTTGATCCGGCGATCAGTCCCGGCAGGTCAAGCGTATAAATCCTCTTATCCTTCATCATCTCCGGCACGATTCCGGAAGCAATCCTCTGAGCAAGCCCTTCTACTACAGCCGTCTTTCCTACGCCCGGTTCTCCGACCAGGCAGGGGTTGTTCTTTGTTCGGCGGCTCAGCACCTGCATGAGTCGGTATATTTCCTTTTCTCTTCCGATAACAGGATCCAGCTTGCCTTCTTCCGCCCGGGCAGTCATATCGGTACAGTACTGCTCTGTCATGGAAGAAGCGCCGCCCCGCATCTCATCCTGAAGCTCCTCCTGATATTCCTTCGGATCCACGTCCGCCGCAGTCAGGATATCCTGAAGGATCTTCTGCAGACTGATGTTCAATGTGATCAGGATCCGTGCAGCCACACAATCCACATCCCGGATAATGGACAGGAGCAGATGTTCTGTCCCCACCGCGTCGGAATGGAACCGCACCGCTTCCTTCTCACTGTTTTCCAGAATATATTCAAATCTCGGACTTTTTTCCGGTTTCCCGCCGCCCGGCAGGTCTCCTTCCGGAGCGATCAATTCATCCATAAGATGAAGGATCTTGTCCTCTTCCACTCCGTTCTGCGCCAGTACCTGTCCGGCAACGCCGCTGTATTCTGCCCGAAGGCCAAGCAGGAGATGTTCTGTCCCCACATAGGGGTGTTTCAGCTCCCGTGCTTTTCGGGAAGCATACCGCAAAGCTTCCTCCGCCTGTTTCGTATATGATAAACGCATAGATTCCTCCCTGTCTGTTTCATAGTCTTTCTCATCATATCACAACCCTGAGCTGTAATCATCAAAAATCTCGTCAACCAGGTCATGCACTTCCTGTCTGGTAATATTCTTGCAGCATCCTCTGGCAAGGACGATCCGAAGCTGTCTGCGCATTTCCTCCAGTTCCTCCATCTTGTCAATGTCAAGGGAGATCACCGCCCCGCGTCTCTTATCCAAACTGATATACCCCTCCCGCTTCAGGACACTGTAGGCCTTGTTCACTGTATGCATATTCACGCCGATGGTGTCTGCCAGCTGGCGTACGGACGGCAGGGAATCCCCCTCCCGGATCACAGATGTGGCGATCCCAAGAATGATCTGGTTGCAGAGCTGGACATAGATTGCCTCATCACTGTTAAAATCAACTTCTAAAAGAAGCATGTATCCATCCCCTTTCTCTGGTGTGTTATACATATGATAGCACAAAGGGGGGATTTTGCAAGTTTTTTCGCAGGGTGGGATTTCAGATTGGGGTCAGAGGGGACGGCGGAGGAGGCGCTGTGGTGTCCCGGCGCTCTGCTACGGGCCTTCGTGACACCACAGTGCCTCCCCCGCCTGGGTACTGAAGACAGGTCTGAACTTGCCCTCCCTGACGGGAGCGGAGATTACAGGGGGTGGGCAGAACTGGGTAAAGCTATGTTTTTACCTCCGCGGCAAGTAATGAAGCGGCGAATCTGCAGCGTACCAAAGACGTATGGGATTTTGGGTCGCAGGGGCCGCCAAATTGGTGGCTTAACTTATTAGCTTGACTTATTGGTTTGTTGGGGACATGAGGATAAGTTGTAGGAAATGTAGATTTGTTTTGAAAAAGTTACAGAATTGAAAGACATCCGCTTCTTGATTACTTCTGTACCGGCTGCGATCAACCAGGTGGGGAGGAACTCTGTGCTGTCATGAAGGCCCGTAGTGAAACGCCGGCACTTAAGACGCGTCTTTTGCGTCTTTATGTGCCCGTTGCGTTTCACTCCGAGCGAGAGCGTGGCCGCAGGGCAGCACAGAGTTCCTCCCCGCCGGACGATCACTCCGTCTTTTCTTTCTCCGCCTTCGGAAACTGCATTTCCATCCGGGTCCCTCTGCCGGGCACGCTGTCTACTGTGACCTTGGCGCCGTGGAGCAGTGCGCCGTGTTTTACGATAGAGAGGCCCAGGCCGGTTCCTCCCCGTTCTTTCGAGTGGCTCTTATCCACCCGGTAGAAACGCTCGAAGATCCGCTCCTGGTGCTCTTTCGGGATTCCGATGCCGGTGTCGGAGACGGAGATCTTCGGTCCTTCCAGAGTATCTCCCACCCAGATTGATACCCGTCCGCCTTCGTTATTATATTTTATGGCATTTTCGCATACATTGTAGATCATCTCGTCCAGGATCTGCCGGATACCGAAGTAGGTGACAGGCTCTCCGGTGACTTCCAGACGGACATTTTTCTGAGCTGCCTGGGGGGTCAGATGGCTGATGATCTCACGGGTAAGGTCGAAGAGATCTACATTTTCCTTTTCCAGTTCCACCGACTCTTCATCCAGCTTGGACAACTTGATGATATCCTCTACAAGTGTGATCAGGCGTCGCGCTTCCTTGTAGATTCGTTCTGAGAAAAGCGGTATGTCAGCCGGACGTACCATGCCGTTCTTCATGATCTCTGCATATCCTGAGATCGAGGTCAGAGGTGTCTTCAGCTCATGGGAGACATTTGCAGAGAACTCCTTCCTCATGTTGGAGACAGCCTCCTTCTCCTTGTTCTGCCTGTCCATAGCTTCCAGAAGGGGCCCCAGCTCCTCGTATACATTATTATCAAGAGGATGCTCCAGATCAAGGGAGATGATCGGGCGGATGAGCCGCTTCGTCTGCCAGCTGGCAAGGATCATGGCAAGAATGATCATGAGCAGCGCGATACCGCCCACAACTGGCAGGACATCGATAGCGGTCTGCACCAGACTGTCCATGGATCTGGAGACACGGAGCACAGTCCCATCATCCAGACGGATCGCATAGTAATACAGCTCCTGGCGGACTGTATGCGACATCCGGATGTCTTCACCTGTACCGGAAACCTCCGCCTCTCTCACCTCTTCTCTCGTACTGTGGTCATCCATCTCATCCACATCACTGTCATTTACACCAGAGTCAAATAACACCTCTCCGTTGTCTCCGATCAGTGTGATGCGGATCTGGCTGTCCACCTGACTCATCTCCTCCAGGTAATCAGACCCGGAAATATTGATGGCCGCACTGATATATATAGCTTCCTGCCGAACCTCTGCCTCCAGAAGAGACAGATTTCTTCTATATAAAAATATGGATATGATGGCGTAAAAGAGTATGAAAGTGACCCCAAGGATCAGCATCATACTCTTCTGTATCTTCTTTCTCATGCGCTTCCCCCTACGCGGTAACCGACGCCCCGGACAGTCTGGATCAGATCTCCATGCTCGCCCAGCTTCTGTCTGAGGGTACGGATATGTACGTCTACGGTACGGGTCTCTCCGTCGAAATCATAGCCCCAGATCTCTGTGAGGAGCTGATCTCTGGTGAGGACGATTCCCTGGTTGCGCATCAGTTTCTCCAGCAGTTCAAATTCCTTGAGGGTAAGGGAAACCTCTTTTCCCTCTACCGTAACTTCATGTTTTTTCACATTGACATGGACGCCTGATATGTCCATGTCCATCCTGTCTTCCACTTTTCCAGCACGCCGCATGACTGCCTTGATCCTCGACACAAGCTCCATCATGCCGAAAGGTTTCGTGACATAGTCATCGGCTCCGGAATCCAGGCCCACGACCTTGTCATATTCCGATCCTTTTGCAGTCACCATGATGACCGGAATATCCTTTGTCTTCTGGGAAGACTTCAGCTTTTTCAGAAGTTCCAGCCCGTCATCACCGGGGAGCATGATATCTAGCAAAATAAGCTCCGGCGTATCAAATGCCAAAGCTTCCATAAAGGCGGCTCCGTCTGCAAAGCCTCTGGCCTTGAGTCCGGTCGTTTCCAGTGTATATATGACAAGTTCGCGGATGTTGTCATCATCTTCCACGCAAAATATCATTTCAAAGCTCTCCTTATCGTATCTCTTATTCCTGTCAGCCATACTCATACGGACTGTCGAAGGCCGGCGTATATACATACGCCGGCCTTCCGGCTGCCATGAGTCCGTATTATCTTAATTAACCCTCGTGGATGACCGCGCTGTCCTTGTGAACGCCGGTGATCGAGAATTCCACCCACTCAGCAATATTGGTAGCATGGTCTCCAATTCTCTCGAGATATTTGGTAACCATGATCAGATCGAAGATCCTTCTTCCGTTCTGCCCCTTTTCCTCTTTGATGAAGTCGATCATCTCATCTCTGACTTCGTCAAAATACGCGTCAATGGCATCATCCGCCTCCATGACACTCTTTGCCAGTTCAAGATCCTTATTTACATATGCGGTCACACTGTTGCGCACCATCTTGCTCACCTCGGATGCCATGGTTCCGATTACATGGATAGCGTCTGCTGCGCTCTCTCCCTTGGATGTAATGATGATCTCAGCAATATCGGATGTCTGATCGCCAATCCTCTCCATATCCGTGATCATTTTCAGCGCTGCTGAAATTCTGCGGAGATCCTTGGCTACCGGCTGCTGCTGAAGAAGAAGTTTCAGGCAGAGACGCTCGATGTCTTTTTCAATCTGATCGATCTCCTCATCCTCTTCAATAATAATCTTTGCCTGTTCAACACTGCCGTCCTTCAGAGCCTGCGTTGCCTTAGCAATAGCTGTCTCGCAGAGCTCTCCCATATGTGTAAGCTGCTCATCCAGACGATGAAGCTGTTCGTCAAATTTATTACGCATGATTTAACCGAACCTCCCTGTGATATAATCTTCTGTCCTCTTATCGGACGGGATGGAGAACAACTTCTCCGTATCATTGTACTCAACCACTTCTCCCAGGAGGAAGAAAGCTGTGTTATCGGAAACACGTACTGCCTGCTGCATGTTATGTGTTACCATGACAATAGTATAGTCCTTTTTCAGTTCCATCGCAAGGTCCTCGATCTTGGATGTGGAGATCGGATCCAGAGCGGATGTAGGCTCATCCATCAGCAGGACTTCCGGTTCTACCGCAAGAGCTCTTGCGATACAGAGTCTCTGCTGCTGTCCGCCTGACATTCCAAGCGCGCTCGTCTTCAGACGATCCTTGCACTCATCCCAGATCGCCGCGTTGCGCAGTGACCTCTCGACAATATCATCCAGCTTTGCTTTCGAGCGGATACCGTGGGTTCTCGGTCCGTACGCGATGTTGTCGTAGATACTCATGGGGAACGGATTAGGTTTCTGGAATACCATTCCCACACGCTTTCTTAACATATTTACGTCCATGCCCTTGAAAATATTCTGGCCGTCCAGAAGGATCTCACCGTCGATGCGGCAGCCTTCCACAAGGTCGTTCATCCGGTTGATGGACTTCAGGAGAGTTGATTTACCACATCCGGAAGGTCCGATAAATGCGGTGATCTTATTTGGTTCGATCTCAAGATTTACATTTTTGAGGGCTTTGAAATCGCCGTAATATAAATCAAGATTCTTGATGCTAATCTTAGACATTTCCTTTCCCTTTCTCATTTTCATCGATTGGGGACGTAGTGAAATCTAATTTGAGTACGTCCCCTTTCACAGTTTTTTCACATTTTATGCTTTTGTAAGTTTTCTTGCAATGAAGCTTGACAATGCATTGATACCTACAACAAGTACGAGCAGGATAACCGCCGTTGCATATGCCTGATCCATATAAAGTCCTTCGCTGGACAGTGTATACATATGAAGTGCCAGTGTACGTCCGGATCCCATAATGCTGTCCGGAATCTGTGCAACTGTACCTGACGTATACATCAGAGCTGCCGTCTCGCCGACGATACGGCCGATTGCCAGGATGACACCTGCCAGGACGCCCGGGATAGCGGACGGAAGGACGATGCGGAACACGGTACGCAGCTTGCCTGCGCCCAGTCCGAAGCTTCCTTCACGGTAGGAATCCGGCACGGCTTTCAGGGCCTCCTCTGTATTTCTCATGATCAGAGGAAGGATCATGATCGCCATTGTAAATGCACCTGCCAGAAGGGAGAATCCCCATCCCAGCGCGTTAACGAAGAGCAGCATACCGAACAGACCGTATACGATGGACGGAATACCCTGAAGCGTCTCTGTCGTCAGACGGATGATCTCTACAAATTTATTTCCTCTTGGCGCATATTCCACAAGGAAGACAGCGGAAAAGATTCCGAAAGGAACTGCGATCACCAGGGATAATAATGTCATAATAATGGTATTCACAAGTGCGGGCACTACCGACGCATTTTCAGAAGTATACTCCAGCGAGAAAAGGGACGGTGTGATGTGCGGAACTCCATTGATCAGGATATATGCGATCAGGAAGATCAGCACGGCAAATGTGATGATAGCTGACAGCATCACGAGCAGCATCACGATGAATGAGCCCGGATGTTTCAGATAGGTTCGGAACTTGTCACCGATTGTCGTTTTATTACTCATGATCTGTCCCCCTCTTTAACACTGCTACACATAAGTTGATGATCAGGATAAATACAAAGAGAACAACTCCTGTTGCGATCAGCGCCTCACGGTGCAGGCCTGTAGCATATCCCATTTCAATTACGATATTTCCGGTCAGGGTACGGATTCCCTGGAGGATACTGCCTGTAAGGCGGGCCTGGTTTCCAACGATCATGATCACGGCCATGGTCTCACCGATAGCACGGCCGATCCCCAGGACGATTCCCGTGATCACACCGGACTTGGCAGCCGGGATGATGACACGGAAGATACTTCTCTCTTTTGTTGCTCCCAGTGCAAGAGATCCTTCATAATAATGAGAAGGAACCGCGCGCATGGCGCTCTCTGTTGTTCCGATGATCGTAGGCAGGATCATCATTCCAAGGATGATGGAAGCAGTCAGGATGCTGTTTCCGTTTCCCGCATTCTTCACGATACCAGCTGCATGCAGCGACTCACCCAGGCTGCGGATCAGCGGAACCACGATCACCATACCGAAGAAACCGTAGATAACGGAAGGAATTCCGGCCAGCAGCTCGGTAGCTGCCTTCAGTGGTTTATAAATCTGCTTCGGACAGTACATTGCCATAAATACTGAAGTCAGGATCCCGATCGGCACTCCGAATATGATCGCGCCGGCCGTCACATAAAGGCTTCCTACGATCATCGGAAGGATACCGTACTGGTCACTGCCCGGACGCCAGATATCTCCGGTAATAAATTTAATAAATCCAATCTCTCTCATTGCAGGGATACCATTTGCAAAAAGGAAGATGCAAATGAGCGCTACCGCCAGCACAGAGGCACATGCGGCCACGAAAAACACTCCCTGCATGAATTTTTCAGTCCATGCTTTTGATTTCATTTTTTCCTCCTAATGAGCCGGGAAGACATGTTCTATCTGCCCGGCTCATACATTCAAAGCGGAAATCTTTTCATTTGAAAATTTTTCTGCATCGTACTCTCAGTCCGTATCGGTCTGATTAGATTGCATCCCATGTTGTAACATCGCCCATGTAGATGGATTTTACCTGATCAACAGACAGATCATCTGTCGGGTTGTTCTGGTTAACGATAACCGCAATACCATCTGTAGCGATAACAGTTCCGTCAAGCTCAGCAGCCTCGTCATCCTTCAGTTCTCTGGATGCCATACCGATGTCATAGCTTCCCTCGATCGTAGATGTCATACCTGTTGTAGAATCAGATGTCTGAAGCTCGATGTTTGCATTTGCGTTTACTGATTTATAAGCCTCGATCAGTTTCTCCATCAGCGGAGACACTGAAGAAGATCCTCCGACTACACAGCTGCCTTCCGGAGCGCTTCCTGAATAAGCCTGTACATCAGATACCGGGATATATCCCTCGTCAGCAACAACCTGCTGTCCTTCCTGGCTCATGATAAAGCTCATGAAGTCTGTTGCAACTGCATTGTCAGCGCCTTTCTTCATAGCAACGTTGAACGGTCTGGATACTTTATAAGAACCATTCTCGATGTTTTCTGCTGTAGCATCAGCCCCGTCAATCTTCACTGCTTTTACCATTGACTCATCCAGAGATCCAAGAGATATGTATCCGATCGCATACTCATTCTCAGATACAGTAGTCATCATAACGGATGTGTTGTTTGTGATCTGCGCGTCAAGTGTTGTCATGTCGTTGTCATTCTCATCAACAACACCGAACAGCTCTGTGAAGGCTCCTCTTGTTCCTGAACCTTCCTCACGTGAAACAACTGTGATTGTGCTTGCTGCGTCCCAGGAGCCTTCTGCTTCTGTTCCCGCATCACTTTCCGCGTTCGCATCGTTTCCTGTGTTTGCATCATCTCCGCTGCTTCCGCATCCGACTGCAGCAACTGCCATCATGCTTACAACTGATAAGATTGCGATAAACTTTTTCATCTTCATTTTTCATAATCTCCTTTTTTTCAATTGCGATTATTTTGTGTCTTTCCTTAGCACGTTATTCATCTTAAAAGAGAAATGTTAAATGTAAAATCAAGAGTATGTTAAATCTATGTAAAGTCCGAAAAAGCCTGGATTTATGCCATTTTGCACAAATCCAGGCTGCATTTTCCATATGATATCAGTGGAAATAACTCCCATTTTTACATTTTCTCCGTGACCCGGCCGTTTCTTCCTGTGATCCTGCTGTACTCACCCGAGAAGAAACGCCTCCAGATCCTCGATTGTGTAAAATACCTTGTCCGCTCCCGCATCCAGGAACCTGCCTGCAACTTCTCTGCACTTTCTTTCCTTCTCTTCATCGGAAAGTGCCTCGAACTCTGCCTCCGTCAGCCCCATCTCAGAACTGCCGATCACGATCCCTGCAGACCACACACCTGCGTTCCTGCCTTCTTTGATATCGGACACTGTATCTCCCACCTTCAGCACACGGCGGACCTTCTTGATCTCCAGCGCCTCCATGTTGCGGAAGATCATATAGGGCCAGGGGCGGCCCTTCTGTCCGGTAGAGTCCGGGCTGAACCATACGTCCGGCTCATATCCCTTTTCCTTTGCCGCAGGAACGACGATCTCCATCATCTTGTCGTTATATCCGGTTGTGGATCCGATCCTGATGCCGTTTCTCCTGAGACGGTTTACTACTTCTACTACGCCCGGCTTTGGATCAGAATAGAGATGAAGGATGCTCAGCAGCTTCTCCTCGAAGATCTTGTAGAGGGCCTGTGCCTCTTCCTCTCCCGGCTCTTTTCCGTATTTTTCCTTCCACAGACCGCTGATCCTCTCCATCTTCAGCATGGTCCGGATATGATCGATCTTCAGCATACCCATAGGCTCGCGGACCTCCTGCATGGTAGGCTCGATGCCATACTGCTTAAATACTTCCACAAATGCCTGCACCGGCGCCATACATCCATAGTCTACTGTTGTTCCTGCCCAGTCAAAGATCACTGCCTTAATTTTCTTCATGGTTGTATTCCTCCAGAAATTCTTTTATAATGCCGCACACTTTCTCGATGTCTTCCCGGTAGATCTCTCCGATGTTGCCAATGCGGAAAGTAGGCGCCTCCGTAACCTTGCCCGGATAGATGGCATAGCCTCTCTCCTTGATATAGCGGTACATCTGGTCAAATGTAAAGTGGCACTCATCGGGATAGAAGAAAGTTGTGATGATAGGGCCCTGGTGGGTTCCGTCAATGTAAGTCCTGAATCCCATCTCATTCATCTTCTCGATGAGGAGGCGGTTATTCTCTGTATAGCGGCGGTTTCTTGCCGGGATGCCGCCTTCCGCCTCCATCTCCTTCATGGCCTGTGCGAATGCAAGCACCACATGAGTCGGGGATGTGAAGCGCCATTTGCCGTCCACTTCCATCGTCTTCCACTGATCGTACAGATCAAGGGACAGACTTCTCGCCTTGCCTGCGCTTTCCATGAGAAGAGAGCGTCTTGCAATGATAAATGAGAATCCGGGAACCCCCTGGATACACTTGTTGGCACTGCTGATGATGAAGTCAATGCCCCAGTCCGCCACCGGGATATCCACGCCGCCGAAGCTGCTCATGGCGTCCACGATGAAGACTCTCCCCTTCTCCTTTACCACTTTTCCTACTGCCTCAATATCATTGAGGATACCGGATGTGGTCTCGCTGTGTACCATGGAGACATGAGTGATGGCCGGATCCGCATCCAGCATTTCCGCTACTTTCGCAGCATCGGGAACGAGGTTATAGTGCTCGTTGTAGATCACATGATCGATCTTCGCATGATCAGCGATATCTGCCATACGCTCACCGTAGGCGCCGTTGGCACAGATCAGCAGCTTGTCATTTTCCCCGATCACGCTGGTGATCACAGACTCCACTCCGAAGGTACCGCTGCCCTGCATGAGTACGGCTGTATACTCGTCCTCAGATACATGAGCCAGCTCCAGAAGTTTCTTCCGGATCTCCTGGGTGATCTGTTTGTAGTCATCATCCCAGGTGCAGTGGTCGAACAACATTTCTTTTTTTACCGTGTCCGTTGTAGTCAGCGGTCCCGGCGTCAGCAGTTTATAAGTCTTCATCTTGAATTTCCTCTTTTCTCAATTTTATCTTGTAATGATTCCTAATGCTTCCTTTCATAACCGTTCAGCTGTCTGGTATGGACAGAGCTGATTCATGTCAGCATAAGAATCAGTCTGCCCCATTCTCTGCAGCCTACAGGCCTGCCTGCTCCTTCGCAGCTTCAGAGATTGCCTGGTGCTGCTCCAGCAGATCAACCGTCAGCTTCTCCGGGAACACCTTCGGATTGGCGGATTTATTCGCCGCGTCTGTCGTCTCTCCATTATACAGCGCGTTGGGATAGTAGGACTGAAGCTCTTCTCTTCCGTTCTCGATGATGCACTGAGCCATCTCCATTGCAAGAGGATTCGTATTGTCGCCTTTGTCCACAACTGCCACAGATTCTGTCAGGCTGAAGTTTCCTTCCGCCGGATCGATATAGTCGATGGGAAGTCCATCTGCTTTGTCAGCCACTGCCTGCTGGCGAAGACCGAATCCGACAGCCACCTCACCAGCGCGCACCAGCTTCAGCGGAGCGGAACCGGAGTCTTCCAGATGGTCTCCTGCATTTTCATAAATACCTGCCAGCACATCCTTCGCGCCGTCCTCACCGTACTCGGACACAAGAGCCTGGATCAGCAGCCATGCCGTAGAGGATGCGGAAATATCTGTCACAGAGAGGAATCCCTTGTAAACCGGATCCGCAAGGTCCTTCAGAGATGTAGGAGTAGGCAGGTTGTTCTCTGCCATCATCTCTGTGTTCACGATGATCGTTCCCTCCTGGGATGTAATAGGTGCGCAGTAGGGCTCGAACTCATCGATCGTATCCACATCGAAGGTCAGATCCTGGAACATGGAGTTCTGCTCCTGAGCACTCTCTACATAAAATGTACTCATAGTCACCATATCCGCCTCTATGTCTGTTCCCTCTGCCAGGAGCTTTCCGCCCAGCTCAGATGTTCCGAATGTCTGGAACACATACTGTCCCTCATATCCGTTGTTGTTCAGGGCGTTCTCCATAGCTGTGATAGCTTCTTCATCCGCGTTGGAGTAGATGATCACCTGATCGTCGGATGATCCCGCGCCGCAGCCGGTGAGTCCGAGGCCGGTAACGCCTACAGCAAGTGCCAGTGTAAGAGCAGCTGCTCTTTTTCCATTTGATGATCTCATTTTCTTCATTTTTCTGATTCTCCTTATTTAGAACTTTTTATTGATAGAAAATATTTCTCTCTATGCCGCTTTCTTCGCTGAGAACCGGTATATCTTCGCCGTGTTCTGTCTCCTCTCGCTTACCGCCGCCAGCTTCCGGAACAGCGCTCTTGCGATCAGATTGGTAAACAGGATCAGAAGCGAAAGCACGAATATTTCGTTGAATTCATTAAAATACTGCAGTTCCTTGATCTTGGTCGTAATGACCATGGTCCTTGTGCCTGCGATGAAGATCACGGCACTGACCGTTACCATCGCATTGACAAAATAGTAGCTGAACACTTCCAGCAGCGTGGACATTGCATTCGGCGTCACAACTCTGACGATAGTCTTGATCCAGTTGTCTCCCATCAGCATTGCTGTCGTCTCCCAGGATGCATTCATCTTGGAGAGAGAGTTCTTCATCATCAGATAAGGTGTAGAGAAGAAATGCACAATGTTACATATGATAATGATGGGGAAGGTATTCTGAAGGGGTGTACCTGTAAACACGAACAGGTAGGCAAGACCGATGACCATGCCGGGGATGGTGTTTGTCACCAGGGCGATGCTGTCGATCACCTTCTTCAGTTTTCCGCTGACTGTGCTTCTGGCTGTCACCAGAGCCCCTCCGTAGGACAGGATCGTTCCCGCCAGAGCCGTGAGCACGGCCACCATTACCGAGTTGATATACACACCATAGAGCTGGCTGTCCTCGAACACCGCCTGCACATGCTCCAGAGTAAAGCTCATCCGGTATGGCCACTCTTCGATGAAGGGCACGATGAACATAACAAGGAACATAGACAGCGTGCAGATCAGGATAGCGCCGCTCAAAATGCTGAATGCCACGTCACGTTTCACACCCTTCTTCAACTCGATGGGCGAGATCTTATTGTAGCGTACATTGTATTTCTCCAGAATATGCAGCACCGTGATGCTGACCACGGACGGGATGATCATGATCAGAGCCACGACCGCGCCGTTTCCGAAGTTCGGCACACTTCCCAGCATCTCTGTGTAGAGCACGCTGGCCACCACCTCGAACTGTCCGCCTACTGACGCCGGGATACCGAAGTCTGTGAAGCAGAGGAAGAATGTCTGGATAAATGCTGTCGCCAGTGTTCCGAGCAGCGGGATCAGGATCGTCATGCGGAATGTCTGCAGCGGGGAATCCCCCATCAGTCTCGAGACGATCATGAACCGCTTGTCGATATATCCCATGGCATTGTTGATCAGTGTAAATGCGATGGGGAGTGTATATGCCACATATCCAAGCAGCAGTCCGTTGAATCCGTAGATGTCGAAGAGCTGTCTGCCGAAGAGCCGGGTCAGAAGTCCCTGCTTTCCGAAGGAATAGATGATAGCGAATCCATATGTAATAGTCGGCAGGAGCATAGGCAGGATAGCCGCCTTGCTGATCAGCCATTTATAGCGTTTCCCGGTATTTGTATAGTGGATCGTGTATGCCAGGATGAACGCCAGCACTGTTGTTAAAAAGGCGCTGCACACGGAGATCAGGATACTGTTCCACAGCGCTCTCAGGAATCCTCTTCCTGTCAGCACTTCCACATAATGGGACAGGGAAAATGCTGTCCCGTCGCCGGTAAAGGACCTCACCAGCACGCTGATCATAGGCACTGCAAGGAATCCTGCGAAGAAGACCGCCAGCAGTGTGAAAATAAGTTTAATCTCTCTGTTCTTTCTCATGGGGTTCACCTCTTCAGCAGACCTGAGCCTGTTCCTGCAGCTGTCCCGCGAACAGGGTATATATATTGTTCTTCTTGATCTCCAGCTGGTTCAGGATGAACTTCTTCACAAATCCGTTCTCCGGCTTCGCGATGATCTCCTCCGGTTTTCCGAACTGTGCGATCTCGCCGTCGTTGATGATCATAACACGGTCAGAGAGTGTCAGAGCTTCCTCAGGATCATGAGTTACGATAATCGTTGTCAGATGATACTCCTGCGCGATCGTTTTGATCCTGTCCTTGATGGACTCCTTGATCACGCCGTCCAGGGCGCTCAGCGGCTCATCCAGCAGCAGGATCTTCGGCTTCATCACCATGGTCCTTGCCAGCGCCACTCTCTGCTTCTGTCCGCCGGAGAGCATGCCGATCCGCTTGTTCAGGTGCTCTTCCAGGCCAAGCAGATGAATCAGGTCCTCTACTTCTTCTCTGGAAGAGATCTCCGGATTGTTCCGGAGGCCGTATGTAATATTCTGATATACATTCAGGTTAGGAAACAGGGCGTAATCCTGGAAGACGATGTTGAATCCTCTCTTCTCCATAGGAACTCTCGTCAGATCTTCCTCGTTATAAATGATCTGCCCGCCGTCGGCGTCCACAATGCCCAGGATCAGGTTCAGCAGCGTTGTCTTGCCGCATCCGGAAGGACCGAGTATAGAGACGATCTCGCCGTCTTCAATATCAAGGCTGATGTCTTTCAGCACCGGAGTTCCATCGAAACTCTTCTTTACATTTCTCAACTTCAGCATAATACTTACTCCTCTTAGAATGAATTTCCTCAAGTGTTTCGTTTCTTATATCTGCCGGAGCCCTTTGTATCGACTGTTGCCGTCGGCTTTTCCGCTCCGGACAGTTCCGATTATGCACTGATTTTTCTCCGATTTCCATCAAGATAAAATTAAGCCTCTGTAAAGGGAATGTAAACTTTACAGAGGCTTAACATATGTATAATTGTAGAAAATCTACTCCTGAAGCCGCACGGCCAAAATGCTGTCAAAGCGAACTCAGAGTTACCGGTGACTGCCCGGCAGATCCTTCTCCGGATAGGCCTTCTCCCTCACTACCTTCTCCCCCTTGTCCAGCTGGGATATATAATGATCGTAATCCGATGCGATGATCCCCATGTAGATCATATCCACGATCATCAGCTGGGTCATCCGGGAGAAGATGGCATTTCCATAGATGAACTGCTCCTGACTGGTACAGATCAGGATATCCGCATACTTATTAATGAGCGACTCCTGGAAATTGGTGATCACAATAGTTGTCGCTCCTGATTTCTTCGCCGTGCGCATCACATCCACCGTATCCTTCGACGCGCCGGAATAGGAGATCCCCACCGCCACATCCTGATCGGTCAGCGTTCCCGCTGAGATCCGCTGATAATAATAATCCTCGAAATACCGGCACGGCAGCCCCAGGTACAGAAGTTTCGCCAGCAGATCCTGGGCTGTTACCGCAGAGTTCTCCACTCCATAGATATCGATCATCCGGGCAGACTTAAGCGCTTCCACCACTCTTTTGTACGTCTTCACCGAGAAGTTCTTCATCGTCTCCTCCAGCATCCCTGTAGCTGTACTCAGCATACGGGAGGGAATATCCTCCAGAGCATCCTCTCTGCCCAGTGTATATCCATACATCGGCTCCGCGGAAGGCTGCTCACCGCCAGGCTCCTTCACTGCCAGCTCTGATACAAGACGGTATCGGAAGTCCTTATATCCTGCGAATCCCAGAGCATGGAGCATGCGCAGCACTGTAGGCTGGCTGACCTGTGCCTCCTTTGCCAGACGGTCAATGGACATCTCAGCCGCCTGCTCCATATGCTCCAGTATATAATCCGCCGCTTTCTTCTCTGATCTGCGCAGGTCTCCGTAACCTGCCTTGATCTGTCGTTCAATACCGTTTTTCATGATCATTCCTCTGTAGATTTTCTACAAATCCGCTTTCTTTTCTATAAATATATTGCTGAAAATATTATAACAGACAGAAAACCCCGCCTTCATCTCCGATTATGTTAAATCTTCGTAAAGGCGGGGCTTTCTTCCATTCTATATCGCTCTATATCTCTCTATTTCGCTCTTTATATTACTCTACTGTAACGGATTTTGCCAGGTTTCTCGGCTTATCTACATCCAGTCCCTTTGCCACGCTCACATAGTATCCCATGAGCTGCAGCGGCACGATCGCCAGGCTGGTTGTGAAATACTGCTCCGTCTTCGGCACATACACAGAGAAATCCGCATGATCCTCGATATTATAGTTTCCATAGAGGGTCAGGCCCATCAGGTAAGCTCCGCGGCTCTTGACCTCTACCATATTGCTGACTGTCTTCTCGAAGAGAGCCTTCTGTGTGGCAACTCCTACCACAAGAGTACCGTCCTCCACCAGGCTGATGGTGCCGTGCTTCAGCTCGCCGGCAGCGTAAGCCTCGGAGTGGATATAGCTGATCTCCTTCATCTTCAGGCTGCCTTCCATGCTGATCGCATAGTCGATGCCCCGGCCGATGAAGAAAATGTCCTTTGCATTGGCATATTTGCTGGCGAACCACTGGATCCTCTCCTTGTCATCCAGAGTCTTCTGGATCTTCTCCGGCAGTCTGCCAAGCTCTGCGATGAGCTCTCCGTAACGTTCCTCGCTGATCAGAGCCTTCACATAAGCAGTCTGGATCGCCAGCAGATACATGGCGATCAGCTGAGTGCTGTAGGCCTTCGTCGTAGCAACGGAGATCTCCGGTCCTGCATAGGTATAGAGAACATAGTCGCTCTCACGGGCAATGCTGGAGCCGACGACATTGACAACGCCGAGCACCGGTACTCCCTTTTCCTTCGCCAGACGGAGCGCAGCCAGACTGTCTGCGGTCTCACCGGACTGGGAAACTACGATCACGAGGGAGTCCTCCATAAGGATAGGATTGCGGTAACGGAACTCTGACGCCAGGTCCACTTCCACCGGTACACGGGCCAGATCTTCCAGCACGTATTTTCCGACCATCCCCACATGATATGCGGAACCGCAGGCCACGATATATATACGCTTCACTCCGCTGAGAACCTCGTCCGTAAGTCCGACCTCCTCCAGACCGATCTTACCGGACTTCACATAGGCGCCTACCGTATCCTGCACCGCCTTGGGCTGCTCGTGGATCTCCTTCAGCATGAAATGCTCATAGCCGCCCTTCTCTGCCGCTTCGGCGTCCCACTTGATCTCTACCATATCCTTCTGGATCTCTTCCCGGTCGATGTTGTAGAAATGGATCTCGTCGCGGGTCAGCTCTGCGATCTCCATGTTGCCGATATAGAATACATTTCTCGTCTTATCCAGGATAGCCGGCACATCTGACGCGATCAGGCTGCCGGTCTCGTTCTTGCCTATGATCAGCGGACTGTCCTTGCGCGCTGCAAAGAGTCTGCCCGGATAATCATGGAACATCACGCCAAATGCATAAGAACCGCGGATACGAAGCATGGAGCGGGTCAGTGCCTCCAGCGGGGTACCTGTCTTCTTATAGTAGTAGTCCACAAGCTTCACTGCGATCTCTGTATCTGTCTGAGAATAGAATGTATATCCGGATCTGGACAGCTTATCCTTCAGTTCCTGATAATTCTCGATAATTCCATTGTGTACAAGTACAACAGACTTATCCTCTGTACAGTGGGGATGAGCGTTGTTCTCAGAAGGCTCTCCATGAGTAGCCCAGCGTGTATGACCGATACCGCATGTACCCGGCACAGCTGCTCCTCCGTCCGTCTTCTCGGACAGGATCTTCAGCCTTCCCTTCGCCTTCACAATCGAAATATTACCTGTCTCCTCATTGCGCACCGCGATCCCGGCGGAATCATATCCCCGGTACTCCAGCTTGGCCAGGCCCTCCAGCAGGATCGGCGCCGCCTGGGAATCTCCTACGTATCCAACAATACCACACATACTGTCATACTCCTCCTTTATTGTATATCCTATGCTTTCTCAATAGAAAAAGGTAATAAAATCTCATTCCCTCTGCGGAATCCTCCTGAAATTTTATTACCTCTAATTTACAGCAACTACGTGGACTATAATATCACTGTATATGTGAGAATGTCAATATATTTAAAAAAATGAACAATTTTTCTACAAATGCAGCGGCTGTCAGTTTTCTCAGTGTCTGCGCGCTTTTCATGAGAAAACAATATGTCATCCGAGATGGCAAAGGTTCGCGCATATCAGAAAACACCGTCTCCTGTCTCCGTTCAGGGCTCATCCTGGAGGAGTGGATTTCAGGATCCGATATGGATTGCGCTTTAGCAGGATCCTCGATGCATCGCTGCCGTAATACAGATCCAGTATCGCTGCTGTATCCTCCAGATCAATGGTACGCAGAACCGGATCATGAGCGTCAGAAGCGACCACCCCGGCGATCCCTTCCCAGAGCATCTGATCAGCTGCCCGCGAAGCAAGTCTTCCGAAGGCGCCGGAGAGACTTCCCTTGTTGATCTGCAGTACCGTACCGGCCCGGTACAGTTCACGGGCTCTCGACGGATCCCGCCGGATGAAGTCGTATCGCTCCGGATGCGCCAGCACCAGCTTCCACCCAAGCCCTCTCAGCCTGTCCAGACTCTTCTCAGCCAGATCAGCAGATACGTCAAATCGGAACTCTACCAGGATATATCTCCCTCCGTTAATAGCGGGAAGCGGGTGATCCTGCGCATAACGCAGGAGCTCCTCATTTACGAGGAGCTCCATGCCGCCTGCAACTTTCAGCGGAATACCTTCCTTTTCCAGCACCTTCCTGAGACTGACAAGCTTCTTCACATAGTACCGGACATATTCTCCCGGCTCCACCCGGGCAAAGTCCCCGTGAGAGGTGGCGGCAACGATCCTCGTGCCATTCTCCACGGCGATCCTTGCCATCTCCAGTGAGTCTTCGATTGTTCCGGCCCCGTCATCAATCCCGGGGATGATATGACAGTGAAGATCAATCATGGCCCTTGTTCTCCTCCCCGGCCGGAGCTTCCTGTCCGTAACCGTACCTGTAACGGTTCTTCCGGTATCCGTAATTTCCGTAGCCGCCATACCTTCCATACCCGTATTCGCTCACTGACTCCGGATAATCATTAAACACATACCCGAGGAATGCTGCTTTTCTGCCTCTCAGGGAAGAGATACCCTCCCATATCTTCTGCTGGGATGCGAAATCATGCTTTACAACATATAAGATCCCATCCGCCTGGTCTGCCAGGATTCCCGTATCCTGGAACATCTCGCATGGAGGTGTGTCAATGATAATATAGTCCATCTTCTCCCGTACCTTCCGGATAAAGTCTACGGTTTTCCGGCTGGTAAGAGCAGGCGCCGGCTGCCGGATCGCTCTCGTCCCTCCCAGGAACCAGAGAGAAGTCTTGTGCACTTTCCGGAGCAGTTCCTCCGGGTCCTTATCGCCTTTCGCCGCATCCGCCAGGGAGAATCCATTCCGAAGCCGGAGCATTCTTGCGTCTGCCTGCTTGCGCAGGTCTCCGTCGATCAGGAGGACTTCCTGTCCTCTCTCCGCAAACATTTCCGCCAGATTCACTGCCAGAGAGGACTTGCCCTCTCCTGCAGACGTACTTGTAACAAGGAGTATCTTTCCGCTTCTCTTCTTCAGCTCCTTCTCCAGACGGATCTGCAGCGCGCGGAGACTCTCCCTGTAGCTGTATGGGACCTTATTGTCCCAGACAAGGATACTGGTATTCTTCTGCTTCTTCCTCGCCTTGAACCTGACATGAGGTATGGAAGCCAGACAGCGGAGGCTGGTGACTTTCTTCATTTCTTCCGGATTCCTGGCTGTCTTTCGGAAGAGAGCCGTAATTCCAAGGAAACAGAGTGCCACGAATGCACCGGCGCCGCCGCCCAGTGCAACAGAACGTGGCATACTCATCTGATTGTATGGTGCTCCCGGCGTCTCCGGCTCGTTCAGATAGTTAAAGCTGATATCTCCCAACACAAAACGGGCCGTATCCGGATATATCTCAAGAGCGGCATTCAGGATCGTCACCGCATCCTCCGCACTTGAACTCTCCACTGTCATGGTGACCACGTTAGAGTCTGTTATCGTCTCCGCCGAGATCGTTCCATTCAGTGTATCCGTCCCCAGCTGCTCCAGCAGAGTGCTCCGGAAGAAGCTGCTGTTCAGGATGTAGGGAAAGGTCCTCGACATCTGATCAGCCGTGCTGCTGTTGTAGTAAAAACTGTAGCTTCCGCTTGAACCGTCCCCGGTTGAAACGGTGAAAGTAGCGCTGCTGCGGTACATGGGTTCATATCCCACAGCCTGAAATATGGAAAATCCGGCTGCTCCGATCACGATCAGCGCAAGAACCAGCCACCAGAACCGGAGAAAACCTTTCCACATGGCGCCAATAAGCAGTACAAGATCGATCTCCATCTCGTCCTCTCTGGCATTTGACACAATATCATTTCTCTGTTCTTCCATATCCCTATCCTTTCTCCTGTCCGTAACCGCCGTATCCGTATTCTGAGCTTCCGGCAGCCCACTCCCGGTGGAATGCATTGAGTACGAATCCTGCAAAGTCCTTTCCGCTCTGCCATATCATATCCACCGTATCGTTGATCACACGTACATCAGCCCAGTCCTCCCGCACAACGAGAAGCACCGTATCGGCCAATGCTATCCAGATCTCCGCGTCTGTAGACACCGCAGTCGGAGAACAGTCTATCACAATATAGTCAAACTCCTGCTTCCACTCTTCCACCAGACCGGTTTCAGCAAGCCGGTTCATGAGACGGGAAGGATCAGACGCGGCCCGGAACTGGAAGATCTGGCTGATACTGTCCTTCTCGTTGTACATGACCACATCATGCCAGTCCGTGCCGTCCTTCAGCACATTTTCCAGAGAACTGCCGCGGCGCTCCCTGCGCTCAAATATTTTATACTGGGACGGCTGACGCAGGTCTCCGTCCACCACCAGTACCTTCTTATGCTTTTCTGCCATAGCGAGAGCGATATTCGCTGCTATGGTTGATTTCCCTTCATTCTCCGTCACACTGGTAACGAGCAGGACCTGCTGGCCCTTCCGGCGCATATGCGCCTCCGTCCTTGCCTCTGCACGGCGTTGTGCCTCAGCGAAGTCCATGCTGACAAGCGGAGAAGTAAGGAGCAGCGCCTGCTTTGATTTCTCCTGCTTCCATATAGATCCTTCCTGCAGAAGTGCCCCGCTCTTCCGCTCAAACGGAATCGTCCCGCGGATCCTCCCGTCCAGCTGACGAGAAGCACAGACCGCATTCTTCACTGTAAACCGCAGTACATAGAACAGACAGATCAGGCAGGCCATCGCAAATGCTCCGCCCAGGGCCAGAAGGGTCCTTCTGGTCAGCAGCCAGGAAGAATTGGACGGTTCGGAAGGCACCTCCGGCTCCTGTACGATCTGAAGAGACGCATTGGCAAATACATCTCCGGCCACCTCCTCATAGTGCTGCAGGGCAGAATTGATAAACAGGTATGCCTGCCTCGGATCCGGACAGGTAGTACTGAGCACCAGCAGATTCGTCTCCTCGATGGGCGCACAGGTGATCGTCCCCTGGATCTCCTCTCCCACATCCTCAATGATCCTGTTCCTGAGTGCTTCGCTCTGGAACACCTGTCCGAACACATCAGCCATAGACGACGCCACCGAAAGCGAAGAGTAAGCACTGGACTCCCCGCGTACAGTCACCACCAGAGTAGCAGACGCCGTGTAAGCCGGTTCATATGTAATATTGTAGAGTCCTGTGGCAGCGAACCATACGGCTGCCGCCGCCATCAGGATCATCCAGGCATTGCGGAGCAGATCCATGCACAGACCCCTCCAGCTGATCTCATCCAGTCGGAATAATTCCCGGTTCATCCTGTCCCTCCTATCCTTCTACAATGACCGTCAGCCAGGTCTCCCCTGTACTGCCGCCATCGGAAACTTCATAATGTATCTCATAGACGCCCGGCGTCTGCGTATCCACATTGGAAGAGACATTCACCCTCCCCGCATCTGCTTCATTTCCCTGCGCATCTGTCACACGCTGCACGTAGGAATCCGGATCAATGCTGCCGCCGGTGCTGATATACACGATCGAAGTACTGAGTTCAATATCCATCGTTCTTCTCTCCGCACTGACTACATGGACCGGGAGTCCCACCGTAGAAGTATCACCGAAGCTGTTGCTGACCTCTACCGTCATGGTATAGCTGCCGGCTCTCTGGTAGTTCAGATCCGTTTCCGTCTGAGTGATCCAGTCCTTCAGGTCACCATCCAGCATATCCTGTGCGCCGATCCGGTTCATAGCCTCGGTATAGCTGCCTTCCTCCTCTGCAAATACCAGCGGCTCGGTCAGTGTAAATCTGGGAGAATGGTAGTCGGTAAAACGCACCTCTCGTGTAAGGGTGGCCGGCTGGTCAGACGAATCAAACACCACGTACGTGATATTGGAGACACCCTTGTCAATAAATCTGGAAAATGAGCCCGCAATGATCTGGGACGTCAGATCTCCATCATCCTCATCGCTTGCCGTCAGCCCTTCCAGGAGCTGCTCCTCCGTATAATCACAGGAAATCTCAAGAACCTCCCTGTCGCTTGTGATCTCCGGCAGGCTGGTATCCCGGTTCACCAGCCGGATCACTTCGGTTATCCCGAATAATGCAAAAGATAAAATTGTAATAACGACCACTACGGTCCTGACAATTCTCATACCCATATTCTTTCCTCTGTCGTGTTCTCCTGTTGATATTCTCCTCTTTCCCGCTTCCTCCGGGTAACTCTGTTCCTTTCCGTTTTCTCCTGCCAGCTGCCTGGTACAATATTTCACAGGATCAGAACTCGTCCAGGAACTGACGGATCCCTTCCTCGTCTACCTCAGACACACGTCCTTCCCCGATCTTGTACACCCGGCTGCACATGGAGAAGACACTGGGACGGTGAGCCGCCACGATCACTGTACGGTGGGGCTCTTTCTTAATGATCCTCCGAAGGACCCGTCTCTCGGTCGCTACATCCAGCGCACTGGTGGCCTCATCCAGGATCATCACCGGAGCATCCGCCAGCAGGGCCCGGGCAATGGACAGTCTCTGCTTCTGTCCTTCGGAAAAACGGGTACCTCTCTCCCGTACCTCCGTGTCAATACCGTGATCCAGCTTCTCCACGAACTCCCAGGCACATGCAGCCTCAAGGGCTGACCGGATCTCCTCATCTGTGGCATCCGGCTTCACCATGCGCATATTGTCGGCAATCGTACCGGAAAACATAGTATTCCCCTGGGGAATATAACTGAACATACATCGGGTAGCCGAAGAGGCCGGAAGCTCCATCCCGCTGGGGTTCCCTATGGTGATCTCCCCTTTCTGGGGATGATATAGCCCCAGTATCAGATTCAGCGTGGTCGTCTTCCCCTGTCCGGAAGGACCGATGAGAGCAACGATCTCCCTCGGCTCCGCCCGGAAGTCTGCATCCCTGTAGATCCACTTCTCTTCCTCGTAGGCGAAGTCTACCGAGTCCATATGTACATAGACACCTTCCTCTTTCCCACGGCGCTTGATCTCCTCCGCCTCCTCCTGATTCTCCATGGAATCTCTCGGGAGCCCGGTGATCTCCATGATCCGCTCCGCACTGATGCCGGCACGGATAACCTGGGGCATCAGGTTCAGGATACTGCTGAATGATCCCCGGAGCGATCCTGCCATGGATACAAACATGGTCATGGTTCCATAGCTGATCTGCCCCTGCCAGAGGCGGAAAGCGGCAAATCCATAACAGGCATAGCCCACCGCCTGTCCTACAAGAGAGGTAGCGATGGTCATGGTCTGCTGGAACTTATTCTGCTTCAGCGCAATATCCACCGTCTCCTGCTGGATCCGGTGGAACTTCTCCGTCACCCGGTCCAGCATCCCGAAAGCCTTGATAAACTGCAGATTCTGGAAGGTCTCCTGATCGAATACAGTCCGGTCGCTGGCTACATTCTGATTGTCCCGCTGGAAGTCCCGCATCCGCTTCGCCGAGTACCGGGAAGTCAGGAAAGAAATAGGCGCACCCATCAGGGCGATCAGAGCCATCCACGGGTCATTCTGCATAACAACAATAAAAGCGCCGCCGAAGCTGATCAGTGTAGTCACCACGTTAGGCAGAAAGGTAAGGATCGTATTCGCTACCATTCCCGCGTCACCGTTCACCCGGTAAAGCAAGTCACCGGAACGATACTTCGCCAGAGACTCCCAGTTGGTCCGCAATACCTGCTCATATATATCCGCCCGGATCTCATTGGTCACCTTAAGGCGGACCTTCAAAGACAGCCTGGACTTCACCGCATTAATGAATATTTGCGCAACACCCACGCCGACATAAGTGGCGGCAACGCCTACGATCTCCAGAGAATTCACTCCTGTCACTGCGTCCACAAGATCCCGACTCACCATGGACGTCCCCAATGCAAGAACCGATCCCGACGCTCCAAGCAGAACATATACGCCGATCAACAGCCAGTATTTCCGCACATAGGCGTACATCCAGAGCAGCTCCGCGATCAGCTGCTTCAGCCTTCCCTCTTTGATCCTGCGGATGATCCGCCTGATATCGCTCATAGAACCTGCCGCGCTCCTTTACTTACACAATAAAATCTCATTCCCACATCCCGCCGAGATTCCTCACGGTATATGGGAATGAGATTTCCCTTTTTCATTTAAATACTGTTTTCTCTACCAGCCGCACGGCGTCCTCATCCGGACGGCAGGACAGTTCATAGACCGGGATCTTCGACAGGAGATGATCCAGAGTTTCCAGGCAGAGTTCCATACCGTTCTCCAGCCATCGCGGATAAAACACACTGTTGGACACCTCAGATACTTTCTCGAATCCTGTCAGCTCCCGAATGGAATTCTCCGTCGCCTGCTTCAACACGATCATGGCGTGGACAGGCACACTGGTATTCTCACAGTAGGGTGAAGAACCATGCCATGGAGTACCCCAGCCAAGGAAGGCGTCTTCCGTTTCCTGGACAAATACGATGTCTCCGTTGATGATCAGCGCATCGCGGTACTTGTTCCAGAGCTCGGCCTGGGTGGTCTTGCCGATGCCGGATGGACCAAGGAACATCAGACCGCGGTTGTTGGTGGAAATCAGGGAGCTGTGAAGTTGGATCATGTGGCGCTGGACAGCATGGGTATAAAAGATTTTTAAAACAATATCTTTATAATGATTATATTGGATAGAAGTACTGTTAGTAATTAACTCAGCTTTGGACCAATCGTCATTTACTATTGCAATACAGTAATCATTAAAAAGTATTTTATCACTAAAGTTAGGGATATTCATAATATTTACGCCATACTCTGTAATAACGTTTTGTGCATATGTTATCACTAATAAGTTTCCATTTTCAGTTTGATCTCTAAGAAAAAATTTTTTCATCCACACTTCACTTAGACAGACTCGGATAACCCCCATCTTTATATTGGCTATTGAATATATTTTCATACAATAATGATATTAGGACTGGCTATGGTCAACATCCATACATCCAGAGTCCACACCAACTGCATTGTAAAAATTATCCCATCCCTCCAAAGTATAGTGCTGACTCCAATAGAAAAATACATCATCCAAATCACCCTTGGTAGCAACATACTGAGCTACAGCTTGGTCTCTCACATTTTCTTGCAGTACGCTAAATTCCGGATAAATATTAGTAGGAGATCCTTCAATATTAGACATCCACCCTCGACTAGTAAAACCACCATCCCCCCACTTATAATAAATTCCCCTTACTATTGTGGCTCCTGATGGTATGCCAGCATACGTAGATATTGCATTTGCCTCAACCGCTTCATAAGGTGCTTGTACATAATTACTTCCATTACTCATATTTTCACTCACCTTTCATTTCATCATAAATCTTCCTAACCCTGCCGCAATACTCCTCTGTCACCCGATGCGGACTCCCGCACTCGGCCGCCAGAGTCCCGGCGCACTTGAAGCACACTTTCTGTGCCTCGCATGTCCTGCATTCCTCAGGCCATTCCAGAGCTTCCTCATATCGGATCAGCTCTTCCCAGGCCTTCTGAAACGGCATGTCTCTCACCGGGATATTCGGTTCATTCAAAAAGCTGCAGAACCTCATATCACCATTCCACACCACCCAGTATCCCAGGCGGTAGTCCTTGCAGTATGTACAGGGTTTTCTGTTTATATCAACCGGGACTTTTTCCAGCCTCCGTTTGATTTCTTCTCTTTTCTGTTCTTCCAGTTTATTCTCCACACGGACCTGCCGGGCCTCGCTCTCGGCTCCTCTGCAGGAGGCTTTGATCCCTCCGGTTGCCATCCATGGGAGTCTGTGGATGTATGCGTAGAACGCCATCCTCTTTATATCATCTTCGTTCTGCCGGATCACCGTACTGATCAGCTGTACCGGAATCTTCATTTCGCACAGAGCGCGGATCCCGGCGTCTGCGTCAGTAAATCCGTGCTTGACGCGGCATACTTTTTCGTAGACTTCATCGCTGGATCCATAGAGGGTGATCTTCGCCCCTCTCGGCGGATACTTCGCCAGCAGATCTGCCGTTTTCCCTTTGATAAGGGAAGCGTTTGTCTGCAAAGTGATGAAGAATCCCATGGAGCACAGTTCCTTCCAGATCGTCTCGAACTCCGGATGCATCAGCGGCTCTCCGCCGGTAACGCACAACCAGGTAGTTCCGGCTTCTTTCGCTTCTTCTGCGATCCGGATCCACTCTTTCGCCGTCAGTTCTCTTCCGTATTTCGGGATCTGATCCGGCTTCAGATGGACATAACACATCCGGCAATTGAAGTTACACCGCGGGGTAAGCTCAAAAGTTCCGGATATAGGGATCGCATCTGCGAATGCCTTTTCCCAGACAGATTTATAAAAGGGATCCAGCCATTCCATTCTCCGGCATGCAGGTTCAAATTCCGTACTCATGATTCATCCTTCTTGGGCATCCGGACAAATACCCTGCCTCGCTTGATTCCATCATCCATGATGTTGTTGTCCGACAGTATTTTCAGGAATTTCTCCACATCTTCCGCCGCCTTTTCCTCCGTCACACCGGTGTAGTGCTCCATGATCCTCTGCACCAGATCCTCTTTCTCGAACTCATGATCCTTCATGTAGTCCCAGAGGTAGGCTGCTGAAGAAGAGATGTAAACAATACTGGTCACTTCCTGCACCCGCTTCCCGGTCGGCACGATCACGTACTGTCCGGCAACCTCCCGCAGGATCAGGCCGTCTTTCAGTTTCAAAAGCATCATCCCCTTTCCAGCTATACTGCTGCTGTTTTGTCAGGTATATTCAATACTATCCGAAGGATAAATGTCTCTCCTTCTGTCCGGTATTCCAGACTGCCGTCGTATTTCTTGGCGACCGCTCTCATACTGGCGATCCCATCCCCGCCCGCGCGGTCCCGCCTTACAGGGCCGGCTGTGCCGCCGTTTTCGGCTCCCGGACTCTTCCTGAACTTCTTTTTCATGCCCTCTTCCCCCTCCGGGGCCATGCAGTTCTCTATTTTAATAAGGAAGGACTGCTTCACCTGTCTGAGCATGATCCGGATAAACGGCTGGTCCGCTCCCGAGTCCTCACATGCCTCAACGGCATTCTCCATGGCATTTCCAAGGAGAACTGTCATATCTGTTATATCGAAAGGATAGTATTCTTTGATACTGATGTCTGTTTCCACCCGGATTCCTTTCTTCTCCGCAAGAGAGAAGTAATATCCCAGGATCACATTGAACATTGGATTGCCGCAGATATCTCTGTCGGCAATCTTTTCCCATTCTTTCAGATACCTTTTCAGGTAATCCTCAAGACGGTCATACTGTTTTCTGTCTGCCAGCGAAGCCATTGTCCGGAAATGATGTCTCATATTGTGGTACATCCTCCGGTCTTCGCCGAGCCGGTCACTGAATGACTGATATTGTTGACTTTCCGCAGCAGCCAGCATGGCGCTGGTCCGCTCCAGTTCTTCTATCTGCTTTTCTGCTGTCTGCAGCCTGCGCAGATAGAAGTGATATGCGAATATATCCATCAGGATCATGCTGGCCATCCAGATCAGGATACACAGCTCGCCTGCTCCGTCTTTCAGGAAATAATACAGCTTCTGTTCTGCGCTCAGAGAACATATGTATAATATAAGAAGCAGAACAGAGATTATAGTGACCATGCAAAGCTTCTTCCGGTTGGATGTATGCATATGTTCAGATCTGTGCTGCTTCATCAGTCTGTATATAAATGGATAAGTAATAGCAGTTATGATAACGTATATAATAATGCTGACCGTGGACCACGGCCTGAACCCGCTGCCATAGACCCGGATCTCGAGGAGTTTTTCCACGGTCTCGGTCACTGCATACAGGAACGTTCCATAATGCAGTACGATCAGCCAGGTCAGAAGCCTGGTTCCGGCTTCCTTTTTCACCGCCAGGAAATAGGCAGCCGTCTCAATACTGAACATGCACAATAAAATGAGATTGCCCCATAACCAGCAAGCCGCCGCATCTTCTCCTGCCCGACAGCTTCCGTCATACAATATTACTGCCTCTGCTGTTCCTGCCAGGATTATTCCTGCGGCCATCACCGGTACTAATATCCTTCTGGACACTCTCATCTGCCTTATACCATAAGGTACAAAAAGCAAGAAAACAATCGGAAGAGCCTGTATCAGGATTCCGCAAAACTGTATGCAGACATATATCTGTCTGCTGTCTGTCCCCGCCACGCACACCTCTATGTGATCCGCATTGCAGCTTCAAACATATAGTCATTATATTTTTTTCTGCTTTCCGCCCTGGTCTTCCGGCTGAGCATAAATGTCACTCCTGCGATCTCACAGGACTGTGTATTCATCTTCTCCACCGCCTCCATGTTGACGATAACGCCCCTGTTAATACGAAGGAAACGTTCGTCCAGCTTCTCCATGAATCGCTGAATGCTGTCTCTGACAGTGAGGATCGATCCGTTCAGCAGATGAATATGCAGGTTGTTATGATCACTGTCTATATAAGAAATCCTCTGAAAAGGTATCTCCTCTGTTTCCCGTATGCCGGTATGGAGCACCGCATTCTTGCGGGCACTCTCTTCAAACCGCCTTCTGATCTCCTCCATATCCTTCTGCTCCCAGGGCTTTACAAGATAGTGGAGAGCGTTCACCGCGAACAGCTCCGGACCGAAATCCCTGCTGTTGCTCACAAAAACCATTTTCAGTTCCGGGAAATTCTCGTGTATCCATTTACCTGCCTGGATCCCGTCTACATTATCCATATAAATATCAAGAAAGATCAGGTCATACCCTGTACCTTTCTGAATGCTGCGGATCACTTCCTGTCCGCTGCCGGCCACATCGATCCGGGCCTCCGGCCAGACTGCCTTCACAGACTGTACCAGTTCTCCTCTGTCATACATTTCGTCATCACAGACCATAACTCTCATTTGTTTCAAAGCTCAATACACCTCATACTCCGGCATGAAAACCAAAGCATATAAATATTATATATTTTCCCTTCGTCCGTTGAATCACCACTTATCCCAATTTTATACCATTTATCCCAATTCCTGCATATTATAATAAAAATACATTTATCAGACATCCGGATGAACGTACACAGCTTGATCACCGGAAGATCAGGAAGGCGTATCCCGGGATTTCGGCGCAAAAAGCCCCCGCAGGGAACTGTGCAGTTCTATCTGCACAATCCCTCACGGGGGCTCTTCCTATTATGCTGTCTTCTTATTATGCTGTCTTCTTACTTATATTATCTTCCTACTCCGCTGGTTCCTTCCGGGCAGATCGCAATACTTAATGTATCCAGAGTCTCTCCATATTTTACGATAAAGTCCTGTTCAGCCAGCCATTTGTCTGTGTCGGATACATATTCATATCCTTCCGGCAGCTCCCAGTCATCCTTTGTAAATGTATGTTTTTCTCCTTCTGTTCCTCTGGCGGTCAGTTCCATCTTCCAGGGCTCTCCACCTTCATCAGTAAGAGGAATGCCCCACTCGTCCATCCACCAGATCACAAGTTTTGCCTCAGCCTGGTCAGCCGGAATCCTTACTTTTACTTCGGCTGTATTATCATCCTTATTGATCAGAGTATCACCGACATTTACAATCTCATATCCCTGCGGAATATTCTGCAGAATACTTGTGTTGAACTGATAGCTGTCTTCCTCAACAGAGATTGTCTCTATTCCTACCGTCTCACCAGTTGCCTCATCCACATAGCTGACTGTCACTTCTTTGTTCTGAACAATGTTTGTGATACGGATATCTACATCATTTCCGTTTCCTGCAAGGTCATAGATATTGACGTTGCGGTCTACGTTATGAGTATACTCCTTTGTAAATGTAACATCGTCAACTTTTGTCCAGCCTTCCGGTGTCTGGATCGGTTCATTTGCGCGGATCGTAACGATCACACTTCCGGATGTGATCTCTGTTGTTGAATATTCAACATCCGCTTCAGGAGCCACTTTATCAATTCCGGTAACAGTAACAACTACGCTTCCCGTTACTCCCGACAGACTTGTAAGTGTTACGGTTTCTTCCGTATTCTCACTATATGTCTTCTGGAACTGATTTCTCTTTGCACTTCCCGGTACTCTCTCCCAGCCGTCCGGAACATTACACTCCACATTTGTGGAAATGATCACAGTCACATCCTCATTCGTAGGCTGACCGTCATTCGAGTAAGCTACCTCTGCTGTCGGAGCAATATTTTCAATTCTCTTAACTTCGAAGCTTGCTTTCTCGGATACATTTCCTGCAATATCTGTTACCGTTATGCTGTCCTTCTTGGCCTCTGTATAAACTTTGGCCCACTGAGTTCCATCAGATCCTTCTACTTCTGTCCAGCCTTCGCCCGGGCACTGTACCGCCTCATCAGCAGTAATCGTAACCGTCTTGGATGTACTCATCTGACTGTTCTCAGGACTGATCGCAACATCCGTGATAACCGGAGCCACCTTGTCAATTCCTGTAACATTGATCTCAAACTCTGCAGATACTCCGGACAGGCTTACAAATGTAACTGTCTCCGTTGTATTCTCGCTGTATGTCTTCTGGAACTCGTTCCTCTTAGCACTTCCCGGTACTCTTTCCCATCCGTCCGGTGTCTGACACTCTACATTTGTCTTAACCGTTACTACTACATCCTGGTTCGTCGGCTGTCCGTTGTTGGAATAGGTAATCTCTGCTTCCGGCTTCACATTCTCGATCCGCTTCACTTCTAATTTATAAGCGTCGGATTCATTTCCTGCGATATCCGTAAACTTGATCTCGCCCTTGAAGTTCTCTGTGAACTCCTTCTGCCACTGCGTTCCGTTGGAATCTGCCACTTCTGTCCAGCCTTCCAGTACCTGGATCGGCTCTGAGGTTGTAAATGTAACCGTCTTGGATGTGCTCATCTGTCCATTGTCCGGTGTGATGACAAACTCACCGACAAGCTCCGGCTTCGTCTGATCCACATAGAATGTATATGTAGTGGAATTGCCCGCCTTGTCATATACAGTCAGTGTATTCTTGCCTTCCTCGCCGTTGCCTTCGTTCAGGTAGGACTTGATATTCTGGTAATTACCATCGCCCCATGTTCCTGTGATGCCTGTCGGCTTCTCCTTGTCATTCAGCACGTAATAGTCAAGAGCTGTATCATCATGGAACTTCAGGCTGATGTTAATATTGTACGGCTTCTCCTGGTCAATGTTCTGCAGTTTTCCGTCCGTGGAAATCTGAGCTGTAGGAGCTGTTGTATCCTTCACTTCTACTTCCCAC
Source organism: uncultured Mediterraneibacter sp. (assembly GCA_944381495.1). Lineage (GTDB taxonomy): Bacteria > Bacillota > Clostridia > Lachnospirales > Lachnospiraceae > Mediterraneibacter. The sequence goes on along the minus strand of CALWLJ010000001.1, from coordinate 96,220 downwards.
TGAGCATATACATCCATATTGCCATCCAGTGTATCGCCCACATTCAGCGCTTCACCAGAGCCGTCCTTGCTTGTATTCCATCCTGCCAATACGTAACCATCCTGTGTAAATGCCGGCATCTGAGCCTCTGTAATTGCTGTGTCGTTTGCCACATATGCATAAGCAGTCTGGCCTGCATTTGTTCCGTGGAATGTAACCATGCTGTAAGACGGATCTTCTACGTAAAGTCCTGCCCACTGGACATCTCCTTCGGATGTAAAGTACTTGTTGAAATCTGTCTCGTCAAGGTATGCAGACAGGCTTCCCGCCGGAACTGTAACCGTTCCTTCTCCTTCAATAACTCTTCCTTTGGTTTCCGGAGGCGTCGTCTTCTCCATAATCAGGTGGAAGTTGTCCATGGAACCATTCTTCGTAGCGCCAAATCCACAGCCATTCAGACTTGTAATGCTTGCAGGCAGCGTTACTTCCTTCAAACTGTCTGTCCAGTAGAATGCGCTGGAACCGATTGTCTCAACCTTTGGCATATCAACGCTTTCAAGCGCTGTACATTCCTGGAATGCCTGGCTGTTAATGACCGTCACATCCGGGATGGAGATCGTCTCAATTCCGGAATTCTGGAATGCCCTCGAACCAATCTCAGTAAATCCGCCCAGTTCCACATTCTTAAGATATCTCATCTTAGTAAATGCTTTCATCGGCAGTACGGTAGAGCCATTATCATAGGTCAGTCCGTCTGTCAGATTCAGTACCAGTGATTCAAGATCATCACAGTTATCTCTGATATATGTAAGATCATCTTTTGTCACATTGCCGGATACAAACTTGATAGACGTCACATCCCCTGCATCGATTCCAGATGCCGTGATAGCTTCTTCCAGCGTTTCGCCGCCAACAGACTGGCCGTTAATTTCCGCGGTTACATTAACAACCGCTTCTTCGAATACCGGATAAACTTTGATATTGTCTTTTGTAATAGCTGTCTCAGTTGTTATCCAATCGCCGGAGCCGTCTTTCTTTGTATTCCAGCCGGCAAATTCATAGCCTTCTTCTGCATTTGCTGTAGGAATCTGTTTCTCTGTCAGAGCAGCTCCTGCCTTTACAAATGCATACTGTGTTTCCCAGCTGTTTCCCGTATCATAGTCGATCCGATAGCTTCCTTCTTCTTTCAGATACAGGTTATTCCAGATCGTATCTTTAATCTTAAGAACGCCGGTTACATCTGCTTTTTCATTAACATCGTTGACATAAGTCTGAAGTGCTCCTGCCGGGACTGTTACAGTGGACTGTGTTCCACCGCTGCTTGCTACACCCTTAAATGCGCCTGACGCTACTATCGGAGGTGTGGAACCAAGCATTGTGATCTTTGTACCATTTTTATTTCCCTGGCTTACTACACCAAACTCAATATTTTCAATTGTCTTCAATGTTGCCGGGAATGTCACTTTCTTCAGTGAGTTCGTATACTTAAACGCACCTTTCTTCAGAATCTCAACCTTCTCCATCGTCAGGGTTGTCAGTCTTGTACAATTAAAGAAAGCACTCTCACCAATCTCTTTGGCACTGCTCAGATCCACTTCTTCCAGCCATCCCATTCCAGAAAATGCACTCTTTCCTACCGTCACGACATCAGGCATATTGATGACTTCTACGGAATCAGATTCCAGACCGCCATTCTGAACCTCTGTAATACCGCCAAGAGTCAGGTTCCTCAGGCTGCCCTTACTGGATCCGCTCTTTGCGTCAGCAAATTCAAGCACAGCTGTGTCCTCACTGAGTACGGTTGTAGCATTGCCATCTTTTCCGATCAGAGTCAGGTCACCGTCCAGATTCATCGTGAAATCTTCCAGCGTATCTAACGTTGTAATATAAGCCAGATCATCCTGAGTAACTTTACCGGATTCAATGGTAAGTGATGTCACTTCCTCGGCAGTAAGTCCTGCTTTCTCCACAGCCTTTTCCAGTGACGCGCCATTGTATGATGTTCCATTGATATTCGCTGTTACAACAGTCTGCTGCTCCGGCAGCTTCAGGCCTGCCCAGGTATGGTCTTCTGCATCATACCACTTTGTATCCGCCATATATGCGTCCAATGCTTCTTCTGGAACCGTCAGAGTAGATTCCGGTGTAGCTCCTGTAAACGGTGTTGCATATTTAGTAATTTGTGGCGGAGTCATGCTATCTATCGTCACATGAATCTCTTTCTTTTGGGTGCCATTTTTACAATAGAAGGCTTCTTTTGCTAATTCTTTAATCGTTGCAGGAAGATGTATCTCCGTTAATTTCTTGCCGTCAAAGGCTCTTGAGTCTATCTTCTCTACCTTCGGCATATTAACTTCTGTCAATTCATGGCAATTTGAAAATGCGTAATTCGAAATTGTCTCTACATTTGGCAGATCAATGCTCTTAAGAGCCACTCCCTTGCCTGTGCTAGCATCGCTAGGAGACTGCATGAAAGCATATGGTCCTACCTTCACTACATCTGGTATAGATACATTTGCAAGAGATTTTGTTTCTTCAAAAGAATATGATCCAAGTTCTGTAAATCCGCCAAGTTCAACTGTCTCAAGACTCTCCATATCCTCGAATGCACGAGAAGGTAATACAGTAGCTCCCGCGTCAAAGGTCAGTTCCTCTGTCAAGTTAAGTTTGAATGTTTCAAGCGCCTCGCAGTTTTCCTTAATATAAGCAAGGTCTTCTGATGTAACATTACCAGACTGGAATTCAATCGTTTCCACATCCGCCGCATTGATACCTGCTGCTTCTACAGCTGCCTGGAAACTCTCGCCTTCTGCTGCTTTGCCATCAATTAAAGCAGTTACAAGTCCTTCAGCTACTTTTGTCACCTGTTCATTTCCGTCATCTGATGTACTCTGCACTTCAGCCTGTATAGTCTTCACATTCATTTCCTGCAACGGAGCCGCCGATACCATTACCTGCGGGCAAACCATAGACAGACAGATCACCAGTCCAAGTGCTTGCTTTAAAAATTTCCTTTTCATATTTTTTTCCTTGTCCCGTATCCCCAACGTACGGGATCCCTTTCCTAACAGTAAAATCTTGTAATTTCACGTTTAGTTATAACCGACAACCTTTCCCCGATTTCCTCCTTTTTATATTATCAATTTCGTCGATTATATTTTTTAATTGATAATATTTTTGTTAATTTTTAATAACGCAAGCATAGCACTCTTCCATTTCTTTTTCAACAGATTTACTATTTTCTGGCAATATATTAACAAAAGAAAGCAATTTCCTCAAAAACAGCAGGTTCCTGTCTGTACTTTATACAAACAGGAACCTGCTTACCGAAGAACTATAAATACAGCTTTATGGCGGATATCTGAGGACAAATGAACAAGAATTATAAATCAACTAAATTCTCCCATTAAAAATGCAAACCTGGATTTCCTCAGCAAACAGGCAAATAACAGACTAAGCCCGCCAAAGAGGAAGAAGTTCATAAAAACTACAAATACCGGTGATGACTCTGCAAAATATGTATATGTTATATAAATAAGCGGTGAATGAAATAAATACAATCCATAACTATTGTCCGATATTAAATCAATTAATCTGTTTTTAAAATTCAGTCTTAATGAGAATATAATCACAACAGATAGTATGCTTGATATAAAGAGAGCAAGATTATTTCTGCTGAAAATGTAAAACGCAATACAAAATACGTCAGTTATGATAAATGCAAACTTGACATATCCTTTTAAACTTACCAGATGTGCATTACAGTTACAGATTATCAATCCTAGACTAAACCAAATAAAGTGCCTGCAAAAGAATCCGGCATATGACGGAATCGTAAAATTCATCTGCAGAAAATATAAACAGATGCCTGCAAAAAAATTACAATAGTAAGCTGCCTGTTCACCGATACATTTTCTTTCGAAAAACATGAGAAAAGCATATACAATAAAGATAAGAAATAATGTCGGCAGATACCACAGATGTCCATTGTCTGATCCAAACAAAATCTTATTAATTATAATATTCACTAATCCTACATTTTCATATCCCGGATAATCAAGTAACATGCGGACAGGGAAAAGCCACAATAATCCAAATGCCAGAAACGGTATTAATAGTCTTTTAATTTTATCTCTTATTATCGTTGCTATATTTTTCTTCTTCAGTGTATAGGTGAAAAAATATCCCGATAATGCAAAGAATATAGGCAGCTGCATAACATTAATAATATCCTTCAAGACGTCAAGTAAAGGGACTGATACAGACGTCTGATATAAATTCCAGGAAGAAGAATATATAATAATACTGTGCCCCAGAACAATCAAGATAATTGCAATAGCACGTATATTATCCAGTCTGTGATCTCTCTTTTGTTTTTTATTACTCATTTTATTTTCCCCAGTCATTTTCTCCTCCGCTTCCGGCTGCGGAGATTCTTCAGCAGATGGAATACGCACCAGCCCAGAACAGCCCCCAGCACATTGTTCAGGATGTCGTCGAATTCGAAGAGCCCCAGCCGGAAGATCAGCTGACAGCACTCCACCGCGCCGCTCAGGATCAGGGATACCAGGCAGACGATCCTAAGAGGGCATTTCCTGAAAGCATCAGTCATGATGAATCCCAGAGGGAAGAACAGCAGTATATTGTTCAGGATCTCCATCCCCAGAGCTGCATTATGATGGATGATCCACTCCTTATAGGACCAGAACAGCTCCAGCTCATAAGAATGGGCCGAAGAGCTGTCCCGGAACATAAGGGTAAAATATACAATCGTCACTATCTCGATCCCAAAGCCCAGCAGAGCCGTCGGCTCCCTCAGCTTATTGAAGAGCGGGCTGTTCAGCCGGTGCATCAGCAGGATATAGCAGACAACGAATGCGGCAAGGAAGATCATCAGGCCATAATACTGTCTGATATACATCCACAGGAAATGAAATGCATCGGATATAAAACTAACCGGCATATTTCCTGATGATCTCCTGCATCCGACCGAACTGCTGCTCCATCTCATCGACCAGCCGGAACTGAGTCCTTGCCCGGACAAGGTTATGTTCCGGATACTCGGTCTTGAAATAGGTGTCTCCCTGGAGATAGTCGGTCAGGAAACGGATCCCGCACTCCAGCGTCATCAGCCTTGCGCCCCAGGGCAGGCTGTCGATCTCCGCCTCTGTCAGCACGTCCTTCGTCTCCTCCAGATAGCCTTTCACATACAGCTCATAGAGGGAGATGTCGAAATGCATCTTGTCCAGATCCCGCTCATCTTCCTCAGCTGTGGCCGCGCCGAACCGGATGGAATCACCGAAGTCATTTGCCGCAAGCCCCGGCATAATAGTATCCAGATCGATGATGCACAGTCCTTTCCCGGTCTTTCCGTCGAAAAGGATGTTATTCAGCTTCGTGTCATTATGGGTAACCCGCAGGGGCAGGTTTCCATTTTCCTGCTGCTCTACCAGCACGCCGCAGTCCTTCTCCCTGGCAAGCACGAAGTCGATCTCCGGCCGGCAGGAGGCAGCCCGGTTCTTCAGATCCCGCTTCAGCGCCACCTGGAATGCCCCGAATCGTTTCACTGTGTTGTGAAAGTCCGGAATCGTTTCGTTCAGCTTGTCTGCCGGATAATCACTGAGCTGCTTCAGGAAATGTCCAAAGCTGCTGCCCGACTGATAGAACTGCTCCGGATCCTCCACGATCTGATAGCACTCCGAGTCCGGGATAAAGTTATAGCACCGCCACGGCTCTCCCTCGCCATCCTCGAAGTAATTGCTGCCGCTCTTTGTCTTGATATAGGAGAGAGTTCCCCGGTCCGGGTCTCCGCCCTCCCGGCGGATCACATTTCGCAGATACTCTGTCACTCCGAAAATATTGTCCATCACACCGGCAGGATCACGGAACACATTGCTGTTCACCCGCTGCAGGACGTAGGAGAGCTCGTCTCCCTCCTCCCCGGGCATGTAGACCGCATATGTCTCATTGATATGCCCGGCGCCGAAGGGCTTCACATAGCTGCATCTCGGGCCGAAACCAAACGCATAGATGGCGTCCTCCAGGTTCCGGTCATTGACACCGTCGATCTTCCTTCTGGTAGAAAATATAACCTCTCCGGCCTCTACCTTTTGCTTTGGGGATATGTTACAGTTGGCCTTCACCACACTGCCCAGTCCGATATGTGCGCCGCGGGCCACATGAGAATCGTGATCCACTACAGCACCGCTGTTGACGAGAACGCCGTGCTCGATCACAGTATGAGTATTCACCACTGCTCTCTGCATGACAAATGTTCCGTTGCCGATAACTGCGCTGGGACTTACCACTGCCGACGGATGGATGATGGCCGGCACCTGGTATCCCGCCTCTATCAGCTTCTCCGTCCAGTAGAGCCGCATGTTGTTATCTCCCAGAGCCGCCACCGCTGTGTCGTACTTTTCCCTGAAGTCTTCGTAATCACAGCATTTCCCGACCACGTCCGGCTCCTTCACTGCGTCGTCGAGAAACACCACATCTTCATATCCAAGCAGGCGGGCCGTCTCCTGTATCATATGTCCGAAGCCGCCTGCTCCCAGAATCAATAAACTATTCATCTCTTTCCCTGCCGGAAAGCCTCAGTGACTGCCCAGGTCTTCCCGGTACTCCTTTCTGATCTGCTGCCCGCTGCACAGAGCAGGCGTCAATCCCCATTTTATCCGTTATATTCTATCACCATTTTTCTCTCCGGACAAGGAGCTTCTGATCAAAGCAGTTTCTCCGGTCTGCTCATGCGCCCGGTCCACCCCAGACTGCGCGCCCACTCCCGGGTACCTTCCTGGTCGTAGTCCCAGTTATCCGGAATTGCATCCAGATATTCCTCCTGTGACCAGCCCTCCGCTATCCCCTTCTCATTCCAGAATAACGTCTCCTTCTCTTTATTTATGCCCCTCAGAAACCTGATATAACCGTCGATTCCGCCTACATCATCCAGCACCGGCAGGCCGTCCGCAGCCAGACATACCGGGCAGTATGTCTCCTCCACTATTGAAAATGCACGATCCAGCTCCTGCACCGTTATCCTTCCCTGTTCCACCAGATCCGCACAGCTTCCGGGAGCCGTGATCCGTACAAGCCATCCGTCTCCATAGTCATATTCATAAAGCAGTGTGTCTGTACAACAGGAGATCCAAGGCTGCACATCCGGTTCATCCAGACCGCTCTCCAGTATACTCTCGATATCTGCTTTCCTCTCTCTTGTCATGAATTTACCGTAAGTATCTGAAATCACCGCTCCATTCTTTTCCGCTTTTCCAGCAAGCAGATCTCCGATGCTCAGCCTCTCAAGAAGCTGCTTGGGATCCTGCTCATAATAAGCGAATATGTCCGCCGGCGATTCAGTCCGGACCGCCGGGAATTCATTCAGAATCACGCAAGCATCCTGCCTGCACTGGACAATCCCTTCACCGTGATTCAGTGACAGATATGGACCGGTATACTTCCTCTTCAGCCAGTTCCGGAAACTTCCCTTCTCATAATCATCCGCCCAGAACAGATCCTCTTCTCCCATCAGCGGCGACCGGAACAGCACTCCCACCAGATCAAGCCAGTTCTGAGCACTGTTCTCCGTAAGCCCCGAAAATACCGCCTCCGGAAGTCTGAAGCTGTGAAGATGCGAGTTCTCCCAGCCGAATGCCCGCTGTATCATATAATGAATGGCATATAGAGGCATATCTTCCGGAACCGCAATATCCCTTGTGATCCTGTCTCCATATTTCACCCGGCCATAAGTGTGCAGTACCCGCTGTTCTTCTTCCTCTTTCATGAGCCTGTACTGCTTCATAGCAGCACTTTCCTTCCTTTCATTACCTTCATCATTTTCATTCAGCTCCAGCTGGTCGTGGCTGATCAACTCCAGATGCAGACGCATTACTCCAACAGGACATTGGCTTTCCTTCTCCTTGCCCTCTATCGCTGCTCCTTCTATCGCTGTTCCACCCATCTCTGTACCTTTCCTCTCCATATCTTCCTTCCCGCTCATCCCGCTCATTTCTTCCCATCCTTCCTCTTTTGCAATGGAAATCGACTTCTTCAGCGTCTTCTCCCGGACAATTCGTATCCTTCTCCTGTACTCTTCCGAATTCACTGCATTGGCGGAGCGCTGCTCCTTGTTGTAGATTCCTCTGGTGTAGGGCAGATACTGCTGCACCGCCTTCTCTGTAGTGTTTAAGACAGATGCGATCCGGGCGGCTGTCATTCCCTGTTCATGATAATGCTGCACTGCAAGGCTGGTGCGGCTGGACCATATTTTCTCAGTGATCAGGACGCGCCTGACCTTCACTTCTGAAACATGAAGCTCTTTGGCGGTGCGCTGTATGGACTCTGTCTCCAGATATCCGTCGATGATCTTCTGATACAGGATATCGTCCGGTCTGCCATCTGTCTGTGTCATCTGGGTTGCCTCCTTTTTCCCTTTAATCTCTTGTGTATCTCTTGATTGCTGTCCTGATCCGTGTCAGCCACGAAAAAAGCAGCTGATGACGGATACACCTAGATATTTTTATCTGAATTATAGGCCGATATATATCACATGTCAACCTAATGTTTTCATGCGCAGAAAAGGAGTTCTGTCTGGAGGGACAGAACTCCTGGGATATTCGCCTTTATATGATATTTTCCACAAGAAAAAATTATTCCCTTTCCTTCTCTGCCAGCTTAATGAGACACCTCTTTCCAAGAAAGGCAGCACCATAACATAGTATCGTCGTATAACCTTCCATCTCAAGGTTCTTTACATACTGCCTGTCTTTGATCTGCTTCAGCGCCGCCGCACATTCTTTTTCAAGACTTGCCTCACCTTTTCCGGGCCATTTAATCTCTATCACAATGGCTCGTCTCCGCTCCTGCTCTTTCACAACGATATCTGCACGCCCGGTCCCCTGCTCGGAATCCGTCCGCACATCATAACCTGCACCGGAAAACAATCCTGCAACAAATGCATGATAGAAATCTTCTTTATAGTCAAAGTAGCTGATCGTGCCAAAGAGAATATCTGTCACATCCTGTGTCAGCTTGTCTTCATCACCATTCCACCATGCCGAAAATAAACTGCTGCGATCCCTTACAGAAATCTTCTCTTCAAACCACTTCCTGACGGTATCGCCAAACACTGACTTTACTTCTTCATTCGGGATTCTGAGAACAGTATTCCCTTTTATCACATTCATTTCCTTTGGAACTTTTTCCGAAAGCACCCTCGTCAGATATCCTGTCAGATACAGGATACTCCACAGATTATCCTCCGTAGAATGAGCAATGTCGTATGTGAGATCCTCTCTGATTAATTCCTGAATTGCCCCACCTGACAGTAATGTTTCAAACTTGGCATTAACATTGATCCGTGGATGTTCGATAAACCGCTGGATAATATTATTATGACTGGTATCAAGCCAGTAATTCTCAGGTTCAGCCTTTTCATCCTTCATCAGAGCACGAACATGATTAATCACATCCCAAGGACAATAAATCTCTTTCCTTCCAAAAATATATCCGTCATACCATTTTCTCATCTGAGGCAGTGCCTCCTGTAACCCGGCAGTCTGCAGAAGGCTTTCCACCTCAGATTCTGTAAAGCCAAAATAGTCCTGATAACTTTCTCCGGAAATTGAATTAGAGATAAAATTGTTTGCGCCGGTAAATATACTTTCCTTTGCAATACGAAAACATCCCGTCACTACAGCAAATTTAAGCGATGGATTAGACTTCCACACCATGCCGAGAAACTTTTTAATAATATTCAGCATTTCCTTATAGTAACCGTTATCACTGGCTTTAGCGAGCGGGACATCGTATTCATCTACCAGAAGGATTACATCTTTTCCATAGTAGGCTTTCATCATGCGCAGCAATGTATCAAGAGCGCACTGCAGATCAATTGTATCGGCTTTCCTTGATTTTAATTCAAGGAAAACCTCTCTGTCAGTCGGATCCACCTTATCGCTCTGAACTAAATAAGCATGTTCAATGCAGATCTTTGAAACCGTCTTCTCCAGGAGACCATATGCGTCCTGAAATTCATCCCCATCTACATCTTTCAATGTAATGAATAATACAGGCCACTGGTTCATCCACGCCGCACAGAGTTCTTTATCATCTGTAATCTCAAGCCCCTCGAAAATCTTTCTGCTGTCTTTCCGAATATCAAAAAACTCGGCCAGCATACTCATTGTAAGTGTTTTCCCAAAGCGTCGGGGCCGGGTGATCAGATTCACATCAAATGTCTCACTCAGCAGTTCTCTGATAAATCCAGTTTTATCAATGTAGTAGCAGCCACTGGTACGAACTTTTGCGAAATTATCAATACCATACGGCAGATTCACCTTCACCATTCAACCTTCACCCTTTACATCTGATCCATCTCATGCGACTTGCTGCCTGATCAGTCTCTTCCGAACAGATCTCTAGTATAAACCTTATCCTTCACATCATCCAGACACTTGTCATACCGGTTGGCAATAATCGACTGGCTCATCTCCTTGAACTTCTCAAGATCATTCACCACTTTGCTGCCGAAGAAGGTGCTGCCGTCCTCCAGAGTGGGTTCATAAATGATCACGGTAGCTCCTTTCGCCTTGATCCGCTTCATAACGCCCTGGATGCTGCTCTGACGGAAGTTATCAGAGTTGCTCTTCATAGTCAGACGGTAAACACCGATCACAACTTCCTTCTCCATGCTCTGATCATACTCACTGCCACCGCTGTATGCACCTGCAAGCTCAAGCACACGGTCTGCAATGAAATCCTTTCTCGTCCGGTTGGACTCCACGATGGCCGTCATCATGTTCTGAGGAACATCTGCATAGTTGGCAAGGAGCTGCTTCGTATCCTTCGGCAGGCAGTATCCGCCGTAACCGAAAGACGGATTGTTGTAATGAGAACCAATTCTCGGATCCAGACAAACGCCGTCAATGATCTGCTTCGTATTCAGCCCTTTCATCTCTGCATAAGTATCCAACTCATTGAAATAAGAAACACGGAGCGCCAGATATGTGTTGGCAAAAAGCTTCACTGCCTCCGCCTCTGTAAATCCCATGATCAGCGTATCAATATTCTCCTTGATCGCGCCTTCCTGAAGAAGTCCTGCAAAAGTATTCGCCGCTTTCACAAGACGGGCATTCTCCACATCTGTTCCCACAATGATACGACTGGGATACAGATTGTCATAGAGCGCCTTGGACTCACGAAGGAACTCCGGGCTGAAAATAATATTGTCGCAATGATATTTCTCACGGACAGATACGGTATAACCTACCGGAATCGTAGACTTGATCACCATGATCGCATCCGGGTTGTACTTGAGCACCAGCTCGATCACACTCTCAACCGCTGACGTATCAAAAAAGTTCTTCTTGCTGTCATAGTTGGTGGGAGCTGCGATCACAACGAAATCCGCTCCTGTGTAGGCAGCCTCTGCATCCAGAGTGGCTGTAAGGTTCAGCGGCTTATTCGCCAGATAATCCTCAATGTAATCATCCTGGATCGGAGACTTCTTCTGATTGATCAGATTCACCTTTTCCTCAATGATGTCTACCGCCGTCACTTCATTGTGCTGTGCCAGGAGAGTGGCGATGGATAAACCAACATAACCTGTTCCTGCTACTGCTATCTTCATAATTTTCATCCTTCCCTTTATTGTACTAACACTTGCCATTATAACACAGGATAACGGAGTAGAAAAATGTTTTCATGCGGATAAAGCAATTTGTATATAAACTGAGCCTATATATTATTGATTCGCCATTACTGCCATACACTCTTTCTCACAAAAAGCTATGCCATATTTAATAATTTTCTTTGCACCCTGCCGTTTCAGCCCTTCCGCATACTTCTTTTCTTCGATCTGCTTTAATGCCTCCGCACATGCAGCTTCCAGGTTCCCGTCATTTGCATACTTCAGTTCAATCACAATCCCAAGCCGTTCCGGCGTCTGGATAGAAATATCACTGTAGCCTTCTCCTGTCTCCGCGTTGGACTTGACCAGCCAGCTCCCCTGACTGCGCAGCAGGCCAAGCATCATACCATGATAAAAGTTTTCTTTCATGTTTGTCCGGACTGCTGTATCACGCACACTGATGGATTCCCACAGATAATCACCGAGCATCTCCTGGATCGTTGACACATCTTCTGCCGGGAACGCCGCGCAGAAACGGTTGATTCTCCCGGAGTCTGCCTGGGCCGTTTCTTCAAACCAGTCCTTTACCAGTTCGATGAACAATTCCCTTACCTCCCGGTTCGGCAGCGCCAATTCCATCTGCTTCCCCGGTATCCTCCTGCGGCAGGTCAGATACCCGGTAGAATAAAGGACGCTCCAGACATTATCAATGGAGTCCTCCACCTCCCTGTAGGTCAGTTCCTGACGGATGGTTTTTGTAATGCTTCCTCCGTTGATCAGCTGTTCCACTTCATTTCTTGTGCTTTGATCAGCTCTCTTCAGCAGGCGGCGGATAAGCTCGTTTCCACTGGTATTGGCCCAGTAATTCTCCGGCTCGGCGTCCGGAGCTGCCCGCAGCTCATCACAGTAATTAATAACGTCCCAGGGACAATATACATCCGTATTTCCAAAACAATACCCGTCATACCAATCCCGAATCACATTTTTATACGAAGACAGACCATAAAATTCCAATAGTTCATCCACGTCCGAATTTGTAAAACCGAAGTATTCATCATACCTGACATCTGAAATTGTGTGTACTTTCAGATTATTCAGACCGGTAAAGATACTTTCTTTAGAAATCCGCAGGCATCCAGTGAGAACAGCAAAATAAAGGCTGGAGTTAGTTTTCAGAGCATTGCCCAGCAGACTGCGGATAAGATTTACCATCTCATCATAGTATCCGCCCTGAAAAGCCTTATCCAATGGCACATCATATTCATCAATCAGCAGGATGACTTTTTTTTCATAATGTTTTTCAAGAAGCCGGGAGAGTGTTTTCAGGCTGGCTGCCGCTATATCTTCTGTCATAGTATAAACTCCACCCTGTGCAGATCCCACTTCAGTCAGCTGTGCATAAGCTTCTTTGTCATCCTCAGATAATCTGGTACTGAATCTTAAGCACTCAAAGCGTCTGGCTTCATCTCCTATCACCGTCCGTAATGCCACAGACGCTGACCGGAAACTCCGTCCATCCACACTCTTCAGACTGATAGATATGACCGGAAACTTTCCCATATATTCTTCACATAGTTCCCTCTCCCGCGCAATCTTCAATCCGTCAAACAGTGCTGGATTGTTTCCAATTTCAAAAAAACACTGTAGCATGCTCATATTCAGGGTTTTTCCAAAACGCCTGGGGCGGGTAAATAAATTTACCTCACCCCAGTTCTGTAACAGTTCTTTGATAAACAGGGTTTTATCTGTATAGTAAAAATCATTTGTCCTCAGTTTTTCGAATCCATCGATACCGATGGGAAGTTTCTTTCTCACTTTTCCACACTCCTTACGATGTCTGCGGCACAGATCATGCCGGTAATCTGTTACTCACCGACTGTAGATGCGAATATCCGCCCCGATCTGATATATCATCTGGCTGCTTTTGCTCCGTCTGAAAGCCATTCCTGAACCTTTTCTATACTCACCTGAACCGCACCGGCAATCTTGTCTATCGAAAGCCCCATTGCAGAAAGGTTCCGAACCGTTTCCCGTGCCTTTTCTTCTATTCCTTTTTCTCTTCCTTCTTCATATATCTTTTCCATTTCACGGCACATATCATCTTCTCCTTCCTGAGTCTCTTTTATGCTTCGTACTCGTTCTGCAAGAACTCTGCTATACATATCATCCGGACTTTTGCAATGGAAATCATGCATTAGTCTGCCCAGTTCAGTATCATCCTGAATTTTAGAATTCACGTAAATAATATACGCCTGATCTCCGAATTCTTCCTTTGTTTCCTTCACTGTTTTCGCAACGTGATATATCGGAAGCCCTGCCCCGGCAATGTCTTCATCTGTAATAAATATAACATAACTCTTCGGTAATGTGTCAAAATCTTTCCCCGGTTCCAGGGTATTGGCGTCAAGGACAGCGCTATGGTATCTTGCTCTCTTCGGCGAAGCCCCACCGCTTCCCTGCTGAACTTCTACATCATATCTGTCTCCACCGGCATCCTCCGCTACACAGTCCAATACTGCGGAACGCCCTCTGAGGTTCTTATTGTCCTGCTGGATTGTCACATCCACGATCTTCAGATCTGCCTGTTCCATAATGATCTGAATAACATATTCGGCACACTTGATGTCTTTCAGTACATTCCTCATAAGAGCATCGCTCATCAGTATGAGGCCCTGAATGATCTTCCGATATTTTTCATAATGAAGCTGAATTCTATTTTCTCTCTGAACCATATCATCATACGCCCGCCTTTCATTGTATTTTTATTCTTCTATTTATCTTTATTATTACGCATATAATATATCATAAGAATAAAAAAGGCAAGAAAAACTTAAAAAAATTATTTTATGTAACCTAATTTTTTGAAAAGAACTTTACAATCCAAGTTCTTTCAGCATCTAGTATTCCTTCGTGTCCGCGTCCAGCATCATCTTTGAACATGGATTTCATCGTATGTATCGAATGGCTCCGATGGCGGAATTCTCCCAGCCACCAGCGTTTTATCCACGCTACGGGGAGAAGCCACCGGTGCTTTTCCACAGAGGGCATGATCTGCAGCATATTTTCTGCGGATAGGAACAGATAATTCCACAAAAGACAAATGTCAAGAAACATCCGTATTCCGGCTCCTGTGGAATACAGATGTTTTGCAATATGATAGATCAGAAAGCAGAAGTGATATTCTCTCTTTAGAAAAATAAAATTAGCGTTTTTCTCTGTATGCTCTATGGCATCTGAGAAAAATGCCGGGGTGAAGTAGATAATTTCACTCCCGGCATTAAAAGATTGTTTTTTATCATTTCTCAATTAAGCCATATCCCACTTCTTTCGGCACTGTATCAGACTCTTAGGTCAGTATGTGTCACTTAGAAGGAAATCCGCCAAATGCACGATCTTCACGCCATTGATATTTCCTGCCGCCAGCTCATCCAATGTTACCACGTATTTCGGATAGTGGTCTTTGATTTCGAGGAGATTGGCAACCTCCTGATCCGATTCCTCCGGCAGCCTGCGGCACACCTGAACGTAGATACGCTCGTCACGCTGTACCGCCACAAAATCAATTTCTTTCGTTTCATTCTTCCCGATATAAACTTCATAGCCCCGCCGCCGCAGTTCAAAATACACGATGTTTTCCAGCATAGCGGCAATGGACTTCGGATTAAAGCCCATGATGCAGTATTTCAGAGAAGCGTCTGCCAGATAGAATTTTTCCTGGGTTTTCAGCACGGATTTTCCCTGCAAATCATACCGCTGGCAGCGATAGATCACAAACGCCTTTTCCAGCCAGTTCAGATAGTTGTAAACTGCCTCCACGGATAGGGAACGCCCCTCGCTTTTGAGGAACTTTGCAATGGCGTTGGCGGAAAAGGTCTTACCCACATTTTCCACGATATACTTGACAACGCGATTGAACAAATCAAAGTTCATGATGTTATGCCGCTTTGTAATATCGTTGGTAATCACAGAGTTATAGATTCCCTCCACGATCTGATAGGCGGAGCGTTCGTCAAAGCAGCCCAGCGCCACAATCGGGAAACCGCCCAACCGCAGATATTCGTTTAACAGCTCCTTTGTGGAACGGGAATCTGATTTCTTGAATTCCAAATATTCAGCGAAAGACAGCGTATAAACCGGAATGGAGATATACCGTCCCGTCAAATAGGTGGATATCTCGCTTGACATCAACTTGGAATTGGAGCCGGTCACATAAATATCAGTATTAGCATTTTCCAGTAAGCTATTCACAGCTTTTTCCCAACCATCGATTTCCTGCACTTCGTCCAGCAGCAGATAGTAGCGCCCATCGTTGGTCATCTGTTCTTTAATGCCCTGATACATAGCTTTGTCGGTCATTCCATCGTCAAAGTCCTCCGATGTATAGCGCATACTGATAATGTGGTCTGCGGCAATCCCGCTTTTCAGCAAATCATCCCGCAGCATATCCAAAATCGTGGATTTTCCGCAACGCCGGATTCCTGCCAGTATCTTCACCAGCGGAACATTCCGATAGGTTTTCAACGTGTTCATATAGTGTGGTCGGATAATCATATCGTTCGCCTCCTTGTTACTTACTAATAGTATAGCGAAAAACTTCATAAATATCAAAAGTTTTTACTTTCAATCCGTAAAAACTTATTTCTTATCGAGATTTTTTCGGGGCATAAATAGATTTGAGTATGTAAAAACGGCATAGTTTCTTCCATGCCGCCTAAAGAGCTAAGTCAAAGACTGCGATGCGTGTATGCATCTCTATGGGTTGTCATGCCCGACCATGCGCGGGAAATCTCGTCAGTCAGGATTACATATTCCTTCCCCTTTTTCAGACTTCCACACTCTAAGTTGTTCCTTTATCGTCAGTACAATCGTATACTGTGTTGTCTGCTGTCTTCAGAAGAGAGATCAGCTCGTTTTTCACTTTTGAGCCATTCTGGTTTACTTCTTCAAACCCGTTTTTCTTGAGAAGTTTTATCACATGCCAGCATGTCCGCTTGGCTCGTTGCTCGCGGGAATAAAATCTACTAGTTCTCCGATATCAATATCCCTGTATTCAGAATATTCATTACTATAATATTTCACAATAGACCATACAGCTACATGAGCACATACTGAAAAATCACATTGTTGATTCATCCATGGGGATGCTGATATCGTTTTCAAATCGCCATATATGCTTTTCAAAATAAGCGATATTATCAACATCCAGATCAATCAGCTCCCCGGCGCATTCTGGCCCAACACCGGTAAGAATGAGCCGGGGATACTGTTTTGTAATCGCTACATAAGGCTCCTGCAAAAGGTACACTTTACCCGGACTGATTTTACGATTTGCCACTCAAGTCGTCCACACTTTTCTCATCCATCCCAAGATCAGCAGCTATCTGTGAGACAGTCTTTCCATTGGTCAACATCGTGCGGATGACCTGCCGCAGCATCTCCGTTCGGCCATCATCCTTTCCAGTCTGGTAACCATCATCCTTTCCGGCCTGATAGCCATCCTCTCTGCCGGCCTGATAGCCATCATTCCTTCCAGCCTGATAACTATCCTTTTTCTCCATCTCGATATGTTTCTGAGCGTCATATTCGTAGATGCTCACCTTCATCGCCTCCGCTCGATTCTTTTTCAGAAAATCCTCAAGGATTCCTTCCCGGATGCACTCAGTAATGGCACGCTCCACTGCTTCTTCCAGCGGCATCTCCTTCGCATATTGCCGGACGCGGTCCGTGTATTCCGCATATTCTCGAAGGGTCTGACAAGTTTCCATCAGTTCGGGATTATGTCCTTTGTTGATGTTCAGTGCGATCGCTTTCAGCTCCAGGGAAGGATCCTCTTCCTTTTCATAATATAGATCTGACAGTTTCAGCACATCCCGGTCCGGGCGTTCTTCCTCTCCGTTATAAAAGATGAAGAAATGAGGCGCGGGAATCCTGATCTTCCGGCTGCCGTAAAGGTTCATGTCCTTTGTAAGGTCTGAAAACTCATCTGCTACATAGAGCAGATCCCTCAGGGGCATGTTCGGATTCGGGGTGGACTGATGTTCATACAGATACAGCCTGATCTCAAGAACGATAAAAGAAAGATCGTTCTTGAGTCCCATATAGATGGCGTTCTCCAGAGTAACAACCTTCAACAGGTCAGGGTCTGTAAATTCCGTGCTGCTGATGGCATTGTACAATTCCAGCAGCTTTGTCTTATCCCGGAAGAGCATGGCAAAGATACTTGACTTGTACTCACAGTTGACGGTGTTCTCAGTGGGTGTGACTTTCTTCGGCATAGATCAACCTCCTTTTTCTGTGGTGCAGGAGATTTCGTTTTGCCTTCCAACGTTAGATAATAAATGGAACATTCTGCCGTCGGCTCCATGGAGCGAATCTTTATGATCCTTGTTATCTCGGAATACGTTTGGCTGTCAGCAACTAACGCTCTGTATCCGCTGAACTTAATGGAAATCTCTCTGCTGTTGTAATGGGATCCAAAGCATTGAGATTTCTGTTTGACGCCGGAGCATTCATGCTTCTCTGGTAGATAAATGTTCAGGTTTAGATATCAGAACTTGTCATCTGTATGACACATATAGAAAAATAATGCTTTTCGTTATTATAGTACGAAAAGCGGACAGGCGCAAGAGAAATAAATGTTAAAAATAAAATCACACTTGTAACATTCCTTTGTTCTGTAAAGAAACTTTTTATCAGAAACATTAATTCAGAAATATATCATCTGACTGCCTTTGCTCCGTCTGAAAGCCACTCCCGAACTTCTTCTATACTCACCTGAACCGCGCTGGCGATCTTGTCCGCCGAAAGCCCCATTGCAGAAAGATTCCGAACCGTTTCCCGTGCCTTTTCTTCTATTCCCTTTGCTCGCCCTTCTTCTATTCCTTTTTCCAGACCTTCTTCATATATCTTTTCCATTTCACGGCACATATCATCTTCTCCTTTCTGAGTTTCTTTTATGCTTCGTACTCGTTCCGCCAGAACTCTGCTGTACATATCATCCGGACTTTTGCAATGAAAATCATGCATCAGCCTTCCCAGTTCGGTATCATCCTGGATTTTAGAATTCACGTATATAATATACGCCTGATCTCCGAATTCTTCCTTTGTTTCTTTCACTGTTTTCGCAACGTGATATATAGGAAGACCTGCCCCGGCGATGTCTTCGTCTGTAATAAATATAACATAACTCTTCGGTAATGTGTCAAAATCTTTCCCTGGCTCCAGGGTATTGGCGTCAAGGACAGCGCTGTGGTATCTTGCTCTCTTCGGCGAAGCTCCACCGCTTCCCTGCTGAACCTCTACTTCATATCTGTCTCCACAGGCATCCTCTGCTACACAGTCTAATACTGCGGAACGTCCTCTGAGATTCTTATTATCCTGCTGGATCGTCACATCGACAATTTTCAGATCTGCCTGTTCCATAATGATCCGAATGACATATTCGGCACACTTGATGTCTCTCAGTACATTCCTCATAAGGGCATCGCTCATCAGTGTAAGGCCCTGAATGATCTTCCGATATTTTTCATAATGAAGCTGAATTCCACTTTCTCTCTGAACCATATCAGCATACGCCTACCTTTCATTGCATTTCTATTCTTTAATTCGTTTTTATCGTTACGCATATATTACTTTATAAAAATAGAAAACGCAAGGAAAACTTTTAAAGACTATTTGTTTTTATGTCAACCTAATGTTTTAGAAAGAACTTTATAATCCCAGTTCTTTCAACATCTGATATTCTTTCTGTCCACGTCCATCGTCATCTTTGAACATGGATTTCATTGTATGTATAGAGTGGCTCCGACGGCGGAATGCTCCAAGCCACCACCGCTTTATCCACGCTGCGGGGAGAAGCCACCGGTACTTTTCCACAGAGGGCATGATCTGCAGCATGTTTTCTGCGGATGGGAACAGATAATTCCACAAAAGAATAGGCCGTAAACCGTGAATCTCGCATAAATGGAGCAGGTCCGTCCTGTTCCGGGTCAATGGTTTCTTCAATCCGTTCCGGGGATAACTGTTTTGTAAGCGCTATATAAAGCTCCTGTAAAAGGTACACTTTATCCGGACTGATCTTACGATTTGCCGCTCAAGTCGTCCACACTTTTCTCATCCATCCCAAGATCAGCAGCTATCTGTGAGACAGTCTTTCCATTGGTCAACATTGTGCGGATGACCTGCCGCAGCATCTCCGTTCGGCCATCATCCTTTCCACTCTGATAACCATCCTCTCTGCCGGCCTGATAGCCATCATTCCTTCCAGCCTGATAACTATCCTCTCTCTCCATCTTGATATGTTTCTGAGCGTCATATTCGTAGATGCTCACCTTCATCGCCTCCGCTCGATTCTTTTTCAGAAAATCTTCAAGGATTCCTTCCCGGATGCACTCCGTAATGGCACGCTCCACCGCTTCTTCCAGCGGCATTTCCTTCGCGTATCTCCGGACGCGGTCTGTGTATTCCGCATATTCTCGAAGGATCTGACAGGTTTCCATCAGTTCGGGATTATGTCCTTTGTAAGATTTCTTCTCTCCAGTAACAATACCATTTATCAAAACTAATCCTCTGATTTGCCGGCCAACTCGATTACTCTGTCCTCCTCTATCTCCAGCTCCGCCGAAATCTGTGCGACAGTCCTGCCATTGGACAGCATCGTTCGGATGATCTGCCGGTAGCCATCGTCCTTACCAGCCTGATAGCCATCCCTATAACTATCCTCTCTCTCCATCTCAATATGTTTCTGAGCGTCATATTCATAGATGCTCACCTTCATCGCCTCCGCTCGATTCTTTTTCAGAAAATCCTCAAGGATTCCTTCCCGGATGCACTCCGTAATGGCACGCTCCACTGCTTCTTCCAGCGGCATCTCCTTCGCATATTGCCGGACGCGGTCTGTGTATTCCGCATATTCTCGAAGGGTCTGACAAGTTTCCATCAATTCGGGATTATGTCCTTTGTTGATGTTCAGTGCGATTGCTTTCAGCTCCAGAGAAGGATCCTCTTCCTTTTCATAATATAGATCTGACAGTTTCAGCACATCCCGGTCCGGGCGATCTTCCTCTCCGTTATAAAAGATGAAGAAATGAGGCGCGGGAATCCTGATCTTCCGGCTGCCGTAAAGGTTCATGTCCTTTGTAAGGTCTGAAAACTCATCTGCTACATAGAGCAGATCCCTCAGGGGCATGTTCGGATTCGGGGTGGACTGATGTTCATACAGATACAGCCTGATCTCAAGAACGATAAAAGAAAGATCGTTCTTGAGTCCCATATAGATGGCGTTCTCCAGAGTAACAACCTTCAACAGGTCAGGGTCTGTAAATTCCGTGCTGCTGATGGCATTGTACAATTCCAGCAGCTTTGTCTTATCCCGGAAGAGCATGGCAAAGATACTTGACTTGTACTCACAGTTGACGGTGTTCTCAGTGGGTGTGACTTTCTTCGGCATAGATCAACCTCCTTTTTCTGTGGTGCAGGAGATTTCGTTTTGCCTTCCAACGTTAGATAATAAATGGAACATTCTGCCGTCGGCTCCATGGAGCGAATCTTTATGATTCTTGTTATCTCGGAATACGTTTGGCTGTCAGCAACTGATGATCTGTATCCGCTGAATTTAACGGAAATCTCTCTGCTATTGTAATGGGATCCAAAGCATTGAGATTTCTGTTTGACGCCGGATCATTCATGCTTCTCCGGCAGATAAATGTTCAGGTTTAGATATCAGAACTCGTCATCTGTATGACACATATAGAAAAATAATGCTTTTCGTTATTATAGTACGAAAAACGGACAGGCGCAAGAGAAATAAATGTTAAAAATAAAATTAAGAATTTCTTTTTTATGTCAACCTAATGTTTTAGAAGGAACTTTACCCTTAACTTCCTGAGTTTTTTAATGTGAACTTCCTGTATTTTTAACTCTCAATCGCTAAGTTTGAGCGGATTAGGATTGCATATTATGCCCAAAAATCATCTTCGTCATCAGCATTATCAATAAAATCAATTATAAAGTCTACCGTCTTCCCACTTCTCTTGTAGGCCTCGTATAATCGCTCCTTGATCGCCTCTTCACGCCGCTCAGGATATCTCTGTTCCAGCAGCTCGGACATCTGTTCAAGTAATGTGTCATACTCCCTTTTTGCTTCAGATACTTTAGAGCCGAGCTTTTCGATCTTCCTATCCAATGCTTCCATTTCCCTTTTTGTCACACTCATCCTCCTTGATTCCCTTCGTCAGATATCAGCCTTACCCTTCAAAAAATCTATTACCTCGTCAAGGCTCCTTCTACTTTTCTCATAAGCTTCGAGTAACTTCTCCTTTTCAGCTTCTTTCTGTTCTATCAGCAGTTTCTCATACTCATCCTTAGCAGCATTAAGCTGATCAGTAAGCTCGAGGATTTTCTTTTCCTGTCTCTGTAACCGGATGCTTATATCTATCTTCTTTCTTGCCATCTTTATACCCTCACCTTATACTACACTTGTGTTCAGAGCCTCCGATACCTCCACGGCTTCCTTCTTCACGTTAGCTGCCGTTATATTAAAGGCCTGAAGGATGTCCTTTTGAGTGGCAGTTACGGCATGGTCCAGCCGATATACTCCATCTGCCTGTCTCAGCATCTCTATCTTATCCAGCTCCTTAAGAGCTGCTGGCACTGTCATGTAGTTCTTCTTTTTGTGAATCTCCTTCATCCTATCCTTCAGAAGCGTATATATCTTATTTCGTATGATGAGCGCCACAAACTCTATGAAGATCTTACTGAGCATAGGCTCTGAGTGATAGACGCGCTCACTCTTCTCGCCAAGATATGATTTATCTCCCCTGAAGAGCTTCTCTGAGGCATCCCTGCTCTTATATAGGTCTAAAGCCTCATCTGCAGTCATCTTACTGGATGTTATAATGGCAAAGTACCCGCAGAGCTTCACGCTTTCGGATATCACATCCTTACGTTCTCTTACGAATCTGAGTCTGTTTACTCCGTCTTCTCCCTTATGGCAGATCAGGTCGAAAAAGGCATTATATCCGGAGTCTATTTCCTCTATCGGTTTCCCCTTGAGCCTCTCAAGCGCTTCCCTCTGTGCCTGGATCTTATCTTTCAGCTTCCCTTTTTCCTTTGCCTTCCGGAAGTCGTTATAATAGATATGGAAATATCTATCCTTCTCATCTGATTCAAACAGCTTGCTCTTCACAGTAATACCGTTTACGTCATAATAAGGTATCGTGTACTCCCACTCATCCTCGAATGTCCCTCTCATCTTTCGAACCAGGCCGTTTACGATATCCTTATATCCCTTGACCATGATGATAAAGTCATAACCATTTCTGTCCATGTACTTTATATTGGATTCGCTGAAGTATCCTCTGTCAAGTATAAATCCTGCATTCTTATACCCATATGCCTTTGCCTTCTCCAGCATGCACTGAAGCTGTGATACATCATTGATACTTCCTGAGTAAACCTCATAATACAGCGGTATGCAATTCTTCTTATCATAGGCTATAGAGAAGTTGAAGACCGGCTTCTTCTGTCTGTCTTTCTCGTACCCGTACTCGGCTAATTCTATTTCTCCCGCCTGACAGTGCTTATTGGTCGAGTCATAGGAAATGTAGATCTTTTCCCTATGGTCTCTGCCCGAGTTCCATTCATTCTGGAACGTTATACTGTCATCTCTTTTGATTTCTCTAAGGAAAGAGGATATCTTTGAATCACTGTATATCTTCATTCCTTCGGTAAACAGAGGATGGTTATAAGCATAGTCCGGATAGTACTGCGCAGCATTATTCTCTGCCACGACTGTATATGCTACCAAATCTAAAAACAACCCGTTTTTATCGCCTATGATATCAAAGAGGCGTTCATCAAGCTTATAGTATTTGATGACCTTTTTTATAGCAAGCCAGCTCCCTATCTTTATGCATCCGCTTCTGACTGATACCGGAAGTTTTTCCGGAAGCTCGATATCAGGAAAGTACTTCAGAAAGTTCCCGTTAGGTATCATCATGCCCGGATCGTCTTCGCACGCTTTTCCAATCGACGTACACTGGGAAACATTATACCTCTTGTCTGAGTAATATTTTCTCCCATACTCGTAGTAAATGTATATCGTTCCTTTGATTTTTTTCTTCGTTATCCCGGTCTTGAGCTCCGGAATCTTTACTGTTGTATTCAGGTACATAGCGACTCCTTTTTTGAGCGTTAATTATCCGGGAAGTTCACATGGAAAGATCGGTATTTCTTATAAAACAAAAATAAAAAACTATTTTCTTTTTAAAATTTCCTGAATAGATGATCTAATATGATTAATTCCTGCTTTTTGGCTGAAGAGCAAAAAAAGAATAACGAGTGTAATATATATAAGAATACCGCTTATTATCCCAATTAATAATGACAACACATTTACGCCAAAATATTCCACGATCTTTCTTACGCACACAAACATAAAAAAACCAAATGCAATAAAGGGAATGCTCTCAAACAAATATTGTCTTACAGGTAATTGTTTTCTCACAAAAAATGTTTGCATGAACGCAACAGTAAATTCAGCGCAAATAGTTCCAATAACCGCGCCTAATGCAGCTAGATGCGGAATAAGACATAAATTCATTAATAAATTTATTCCAGCTCCGGCCAAAATAGAAATAATATATTCTCGATCCTTATTTCTTGGAATTAAATATTGTGTTCTAATCACATTAGCCCAGGAACAAAAAACTATTTTAGGGGCTAACCACGCCATCAAAGTCGCACACGGCAAAAAATTCTTTCCAAAATACACAGGAGCAAAAACATTAGAAATTCCAGCAACACCAAACGCCATTGGACAGCTAACCAACATCACAAAGAGAATCGACTTTTCAATTTCTGCTTTACATTGTTCCTCTTTTTTTCTTGCGATAAGATTGGCCGCATGTGGCATCATTACATTTCCCAATGCAGTAATAAATCCTAACGGGATCGTAATAATAGATTCTGCATTATTGTAATATCCTACATCAGTCGTTGTACACATATACCCCAGCATTACTTTGTCCATTACATTGTAAATGCTAATAGATATTACAGGGATAAACAATACTATTTCCGGCTTAATGTGTGGTAACAACTCAAATAATTTAGGTTTATAAAATCCTATATATCTTTTGGCAAATACCCAAAGAGAAGCATTGGTTAAAACGGCACTGCCACACACTAATAGAGAGTAAATCCATAAATCACTTTTACTTTTTACAAAAATAAAAATACAAATAGTATTAAGTATTTTAAGAACTGCATTTCTGATAACCGTTATTTTAAACTCCTCAAGGCCAAAGAAAAACCAGGATATTTCTATTGCGCTTGAAAAGACATAGATACCATTGATGAATGCAATAATACGATATTGCTGAAAAAATATAAAAACAAATAAAAAATATAACAAAGTCATGACTCCAGCTCTCATCAACTGAAAGTCATAGATTGTCCAAAAAGTCTTTGTCAATTCCCTTTTGTTATCTCTAACTCTTGCGATACTTCTGTTTCCGTAATTTGCCACTCCTAACATAGCAAAAATATAAAAATAATTTGCTATTGAGTAGCAATATGTCTGCGTGCCGAGCATTTCTGCTCCCAAAACTCTAGATATATAGGGCGAGGTAATAAGCGGCATGCATATTGTCAGAAGTTGAAATGCAACACTATACAAATAATTTTTTTTAACAGACGGCAATTTTTAAATCCTCCCACTACACACACTAATCTTATGGCTTAACGACTAATCCGGATTTCACATTTTTAAAAGAGAAGACTATTGCCATAAACAATATAAATTTTCCTTCAGAAAAAATGCTTCCTGATATAAAGTATCGAATAAATAATGTTCCTGTAAAACAAATCAGTATTACTTTATTCTTTTCACATTGACGAATATATTGAATAATTATATTCCATATAATCCATACAATAAAAAGACCTCCGATTATCCAGCCAAGAGATAATAATATTTCTAATATAAAATTATGAGAATACATTCCACTTGGTAAAAATAGGCGATCAAAAAATAGGCCATTTATATTCAGTCCCATCCTTTTAATCTCATCTAAACACATTTGAGTAATTACATCTCTTGCATCACTTTCACTTATTAATCCCATATTTATTCTTCGAAGAATATATGATGTTTCTGCCAAATCCAGCTGAAGGAAATAGTCAATCGCAATTTTACTTCCTAAAATAACTACTCCAATAACAATGCATGCTTTGAAAATTTTTAATAAAAAAGTTTTTCTATTACAATTACCAAAAAAATTTAACTTTAAGTAAATTATTATAATAACTAAAACGATAGATACAAGTGCTCCTCTACATCCATAAACAAGTGCTTGTATAAATATAATTGGAAGCATTATTTTTTGAAAATTATTATTAAAGTATATTGCTGCGACCACAACTATTCCCCAAATTGGTAATAACGCATATGAATAGTCCATATATTCTGTTTGGTCATTTAAAAATATTTTTGTAAATAAAGAAATCAAAATAATACCATCTGATAACAGCAAATATTTCTTTTCAGTAAACAAATTATCCCAAGCGTCTATCCTTGCAATCAAAAAAACTGACAGTGGAATATAATAAATATAGATTATCCACATACCGAATGATAAAAAATAATGTTTTGCTAAAGGGTACGAAAACAGATACAATAATATGTATGTGAGATAAATTAATCCTAACCACAAAAAATTTTTCTTTTTTATAGGATTTAAAATAGTAATTATGATTCCATATAACCAAATCATAAAAGTTAAAATCAAGCCATTCTCATCAATATTTATATGTAAAAAGGCACTTACTGCATTTAATACATTCTGAAGAGGGACGGCAAACAACATAAGAAAAGCACAATTTAATCTACTATCATTTGGTTTATTTAACCTAATAACCATAATATATCTTACTCCCAGTTAAATTTAACAAATTTCCCCATTCCTTCTTTTTGTTAAATATTTCTTTCTCCCCTTAAACATAATTACCAACGCTTTTCTGAAACTAATTCTTTCATATATATTTCTATGTCTAATTGCAAACTGTAATATAAGCAGTCGGGCATATTTAGGGTTCATTGCAGTAAATGAAGCTCCTTTTCCCAAAAAATAACTTTCATTATGTCCATGAAACCAACTGGATTTACCTATATGTAAATATGCTATACGAACTGGTACATAATACACGTTGAGACCGCTTAATAGACATTGATTTACAAATACGTTTTCCTCACCACAAGGAAATTCAGTTCCGGCTCCGACCAGTTCATCAAACATAATATTATTTTCAATAATATTTTTTCTGCGAATTGCCACCTCAACAGATGAAATTTTCATGGCGGATAAAAAACCAAGCCTTTTTCTTTTTGAAGAATAAATTTTAAATGGTTGTTCAATTCCATCTACCTGAAATCGGATAATTGATGCATCAGAATATCTTTTAAACTCATTTTCTATTATCGCAATTCCTGCCGGGTCAAGTTCTTCATCATCATCAACCAGAAGGCAAAAATCTGCTGTTGCTTTTTTTAATGCCAGATTTCTGCTCCTGCTCAGCCCTCTATCAGTTGTATTAATCCATAATATATTGTATCCCTTCTTATTAAACCTAGTTTCTGAAGTACAGTTGCATTGATTAATTACAACAGCATCCGCACAAATATTTATTTTCTCTAGTAAACTATAATCTACCTGGTTCATCGTTGATATTAACAGTTGTAAACTCATACGCATTACTCAGAAATTGAAATCAATCTCTGTACTCCTTATTCAAATCATTTATTTTCTTAATTTTGATAATTTGTTTTCTCCTGCACTTTTATTATCCGAAAACTTTTTATGAACATTATATTGCTTTAATAATAAATTTATTGTCAATACTGGATTTGCCTTTATACAACTCCATAATATCTTTAATGAGTTCAGATATTCTTCTTGTTTTAAATAACTTTTAAAAACCTGGATATAATTATGAACAAATACTTTTTTTTTGTAACCATGTTCTAGATTTTCAAAGTTCCGTATTTTATATGAAAATTGAGCAAGAAATTTTTCCTTTAGTTTTTTCAACTTTTCACCATCAGGAATATTATCTATGTCTGATCTTTCACGTACATATAAAACTTTATCAACCTTTCCCATTTGAAAGTTGTCATAATATCTCAACAATAACTCATAATCCTGATGCCGATAGTAAGAGTCATCAAATCCATGTAACTGTTTAAGCGCCTCTCTCCTAAACATAATTCCGCTTGTTTGTGGAGTAGGCAAACCTAATAATATATCATATGAAAAATCTGTTTTATCAGGCAGTTGTATATCTATTCCATTTTTAATATAATCACAATAACACGCACTCATATCTTTATGGCTGAGAAGATATTCAACTTGCAGCCTGATTTTATCAGGCAGAAAATAATCATCATCATCTAAAAAGCAGACAAATTCGCCACTTGTATTCATAAAACCTGTATTTCGCGCTGCTGAACCATTCTTATTCCTATCATGACAAATATACTGAATATTTTTCACTTGATCAAATTTTTTCATTGCATCTTCAGTTCTCTGTCTCCATACACTTTCCGGATCATTATCATCTACAACTGTTATCCTTATATTCTGATAACTTTGATTCCGAATGGATTCAATTGCTTTATCAAGCATTTCCGGTCTCTTATATGTTGGAATAATCACATCAACAATCTCATTCATCAATGATCCTCCCAGGTACTACCTTAAATTATCTGCAGTTTCAGTCAAAAATGTTTTTTCAATAATATCTATAATTTTTCGATATGTATTATTTCTGTCAAAAAATTCCTCGCCTATTTTTCGAGAATTCTGCGCCATTTGTTTTCTCAAATCTGAATCTAATACCAGCTTTTCTAATGCCTTGGCAATTTCCGTAGAGTTTTCACATTCGCAGTTTATACCGGCCTGATATTGTATTAATAAATTTCTGTATTCTTCACATTCCTGTGTATTTATAACCGGTAAGCCCGCCATCGCATAGTCGCCTACCTTATTAATAATACTTCCAGCTGAACCTCTATGTATTGGATTAACCGCAATATCACAATGTGATAGAAACCATACCATATCGGGATATGGCATTCGCCCTGTAAACAATACCGGTAATCCGCACGCTTCCTTTTCAAACTGCTCTCTTTTAAGTCCATCTCCTATTACTACAAACTGAACTTTATTTAAAATATCAGAAGCTAGTTTACGCATAGCTTCAAATACTGTTGACAAATCATAACTATATGCCAGAGATCCTACATAACCTATTCGAATTTTACCATCATTCGCCTCAAAGTCTGATTTCAACTCCTGATATATGCTTTTATTGCTTAATGTTTCACGATATTTATCGAACTTTTCCTTTTCTGTGCCCAGATAAACAACTGTTGCTTTTGCTCTGCTGTTCACTTTTAAACCGCGATTCGCATATGTTTGTGATACAGCTACAATATGATCCGCATTAGAGTAAATCCGATTTGCCTGTCTTTCCATTGGAGCGAAAATCAGATCACTGATAACGGGAATACTAAATACCATCTTAAATGCTTCTGGCCATAAATCCTGGATATCAACAATAAAAGGGATCTTATTTATCTTTGCGTAGTGCATTGCAGCATCTGCGAAATCCAGGGATGGAACGGCACAATAAATTAAGTCTGGTTTTTTTCTTGCAGATAAATATTTCCTTAAGTTTTTTCCCAGTATTCTATGACTTCTTAACCGTTGTATGTCAACATTTTTTTTATAACCCGGTTCAAATATCAAAGTAATCTTACAGGCCCCATATGTAATTGTAGAATCTTTCTGCTTTTTTGTTCCGTGATCAAAACTACTTGTAATAATCTCAACATCATTATCGCCTAAAAGCATTTTTGCAAGATACGGAAAACGTCCATTATATTTTCCTGAAAAATCACTGCTGAAGTTTGCTACAATAACAACGTCCATAATATTTTCCTTTCTAATATTTGAAAAATCATATAAGCCAAAACTAAAATTTTATTACAGTTTCCTGTATTTATAATCTCATAATATTTATATTATTCACAAACATCACTTTCTCTTTTTCCTCTGTATGCCGGGAAAAAATCCATGTCTGTTTCGCTTCCGGTTATCCTGCAAAGCTCTATATACAACTTTTTATTCCATATTTTTTTGCCTAAATAAAAATCAAACTCTGTATTTTTCCCAAATTTTTTCTTAAAAAGATACAACGGATTATCTTCATTTCTATCAGTTCCTCCACCATAATGGATATACTCTATTCCATTATTCTTTGCCCATTCTGCTGTTGCATATTTTATAATGTAAGCTGGTGACAAATGCAGGTACTCCGATAATGTTCCAGACAAGTGCGCCGCTATTATTTTTCCATAAAAAAAATAGAGTCCCGCAGCAATTGTTTTTCCTTCCCAATAAGCTTCTACTAATAAAATATTTTTTCCATAATACCTGAGACAATCACTGAAGTAATCGTCATCAAAATAATAGTAATCCGATGCTTCATTCCGATTCATTGTAGATCTGTATATTTTCTTAAATTCTTCCAGGGAATCCGGATTTGCCTTTACAGAATAGGTAATTCCCTTTTTAAGTGCCTGCCGAATACTTTTTCTTGCACTTTTACTGAATTCTTCTTCTATAGTGTAACTTTTCAAATCTGTTCCCACTGTATGTCGATCAAAAACAGTATTATAAATATCAGCAAAATCCTTGGCGTTTTCTATAACAGGATGAAAACGCACAAATTCACTGACTATATTATTTCTTTTACAATATTTCGAAAATTCATTGTAAAACTCCTGCACTAATTGTTCTTTATTACCATCACAATTCAATATCAAAGGGCCTCCATAACCATATGGCGTAATCAAATCATACAGGATATCGTCATTTACACGTACCGGAATCTCCCTTTTTATAAACTGATGCAGTATTTCACCATGTTCATTTTTGAAATGGAACACCTGCGCTACTCCGTGTTCCATTTTTTCATAAAGTTTTCCATAATTTCTATCAAAATATATATCTGGTAAATCTTTCATAAGATTACTCCTGTTCTTTGTTTTGCCCTAGTCCTTCGGTAACAGTGACAACTTTCAATACTATTTTTCATTTTTGTATTTTCCCTGTTCAGGGAACAAAGTGTTTATTCAAAATTTCTGCCAAAACACTTATCTGCATCTCCATATCTTCAATAGAATATCTTTGATCGCAAATCAAGGACAGTTCCTGCTCATATAATATATTTTCTTTATACGGATAATTTTTGTTTATTGGCCAGTGTGAAGGACAATAGATATCTCTATTTATAAGTTCATTTTTAATAACATTTCTGTGCTTTTTTATTTTTACCGGCACAAATAACGGGCAATCCTCTGTTTTTAAATCCTCAAACATCAGCTTTATATTAGAATTATTTAAACTCTTAATGCTATCTATTAGATATTTGGCATTTAACCGACGCTTTTGTATCAAATCTCTGGAATTACAATTTAGTAATCGCTCCTTTTCACTATCGCATGCGCTGTAATACTGATAGTCATTCAACGTAGCATTTGCCTGAAAATACAAACGTAAATATTCGTCTTTACTTCCTTCTCCGGTATGTATATATTGCCGCTTCTTGTTTGCAGCGATTCTCCATGTATCCACATATATCGGATATTTCTTTTGATAATCAGGAGTTACAAAATCTTTTTTGCTGTAAACGGCTGCGCACAGACAATCAAACCATTTACGATAACTTACTATGATATAATCTGCCAGCTCATATAATTTTGATTTGGAAAAGGCTGTCTGCGTAGCATCCACAATGATAGTTTTTCCCATATCTCTACATTGACTGGCGAAATTTACAGTTTCCTCTCTTAAAAATCCAAAATAATCCATTATCAGCACAGCTGACGATTTACAAATCGACTGGATTTTTCCCATATTGCCTGATTCGTAAAAAGATATAGTAAATTTCTCGTCATAAAATGGCCTAACCATAGTTCCACACAAATAATCAGGCAGGGCAATTGAACAAATATGCTTATTTTTCAATTCTAATGCAACTAAATGCAATGCAGTTCTTCCAGAAAGTACGAATCTTCTGTTCATACTCGCCAGATCAAAGTACTCATTTATACCTGAGTTATAAGAATTCTCCGAAAATTCACTTCCCAGTTCCTTTTTTGGCATTAGTTAGATCTCCATTTTTTATAACGCTTTTCTAAACTGAAGGCGTTCTATTTCATAACCTTTTCTCAAGTAAAGTTTTATTGCTTTTTCATTATGGCCTTCGGTATGAAAATATATTGCAGGTAAACCTCTTTCTCGTCCCTCATTTTCAATACACTGTAAAAACCGACTTCCTATACCGTGACTCCTGTACTCATCTAAAACATGCATTTCGTTAAAGTAAATACGTTCTTCCTGTCTGAATGGATAAACATACGCCCAGGCATAACCGATTATCTTATCCCCATCAAATGCTCCATACGTTATTGCCTTTCCCTCTTCCAGATAATTGATCATTCCTTCTATTTTTTCTTTAGCTTTTTCCATCGTAAATCCATATTCGCAGCTGCCCGTAATTGAATTGTTATAATAGAAAACACTTAATTCTTCAAAATACTTTCTGCAGGTTTCCGCATCCAATTTTCTGATCTTATACATAGTAATCCCCTTTACTGCACAATAGCATAAATATATTTTTCGATATTTCTGATAAAGAATGTCTGTTCTTCATATGTTCCAAATTTCAGATCTACATAAGCAACAACATTGGAAGCATTTTCGCCTTTTTCAATAAAATCATTGTATTGGTATAATTCCTGAGTCCATTGAACATAATCGCTGATCTCCTGATCAATATATAGTCCCTTATAAGCACCTTCCTGTTTTGCAAAAACCATTTGTAAAGTTATATAACTATTTTTACGTTTATAGCTATTTAACGAGTTATAATACGACAAATCATTTACGGAAGTACTCACTAAAAGCTTATACATATCAATTCCTGTATGTTCCTGGATCAGTTTTGGAATAAAGTTACCTCCTTGTCGTGGATTTATCTCTATTACAAATACCTGGTCTTCTGTAAAATAAGACTCCACATTATAGATTCCATGTGTGATATTTGCCTGTTTTAAAATTTTCTCAACTGTCTTTTCTAATTTATATAAATTTTCCTCTGATATTCGTGCAGGAAAATTAGTTGTCATTGGAAGCATTGGTGTTTCAGCGGCTCTGCCTGTAGACATAATACCGTCCCATAGAATTTCATTTCCTAACACAAAAATATCAGCCTCATTTACAATTAGTGAATCCATTTTCACGAATTCTTCTGCTGTTACTCTGTTATTACGTGAAAAATTTCTGCATTTTTCAAATGCTTCCAGTATTTTTTCTTCATCAAAGTTATCTAAACGAGTTGTTCCTCTGCTTCCCGAGCTTTCTGCAGGTTTAATAATAATTGGAAAACTCATTTTTCCCACTGCCTCTATAAGCTCCTCCGCTGTTTCTACCCCTTTATAAGAAGGCGCAAATACCCCTGCCTCTTTTTGTAAATTTCTAAATTTCTCTTTTGACAATAATTTCTGAATACTGGAAGTGCTGTTTCCTACCAGATTAAGAGTCTCCGAGACATATGCAACAACAAGCATAGCCGGTTCTGAGTTTGAGATAATACCGTCAATTTTTTCTTTCACAGCCGCCTGTAAAACCAACTCTTTATCCATGTAATTTATATTAATAAACTTATCGCAGAACTGCTTCCCCTGAACATCTTTGCGTTCATCGCAAACTACAACATGATATTCCAGTTTTTTAGCGGCTTTTATTAATGGTATCTGATTTTTTCCGCCACCTAAAATCATGATCTTTTTTTGTTTCATTGTTTCAACCTCCGCTCTTCATCTAAAGCACCGTGTACTGCTATTTTTTTTCCATCCACTTCAATCCAATATCTTCCGTCTGCTCCTTTTTGAGCTTTGGAAAGATCTGCCACATTTTTATGTGCAAATACTTTTTGGATTGTCGCAAGAAAAATCTTAAAATCCATCACTAGACTAATATGATTGACATAGCGAAGATCATATTCAAAAATTTCCTCCCAGGAAATAAAACTACGTCCGTTCACCTGTGCCAGTCCTGTTAATCCAGGTCTCACATTGTGCCTTTTCATTTCTTCTGAAGTATAGAAAGAGTAATATCTTTCAAGCAATGGCCGCGGCCCAATAAAACTCATCTCACCTTTAAAAATATTAAAAAGCTCGGGTAATTCATCCAAGCTTGTAGACCGAAGAATTCTCCCGGTTTTTGTCATTCTCTGTTCGCTGGGCAGTAGATTCCCATTACTGTCCATTTCATTTGTCATTGTCCTGAACTTATACATCAAGAAGGTTTTTCCATGTAAGCCTGTTCTTTCTTGTGTAAAAATAATTGGCCGGCCTAATTTTACACCAACTAAAACTGATACTATTATAAAAACCGGTATCAAACAAACGATAGCCATTCCAGAAAAAACAACGTCAAATATACGTTTTATATACTTTGAATAAATATCACCTTTCATGCTAATTTCTTTTCTCCCGCATTGAACCGAACCACGTTCTGAATGGTTATTTAAAATCCAAAACGCTTACTCAAAACACCCTTTAATAATCTCGCAAATCTTATCCACCTGTTCCAGAGTCATCTTATTATCACTTGGCAAACACAGTCCTCTCCCAAAGATATCTGTTCCCACATCGGCCGCAGTCGCTTCATCAATATAAGCATTGCTTCTGCCTCGTCCATTTCCATCCCTTGTCACAAACCCGTTCATCCGGTAAATCGGCTGCATATGCATGGGCTTCCAAATCGGTCTGCCTTCCGCATTATACTTCGCAAGTGTCTCTAGGATTTCCGTTGGACAGCTCTTCCCCGGCTCACTAATATATATAGCCTCCTGTTCGCTCCTTACCTGACGGCACATCGCTTCCGGCTCAATCAGCAGGCAGCTCAGCCAGAAGTTCGGCTCGCTGTTTTCTTTATCATACGGGTTCATCGTTACAGGCAGATTTCTGAATCCTTCTTTATATCTCTCGTAGATTGCCTTCTTCTGAGCAATATGTTCTTCCAGATATGGGAACTGACCTCGGACGATTCCTGCGATAACATTACTCATCCGATAGTTATATCCCAGCTCTTCATGCTGGTACCAGGGTGCATTCTCCCTTGACTGCGTAGACCATTTTCTTACTTTCTCTGCTGCCTCTTTATCATCTGTCAGCAGCATTCCTCCTGACGATCCGGTGATGATCTTATTTCCGTTAAAAGAGATGCAGTTGTATGTGCCGAATGTTCCCGTCTGTTTTCCTTTATAAGTGGCTCCCAGGGATTCTGCCGCATCCTCAATGATCACTGCCCCATGTCTGCTGCAGATTTCCTGCAATTCGTCTATCTTCCCCGGTGTTCCATAGAGATGTGCTATGACCACTGTCTTCACGTCCGGATATAGCTCAAAAGCTTTCTCCAGAGCCACTGGATCCATATTCCAGGTATCATATTCCGTGTCGATGAATATCGGTTCACCGCCTTCATACACAACCGGGTTTACTGTGGCGTCAAATGTCATATCTGAGCAAAATACTTTTTCTCCCGGCTTCACGCCCGCCAGCTTCACCGCCATATGTATCGCAGCCGTTCCTGATGAGAGGGCAACCGCATATTTGCATCCGGTTTTCTGGCAGACAGCTTTTTCTACCTCATTGATGTTTTCACCCACAGTGGACATCCAGTTCGTTTCATAGGCAATCTTTATATATTCAAGTTCAGGTCCATGCATTGTCGGACTGGATAAATATATTTTTTTCTGAAAAGGTATAATTTCTTTTTTTATCTTCAAAATACTTTCTCCTTTAACTACATATCAGATCATATCTTATTTTTCAACAATCTTCTGAACCTAAATTTATCTAATTTGATTTGTTGACGCACAAAAGCTTCGCCATTTCATTCGTTAAAAACGGATAAACAGTTTCCAGATTAAGCCTGATGTTCCAAATCAGGATGATACGTGGGCACGATCTCGGCCACGATCTCCTTGATCCTTGGTGACTCGTTCCTGCTCTCCCGGTCCAGCAACTCCAGCTTTTCCTTGAAGTCTTCATCCGGTACAAATCCGGAGAGACGGATCAGGTTTCTTGCCATGTCGTCAATCTTCACAGGGTCTCCCATGTCGAGGACGAAGATCTCGCCGCCCTTTGCATAGTAGGACGCCTGGAGGACCAGAGACACGGCCTCGGGTATGGTCATGAAGTAGCGGATGATCCGCTTGTCTGTTACAGTTACCGGTCCGCCCTCTGCGATCTGTTTCTTGAAGAGGGGGATTACGCTTCCGTTGCTTCCCAGCACGTTTCCGAACCGGACGGCAACGAAGTCGGTATCGGACTGGCGGTTCATCATCTGCACTACCATCTCGCAGAGACGTTTGGACGCTCCCATGATATTGGTCGGGTTCACGGCCTTGTCTGTGGAGATGAGGACGAACTTCTTTACGCCCCACTGGGCGGCTGCCTGAGCTACCTTGTATGTTCCCTCCACGTTGTTCTTGATGGCCTCGTTGGGGCTGTCTTCCATGAGGGGAACGTGCTTGTGGGCCGCTGCGTGATAGATCACGTCGGGACGGTATGTCTCGATAACGGATCCCACACGTCTTGTATTGCGGACAGAACCGATGAGTGTGACCAGATTCAGATCCGGGTATTTTCTCTTCAGCTCCTGCTGGATGGCGTAGGCATTATTTTCATAGATATCGAAGATGATCAGCATCTTCGGGTCGGACTTGGCGATCTGACGGCACAGCTCGCTTCCGATGGAGCCGCCGCCTCCGGTCACCATGACCACCCTGCCCTGGAGAGCTTCCAGGATCTCGGCGTTATTGACTCTTACCTGGGCTCTTCCCAGAAGGTCTGTGATCTCCACATCGCGGAGCTTTGTAACGCTTACCTCGCCGTTCAGGATCTGGTAGGTGCCGGGCACGGTCTGCATCCGGCATCCGGTATCCTTGCACAGGTTCAGGATATCTTTCCTGTTCTTTCCTGTGGTGGCCGGGATTGCGTATACGATCCTGGTGATCTCGTATTCCTTTACTTTATCGACAATATCGTAACGGTTTCCAACAATGGGCACGCCTTCCAGCAGTCTGCCCTTTTTATTGGGATTATCGTCAATGACACAGCACACCTTTGTGTTCAGATGGCTGCTGATCTTCATTTCCTTGATTAATGCCTGACCGGCCTTTCCGGCGCCGATGACCATGACACGGTCCGGTTTCTCTTCCTGTTCGTTTTTCTCCTTTTCCTTCGAAGTAATCCAGGAACGGACCAGCCGATAGGAGAATCTCACGCCCACAGTCAGAATGAGGTTGAATACATATCCCACAAAATAATAGGACTTAGGCATGTGCAGGTCCATAACGATAGTCCCGGCCAGGTACGGGAAGAATAGTGCGATATATGCCTGTATGATCCTTTTCGCCTCATCCATGCCGGCAAACCGCCAGATGCTGTGATACAGGCGGAAACCATAGAATACAACTACCGTGATGATAACCCAGTATGGCATGGACCACATATAGCCGTCCAGGTATTCCCGGGGAATGCTGGAGAAGACAAAATCGAATCTCAGCAGCAGCGCCGCCAGGTAGGATACCAGTACTGATATGACATCCAGGAACAGTATGTTCAAGACTCGCTTGCGAGTCTTGGCGCGGGATTCGGGTCAGCTTTAGCTGACATAATACATCTCCGAATCCCTGCGCAGCCTCGCGGAGCGTATATCAGATGGGGGATTGACACCCGCCACTGATACTGATTTGTCACTCACTGCCTATAGAGGCGGGAGTCATCCCACATCTGATATATGCCCGCTTCATCCATAAGCGATTATTCTTGTTCTGTTTCTTTTGTTGTTCCTTCATAATAATATATGTATCCTTCTTATTAATGTTCTGCCGCTGTAGTATGGCTTCTTCGCAGATTTCTCTTTGCAAAAATGATAATCCCAGCGATTCCTGCCGCTACCGCGCACACCATTGCCATAATAGGATCTACATACATGTTTCTTCCCCCCTTTTCCCACTCTCTGTGCTACTTTCCTTCCAGTATCTGCTGCATCTGCCCGTACTACTGCTATCATGTTGTCCGCCTTATAGACCGTTCCTCCTATATTATCCAGCAGGTGACTCGTCCTACCCACGTAGTACGCGCCAAGTCCAGGAACTGCATCTATGAGAATACTGAGTACAATCTCCAGGATAAATATCCTGCTTTTCGGGAACTGCATTCCAAAGAGGACGATAAACAGGCAGAGAAGCACAGCAATAAGTGCGACCAGATATCTGCCCGGCAAAAGCCCGCTGCTCCCTGCAGCTGCAAGAAAGACTACAGACAGAACCGGCCGGCGGCAGCTATCCTCAGTATATCTTTTCGCTATTCCCCATAATAATTCCCATAGTATTTTCCATAGTATTTGTTCTGTTTCATATTCACTTTGTTCAGAACAACTCCAAGGATAGGACACTCTGTCATCTCCAGCTGTTCCTTCACACTACGTACAAACTTATAGCTTACTGCATTGGCAGCAACTACAAGTACGGATGCGTCACAGACCTTACAGATGACAGCCGCATCGATCACGCTTCCCAGCGGCGGCGCGTCTACGATCACATAATCATAATTCTGCTTTGCAGTCGTAACCAGACGTGCGAACCTTCTCTGTCCCAGAAGCTCGGATGGATTCGGCGGCACTACACCTGCAAATATCATATGGAGATGTCCAATCTGAGTTTTACATATCGTATCTTCTATCTCCGCCTGACCTGAAAGGAAATGGCTCAGCCCCTTTACGACTCCTGAAACTCTATAGTGTCCCATAAGAACAGACTTTCTCAGGTCAGCATCTATCAGCAGGACATTCTTCCCGCTTTCTGCCAGTGCGACCGCCAGTCCCAGCGACACCGTACTCTTTCCTTCATTAGGCGTGCTGCTCGTCAGCACGATTGCCTTATTATCTGAACCTGAGAATTCAATGTTCGTACGCAGTGTCTTATATGCCTCGTTTGACCGGTAATCTCTGACTATGTCTTTCAATACTATTTCACGCATTGCTTCTCCTCCCCTAATGTCTCATTTTCCTTGTATTCTATCTCATATTCCTTTTCCGGGTCTTCTTAACCTTAGGCTCTCCTTCCCAGAGCGGAATAGATGTCAGGACATTCAGTCCAAGGTAATATTCCACATCATCCGGAGTCTTGATCGTATCGTCGAGGATGAAGATCAGGGCGATCACTCCAATAGCCAGGATAGCGCCGAGCACGCCGCCAAGCATAGTATTTCTCATCACGGACGGTGACGACGGCTCCTGGGGCATGCTTGCCTCATCAATCGTGTTCACCGCGTCGATTTCCATAATATCCTGTATCTTAACACTGGCCGCTTCCCGGAGCGCATCCGCGATCTCCTTCGCCAGCTCCGGATCTTCATTCTCTACGGATATGGACATGATACGTGTATTTTCCGCATTCGAAGTAGTGATCGTACTCTCCAGTTCATCCGCTGTCATGTCAAGGTTTAAAACAGAAATAACTTCTTCCAGCACAGATCGGCTCTTCACAAGTTCCATATAGTCCTGTGTCAGCTGCGTACCTGTCTGCAGATCGCCGGTTGTCAGTGAAGAACTTGTATCAGATCTTGTCAGCATATACATGCTGGTCGTAGATGTATACATCGGCGTAATAAAGATTCTTGTCCCTCCAAAAGCGGCTACTGCAAACAAAATCGCAACCAGAATGATTATACGCGCTTTGCTCCATAAGACACTGAGCAGTTCTGTCACGTCTATTGTAATCTCATCATTCTCAATACCATGGGTCCTATCTTGATTCATCTCTCTTTTTCTTCTTCAGCAGCATATCTCCTGCATTGCTAAAGAAAATCCTCCTCATGTATTTTTCTCCATATTTTTTCGTCACGAACTCCGCGGCACTTTTCATATGCGGCGGTCTGACCTTCGGCCGGTGAGCGTCTGTACCCACACAGAAGACCAGATCATGATCCATAAGCTGACAGACATATCTTTTCACCTTACGTCCGTTCTCTCCTGTGATGCTGTCCGCGTTGATCTGGATCTTCACTCCCATCTGAACAAGATGATGAGCTTTATCAATATCTGTAAGCACAGACTGATATCTCTCGATATGTGCCAGGATAATCTCATAGCCGCCCATCTGAACCTGCTGTATCCCCTGGCAGATACGTTCAAAGGAGTCCACACTGGAAAACTCAACAAGGACAACTCTTGTCCGGTTCATCGTCAGGATCTCTTCTCTCTCCAGCCTGTCCGGGACATCCTGCCCAAAATAAATCTCTGTTCCCAGATAGACCTTCAGTCTGCCGCTGATCTTCGCTGCCTCTTCCCTTACAAGTCTCAGCTGACGCCTGAGGATGCGAGGCGGCTGCTTACCCCTGTGGGGATGATAGTGAGGTGTAGCTATAATATAACGAACCCCCTCATCATGTGCCATCTGAAGCATCTTACGTGTATCATCCAAACTTTGGGCACCGTCGTCAACCTCCGGAAGCACATGGCAATGCATATCAACAAATCGTTCCATTCCACTCTCCTGCCTGTCTATAATACTATACACATCCTCATAATATTTGTCAATTCTCCCCCCGCCCCGATATGTTGGAAATCCTCCCCAGAACTGTCATTTCCAACCGGTGCTTCTGATCTCTGGGAATCTATTCCCGGTCTGCTCAAAATATTATGGTACCACCTGCAAATAAAGATTGTCAACTTACAATAACCACCCATTGTCCAATTAAAATGATGTCGGTTATTTT
Source organism: uncultured Mediterraneibacter sp. (assembly GCA_944381495.1). Lineage (GTDB taxonomy): Bacteria > Bacillota > Clostridia > Lachnospirales > Lachnospiraceae > Mediterraneibacter. Next base: position 55,691 of record CALWLJ010000001.1, on the reverse strand, counting down.
TTAGACCTACGACAATAACAGGTATCAATCTCAATTTCCAGCCCCTTCTGGAGATTTCTATATATTTTCCCGGGGGGATCGTTCTGTTTATTTATAATTTCCCTTATTTCTTCTGCCTATTCGCCAGAACAGTTCCCGTTTTCTTCCAGCAGATCTACTAAAAACAGCATCAGTAGTTTTCTCTGCTTCAGATACTCCACTGCTTCTTCCTTTCTTTCACTGTTTTCGCAATGTGATATATCGGAAGCCCTGCCCCGGCAATGTCTTCGTCTGTAATAAATATAACATAACTCTTCGGTAATGTGTCAAAATCTTTCCCTGGTTCCAGGGTATTGGCGTCAAGAACAGCGCTGTGGTATCTTGCTCTCTTCGGCGAAGCGCCCCCGCTTCCCTGCTGAACCTCTACATCGCATCTGTCTCCACTGGCATCCTCTGCTACACACAGTCTAATACTGCGGATCGCCCTCTGAGATTCTTATTATCCTGCTGAATTGTTACATCGACAATCTTCAGATCTGCCTGTTCCATGATAATCTGAATGACATATTCAGCACACTTGATGTCTCTCAGTACAAAAGCCATTTCATTTATGTCAACCTAATGCTTTAGAAAGAACTTTATAATCCCAGTTCTTTCAGCATCTGATATTCCTTCTGTCCGCGTCCATCATCATCTTTGAACATGGATTTCATTATATGTATAGAATGGCTCCGACGGCGAAATGCTCCAAGCCACCACCGCTTTATCCACGCTGCGGGGAGAAGCCACCGATGCTTTTCCACAGAGGGCATGATCTGCAGCATATTTTCTGCGGATGGGAACAGATAATTCCACAAAAGACGGAAGTGGAATCTGCATTTTCCGCCCTTCTCACTCTTCTCGTAGCCTCTGCGCAGATATATGTCTCCCACATCATGTGTTGCAAACCCGAAAGTGCCTCCTTCTATAATATATGTTTCCAGCTGATCCAGCACTTCTTCTCTGACTCTGTCCTTCCAGGTTATATCCGTCCCAAACCACCTGTTACATAACTGGAATACTGCCCCTGCCATTTTGGACAGCCTGGTTTTCTGCAGGAGTTCTTCTGCCTGCTTCCAGTCAAATTCGTCTCCATAGTGCCTGAGGAACATGGCAATATCAAGAAACATCCGTATACCGGCTCCTGTGGAATACAGATGTTTTGCAATATGATAGATCAGAAAACAGAAGTGATCTTCTCTCCTCAGGAAAATATAATTGCCGTTTTTCTCTGTATGCTCTATGGCATCTGAGAAAAAAGCCCTGTAATCAAATCCATTCTGTGAAAGGTTTCCTGCAATGCGGGTATGCATCTCTATGGAAACTCTACCCCTGTTGTATACCCACACATCTCCCTTATCTGATTCGCACTCATATCCCAGGGCTGTCATAAGATCATGTGCCCGGCTGCGATCATCTCTGGAAATCACACAGTCAATATCCCCCATGGTACGCAGCTGAGGCTCCGGATAAAAACTTCTCAGAAGAGTACCTTTAAAAAAAGCCAGTGGAATTCCAGCCTGACGAAAATGCTCCGCCATTTCCTCTGCCGCTGCGTCCTGCTGAATGGACAGGTACGCCAGGGCAATGTACTGATCCCGCATCCGCTTCTCCAGCTCCGGATAACTTTCTCTTAAATGCTCCGTTTCCGAGCCGAGCATATAGTAAAGAATGGGCTGCAAACCGTGAATCTCGCACAAATAGAGCAAACCCGGCAATCCATCCGATATATCATCAACTTTTATTCTTTTATCTTCAAGGAACCGCTTCAGAATCTGAAACAGTTTATCCGCCGCGGAGTTTCCGGCGGCGGATAGGGTATTAATATTCTCCATTTCATTCTCACTTTCTGCTGCTTCATTTACTGTCTTCGGCTCTGACTTTACATACAACCAGGTCCGGCAGATTGTTAATTCGCGGAATTCCTCCGGAGCTCCCCAGTCCGGCCGACAAGATCATGGTTCCATTCCCACATTGAAACATGCCTTTCGTATAAGTCGGAAAGAAGCCCTCCTCCGGATCATATAATCCGCCCACAAAAGGAAGTCGCATCTGTCCCCCATGCACATGTCCGCTGAATACAAGATCAACATCCCAGTACTCCATACTTTTCCACAGGAGAAGTCCTTCCGGGATATGGCTTAAAAGAATTTTAAAACAATCCGTATCCTGGAAATCTTCCGTGAACCGCTGTTCGCTTCCATCCTGCAGTTTCTTCGAAAGCACATAGCCGTAAATACCTCCAATCCGAACCTGCTGTCCGGCAATCTCTGTATCCACATACTCTCCATCCAAAACTACCGCTCCTGCCTCTTCCAGCTTCTGCTTCAGCAGATCACTGCCGAAATTTTCCATGTAGTCTATCTCATGATTTCCCATGGAATAATAAACAGGGGCTATCCGAGAAGCATCTTTCACAAGATCTGTCACAATATCCGTTCTCTCCTCATAACTGTTCAACATATCTCCAGTCATTAGTATTATATCTGGGGACTCCTGCTCTATCTTTTCCAGAAGTCTACAGTTATCTTTTCCAAACTGGGAATTATGAAGATCTGAGAGCTGGACTATCGTAAATTCATGCTGCAATTTATTGTTTGAATATTCGTAGTAGCTGACAGATAGCAGTTTCCATGAAGCAAGAAGGGTGAAGGATGCAATCAATAGGATACATAATAAAATTACTAATATAATTTTAAAGACTCTTTTTTTTCTCAATATTGTCCAATATCTCCAACTATTGCTGTATTTTTCTATGAAAACCAAAAAACTATGTATTCCAATAAAGCTTTCGCCATAAAGTCTAAACTCTACACTATTATATTTTCGAAAAGAGAAAGAACCCAATCAATAAATTTGATAAACACATCTCCAAACGCAACTAATAATAGAATCGCAATAATTAGACAAATAAGACATGAAATAAAATTTGTATCGTCACTTTCTTCATCCATTTTATTTTCCTCAGTCTTTTATAAGGTAATTATTAAGATATATTATATTTTCAATAATGTAAGAATTATTTTTAACATAGACATTTTCTTCATATAAATATATTCCTCGATTCAAAATGTAAATAAAAATAGTGATAAAAAATGTCATTATCAATGTTACAGCAACAATTCTAACAAACCGTTCTGTTGTAAATTCTCGCAAAGCAAATTGTACCAATGTCTCCCATATCGGTAAAACTAAAATTCCTAAAACGACTGTTACTGTCGTTTTTTGTTTATTAAGATTATTCAATCGTTTCTCTAATTGTTTATTAATTATTTTTATATCAGAGATAGTATAATTATTACGCTGATAAAATCTCTGTAATATTTCCAATCGCTTTTCTTGTACTTTCATGTGTCTTGTTGCCGTTAAAGCATCTAATCTTCGACACATATATTGTGCCGCTATAGCATTCAGTATGCAACACATAAAAAGTATGGTTGTAGCTATTCCCTTTGCTGAAACTTTTACGATAAGATATAACAACAGGAATAGAAAACTGAGCAAAAGAAATAAGACTGTAAGCCAATAGATTTTTTTATATTTACGATAAACCAATCTATATATACCCATATTATGTTTTGCGAAAATTATCAAATTATTAATGTCTGTATTATTTATTATTTTCATATTTCATTTGACATTTTATTTCTCTGGTAAAATCATTACTCAAACTAATGTCTACTATAAATAACCCAAATCCCACTTCATTTTACATATTCTTTTCCTCAACTGATTCCCATGATACTGTAGAACCTTCAACTCATATAATCTCCACTGACCACAGATAACGATTTACCGCCTGTATCGTAGACCTGATTTCCTGCAGGTAATTTGCCAGCTTCATCATTCCCTGCTGATTCGTATTCCACTCTCCCGGGAATCCTACAGTTTCTACATATACATTATTTAGTATTGCCCATGTCCGTATAGCTTCCAGCTGCTGATATGGCACATAGATCTGACTTGTGACCAAAAGTACCTGATTATTCCGGGGCTCTTTGAGCCACCTGTCCGGACTTTGAGAGCCACCATTCCGGAGAATGAGAGCCATATATTCTGGTAATTCAGAGCCACAGTAGGCTCTATTACATAGATTTCCTTTATACTGTAAGAACACATCGTCAGATGTGAATACAGTTAAAGGAGGTCACCATTATGACCAAATATCGAGAAATCCTTCGCCTGAAAAGCTTAGGATTCAGTGAACGGAACATCGCACATAGCTGTGGTGTATCCCGTAACACAGTTGCTAAGGTCGTCAAAAAGGCTGCGGAAATAAATCTTTCCTGGCCACTGGATCATGACATGACCGACAGCACACTTGAGGAAATGCTTTTCCCCAAGACAAAATCAGCAACCAATAAACGGATGCCTGATTATGACTACATCCGCAGAGAACTTCTGCGTAATGGAGTCAATAAGAAGCTCCTGTGGGTAGAATACTGTGAGGAATGCCGCATGAACGGTGAAGAACCTCTTATGTATTCCCAGTTCTGCTATTACATCCAGTAGGATGAAGAAAAACGCAGGGCGACCATGCACATCCCACGGAAACCGGGTGAGCAGGTTGAAGTAGATTGGGCCGGTGATCCGGCACAGCTCATCGATCCGGACACCGGTGAGATCACGGAGGCATGGATCTTTGTAGGAGTCCTTACTTACAGCCAGTATGCCTTTGTAAAGGCATACTTAAACCAGAAGACAGATAACTGGATCAAAGCGCATATCCAGATGTTTGCATTCTTCGGCGGCGTTACACCGATGCTTATTCCTGATAACTGTTCTACGGCAGTGAATCATTCGAAAAGCGACTGGTATACGACCGCACTGAATACTACTTATCATGAGATGGCAGAACATTATAATGTCGCCATCATTCCGGCAAGAGTCCGGAAACCCAAGGATAAACCAAATGCAGAAGGTTCCGTTGGTAATATCTCCACATGGATCACAGCGGCCCTCCGCAATGAACAGTTTTTCTCTCTCTCGGAATTAAATGCCGCGATCCGTGAAAAGCTGGATGCCTACAATGCAAGAAAGTTCCAAAAGAAAGAATGCAGCAGGCTCAGTTTATTTCTTGGGGAAGAAAAGCCATTACTGGCACCGCTGCCTGCTACACCTTTCGAACTGGCTGAGTGGAAACAAGCCACTGTCCAGTTCAACTATCACATCGCAATAGACAAGATGTACTACTCCGAGCCTTATCAGTATATCAAAGATAAGGTCGATGTGCGTATAACAAAAACAACGATTGAAATATTTTATCATCACAACCGGATTGCCTCACACCGCCGTCTCCATGGCAGGAGCGGTCAGTATTCTACGGTAACGGAACATATGCCACCAGACCATCAAAAGTATCTGGAATGGAACGGCGACCGTTTCCGCAGGTGGGCAGATTCGATTGGGATCAACACAAGGAAAGCAGTTGATGCGATCCTGACCTCCGGCAGGGTGGAACAACAAACCTACAGAAGCTGTATGGGATTGTTGAAACTGGCTGAGAAGCATTCTCCCTCAAAACTGGAAGAAGCTTGTAAAAGGGCACTTCTTTATTCCAGGACACCCAGCTATAAAAGTATTAAAAATCTATTAGCTGCCATGAAAGAGAATCCCGAATCCGCATCTCAGGATTCGGATCAACTTTCATCAGGATCACAGGCACATGGCATTACCAGAGGTGCCAGATACTACGGAGGTAAAAAATCATGATCAATCAAAGCACCATAGATAAACTGATTGAAATGCGCCTGTCATCTATGGCAGATGCATTCCGGATCCAGATGAATGATCCCTCTATGAAAGAGGTCCCTTTTGAAGACCGCTTCGGAATGCTTGTTGATGTTGAATATACAAACCGTAAAAACAACCGGTTAAAAAGGCTGATCCGTAAAGCAGAACTGGAACAGCCAGACGCAAGCATTGCAGCAATCGATTATCAGTCTGGCCGGAAACTGAATAAAGCTTTAATCAGCCGTCTGGCAACCTGCGAATACATTACGGAATACCGTAACATCTTTATTACCGGCGCTACAGGGAGCGGCAAAACATATATGGCATGCGCCTTTGGTATGGAGGCCTGCAAACATTATTACACCGTGAAGTATGTCCGGCTTCCAGACCTGTTACTTGATCTCCAGGCAGCCAGAGATTCCGGTGCTTTTGCCAGTGTACTAAAGAAATACACCAAGCCAGTCCTGCTGATCATTGATGAATGGCTCCTGCTCAAACTGACCGAGTCCGAAGCCAGAAATCTTTTCGAGCTGATCCACAAACGCAGGAAGAAGTCATCGACCATCTTCTGCTCCCAGTTCCGGGAAAGCGAGTGGTACCAGCAGATCTGCAGCGGTGAGAGCACTCTTGCAGATGCCATCATGGATCGTATTTCTTACGATTCATATAAAATCAACATTGAGAGCATCAATCCATCGAAAGATCTTTCCATGAGAGAGGTATATGGCTTGGATCCTGCTCAAGCCGAGTAACTATAAACAGGTGGCTCCGTTAGTCCGGACAGGTGGCTCACGCCACACCGGACTGGCGGCTCTGCCGCACCGTAATATTCAGTCCGGCAGATTGTTTATCCGCGGAATTCCTCCGGAGCTCCCCAGACCGGCCGACAGGATCATGGTTCCATTTCCGCATTGAAACATTCCTTTCGTATAAGTCGGAAAGAAACCTTCCTCCGGATCAAACAGCCCGCCCACGAAGGGAAGTCTCATCTGTCCGCCATGCACATGGCCGCTAAATACAAGATCTACGTCCCAGTACTCCATACTTTTCCACAGGAGAAGGCCTTCCGGGATATGACTTAAGAGGATTTTAAAACGGTCGGTATCCTGAAAATTCTCCATGAACCGCTGTTCACTTCCATCTTGCCATTATTACCTCAAAAATCTTCGTTTTGTTAATTTTGCTTTTATATAATTAGACAAACATGCAAATGCTTCTTTTTCAATTATTGAATTCACAATAAAAAACAATGATACAATAATAACTGATACAACTATTGCATTTAAAATAATAAGAAAATATGTATCCACCTTAAATTTAATCAAATGACAAATAATCGACACAATAATACATAAGACAAAATTTACACACCACCTTCTATAAGTGCAATAAGGTTTTCTACTCAATATATTCTTTGCAGCATATATAATCATAATATTAGTACGAAATAATAACGCAGTAATTGTTCCAATTAACACACCATAAATACCAAAGTTAAACACACATACAACTGAAACAACAATGTTAATAATCATCTCTGCTATTGCATGATACTTTGTCTTATCAAAGTGACCAGCAAATGTAATAACTTTTGCCGATGCTGTTCTGCCATTATCCAATAAATATACCAAAATAAACAACCATGGTAGTAAATTATCGATATAGTTAATATCATTTATGCCGCTTGTATAAATCTTTAAGAATGGCAATATAAAAACTCCTGCAATAGTAAACAACGAAAAGGTAAGAGCCATATTATAAGTTTCAAATGTATCATGAAGCTGTATGTAACGTTTTTTGTCTTTATTAAATGTTTGTCCCATAATAAATATTACACTACCATTAATATTTTGGACTAAAGTACTAATCATCCCAAATAATAATGTATACATAGAATAAACGCTAACAGTTTTCAAGCCACATACAACAGAAAGTATAATCATATCGGTACTACTAAAAACCAAGCCAGATATTTGATGAATCATCACATATCCCTTTTGTGCTAATGCCTGAAAATTAGGCTTGACAGTTACATCCAACCAAGGATAACAATATCTTACATATAGTTGAAAAAATATCATTTGAATAATTCCAAAAAAGAAATACATTAGTTGCAATGCGACAACACCAAATCCATTGGTTAATAACAAGATTTTTCCAACACTAGTGCATAAATTAATCAGCATAGTCACATTTGTTAAAACATACATGCGACCATCTGTTTGTAATAAAAGTTTATACTTCCCCTGAAAGTAATAATTAATAGCATTTGGCAATCCAGTTAATATTATTACCCAGAAAACAACACTAAAATCCAGTCCTGATTTTACTAAAAATGGATAAAATACTCCTATCAGAATAATACTTGTAAAATATATAACACCCGTTTTATGATAATACTTATTTGTAGCGGACATTATTCCATTTATTCCATCATGGTCTGATTTAGATAAAGGGCCATATAATGCCTGAATTGTCGCATTTCCAACTCCTGCCTCTAATAATCCCAAATACACCAAAATCTGGTTTACAGAATTCAACAATCCATTTGCCTCTGATCCCAAACTTACTAAAACCAACCTTGGAATATATATGCCAAATACAATAGTCAATATCTGCCCTAATACTCCTGACAATACGTTATATATACTCTTACGAGTCGAACTATTCTTCATCTTAAACCCCATTCTATCACTATAAATTGGCGACACAAATAATAATGAAAGTGATTCACGCTTTCATCTTTTTGTATTATAACAAATCTAATGATATATAAATCTGTATAGCGTCAGGGACACTAACTTGCTTACCAATTAATATCTCTATTCAGAGGAGAATATTATTAAATAATTCATATATTCCTATTTTCTGTATCATTTTCATATTTACTTCTTTCACATTATCTTCTATCTATTCAGCAAATAATTGATTGATTTTTTTCGCTTCCTCTTTATTACCTTTCTTTTCATTCATAAGATTTGTTACTAATTTTTTTTGAAGTTTTATATCGCTAGAAAGACGAATGATTTCATCTGCAATATCTTCTGGATTCATATCAACAACCAATCCATTATACCCATTCTTTATCTGATCATATACAACATCAAAATTGGTAGTAACAATTGGTTTATTTAGAATTCTTGCTTCTGCTAAAGTCAAACAATATCCTTCAAAAATTGAAGTTTGTACATATATATCGGCATTACCAATATATACATATGGATTATCTTTAACTCCAACCAAGATGAAATTATCTTCTATTTCATTCTCTTTTATGTAAGTTTCCAGTTCTTTTCTCATAGAACCTTCTCCTACAGCATACCATTTAAAACAACTGCCTCTATCTTTCATTATCTTGCATGCTTGTACAGCAAGATTATACCCTTTCGGTGATTCCAACCGCCCAACCGTAACAATATGAAGTCCTTTTTCATTTTTAAATGGATTGTATTTTTGTGACATAGCAAAAATCAATTCTGCATTTACTACATCATATATTACCCGCATATCCGATGCAAATTCAGGAAACACATCTTTTGTAAGAGACAATAATTGTTCAGAAACAACAATAATTCTCTGCATTTTATGATAAAAAGGCAAATCAAACTCCCTATCATGGTTTCCTAATACATAATTTGCATTAATCCATGCATATTTCTTATAGGCATTCACTTTTTCTGCTACATAATGTGTTGCATGTCCTTGTCCCCAAGCTACTGCTACATCGTATTGCTTTTCCAAAATAGGTATAACATCGGAACAAGACTTCCAATAAATTTCAGATGAATGCTTTGGTTTCACAGATTTTTGGTTGGAAATAATAGCACATTTCCACTTTATTCGTGTCAAAATATACTTCAATTTAAATGATATAATCTGCCTAACAATTGGTAAATTACAAAAACGTACAAAATCAAGCTCTGGAAGAACGTTTACTCTTTTATCAACCAACTGTTCAAATAATCCTCCATTTCGATTATAAATAAGCAAATCAATATCGAACTCATTATAATCAATCAATGGAAGTGCCGAAATTAAACTTTTTTCTCCGCCTCCGCATGCTAAAGATTCAACAACTATTAAAACCTTTCTTTTTCTCATATATTTCATCCTCAATATGTATTGTTAATACCTTAATGTTAACTAATGAGCATAATAATATGCATCTTCAAAAACAAGACTCAAAGAAAAATATAACCATGGAATCGTATTATCCAGAAAGCGCCAAAACTCCAAAACGCTTTTGATTGAGTCCCAAAGGGATTATTTTTTTACTGGTGTATATACAATATTATTGATGTAAGAAGTCATAATTGACAAAAGCAATATAAATAAAAAAGCGAAAACGGAATATTTTGCTTTAAATACTAAATTCGTAAACAAACCGCTAATAAAAATATATGTGTCAACCAGATATTAATCGAATGCAATCCTATGAATAAGAAAAATTTCTTAATAATTTTAGACTTCTTTCAATAATGGAACATAAACACAATTACTAGCTCAGTAGCAGGAGCAATAAATATAGTACTAACCAAAAATCCCCTTATCCATATCATAATGAACAAAATCAAAATTGCACCTAAATTTTAAATATTGTTGGTATTCGACTGACCACGCACTCAAAGATTGCGGTAAAAAGTTTCTCAGCAGCCACTCGAAATAAATCATACCACCCGTTCCAAACTTTTCTAATCTCTAACCATGTCCTGATGTATGAAAACGGACATAAAATGCAATACAGTAAAATACAAATCCAATAAACAATAGCAAAAACGAGTTGACGTATTTGGTTTGTTTTAATAACCAAGTCGATGCCAACGTAATTAATACATAGATAAACAGATACCACCTTGCACCGTTATATGCTACATCTGCAGAGGTCAATGTAAAAAACATAACCAGTAGAAGGCAAAACACATCACACAAAAATCAGCTGATTGACCGATCAAAAAGCTAAGAGGCCACACATTTAGGTAGAATATCAGCGTAAATAATTTTTCACTGTTATATCTACAAAAAAGATGTAACAATATCATAACAATTACTGACAAACCTTGTAACATTTTTGTATCTTCTTTTTTAATTCCATAGCTTTTTCTTAATCATTAATCCATTTTACAATATTAAATTTCTCATAAACTCTTTTACCAAATAGAGTCGAAAACGAAATCAAATCTCCCACTTGTTCTTTTCCCGAAAATTCTTTCACGAAAATTGTATCTTTCATATCCAAGATCTTTGCAGAAAATAAGATTTTTTTATATGGTAATTTTTCAAATCTATCTAATATGTCCTCTGTTAGGCCATCTCTATCTGTCATAACAACGCGAACATTCTCGTAATTAATACGAGTGTATCTTTCTCTCCATTTTTTCTGAGCCTCTTCACAGGAATGATAGTGTACAAAATATATTGTAATTTTTTTTTCGCCTAAAAAGCATTCTGCTACAGGATAATTCCTGTCGGATTGAATAAATCGCATATCTGCATCTTTGAATAATCTCAAATTTTCAACAAATAACATAAAATCCGAACTTGTCATGTAAAGATTCACTGTAGGAGATAAAAAACGAAGTCCTAAATCATGAGAAATCACACCACCTAGACAGTTTTGGGAGATAATGGATACATTTTTATTTATTACTTTCATTCTATAAAATTTGTGTCGAATTGGAGCTATTATTTCTGCAACTTCAGCAATAATTCTACGTTTTACTCGCCAAAATATCATTTTTCACCACTCTCTAAAATCTCTTTTAAAAAATCTTTTGAAAATTTAATATGAAGTTTAAGTTGTTTGTTAATTTTTTCATAATCTACTATATTAGGAATACATTCATCTGATGACACATATGCGTCTCCGAGATTAATTTTATTTAGCAAATCTATCATCCTACTGTTAACCTCTTCTCTCCTGCCAACAACACAAAATTTTTTTTCAAAAATTAACGAAAAAGCTGTTGCATGAAACGAGTTTGAAATAATATATTCCGCGTTCCGAATCAGATTTAGAAATTCCAATGGTCCTGCAGATATGTAATTGATATCCGAATAGTCAGCCTTAAAAATCGTAACAATTTTTGATTGCTTCTCTCTAGCAATTCTCTGGGCTATTGTCCGAACAGTTTCGGATCTATCAAAATCGTATACAAGAATATACTTTTCTTTTACGATAGCATTAGCCCCAGCAAGCTTCAGCCAATGATCAACTGACAGCAGAAAAACAGGATCCATAACCTCACACCCATCAGTAATTCCTAACTGAGTTAATACTCCGAGACCAGTATTTTCACGAACAGAAATAAAATCAAATTTACTTAGTAATTTAGAAGTTTTATCGGCCAATTCCCCAGGGAACTTCTTTACAGCAAAACTTGCAGCATAAGAAGCTCTAATTGATGTGCTAGGAGCAAAATCTAGAAAAAAAGCAGGGTCTTTTCCATTTTCAAATATTGGGTTCCAAATCTGATCACTTCCTGCAATATAAATATCTGCAGGTGGGCAATTCTTTTTTAACTCCTCATTACTTTTGTATCTTCTAGTAACTCTCAAATATTTTCCTGTAAAAGCATCGAAAACATATCGCCTCTTTTGCTGTCTAATTTTCACTGGTAATTTTGCTATAATATATATTATTTTTGTAAAAACATTCTTTCGATAAGCAGGATTATCTGCATAAAATAGTTGATAATGATGCGAAAGATAATTCGGTTTATAATCAATAATTCTGACATCATTTCCTAATTCTTCTAGATATGTCATTAACGCATAAGCTTGCAAACTTGCACCCACATTATATACATCATGACAGGTAATTATTTTTATTACCACATGTGCTTCCTCCTAACAATATTTTTAATCTCAGACATTTTTTTCCTCAGTTGCAACACTCTCATCTCATGTTTGAGTGCTTTTTCCGCCGCTTTTTCAAATCCTGCGCTTTTTAAGGTCTGTTTAAACACTTCCTGATTTTTATGCCGTTTAGTAGGTCCTTTTAATTGTTGACTATTCCTTCTAAAATCTTCTAAAGACACTTCAACACAATACATTTCTTCTCCAATCGACTCAAATAGTTGCCTTCCTTTTGAAGAATTAATTGCGACCAGTGATGTTCTTTCTTTTTTTAAAACATTTTGATTCCATGCATCTCCGAGTGTAAGATCACCTGCTCGTTTATCATAAGAATATCTGCAATCAAAGCAGTATTCTTTCTGAATTAAACCATTCAAAAATCCATATAAATACAAATCATTGTAATGCTCTGCTTGATAATGATTTTTCTTTAAATGTGCAGACAATATATATTTCTCTCCTTTTCTAAAAGAAATTTGATCTGGAAGTCGCTCAAAACCTCTTTTACTAAGATGTTCCTGCAAAAATGAACTTTGCGGTGCCCCATGGCAAATTAAATCAATATAAAAAATTTTTTCTCTATCGTCTTTTAGATATTTTTTTACCGCCGCAATAATACAAGGTAATCCAATAAACAACACCTTTTTTGTTTTTATAATTTCCGCTATTTCAGAATATACCTCCATCACATCAGGATATACGTATTTAGAACCTCTAAAGTTCTCAAGCTCTTCTTCTGTATTTGCAATATAATAGGATGCTCCCTTTTCAATGTCCCATCTTACACCGGCAACTACTCCCCCTGTCCGAATAAATCGCTTTGAAAGCAAGGTTGCCATTCCTGAAGAAGTGGAACGAATTGAATAAATTGTATCTTTGGGGGCAACAACATACATCTGTTTAATTTCAAAAAGGGAAATGGGATTTTCCAGTTGGCATACGTGAACGCATTTTCTGCATCTAATACACTTTCTATTATCAACTATCTTTTTTTCAAGACCATTTTCATCTAATTCAATTTCTATACAGTGCATTGGGCATACTTCAACACATGCCATACAACTCATACAATTCTTTCCTTCGATCATAGAATTTCCTACCTTTTTAAGCTCCCAATCATTCTTTTCAATGGTTCAAAACAGTTAATTCCAAAATATCTATGGAATACACGTGTTATCCTATTTCTAAATCGATTTTTCTTTGAAACCCAAGTTTTAGAATACCAATGAATAGAATATGTGTTCTTACTTACATTCAAAACATTTGTCGCATCATCCAACGGATTAAAATATTCTACGGGATAGATAACGGCATTTTCAATATGCTGAATAGCTAAATTTTGCATTTTCAATCCATAACTGCGTAAAACATCCGTCGTATAAACTGGACATGCCTTCATATTTAAACTTCCGTCTTGGTTTATAAAAGGAATATTCAAATAACAATTTAAGTTATCTTTTATTATACTATTACCTTTTTCTGCACCAAATCCTAATCCATTTGCTACGTATTTTTCATCCTGCCAACCAAAAAAGCTTGGACACTCTAGCAAATCGTAGATAGGCTTCAGCAATTCAACATCTGTGTCAAGATATATCCCTCCATACTCAAAAACAATTTTTAACCGGGCAACATCAGAGACAAATGCATATTTCTTTTTTTCATAAGCTTCTTGAATAAACTGGCATTGATTTTTAATGGCAAAATTATCTTCGTTCCATTCTATTATTTCAAAATCAGGACAGTATTTTTTCCAGCTTGCAATACATTTTTCCATTTTTTTTGTTTTAGGTTTTCTGCCAAACCAACAATAGTGTATTATCTTCGGAATCATAATTCATTAATCCTCTATCATATTGTAAATTTTCTTTATTTCAGATTGATTTCCAAAATCAATCTTTGAACAGTTTTCTGCAACTTTAGTTAGTAAATTAAAATTTGATAACAAATCGAACAAACCATCAACAATATTATCTATTCCTTGCTCAATAATATATCCATTTATTCCTGAATCAATTTGACTTTCTGCCGTTAAATATCTTGTAATAATTACAGGTTTACAAAGGATTTGTGCTTCTCTTACCGCAACGCATTTCCCCTCAAACTTTGAAGGTTGAACATATACATCACAATCTTTCATATATGGATAAGGGTTTTCCTTTTTCCCTAATAAAATAACTGACTCTTGTACATGAAATGTATCAATATTTCGAATAATTTCTGCTTCTGTATCTCCATAGCCAATTAAATACCATTTAATTTTAAGCCCTCTTTTTAACAACCTAGCCACTATTTCAGGAATTGCCTCAAAATTTTTAGCTTTGTCAAAACGTCCTACAGAGAGTAAATTAGTATAAGCATGATCAAATTCATCCTGTGCGTCTTTTTTTTCACTGGCATTCTTTTTTACCATTTCAGACATCAAAATATTTTCAATAACAATTGTCTTATAAGCAAGTTCTGGGAAAACATTCAAAAAACTATTTACACAATTTTCAGAAACTCCTACTATATAGTCATAGGCATTCCACATCTTAAATTCAGATTCTTCATCTATGTCAATTGTTGAGTAATCTGTATGAATCCATGCCGCTTTTTTCTTAGCAGTAACTTTTTTCGAGACAAAATAATGAGGAGTTGCAAAACTAATAGCCAAATCGTAGATTTTCCCTTCCTGCCTTAACTTAGGAATAAATGGCATAGTATATTTATGACTGTACTCCAGTTCGATACTACTGTATGCTTTAGTTCGATTATTCTTTTTAATAAAGTATTTTGCTTTAAACTTAGCTATTGCTCGGCCAAAACACATTAAAAAATGCATATTTTTAGCAGCTTTTTGAATCGGAACCGCATAACAGGTACAAGCTGGAATTGCTGGAAGCAATTTCACTTTTTCAGGAATCTCTGATAACAATTCCCCTTCATGTTTCATTAAGAAAAGATCCACCTCATAGTTATTATAATCGAAAGAATTCAACAATCCTAAAAGACTTCGCTCTATGCCTCCTAAGCCCATTCCATGAGATACAATCAATATTTTTTTCATTGTTATATATCATCCTCCAATAAAAAATGGTGTAAGCATATTAATAGAGACGACACCAAATCCCTGAACTACAAAATAAAAGTAAATGGAATACAAGCTCAAAGCTATAGCCTTGGCATAATACACTTGTCCTTTTTTTATAATCGTACTTAAAAAAAATGGTATTGTAACAAGATTAAACACTTCAAAATATAATGCTATTCGCGCAATATAATTACTTTGCATTGATAAAATATAAATTAGCAAATTAAGTATGCTTAAATTAGTAAACATACTATAATCTTCTCCCATAGAATCCTTACCATAAATTCTAAAATAAAATAAGGCCAAAAGAACTGGAACAGCTTGTACTGCCAATCTAAAAATATTAATACCAGATTTTCCAAGTTCGCTATACATATCTGCATAATCTTGAATATCAACTGCTTGCAATACCCCTACAAAACCTTCAGCAGGCAAAAAAGCCAAGACTAAAATCACCATAGAAATAATAACCATTCTCTTGTTGAAAACTTTACCCTTGCTTAAGGCAATTACTATTCCAGCAAATATGGCTGTAGAATGAATCGTAGATAACAAAAGTGAAATCAAAAGAAACAGTCGCCACTTTCCTTTTAACAACAATGGAATACAGAGTAATAATACTCCAACCACAATATACTGTCTCATGGTGTTCATTGTTGTTAGAAAGGATGTCAAGAAAAAAATAACTACGGAAAGCCATCTATCAACAGAATAATTGTTAACAAATTTAAATATTGCAAATGTCACAAATAGAGAAACGACTATTAATAATATCTGAGAATTATTTGTTATGTAATTTAATATAAAACATATAAAACGAAAACCACTTTCAATTCGTAAATTTTCATCGAATACCATAGAGAAGTTTTTTCCAACAGTTTCATATATATTTCTATACGAATTTGTATCTACAAACCCTTTTCGAAATCCGGCAATACAAGCCAAAAAAACGCATAAACACCAGTATATTATTGTGCTGCCATTATGACAAATTAAATGTTTATTACTAATATTAATTGTTCTTGTCTCGCCAAAAGAATTTTTCCCTATACAAGCCATAAAAAATGTAAAAATAAAAGCAAATATAATTGTGTTCATAATCTATGAACCTTCCTAATTTTCTTTCTTATAAAAGAGGGTACTAAAAACATAATAATAGGTTTAAAAACATACGGAATTCCTATTAGTCCCATTTCTAAGTTTTTATATCCTTTGTATCTTACCACGCATTCGTTAACTACATTTATGAATTTTCTTTTATTTCCTTCACGATCTGCCTTATAATAATACAATTCATCCTTAATATTACATATTACACAACCTGCGGCATACATTCTCATAAATAAATCATAATCTTCGCATCTGCGTGTTTCAGGCGCAACTCTATACCCACCACATTTTCTTAAACTTTCTGTTTTCATAATAACTGATGGGTGGGCAACTACCGTTCCGATCAAGAAATCCTCTTTTTGAGCTCTAACTGTTCTAATTTTATAACTTCCCCATTCCCCCAAATTATCATACATTACCATCCCCGTTCCTAGAACATCTATTTCTTGGTGTTCTTCCATATATGAATATAATCTTTCAAATCTATCTCTTCTTGAATAATCATCTGTATCTTGTCGAATAATATATGGGGCTCGCACTTTTTCTAAAGCGTGATTTAGTGAAAAGCAAAGACCTCTATTGGTTTTATTTTGAATAAGAATAATCCTTTCATCATCATGAAAATGTTCCTGCAAAAAAAGATATGTATCATCCTCTGAACCATCCTCACAAATAATACATTCCCAATTTGTAAATGTTTGATCCTGAATGGATTTAATTGACTTTAAAACTTCCTCTTTATTATTTGAATTATATATCCCCATGATTACAGATATTTGTGGAATATTTTCAGATTTAATCATTTAATGCTCCTTTCTCACAATAACGAAATGTGAGTTTTAATTTCATCATCATGTAGTTAATCATAAGCCAATTATCTCATGTTTGTAGGCGTTAATTTGATATCTTTTTAATTTTCAATAAAGGCCCTCTTCAGCCAGACCATCATCATAAACATTTGATTTATATAAATCAAGCTAACACTGTTCTATTGTTTAGTTTTGTTTTCTCACATCATACTTTCTCTTTATTTCTATAATTTCCAGCAAGTTGATCCATATCAATTCGTATATTATTTAGCATTACTCTCCGATCATAATAGATTTCAGCTTGCTTTCTTGCTTCCATACCTAATCGGCGACATTTATCTGGACTTTCTTTAAGTCTTTTCATCGCTCTTTCTAAGCTCTTCATATTACGCGCTTCTACCAAGATGCCAGATACATTATTTTCTACAACCTCGCACGGTCCTGGGACATTAGTAGTAATAATGGGCAAAGCCATTCCCATCGCTTCTTGAAGCACTTTACCAAAACCTTCCCTATAAGTCGGATGTGTCAATACATCGAATGAACTCATATATTTATAAACCAAGTCTGAAGGGATATTCCCTGTAAAAACTACATTTTCTGCTTCTCGGGCCCATTTATACAGCTGACTATCTATAGCATTTGTTTCATCATACATGCCAACAAGCACCAAGTAAACATTTCTCTCATCTTTAGATATTCCTTTAAATGCTAAAATCAACTCATTAATGCCTTTATCCGCATTTATTCTTCCAACATATCCATAAACAAATGCATTTTGAGGAATCTGGTAGTGATTCCTTATCTCTATTCTCCAAACTTCTTTTTTTGCTAAATTACATGCTGATAAGTCAACGCCTATCGTTCCGCCATGCCCTATAACTTTTATTTTAGATTCCTTACAAAGCCCCTCTCTAATAGCAAGTTCGCGATTCATCTGACTAACTTCTCTAATATCAGTAGATAAAGTACAAGTACATTTTTCTATAATTTTTAAAACTTTTCTCTTTATCCCTCTCGAACCAACATACCTAATTCCCCATTGGCTATATAATCTAATTGGAACACGTGCAAGCCAACTAGCTATACTTGCATAAAATGCAGCGTTAGGTGTAGTATACTGAACAATATCAAACTTTTCATTCTTAAATATTCTATACAGACTAATAATAGTCGGAAGTATGTCTTTTATTGCTATTCCTCTTTCCATTTTCAATGATATACACCTGGCATACTCATTTCTTTCAGCAAAGCCATCCTCCATATTACTAATAAGAGTTATATCATATCCTTTTTGGGACAGATTTCTTGTTGAGTCACAAACAAACCAGTCCATCGTTTTTGATATCGTTGTTATAAAACATAACTTTTTAGAGTTCATCTATTTTTCTTCCTTTCGACTATTTCATGGACCTTTTGGCATACAATTTTATGATTCTCTGCAAATTCCTCTGCTGAAAACATTGCTACTTTAGATTCACATTTTCTTATTCCAGCGATTCCATCTTCAAATATAGTTTTGAGAGCGTTAAAATCAGTAACATTTTGAGCATTACAAAACCCTCTCGACAGAATTGCCATTTGAGACTTTAAGGCATAATGTTCTGCTATTATATATTCAGCAGGCAAATCCCCATAACCTACTCGAGCAATTCCACCAAAACCATAAGTAATACCATATTTCTCTATTGTTTGGCATAGCCTTTTTACCATCCCGTTTGCCAATAACTCAAACATAAAATCTAGTCTATAGGATAGATGAAGATCATTCAAACCAATATGTATTTCATCTATACCGGGAATCTTTAAAATCTCCTCAAGATTATCAACAGCAATTCTATTTTCTAGAAGTAATAAAGTCTTCGAACGTCCACGTACAGCGTTTAAAAAAATATGAACATCTTCTGCTGTCTTAAACATTGGTAACATCACAATATCCGCGCCTGCGTCAATCACCTGTTCAATTTCTTCTTCTGTATCACAATAATCCTTTCCTGCTGTATGTACAGGATTTATTCTAACTAAAAGTTCTGATTCCGTTATAGTCTTTCTAATATTTCGTACATCCTGAACTGTATGATGTGATTTCACAGTATCGAGTCCGGCTTGTCGTTCTTCCTTTCCAATATATTCCATATCAACGAAAATACGATCAACGCCTGCTTGTTCAGCAATTTTTGCAATTTTAGGATTATTCGTAATATACATTAACCGAATAGACATAATTATAATTATTCTCCTCTATCTTGTTTTTTTAAGCTTCCGGTACCGCCTTCAACAACACCATCACCTCGCAAAACGCTGATTATAGTTCCGAAAAAGCATCTGCAATCAAATAAAAAACTAAGCTTCTCAACATATTCGCCATCCAAACGAGCTTTATCTTCTATCTCTAGCTCGTCCCTACCACAAATCTGTGCCCACCCAGTAAGACCTGGTTTTACATTGTTTGCTCCATACTTGTCCCGTTCTGCAATCAAAAGATCTTGATTCCAAAGCCCTGGTCGTGGCCCCAGAACTGAAATCGTTCCTACAAATATGTCCCAAATTTGAGGCAACTCATCGAGACTGAGGCGACGGATAAATAGCCCTACCTTTGTAATATACTGCTCCGGATTCTCTAACATATGTGTTGGTACATCATGCGGCGTTGACACCCTCATTGAACGAAACTTATGCAATTTAAAATACTGCTTATTTTTTCCAACACGTTTCTGCGTAAAAAAAACAGGACCTGGATCTTCAATCTTTATAGCAATTGCAATTACAACAAAAACTGGAGATAAAATAATTAACCCAAAAAAGGATAAAATAATATCTATAATTCTTTTTACATATTTCTCATAAAACCTCGGATGATAATTTGATTCTCCAATTGCTTCCAAATATCCCCGTAAACCATCTGCATTCACTTCAGCATTTTCATCCTCAACAAAAACAACTCTTTTACCCTCCATAGGATTCTTTTCCACCGGATTGGTTTCGTACGTATTTTCCTTTTTAGCTCGTTTAGCTATAATTGTTAAAATTACAAATAAAATGCTCAGTAAAAATATAATTGCAAACAAAATAATCTTCATTTTCATATTTATATTTGAATCTCTTTAAAATAATAATTTAGAAAAAGATTCTTTCTCTCCTCCAATTGCAGAATCTAATATTCTTTATAACAAAACAGATTTAAAAATCTTGTTTTAACCTTCTCCCTATAATCTAGAAGTTATGCATGCTATTGTTTGCAAAAGATTTTTAAACCCTTCTTAATATTTCCCCAAAATTGCTTTTTCTGTGTAATATTTTCTCCCAAGTGCGTAAAACTTCCTTATACGATTCAGGCAATAACATTATTCATCCAGTAGTTATACCTCGATTTTTCAAGCTGATATCCTAGAGCATTCTCTTACCTATTATAGTCATTTATTTCAGGCTTTCTGGGTACATGGAAAGATAGACAACCATACTTATTGCTGAAATGGTTCAATTATATGCTCCACATTCTTGTTTTCTCCTTAAGTTGCATAAAAATAAGGATCTCCTTTCAGGGAAATCCTTTTGCTTTTCTTTATTTGTAACTAATCTCAACTCTTTCTTTAATAATCTTCCTACTTTTTTATCGGTTTGTTCAGTTCGATAATTACCTTTGGCATCTGAAAGCATTAGTATATTTTCTACTACAAAACTAACAAGAAAACAGGCATTTTTCTGAATCAACCAATCTCCTCAGATAAACATTCCTTCGCCATAGCAAGATATGGCATATAATAGTTGACTAAATTGTTTACTAATCCGAAACTCGCATTATATCTAATGTTCCAGATCTGGATGATATGTAGGCACGATCTCCGCCACGATCTCTTTGATCCTCGGTGACTCGCTCCTGCTCTCCCGATCCAGCAGATCCAGCTTTTCTTTGAAGTCTTCATCATCCATCTCAATTGGCTTTCCGATGAAGATAAGCTCGTTTGCTGTCTCCTGCATGCCTTCTTCTTTCATGAGGAGTTCTTCGTAGAGTTTCTCTCCCGGTCTCAGGCCAGTATATACGATCTTGATGTCTTCATCCGGTACGAATCCGGAGAGACGGATCAAGTTTCTTGCCATGTCATCGATCTTCACAGGGTCTCCCATGTCGAGGACGAAGATCTCGCCGCCCTTTGCGTAGTATGACGCCTGGAGAACCAGAGACACGGCCTCGGGTATGGTCATAAAGTAGCGGATGATCCGCTTGTCTGTTACGGTTACCGGTCCGCCCTCTGCGATCTGTTTCTTGAAGAGGGGGATCACGCTTCCGTTGCTTCCCAGCACGTTGCCGAACCGGACGGCAACGAAGTCGGTATCGGACTGGCGGTTCATCATCTGCACTACCATCTCACAGAGACGTTTGGACGCTCCCATGATATTTGTCGGGTTCACGGCCTTGTCTGTGGAGATAAGGACGAACTTCTTTACGCCCCATTGGACAGCAGCCTGAGCCACTTTGTATGTTCCTTCCACGTTGTTCTTGATCGCCTCGTTGGGGCTGTCTTCCATGAGCGGAACGTGCTTGTGGGCTGCCGCATGATAGATCACGTCAGGACGATATTTCTCAATGACAGTTCCCACACGCCTTGTATTGCGGACGGAACCGATGAGGGTAACCAGATTCAGATCCGGATATTTTCTCTTCAGCTCCTGCTGGATGGCGTAGGCATTATTTTCATAAATGTCGAAGATGATCAGCATCTTCGGATCGGACTTGGCGATCTGCCGGCACAGCTCGCTTCCGATGGAGCCGCCGCCTCCGGTCACCATGACCACCTTGCCCTGGAGAGCCTCCAGGATCTCAGCGTTATTGACTCTTACTTGGGCTCTTCCCAGAAGGTCTGTGATCTCCACGTCGCGGAGCTTTGTGACGCTTACCTCGCCGTTCAGGATCTGGTATGTGCCGGGCACAGTCTGCATCCGGCATCCGGTGTCCTTGCACAGGTTCAGGATATCTTTCCTGTTCTTTCCTGTGGTGGCCGGGATCGCGTATACGATTCTGGTGATCTCATATTCCTTTACTTTATCGACGATGTCGTATCGGTTTCCCACGATGGGAACGCCTTCCAGCAGTCTTCCCTTTTTATTGGGGTTATCGTCGATAACGCAGCATACCTCTGTATTCAGATGGCTGCTGCTCTGCATTTCCTTGATCACTGCCTGTCCCGCCTGTCCGGCTCCGATGACCATGACACGGTCCGGCTTCTCTTCCTGTTCATTCTTCTCCTTCTCTCTCGAGGCCGTCCAGGAGCGGGCCGCACGGTAGGAAAATCTCAGTCCCACAGTCATTATAATATTGAACATATATCCAACAAGGTAATATGACTTGGGCATGTGCAGCCCCATGACTATGGCTCCTGCCAGGTACAGGAAGATCAGTGTGATATATGCCTGTACAATTCTTTTTGCTTCATCCATGCCGGCAAATCGCCAAATACTGTGATACAGGCGGAAGCCGTAGAATACGACTGCCGTAATGATAGCCCAATAGGGCATAGACCACATATAACCGTCCAAATATTCTCTTGGTATACTTGAAAATACAAAATCAAATCTGAGCAGCAGAGCTAATAGGTAAGACAATAAAACTGATAATATGTCAAGAAATACCATAATATATGCTCTCCGCAGCCAGAGATAATTGTTTCCTCTCTTTTGTTCCTTCATTACTATATAGCCCTTTACATTAATTTATCTAAGTCAGCAAAAATTGTATTCTTAATAAAATTAAAATAATAATATTATTAAAAACTTTTATCTTAACTCTTTCTCACAATCTCCAACCCGACCTGTATCTCCTGCATCCTCCCGAACATCTCAATCTCCAGCCATGCCTTCCTCTTATGCCGGTCGATCTTCCGGATGAATCCTTCTTTTCCCATCAGCGGGCCTTTTGTGACGATGGTCTTATCGCCCTCGATGACGCCTTCGGACATTTCCACCACCTGGGCTTCGCCGCCGAATCCGATGAGAAAGTTCTTTTCTTCCTCAGTCAGTGGGACGATTTCCTGTCCGGTGCCGATCAGTTTTGTCAGGCCGATGACATTCTTCAGCGACCAGAAGAGCTGATCCAGTTTTTCCTTTTCTATAATAACAAAAACGTATCCGGGGAACAGGACCTTCTTCTGTATCGTCCATTCTCCCCGGATACGCCGCTTTTCTTCATAATATGGTATAAAGCAGTGCTCCAGCACTGCTTTTGATATTTCTTTTTGACATTGAAGCCGTATATTTTCTTCAGTGCCCGTGCGCACCTGCAAAACGTACCACATTTCACGTTCCTCCCAATTTAGGGTAGGCTTCGCCATTTCATCCGCCAGATAAGACGGGTGAAGCGGTATATGCGGTATGATCACCATCACATACAAACGCGGCAAAGCGACGATTTGATTTGTTCCGGATATTGTGTTCAATAGTTCAGCGGGCTGTCCAACACAGAGCGGGCTGAGCCGCCTGTCCTTTCGCAAAGGAGCGGCGAAGCCGCTCTAAGCACGTAAGTGCGGCTTTGCGAACGCGCGTACTGAACTAACTATTACCTTTAAGCTTAATGTGTTACTGTACAGCCATCTCCCGCTGCCCAGCCATACCGGAGCTGTGCTGCCCCGAAGGCCCGTAGCAGAGCGCCGGCACTTAAGCCGCGTCCTTTGCGGCTTTACGTGTCCGCTGCGCTATGCTCCGAGCGAAAGCGCGGCCGCCGGGGCAGCACAGCTCCGGTATAGCGGACGCCCGAGAACAAATGAACAGCAACACATCTTAAGCCTGATGCTCCAGATCGGGATGATACGTCGGCACGATCTCCGCCACGATCTCTTTGATCCTTGACGACTCGCTCCTGCTCTCCCGGTCCAGCAGATCCAGCTTTTCTTTGAAGTCTTCATCATCCATCTCGATTGGCTTTCCGATGAAGATGAGCTCGTTTGCGGTCTCCTGCATGCCTTCTTCTTTCATGAGGAGTTCTTCGTAGAGTTTCTCTCCCGGTCTCAGGCCGGTATATACGATCTTGATGTCTTCATCCGGTACGAATCCGGAGAGACGGATCAGGTTTCTTGCCATGTCGTCGATCTTAACAGGGTCTCCCATGTCGAGGACGAAGATCTCGCCCCCCTTTGCGTAATAGGATGCCTGTAAAACAAGAGACACAGCCTCGGGTATTGTCATGAAGTAGCGGATGATCCGCTTGTCTGTTACGGTTACCGGTCCGCCCTCTGCGATCTGTTTCTTGAAGAGGGGGATGACGCTTCCGTTGCTTCCCAGCACATTTCCGAAGCGGACGGCAACGAAGTCGGTATCGGACTGACGGTTCATCATCTGCACGACCATCTCGCAGAGACGTTTGGAAGCGCCCATGATGTTTGTGGGGTTCACGGCCTTGTCCGTGGAGATGAGGACAAACTTCTTTACGCCCCATTTTGCGGCTGCCTGAGCTACCTTGTATGTTCCCTCCACGTTGTTCTTGATGGCCTCGTTGGGGCTGTCTTCCATGAGAGGCACGTGCTTGTGGGCCGCTGCGTGATAGATCACGTCGGGACGATATTTCTCGATGACAGATCCCACACGCCTTGTATTGCGGACGGAACCGATGAGGGTGACCAGATTCAGGTCCGGATGTTTTCTCTTCAGTTCCTGCTGGATGGCATAGGCATTATTCTCATAGATATCGAAGATGATCAGCATCTTCGGATCGGACTTGGCGATCTGCCGGCACAGCTCGCTTCCGATGGAGCCGCCGCCTCCGGTCACCATGACCACCTTGCCCTGGAGAGCTTCCAGGATCTCGGCGTTATTGACTCTTACCTGGGCTCTTCCCAGAAGGTCTGTGATCTCCACGTCCCGGAGCTTTGTGACGCTTACCTCGCCGTTCAGGATCTGATATGTGCCGGGCACGGTCTGCATCCGGCATCCGGTATCCTTGCACAGGTTCAGGATATCTTTCCTGTTCTTTCCTGTGGTGGCCGGGATTGCGTACACGATCCTGGTGATCTCGTATTCCTTTACCTTGTCGACGATGTCGTAGCGGTTTCCTACGATGGGCACGCCTTCCAGCAGTCTGCCCTTTTTATTGGGGTTGTCGTCAATGACGCAGCACACCTCTGTGTTCAGATGGCTGCTTCTCTGCATTTCCCTGATCACTGCCTGCCCTGCCTGGCCGGCGCCGATGACCATGACGCGGTCCGGTTTCTCTTCCTGTTCGTTCTTCTCCTTTTCTCTCGAGGAGATCCAGGAGCGGGCCGCCCGGTAGGAGAATCTCAGTCCTACTGTCAGGATAATGTTGAATACATATCCTACAAAGTAGTAGGACTTAGGCATGTGCAGGTCCATAACGATGGCTCCTGCCAGGTACAGGAAGAGCAGTGCGATATATGCCTGTACGATTCTTTTTGCCTCGTCCATGCCGGCGAAGCGCCAGATGCTGTGGTACAGACGGAAGCCGTAGAATACGACTACCGTGATGATGGACCAGTAGGGCATGGACCACATATAGCCGTCCAGGTATTCCCGGGGGATGCTGGAGAAGACGAAGTCAAATCTCAGCAGCAGAGCCGCCAGGTAGGAAACCAGTACTGATATGATATCCAGGAACAGCATGACATATGCCCGCCTCATCCATAAATGACTGTTTAATTTCTTTTGTTCCTTCATAATTATATGTATCCTTTATTTAATGTTCTGCTGCGGCAGTATGGCCTTTCAACAGATTTCTCTTTACAAAAATAGCAATTCCCGCGATTCCTGCCGCCGCTGCGCATATCATTGCCATCATCGGATCTACGTACATCCTTTTTCCTCCTTCTGTTTACTCTCTTCTATTTTTCCTCTCGTATCTGGAGCATCTTTCTGTTATCCCGCGGATGCTCCATCGGGCCGAATCAGCCGTCAGCGGACTTACCTTACCCACCCAGTACGCACCACAATCGTTCAATGCGGTCTGATGCTGGGAAGGTTTCTGAGGACCAACATCCTGTATTCCTTATCTCTGCCTGTCAGCATCGGCAGCCCGCGCCGCTTTCTTCAGCATGACTGCTGCGTTTTCCCGGAAGATCTTCCTCATATACTGTCTCCCGTACTTTCTGGCGACATATTCCGCCGCCTTCTGCATATGGGGCGGGCGGACCGTCGGCCGGTGAGCGTCTGTCCCTGTGCAGAATACCAGATCCTGCTCCATCAGCTGCCGGACGTACTTCTTCACTTTTCGTCCGCACTGACCGGTGATGCTCTCCGCATTGATCTGGATCTTCACTCCCATTTCTGTCAGATACCGCGCTCTGTCCGCTTCTTCCAGCATACACCGGTATCTCTCAACATGGGCCAGGATCACATTATAGCCCCGCATCTGGAGCTGCCGTATCCCTTTACAGATATGTTCAAAAGAATCCCCTGTGGAAAATTCCAGAAGCACATATCTGGTGCGGTTCATGGTGAGGACCTGTTCCTCATCCAGCAGATCAGGAATATCCTGTCCGAAATAGATCTCATTTCCAAGGAAGATCCTGAGACTCTCACTGATCTTCTCCGCCTCTCTTCGCACCAGACGCAGCTGTCTGCGGAGAACACGGGGAGGTTTTCTTCCTCTGAGCGGATGATAATGGGGTGTTGCGATGATATATCGGATTCCCTCGTCGTATGCTGTCTGAAGCATCTTCCTCGTCTCATCCAGGCTCTGCGCCCCGTCGTCAACTTCCGGAAGCACATGACAATGCATATCAACAAATCGTTCCATCCTACACTCCTGTCTCTCACACTATACTCGTCAACTTCGTACTTGTCAATTATCTTCCCCCTTCCCGGTATACCGGCAATTTTCTCCAGGTCAGCCATTTCCGTCCGTTCCTGCAAACATCTGGAAATTCCCGTCTAAAAAAGAAAGAGGCAACAAAATCTTTCCGACTGTCTCTGAAAAATCTCATCACCACTCATTAAACCTGAAAGCTGCCTCTCTATCCGGGCTACTGGGATCTATTTCTATTTTGCTCAGATTTCGACAACTATGATACCACCTGGAAACAAAGCCTGTCAAGTGACAATCAGCCGCCTTTGTCCTGTAGAAATCATATCTGCCGGATTCCTTTTATTTCCTGAGAATTTTTCCTCTTTAAGCCCCTGAAAGCCCCCATTTTTTTCCAATATTCCGCGCAAACTTTCCCAAAGATTCACATTGTTTTCACATAGATTTTACACGGATCCTGCCGGCCTTTTCTACTTTTTCATACGAGGCTCGAAGATAATGGACGCCAGGTATCCGAAGATGAGCGCTGCAGAGATTCCCGCCGCGCTTGCCTTGAACCCGCCCAGGAAAATACCGATGAATCCGTTCTCGTCAACAGCCTCTTTTACCCCCTGCCAAAGGGTATTTCCAAATCCCAGCAGAGGAACCCCTGCTCCGGATCCGGCGAACTCCTGAAAGGGTTCATAGATACCGCAAAATCCCAGCACAGCTCCGCTGCACACCAGCAGGACCATGATCCGTCCCGGCATAAGCTTTGTCCGGTCCATAAGGATCTGCACCGCCGCACAGATCAGACCTCCGATGAGAAATGATGTGACATACTCCATTTTTCTTTCTTCCTTTCGTCTCAGTCTCTGTATTCCTTCTTATTCATATTTTCCCCGCAGTTCCCGGCTCTCCCTCCCGGGGGATCAGCAGTGGACCAGCATGATGCCGTGGGCAATGCCCGGTACGCTGGCGCCTTCGTTGAAACTGACCGTGGACATCAGGGCTCCTGTGGGCAGGAAAAGGACCCGCTTCCACTCTCCCCGCTCGATCCGGGGCAGGACATAAGAAGCCAGGGTCACCGCAGCGCATCCGCAGCCGCTGCCGCCAGCATGGGTATCCTGTGTCTTCTGATCGAAGATGGTCATGCCGCAGTCCATATGCTTCTTCCGGATATCATATCCCTGTCCCCGGACCAGATCAAAGAGAATGGACTGGCCCACATATCCCAGATCCCCGGTGACGATCCGGTCGTAATCTTCCTCTGTGCGCCCTGTGTCCTGAAAGTTCCGGACAATGGTATCCATGGCCGCGGGAGCCATGCATGCTCCCATGTTCTGGGAGTCCTTCAGCCCGTAATCCACGATCTTCCCCACGGTCACACCTTCGATCCTGACATGCCGGAAAGCATTTACAGCCGAGTCTGGCGCCCGGTATCCTACCGTAAACGCGGCGCTGCCTGTCACGGTCCACTGGGCGGACAGAGGTCTCTGGCTTGCGTACCCCAGCGGGAAACGGAACTCTTTTTCCGCGCTGCCGAAATGACTGGACGTGACCGCCAGCATGTATTCCCCGTACCCGGCCGCAGCCGCCATGGCCGCCAGAGCAAGCGCTTCTCCGGATGTGGAGCAGGCTCCGTAAAGTCCGAACATGGGGATCTTGAGGCCCTCTACCCCCATGGAAGTAGCGATGCCCTGCCGGAGCAGATCGCCTCCGAACAGATAGCGCACTTCTTCCGGACTGATTCCCGCTTTTCCGATAGCCAGTACACATGCCTCCTTCTGCATGGTGCTTTCTGCCTCCTCCCAGGTGGAGGCTCCGAAGAGGTCGTCCTCATTTGTCATATCGATAACGCTGCCGAGAGGTCCCTCAGCCTCCTTGCTTCCTGCTACGGATCCGGCGCTGAGAATATATGGAGCCCGGGCAAAAAGCAGGCTCTGGCTTCCTTTTACCTGACTGTTCTGATTGTTCTCTACCATTACTTATCCCCATTTCTTTTTCCAGATGTTGATATTATCCACAGTTTTTCCCCGATTATTCCTGTTTAAGAGAATATTTCCGGCTGTTTTTGCGGATAATATCGACAGTGCAATTGGATTTCAGAAACTATAATGAAATCCGGAAAGGATGGTTATATAACATATGGATAAAATACAGAAGCTGAAGCAGCAAAAAGAATATGAGGAATATGTCAGTCAGAAAACTCCCCGGCACAATCTGGCCGCAAATATGTTCCGGGCTTTTCTCCTGGGCGGGCTGATCTGCCTCATCGGACAGGCCATCCGCCATTACTGTGAGATGCAGGGGCTCGCAACCGACGACTGCAGCGCCTGGACGTCTGTCATACTGGTGCTGCTCAGCGTTCTCCTCACCGGAGTCGGGATCTACCCGAAGCTGGCCAAATGGGGCGGCGCAGGCGCCCTGGTCCCCATCACCGGATTTGCCAACTCTGTGGCAGCGCCTGCAATCGAGTATAAAAAGGAGGGCCAGGTATTCGGAATCGGCTGCAAGATCTTTACCATCGCAGGCCCCGTGATCCTCTATGGGATATTTACAAGCTGGGGGCTGGGCCTTCTGTACTGGATCTGGACCCTGATCAGATGAGAAAACCGGGAAAATCGGCTAAAAAAATGGTATATCCGGTGCGGAAACATCGCACCGGATATACCATTTTCTATTGCCAGCTACTGTCTGTAGTAGCTGTAATGACCGTATCTGGAATAATACCGGTCAGTTTTGGGATCCACCTTGTTCAGCACAGCTCCCAGGATCCGGCATCCGCTCATGGCAAGCTGTTCCTTTGCCTTGGCAGCTACCCGGACACTGACCCGTTCATTCTCAATGACCATCACAGCGCCGTCGCAGTGTTTTGCCGTCACTACTGCGTCCGTGACGCTTCCCACCGGGGGCGTGTCCACCAGGATAAAGTCATATCTTTCCCGGAGCGTCCGGAGCAGAATACCGAACGCTTCCTGTTCCAGCAGCTCTGACGGGTTGGGCGCTACCGGTCCGGCGAATATAATATCCAGATTCTCGAAGTTCGTCTGATATATGATATCCACGCCGCCAACCTGGCCGCTCAGATACTGGGACAGTCCGCAGACCTGCTGTTTCACACCATATCTGGGAATGAATGCAGACTTGCGGATATCCCCATCCAGGAGAAGAACTTTCTTTCCCATCTTCCCGATCTCCCGGGAAAGCTGAAATACAACATCGCTTTTTCCTTCATTCGGATAACAGCTGGTAAAGGCAATGACTTTCACATCGATCCCTACAAGCTGTATGTTGGTCCGGATCGTCTTGATAGCTTCTTCATAAAAGAAATCTG
The DNA here is from genome assembly GCA_944381495.1 of uncultured Mediterraneibacter sp. GTDB lineage: Bacteria > Bacillota > Clostridia > Lachnospirales > Lachnospiraceae > Mediterraneibacter. Next base: position 25,035 of record CALWLJ010000001.1, on the reverse strand, counting down.
ACGTGTTCGGATCTGTCATCATTACTCTGTGTGTGGCTGTCATTTTCCCCTTCTCCTTTTCTTTTTCTTCTTCTTTCTGTGCATACTTGTCCGGTTCGGATCAGAAGACTCTCTGAGCGGCACGCTTCCGAGAGTCGGGATCCCCAGATATCTGGTGATCTCTTCTTCGGATTTGATGGTATCGTTAAGAATCGTAATGAGGATCACAATACCTGCCGCAATCACGCCGCCCGCCACTGCGCCGAGGAGCATATTTTTCTTCAGGCTGGGGCTGACCGGGCCGGCAGGAAGATCTCCTTCCTCAATGATCTTGGGCGCTGCCATCTCCATCTGTTCTCCGATATATGAAACTGATACAGTAGACAGCTCGTCAACGATCTGCTTGGCCATCTGAGGATCTGTGTATGTAACCGTGACTTCAAGGATACGTGCATTCTCCGGAGTCTGAATCGAAATAAGTCCCTCCAGCTGCTGGTAACTCATGTTCAGTCCCAGGTTGTCTATTACCTGCTGCAGGATCGGGCGGCTCTTGATCAGAACGCTGTAATCGCCGGTCAGCTGACTTCCGATCTGAAGATCGGTCAGAGAAGAGTCCGACGACTCGTTCCCCAGCACCAGCATCATGGATGTGGAGCTGTATACCGGTGTGATAAAAAAGTGAGTGTAGATTCCCGCGATCAGTCCTCCTGCAATGACTGCCGCAAGGAGCACTACAATCTTCTTCCTGAGGGCAAGCAGCAGTTGGAACAGGTCGATCTCTGCTGCACCTTCTTCATGATTCTTTTCCATTGTATTGGTTCCTTTTCTGTTGTATTTTTGTCCTTTCGAACCGGGATGGGGCTGCATTCCTCCGAAGGGTTATAACCGTTTGAGTACGGTTTCACGTATTCGCTATACGTTCCGGGCGGGAGGGGCCGTTATTCATCCTTTGTAAGGGTACCACTGTAATGGAGCCTGCGTCAAGAGAGAACTTGGCTTTCCCTGTAGTTTCCATGTTTACTCAGGGGGCCTTCGGGACACCCCAGTTCCTTCACGGCTGGTGCGCTGAGATAAGCCGGGACACTCCTGCTCCAATTATTATCCATTGCTTTTGGACATAGAATATAGCTTACAAGTTGTAAGTCACTTAATCACCTACTCCTCTAATTTTCTATTAATCTCCTCTATCCACCCACTGTTATCACTTTCAAACAGTTTAATAAACTTTCCAAAATTACTGCTTCCAGTAACAGAATCATCCAACTCCAAAATTGCCTTCGCAGATAATGCAGATTTTGTGATTATCAAAAAACTTAGGGAGCTTATTTGGCATCGGCATCATCCCCCTTTACATCACCTTTAATACTAAGCAAAGAGTTAATCAATTCTGGATCGGGTAAAGCACCAAGTGCACCTTTCCTATATTTTTCCATAACATCCGTCGTATCTCTTACTCCCTGCTGTGCAGTAAAATCAGCAAGTGAATATACATATACACCTTCTTCATCCTTATGAACAAACCAAATCTGCTCCTTTCGGAACATTCTCTTACAATCCATAAGGTTAATATCATGTACTGTAAATATCATCTGTGCACTTGTATTCAATTCATTATTAAACATCGCAACAATCGCCCTGGTAAGCTTAAAATGAATACTGCTATCCAACTCATCTACAACTAGAATTCTGCCCTGTTCAAGTGCTTCAATAACATAGCTGGCAATAGCCGCAATCTTCTTTGTTCCTGTGGAATCAAATAACATGCTTGGTACATGAACTCCTTTATATGTGGAAACCAGTCTAATCTGATCCATAATATTTTCTGGAATATCAAGTACTTTCTCGTCCGGCTTTTCATCACCTTCACCCGTTTTCAGTTGTATCTTATCCATGTCCACATATTCAAAGTTATCCATATACAAGTCTGCATTTTTTATGAACTCAACAATCTTTTGCTGTAACTGATTCTTATTCTTCATAAGTTCAATCGTATGCTGCATAGGTATGTTATTCATATTGATGATATCAATTTTCTCAGCAAATCCAACAAGAATCTGCTTCATCTCATTGATATGTTCAAATTTACTTGCATCTATTACATAATATAGCAAATTATTTTTCGATACAACTGGAATCATAGTCTGCACAGCTTCATCAATACATTGATATAGTTCACTAATGGTATCCTTTTTCAACCAGCAAACTTCTTTTTCATTGTTATACTGATCTTTAAATATCTCGGAAAATGATTCATATATATATTCTTCTTTTTCTGCGTCATACTTAAAGTCATAAGAAAACTTTCTTCCAGATGCCATAAATGTAATGCCTAACTCACATACATCACTCTTCGTAAATATATTAGGCATTAAATAATTTTTTTTATTTAGAATCACATTTTTTATTGCCCTAATGCACTTAATTAAACAGGTTTTCCCTGCATTGTTTGGACCATATATTCCTACCGTTTTAAGCACATTAAAATTATTCTCTTTATGAACATTGGCTCCAAATTTCTTATTTCGCATATCTGCTTTCATTGAAAATGTAATGTCATCCTCAAATGCATAACAGTTTTTTGCTCTTACCTCTATAATCATGGCTTATTCCTCCAAATCGCTTTTCTTCTTTCCTTATCATCATTATATCACTAAATATTTTTTGTGCAACTTTTTTTCATAAAATATTCAATTTGAAGTTTAACGATATTTCACCTACTAAAAAGACAGTCTGCTGAGAACAGATAGTAACGAACAAAAAATACGTTTTACCATCCTCTATAGAAGAAGAGCCATGCTCCGAGCCCTTTTCCCAAAGCGGTACAGACAACTAGTACTGTGATGTAGCGCACGATGCGTGTTCTTCGCATAAATACGGGGAATACGTTGAGGATTTCTGCCAGGCCCATAGCCCAGCAGCCTGTGAATACGCCGGCGAAGAGGCCGAAGATTACCAGCAGTACTGTCTGAATGGGGAAGAGGGCGCTCAGTGCCGGGCGGAACAGGAAGAAGAGATTTCCCAGCATTCCGCCCAGTGCCACACAGTCCTCGTAGAAGAGGATCTGATCGCCGGTATGGGTCCGGTCGGCGAAGTCGGCTATCACTCCCAGTTCTACGATGAATGAAAACAGGCCGCCCGCCACCGCCACACCGGAGCTAAGACCGATGATTCCCAGCAGGATCTGCTGGACCGCTGTTGTTACCTGATCCGTCCACATCCAGTTCCTCTCCTTTCCGTGCAGAATTCTCCACAAGTGTTGTCTGGATATCATTTTCGTAGAGACGCATCTGGATCTCCATGGGGGTCGGGTCCACTGTGAAGCGTTTCCTGCCGAAGTGGTTGAAGAAGATCAGGATGCCTGCAATGATGCCCAGAGAATAGCTGATCTCAAGGATCGTGTATCCGCTGCTTTCCTGTCCGGTGATCTGCTCATAGATCTGTCCGAACAGACGGGTCACGTCAACATCGTTATTGAACGCCATAATGGAAAAGGCTGCGCCGCAGAATGTGACGACTGCCACGAAAATGATCTTCACGATATGCCATGCCGCGGCCGGCGTCTTCTGTGTCTCATATGTGATGATAATGTCCGTTTCGCCCAGATTTTCAATTGTCAGGTCCGGATACTTCTCATGGATGAACTGTATGATCCTGAGCACAGAGATGACATAGCGCTGATGTTTCTGGCTCCGGATCTTCAGCACGGTCATGGACTTTACCGTTGCCAGGATATTTTTATCAGTGCATTCCATGGACAGGATATCCCCCAGCGTCACGTTCTGTTTCTTCACCTCTACGTCGCGGTCGCCTTTCATGTAGAGCGTGAGGTTGTCCCGGCGGGTCATGCGGCGCTCCCCCGGCGGGGTGACGCTGTTTCTGCCGTTGTTGTTCCTGCTGCTGTCTCTGATGTCATTTCTTCTATTATAATAGGGTTGCGGCTGTTCTGAGACTGGCCGATACTCCGCCGGGATTGTTCATGGCTGCGCTGAGACTGCACGGGATCGTCTGCGGAAACGGGAAACGCATTTCCCGTATTCCGGATCAGGAATCCCTCCGTGGACGGCGCGCGTGGCGTGCTCAGCCAGTAGAGCAGCCCTGCTACTACCGCTGCCAGTACGACTACCAGAAGACATATCCATACTTTCTTTTTTCCATCCCGCATGATTTCTCCACCTTACCTTTTGTTTTTTGTCTTGTTTTATTACTGCATCTGATTCATTTTATTTCTGTATCTAATATGTGGAGTCCGGCGGAAATTATTCTCGGCATGGTGATTTTTCGAAAAATTACTGACGTTTCTTATGAAGCCAAATACCCCGATGCATACATTGGGGTATTGGACCGTCGCGGCAGATCTATGTTCCACTTTGGTCGTTGCTCGCGGAAATAAAACAATCCGGAAACACTGCAGCCGCTCTTGCCGCAATGTTTCCGGATCGTTATTCTGCCTTCTTTCTTCCGTAAGATCTTCCGTATAATCTTCTGTAGGTTCTTCCGTACGATCTTCTGTAAGTTCTTCCACGAGATCTTCCGGGAGAATTTCTTACAGCACCTGATTGCCAGGATCTTATCGTCTCACCTTCCTGCCGGCTGCAAAAGCAACAACCGCCAGGATAACAGCAGCGCCCGCCCAGAGCATCCATGTAGACATTACACCTGTCTGGGGTGATGTTCCTACGCTTGTATCTGCTGCGGATGCGTCAACATCAGCGATAACCGCTACAGGGGAGAGATCCTGGAAATCAGCTGTAATCTCTTTTGCGCTGTAATCCACATCATCGGGTGTGATTACTTCCCAGAGATTTCTCTCAACACTGTAATGAAGCAGCTTTACGTCCGACATGGCATCAGAAAGCGCCGGCACGGACAGCGTAACAACATAGTTGCCGTCAGCGTCCTGTACACCGCCGTTGACCGCTTTCAGATCAAAAAACGATGTTACCATGCTCTTGCCTTCCAGCTCCTGCTCCAACGCGTTTACCTGATCTTCTGTCATGGCAAGTTCAGCGTTGTCGCCTGAGATCAGGCTGCGGATCGTGTCTACCAGGCTCTGCAGAGACGCGCTTCCACTGTTAATTGCCATAATTGCGTCATAAGTAGACTGTGACTGTTCTGCCACGTCTGCAAATACTTCTGCTGAAGCTTCCGCCACCTCATAACTTCCGATCGAATCGCCGGCAAGCGCCACATCCGAAGTTCTACTTCCGGCAGCAAATGCAGTTACTGCCTGTGATACAATAAGCGCCGCTGCGAGGATTGTTCCAAGTATCCTCTTCTTCATAGTTCCTTCACCTTTCCTTTCTTTAGATTATTTATCTATAGATACCAGCACGGCCTGAACGAGGTATCGCTGATCGCGCCGGCTTCCATAGCAGGTTGAGAGTGTGACGATCTTGTCGTCCGTGTCTACTTCCATAGACGTATCAATGCAGGAATTCATATTCCTGACGGAAAAGATACTTTCCAGATAAATCTTGAAAATATTTTTGTCATTCAGATTAAAGCTGCGGAGAATATGCCGGTTATCATAGGGATAAGCCGCAAAGATCTCATAATGCCTGATCGCATCCGGCGTGTAGATGATAATCTCTTTATTCTCCTCAAAGAACTCCCTGTCCTGGTATTCCAGAAGGCTTCGGAACATCGTTCCGTTCTTCATATCATGTCCGTAGATCACTGTGTTGGGATCCTCGAAGTCAATACTGTTATAATTCTCAGTAAATATAGCTCCTTCTGTCTTCTCTTCGTGATCTATCGTATGAGTCAGATAATATGTATTATCATTTTCCCTCTGAAGGATCGGATAGTCTATCTGAGTACCCGGCACCGTGATCCAGGCGTATACATCCGGGTTTCGTTTCTGAAGGCTCTCGAAATCAATCGGTATCTCTACAGACGGCTCCGAGGCTTCTTCCGGCTCTGCCGGAGGAGGCTCTACTGCCTTTACTTCTTCCCGGATCTGCTCATATCCGCTTCCCGCTTCCTTTTCGTTTAGATATTGCCGTACTGCAAATGCGGCGCATACGACTGCCGCGGCAGCCGCGATCACTGTTACTGTGAGATAAATCTTTCTCTTCTTCATCATTCTTATTCTGCCTCTTCATAGAACGTCTCTATGATCTTTTCATACAGCGCATCCTCATCTACATGATACTCATCGTACGTTTCTCCCTGTACTCCTTCGCCGGGAACCGTCCATCCCTGTGACGTTTTCCCCGCCGAAATACTTTTCGTGATATTGCCAAACTGTCCGACTCTCATATTTGTCACCATATATGGCTCCAGGTCCGTATAAAGCTTTGTAATAAAACTGGAGTCTGATGCTGACAGCTCTCTGGCTTTCTCCCCGAATGCAGCTATATATGCCTGCTGCCGCTCCATACGGCTGACAGCGCTCTGGCTCACACAGATATCACGGTAGCGGACAAATGTCTCTGTGTCGTCTGCGTTCAGAGTCACCTGCGCCCCTTCCTGAAACCGGCTGTCAACTTCTTCCAGACTGTCATTGGGCACGGTAACTGTAACGCCTCCCACACTTTCCGTGATCACTGGAAGAGCATCCATATTCACTGCACAATATCCCTGGATAGGGAGGTCGTAAAAAAGGGCAGAGACTGCCTCTCTTGTCAGCCTGCAGCTCTCATGTTCACCATCCCCATATGCATAAGAGAGGCTGATGTGATCTGTAGATTCTCCAAGACTTTCGCCTCCGGGTCCAAATGTCTCGATCCGCGTCATGGTATCTCTTGGGATGGTGATAAGTTCCAGCGTGTTTTCAGACCAATCCCAGGAAACCAGATAAAGCGCGTCAGCCTGTCCGGCATCCGCCTGGCCGGTTTCTGTCTCAACTTTCTCCTGGTTATCCACGCCAATAAAAAGGAAGTTGCTCAGATGTTCATTATAGTTATATCCCTTTCCCTTCCAGACCACATCTGATTCTGCTTCCACCTTCTCAGCTTCTCTGCTGCCTGTCGTGTCCTCTCTCTTTTCCGAGTACCGTCCGGTCCATATCAGAACTGCCAAAACTGCCAGAACTGCAATTCCGGCAATTGTCAGAATCACCGCTGTTGTTTTATTTTTTGGTTTATTATTTCTTTTATCTCTGTTCGCCATATCTCTCGTTAAATTCGTGCCTCTCTTTTGTTGTATTTTTATATCAGGATGCGGCGGTAGAGTAATAGCTCGCCCATCAGTTATATGAGAGATTATCACCATACAACGGTGCCTGGCAATAAAACTATTTGTTTACTTATGTCACTTTTCGCAGATTTTTCTCATATTTTCCAGAATTTTTTTCTCCATGCGGGATACCTGGACCTGGGATATGCCCATTGTCTTCCCTACGTCGGCCTGTGTCCGCCCGGCGAAATATCTCAGGTAGATCAGCTGCCGCTCCTGGGGCGCCAGTGTTTCCAGCAGCTGCTCCAGCAGCATCCGGTCCAGGATACCCTCTTCTCTTCGCTCCTTTTCTTCGATCTTGTCGAGAAGGCGGATCTCGCTGCCTTCCTTTTGATGAATGGGGCGGTACAGGGAGTCCACTTCGCTGCCCGCCTCCATGGCCTGGACCAGTTCCTCCTTGTCCACACCCATTTCTGTGGATAGTTCTTCTACTGTGGGCTCTCTTCCCAGTCTGTCGGTCAGTTTCTCCCTGGTCTGAAGGCTTTTCCAGGACAGTTCCTTCAGAGAGCGGCTGACCTTGATCATGCCGTCGTCCCGGAGGAACCGGCGGATCTCCCCGGAGATCATGGGCACCGCGTAGGTGGAAAATTTCACATCGTATGAGAGGTCGAATTTGTCGATGGCTTTCAGAAGGCCGATACTGCCGATCTGGAACAGGTCTTCCATCTCCGCGCCGCGACCGCTGAATCTCTTGACGACACACCAGATCAGGCCCACATTTTCCTCTACAAGCTGTTCTCTCGCTTTTTTATCTCCATCGTGTGATTTCCTGATCAAAGCGATTGTGTGGTCCATATCTCCCTTCCTTTTCCGATGGATTTTTTCATCCGGACACGGGTTCCCTTTCCGGGCTCTGATTCCACTTCCACGCTGTCCATAAATGCCTCCATGAAGGCGAATCCCATGCCGGAGCGCTCCTGCTCCGGTTTGGTAGTGAACATGGGTCGCATGGCTTCCTCCACATTTTCAATGCCTTTCCCCGTATCACTGACTTCCACCATGAAAACGTTATCTTCGATCCTGCAGCGGATGCAGACCTTTTCCACTTCGCTGTCGTAGCCGTGGATGATGGCGTTGGTCACCGCCTCGGAAACAGCGGTCTTCACATCTGCCACCTCCTCTACCGTGGGATTGAGCTGAGTCATAAAAGCAGCCACCGACACCCGGGCAAATCCTTCATTCGCGGACCGGCTTTCAAACCGGATCTCCATTTCATTGGTATTTTTCATAGCTTTTCCTCCTCATATATCTGCATGATTTTCGTTGCTCCCGACAGGGTAAGGATCTTGCGGATCCTGGCGTTGGCATGGACCGCCCACACCTCTCCCCCGATCAGACTGATGGTTTTATATCTTCCCATAATAACCCCTATTCCCGAACTGTCCATGAAGTCCGTTCTCTCAAAATCAAAGATCACATATTTAATATGATTGCGGTCGATCACCGCATCCGCTTCCCGCTTCATCTCCTCCGCATTGTGGTGGTCCACTTCCCGGGGCAGATAAATGGTCAGACAGTTCTCCTGCACCTGATATTTCATCCTGCTACTCCTCCTCTTCGGGCACGTCCCCTGCTGCTGGTCAGGTTGAATTGTCAGAAAATTCTCCAAAAAAGCACCTGTCACTTTTTCTGCCCGTTTTCAGAATTTCCCAACAGAAAAGGACATGTATCATTTCTACATGTCCTTTTCTTCTGTATTGTTTCTGTTTTTTCTTCAATTTTCTATTCTTGTGTTGTATCTTGTGTCGTATCTGACGAATCCCCGCTTCCGTTATCGGATGACGAGCCTGAAATCGTGTCAAGGTTCTGCCGTGCTTCCTCTGCAAACTCGGAATCTCCGTAGTTATCGACTACCTGCTGAAAGTATGTTGCGGCATTCTGGTTATCTCCCTTGCCCATATAGGCCTGGGCCAGACTGAACAGGGCTCTTCCGTTGCGGTAAGTGGAATCCATCTTTACGACTTTGCTGAGAGCGGTTATGGCTTCTTCGTAATTTTCATTCTCCAGCTCATTGACTCCTGTATTGTAGTTGGTCCGGCAGGCTCCGGGATAAATATCCTCTGTCAGAGAATCGAAGAGGACTTTGCCTCCGTCCCCCAGGGAATCTCTGTTGATCCCGAGAAGGGTGTCTGCCATGGTGGCGTTGGAGTAATCTCCGGATCTGTACTGGTCGGATACAGTAAGAAGTGTCTCATAACTCTTAGATGTTGCCTGGGCCTGAGCGATCTGCTTGTCCGCCTCTTCTCCTGAAGCCCGGTATTCATCCAGGGTTCTTGTCTGGGCGCTGATCTGGGATTCCAGTGTGTTGATCCTGCTGCTGTACTCCCGCATCTGGTCGTTGAGACGTTCTGTGCGGGACTGGCTTACTGCAGGAGCTACAAGGAACCAGATGATGGCTGCTCCGATGGCTGCTCCGATAAAGAGATTTGCCACGGCCAGCTGACCGGTCACTTCTTTCATGCGGGAATGTCTGGGCTGGATGATAGTCTCATTTCCCAGGCTGTACTCAACCGCTTCATCTTTCTTTTTCTTCTCTGCCCGTCTTCCCTTTCTGCTTCGCTGTCTCGTCAGCTCGTGAAGGAGACGCAAAGTAGTCTCGTTGGTCGTATCCAGCTTTCTGGCCGTCCGCAGCGCCTGTCTTGCCTTGGCATACTGATCCGCATGCAGATACAGCAGTCCCTGGAGCTGATAAGCCTTCAGGAAGGTAGGGTGTGACGCCACCACCTGCTTCAGCTGGATGATGGCCAGATCCTCTCCGTCCTGCTGACAGTAGTTCAGGCACTGGTTGAACTTCTTGATCGCCTGATTGATCGTCTCAAGCTCATTGGCCGAATCCTGTACCTCTCTGATAAAATAGTTTGCAATATTATCCCGCGGGCGCAGATTCTTGCTGATGATCCACTCCACCAGAGCCTCCGGAATCTCTCCGATCCCGTAGAAGACCAGGCCCAGCAGGTTTCTGGCCGCGATATTCTCCCTGTTATACTGCAGACTGCGGCGGAGGGAGACGATGGCCCCCGACATGTCGCGGATCTGCGCTTTTCTCAGTCCATCGTTATACCAGTAATTGGACTGGTATACGATCTTCTTCGTATAATTCATTTATACCCACCATTATCTTTCCGGAATCACTGTTTCTTATCCATTACTTCTCTCAAAAGATCTGTCATATCTGACAGGTCTTCCTGATAAACCGCATCCTCGATGTCATCTACTTCAAGGCTTGGTTTGAACTTCTTGATCTCTTCTTCGTAATTGAGCATTTATTCCGCCTCCCCGATCCAATCTTTTATCATACCTGCCAGATAGAGGGATCCGAGACAATACACTCTCCGGTCTCCCCTGTGCTCCAGCACATACCGGAAGGCGTCCCCGGCAGACTCTATTGTAAGGACAGGTCTGTCTGTATACTTTTCAAATAACCGGCCCAGCTCGCGTACCTCTGCGGCGCGACTGCCCGAAATCTGCGTCACCACGTACAGATCCGCGTCTGCGTTTCTGCACAGGCAGGATATCATTTCTTCATATTCTTTATCCCGCACAGCGGAAAATAAGATCATGTTTTTTCTCTCATCACGGGGCAGGCTGTCGCAAAATGCCTGAACAGCGCTGATGTTGTGCGCCCCGTCAATGTACACTTCCGGAAGGACTTCCTCCATCCTTCCCTCCCACTTCAGATCAGCCAGCGTCTCCCGCCATCTGTCCGGATGTCCTGCTTCTCCAAAGAGATACCGCATGACTTCCAGGGCCAGCATGGCGTTGCCCGGCTGGTATCTTCCTGTATTGTTCAATTTCCACGTGGTATTTCCATAATAAGCATTTGAGCAGGAAAATGCAATATGTTTGTCCTCGATTCCGAGAATTTCGTACGCATCTTTCCCGATTTTTTTACAGAAACTGTGGACTTCTGCCGCCCTGCTGCTGATCACGCTGTCGCTCTCGGGAGAAGTCTGGGCGAAAAAGACAGGCACACCGGGCCGGATGATCCCGGCCTTTTCCGCGGCGATCTCGGCCAGTGTATTCCCCAGATATTCCATGTGATCTCTCCCAATGGAAGTGATGGCGCAGACCACAGGATGTTCCACCGCGCTGGTGGCGTCCAGTCTTCCGCCCAGCCCGGTCTCCAGCACGGCGTACTCTGCTTTCGCCTCTGCAAAGGCGCAAAGCGCCATGCCGAAAAGGAACTCAAAAAAAGTGGGATGGGAAAGGCCTTCCTTCTCCATCCGTCTCACTGCCTCAAGGGTTTCGCCGAAAACTTCGGTAAAAGCCTCATCTCCGATCATCTCCCCGTTTACCCGGATCCGCTCATTGACCTTTACAAGGTGGGGGGAAGTGAAAAGTCCGGTGCTTTTTCCTTCTGAACGGAGCATTCCGTCCAGATAGGCGCACACGGATCCTTTCCCATTCGTTCCCGCCACGTGGATCACCTTCAGCTTCTCCTGGGGATCCCCCAGATACCGAAGAAACGTGCGGGTATGCTCCCGGTCGTTTTTCTTCGTGAATCTGGGAATGTCCATGATATATTTTACTGCTTCGTCATAAGTCATTGTGTATCCTGTTCCTCTTGTGTTCCTTCCTGTTCCGCAGCTTCTTCCTCCGTAACGAAGGCCTGTCTGCCGTTTTCCACTGCTCCCGGTTCCCGGGGCACTTCCGTCAGGACGCCGCCCTGGTACTGATAAGTGACGGATTCCCGGAAGATGGTATTGCTGGATCCGACCTGGGCAACCATCACGGTATCGCCGTCGTTGATCTGGGTATCTTTCAGATCCAGTCTTGTATTATTCAGGAAGGTAGTCGTCTGTTTCTCGCCGTTGATATATACTTTACTCTGTTTTGTAAAGTTATTTCCGTAAATACTGAAGGAGCCGTCAGGCTGCTGTACCACTTCCGTGATCTGAGCATCCTTCACGCCCATGACCATATGTCCTTCTGTAATCGGCGCTCCGCTCTCCTCATAAACGTACTGGTCGCCATACATGATGTCGTACTGCAGCAATTCCAGATCCGCCAGGTAATTCTTCGTCTGGCGCCTCTGCTGGTGATAATTGAATACCGTGCCGGAGTGGATATCCAGCCGGTCGAAGACTTCCGCCATGATCTGATATGCAGCCAGGTTTTTATCTTCTTTCTTCAGACCGATGTTATCCCAGATCACATAATTGGTGTTGTAGAGATATCTGCTCTTCAGGTCCTTTGCCTCCAGATCCATAGTTGGCAGATGGTCGCCGTAGAATACGAGGACCGTGGGCTCTTCCCTTGCCTCTACTGCGTCAATGAGCTGTCCGACAAACTTATCCATCTCATGGACCTCATTGACATAATATTCCCACGCGTTCCTCTTGCCCTCGTCTTCCACTCCGCTGACAATGATCTCCGGATTCTCCAGCACCGGCTCTGTAGGATAGTCCCCATGTCCCTGTACACTGATCGTAAAGACAAAGTCCTGTCCCTCTGTCGTATCCATGGATTCCATGATATTTGGCACAAGGATATCGTCTGTTGCCCATCCCTTCGGAGTCGTCTGCAGGATGTTCATGAACTCTTTACTCGTATAGTGATCGAATCCCATGTTGTTGAATACCTGAGCCCGGCTGTAGAAGTTTCCTCCGTTGTTGTGGAGCGCCTCCGCGCCGTATCCCAGTGATGTCAGAGCCGTGGCCGCACTTTCCAGTACATTGGTCTTGACATATGTCTTATACGGATATTCACCGGGGCCGAAGAAACGCATGCTCATACCGGTGAGCACTTCGAATTCTGTGTTGGCGGTACCTGCGCCTACGGAAGGCACTTTGAAGTATCCGGTGGAGTATTCGCTGAACAGTTTTCTCAGATTCGGAATGGGATCCTCTGAGAACCTGAGCCACTCCACTTCTGTGGGATCAAAGAAGGACTCCAGCTGCACAAACATAATGTTGGGCAGTTCGTCTTCGGATCTTCCGGTCTCGCTTTTTGTAATCTCTCCGTTGTTGCTGATCTCATTCATTGTCTCTTCGCTGTAGCCTGCCGGCTGATTGATGCCGGTGTTGAACAGACTGGCTGAGAAGCAGTATGGAAATCCGTAGTCTTCATAGGCAAATGCAATATTTCCGAAGTAGTTGGAGATGACTCTGCGGTCTACCGCCGCGTCAGTCAGTACAACACAAAGCCCGAATGAGACCACCACGCCGGCCAGCGCGATGATCCGGTGCATTTTGCCTGTGAACTGACCGCCCCGCCGCCACATGGAGACGATCCACATCACCAGGGCAACGACACCGATGATGATCATGATCAGCTCAAATGTGTTAAAATAATTGCCTGTCAGTTCCAGCGCATCGGACAGTACCTTCAGGTCCTGGGCATTGAATGGCGTCACTCGCTTGGTGAGGAGGTAGCCGTTGCAGGTCCCTAAAAACACCCAGAATACACTGATCAGTATTCTCGCGAACACGCGCCGCCTTACAAGATAGACAATATTAAGGGTGGCAAATATCAGAAACGCATTGTACAGAAATACAAGCGGTGTTTCTACCATATAATCCCAGGCTTCGAAGAAGGACAGCCTGGATATCAGCTCGATGAGAAAATTGATAACGCATGCCAGCAGGAAATGTAAGGGGAGGGAAAAGCGGTTCATCCACTTGTACACCGGCTGCATTTTCTTTGCATATCTGCTGTTTCTGCGCTCTTCCAGGATTCTCTGGCGACGTGCCTTTTTCTCCTGAAAATGTCTCTTAACGTCTTCTTTTTTCAAATGTCTGAGCTTTGTAAAAAACCCCTTGATGTCAGGCTTTCTGATATGAATGTGTTTCATCTTGACCTCTCTTTTCTAATTTTGCGGAGCCGGATCCGCATCCCTGCCCCCATCCGGGACCGGAACGCCGCCCGGCTCTGCATTACCAGCTTTCTGCAGGGCAGACTGCCTTACAGGCCAAGCCCCGCCATTCTCTCTTTTACCTGAGCGAGCATGCTGGTGTATTTCTCCAGCTTATCCCGCTCTTCCTGAACTTTTGCCTCAGGAGCCTTGCTGACGAATTTCTCATTGGCAAGCATCCCCTCTGCTCTCCTGATTTCTTTACTCAGTCTCTCTTCTTCCTTTTTCAGTCTCTCGCGTTCCTGCTCAAAGTCTACCAGATCCTCAAGCGGCAGGTATACAACAGCGTCCGGAACGACGATGGAAACTGCATTGTCCTCGATTCCTGCTTTATCCGGCTGTACGAGAACGTCTGCAGCCATCATGAGCGGCTTCACAGAATCTCTCAGAGCCTCGATTCCGTCTTTCAGTTTCTGGCTCTCTGTAACAACATAAACCTTTGTCTTGCGGCTGTTTGCAACGTCCATACCGGAACGGGTGTTGCGGATGCCTTTTACGATGGCTTTCACATGCTCCATCACATCCTCGGACTCAGCATCGTTCCAGTCCTCTCTGTATTCCGGCCAGCTGGACATCATCAGTGACTCTTCCTCCGGTACGAGGGCGCTGTAGATTTCCTCCGTGATGAACGGCATGAACGGATGCAGGAGCTTCAGAGCCTGTGCCAGCACGGTCTTGAGTACCCAGAGTACGCAGTCGGCAGCCGCCGGATCCTCTTCTCCGTGGTAAATGCGGTACTTCGCCAGCTCTACATACCAGTCGCAGAATTCATCCCAGATGAAGTCGTATACTTTCTGAACTGCGATTCCCAGTTCGTATTTATCCATGTTCTCGGTCACATCTTTTGCCAGTGTGTTGACTCTGGACAGGATCCATTTATCCGCCGGGTTGAGCAGCTTCTCATCGGGCTTCTCTACTCCGGTATCCTTCATATTCATAAGGATGAAACGGGAAGCGTTCCATACTTTATTTGCAAAGTTTCTGCTGGCCTCTACTCTCTCGTTGTAGAAACGCATGTCATTTCCGGGAGCGTTTCCTGTGACAAGGGTAAGCCTCAGAGCATCTGCTCCGTACTTGTCGATGATATCCAGCGGATCGATACCGTTTCCAAGGGACTTGCTCATCTTCCTTCCCTGGGAGTCTCTTACCAGACCGTGGATCAGCACGGTATGGAAAGGAGCCTTTCCGGTATGCTCATATCCTGAGAATACCATTCGGATCACCCAGAAGAAAATGATATCGTAGCCGGTCACCAGCACGTCTGTCGGATAGAAGTAATCCAGATCTTCTGTCTTGTCCGGCCATCCCAGTGTGGAGAAGGGCCACAGTGCGGAGGAGAACCAGGTATCCAGTGTATCCTCGTCCTGTGTCAAATGTGTGCATCCGCAGTGCGGGCATTTCTCCGGCATTCCTCTTGACACAACTACTTCACCGCACTCGTCGCAGTAGTATGCCGGGATCCGGTGTCCCCACCAGATCTGACGGGAAATACACCAGTCCTTGATGTTCTCCAGCCAGTTCAGGTAAATCTTGTCAAATCTCTCCGGAACGAACTTCAGGTCTCCGTTTTTCACTGCTTCGATGGCGGGCTTTGCAAGCTCATCCATCTTTACGAACCACTGCTGTTTGATCAGAGGCTCTACTGTAGTTCCGCAGCGGTCATGGGTTCCTACTGCATGAACATGAGGAACAACCTTTACCAGGTATCCCTGCTCGTCCAGATCCTTTACGATTGCCTTTCTCGCCTCGTAGCGGTCCATGCCGGTGTATTTGCCGCCGTTCTCGTTGATGGTTCCGTCATCGTTCATGATGTTGATCTCTTCCAGGTTATGACGTTTACCAACTTCGAAGTCGTTGGGGTCATGTGCGGGAGTGATCTTCACGGCGCCGGTTCCGAACTCTTTGTCTACATAGTAGTCCGCCACGATCGGGATCTCGCGGTTTACCAGAGGCAGGATCACGTTTTTGCCTACCAGATCTTTGTACCGCTCGTCATCCGGATGTACGGCGATGGCTGTATCGCCCAGCATGGTTTCCGGACGGGTGGTGGCGATCTCCAGGAACTGTCCTTCCATTCCTACGATCGGGTATTTGATGTGCCAGAAATGTCCTTCCTGATCCTCATGCACTACTTCTGCATCGGAAAGAGAAGTCTTACACTTGGGGCACCAGTTGATGATCCTGGAGCCTTTGTAAATATATCCCTTGTTATATAAATTGATGAATACTTCTTCTACTGCCTTGGAACACCCTTCATCCATTGTGAAGCGCTCTCTGTCCCAGTCACAGGAAACGCCCAGCTTCTTCAGCTGCGCCTCGATGGTTCCCGCATACTCTTCTTTCCACTGCCAGGTTCTCTTCAGGAAGCCCTCGCGTCCCAGCTCTTTCTTGTCGATTCCTTCTTCTTTCAGCTGGTTGGTCACTTTTACTTCGGTTGAGATCGCGGCGTGGTCGGTTCCCGGGATCCACAGAGCATTGTAGCCCTCCATTCTTTTATAACGGATCAGGATATCCTGCAGCGTATTGTCCAGAGCGTGGCCCATATGAAGCTTTCCTGTAATATTCGGAGGCGGCATCACCGTTGTAAAGGGTTTTCTGCTGCGGTCAACTTCCGCATGGAAATATTTGTTTTTGCACCATTTGTCATAAAGCTTTTCTTCGATCTTTTTCGGATCGTAAGTTTTTTCCAGTTCTCTGCTCATTGTTTTCTCCTTCTTTTCTCCCTCATTGTCCTGTTTATCATACTGTTGCCGGATCTGTCCGGTACTGCCCGGCATACGAAGGAACTGCCGGTACTCCTCTGATCATTTCAGATCTTCTGTCTTCCGTCTCCGGAGGCCGTTCACGGAATTTTCACATCTTATTCCATAAAGAAAGCCCTTTACATAAATGTAAAGGGCGAAGATTCCGCTGTACCACCTTATTTCATATCCATGACGCGGCTGACGCGCTTCTCATGCATACCTCTCGGTCCGTTAACGTGGACCACTCCGGGATAACCTATCCACCATCCGTATTCAGATCCTGTCTGTGACACATCTGTGCCGCTGGATGACCTTTCAGATATCCGGTTCCGAAGCTACCTTCCATCATCCTGTTCCGAAACCGCCTTTCAGCCGGACTAGTCCGGGCAGTTCTCTCTGCCGGAAGTGATCATGTACTCCTCTTCTTCAACACCTTTACATTTTTGTTAACAAATAATTAACTAAGCAATATCATAGTCATCCGGTTCTGATTTGTCAAGCACATTTAGAAAATCTTAAGGCTCTGTCATGTCTTCGATCATTCCTATTATATCGTATCCGTAGTTTTCTCCAGTCGCCCAGCCGGCTCCCTGGGGATTCTCCTTCTGTCCCAGCCACTCCACATATGGCGCGGATCCCTTTTTCACCAGCTCGTACCTGTCGTCCACACATGCCTGCTCCAGCGGATCCGCGGTGGCATAAGCCTTTAGATGCTGGATCTGGGCCCTGATCCCGGTGCGCACATCCGGGAAAGAATTGCCCGGAACCCCATTTCCGGTGGTTCCCAGTCCCGCAAAATTAAACTGACCGATGGAAACGTCGCCTCCAAACTGAAGGAACCCGGTCTCCTTCATGGTCTGGGCAAAAGCCACTTCCGGCTTCACTCCTTCTGCCGTGGCCTCTTCGTAATACATCTGGCAGAATGTCTCAATGGATCCGGCCCCGCCTTCCGCCAGCTCCTCCGCCGGATACTCCTCTCCGGATGCATTGAAGTAATCTTCCATGTCCTGAACCGTCACAGAACTTTCTCCCATGATCAGATACTGGGCCGGGCTGCTCTGCTGCTCGGCGGCAGAATCAGGATTTCCACTGTCCCCGCCCTCCTGTCCGGCCCCGGAAGCCGCCTCAGAAGCCGCGGCATTTTCCGCTTCCTGTCCGGTCTCCGCTCCGGCGCCTGACAGACTGTTTTCCTGTGCAAGAAGTCCTGTCCGGCCTGCAAGTCCAATCGTCAGAACAAGCAGCAGCGCAAGCCCTGCTTCCATATAATATTTCATCCGGCCGTTTTTCCGGCTGTTGCTCCGCCTCATGCACGCCTCCGTTTTATGTAATGCTCTGCTATGTTATGTACTGCTCTGCGTTATGTACTGTTTTGTTTTCAGAGTTTCCTCCTGACAGTATATTCTTTTCATCTGCCAGAATATTCCTGCCGCACTTATTTATCTTTATCCCATGATATTTTCAGAGGGCCGGCGGCAGATCTCAGTCCAGACAGATGTCAATCAAGATGGAACACTTCCTGCATCTCCGGCCACAGTTCATTGTGCCGCTTCTCATATTCAGCCTCCATTCCGGGATATAGTTTCATCTTAAATCCTTTTCTGACCATTTGCTGTCTCCTTTTCATGTTTTCATTATTTTGGTGATAATTTTCAAAATGTTTTCGGACTCTCTTTGAAACAGAAGCATTTTACTCCTGCCTGCTCCAGCGCCCGCAGCCATTTTTGTTCCGGCTTTTCATCTGTAACGACAGCGGTGAGATCTGCCAGCACTCCGATCTGCGCAAATGCGATCTGGTCGAATTTGCTGTGATCAACTGCGAGGATCCGTTCCTTTGCCGATTGAAGCATGGTCCGCTTGTTGTTCGCATGCAGTTCTTCCGAGTCCGTAAATCCTGCTGAAATATCAAATCCTTTGCAGGATATTATGGCCTTATCCACATGATATGTCTGAAGCATCCTGTCCGTCTGCGGCCCCACCAGCGCAAATGATCCAGCCAGTGATGTCCCTCCGGTGGACAGGATCTTCCAGCCGGGCACATCGAACAGTTCGATCAGGATTTCCACCGAATTGGTTATGACTGTCAGATTCTTTTTCCCTCTGTCGCGAAGCGTCTTCGCCACGAATACAGCTGTTGAGCTTGCATCAAGCATAAGACTTTCGCCGTCCGACACCTGTTCCCCGATCATCTCAGCGATCCGCTGTTTCCCTACGGTGTTGCGTTTCTTCCTTATATTAAATGGCAGATCAATATTGCTGTTTTCATTGATCACCGCGCCCCCGTAACTCTTGACCGCAAATCCGTCGTTGACCAGCTTCTCCAGATCCCGCCGGATTGTCTCCTCTGTCACCCCGTAAATTTTGCTCAGTTCACTCACCACAACCCGCCTGTCTGTCTGAAGCTTCTCAAGGATCTGATTTCTTCTCTCTATAGCCAGCATTTCTCTCCTCATCTTTCTGTTGATGCAACTGTTTCTTTCTTCCAAAATCTTTTATATTATACTTCATGGATTTCGGCAGGTCAACGCACACGCGGGTTTCTTTGGGCGTCGGGTTTTCTTTGGGCAATCCGTTTTTTTGAGCTATTCCATTTTTTCATCCTGCTTTTTTGAATCCTTCTTTCTTTTCAACGCAAAAATGCTCTCTCAACGTAAAAAAACTGTCAGATAATTGCAACAAATTATTTGATCGTTGTATGTCTCATCTGGGGCTGAATTTATATTGTTTATTAAAATTAACGCTATATGCTTTTGTGTTTATAATTTTAAACACTAACTATGTGTTTTACGCCCGCATATATATGACCAATTATTTTGTCAGAATATTTTTTCAATTTCAGATAATAGAAATGATTTTTATAATGGAAGGGTTTTCGATAACAGAAGGGTTATTGAAATAGGATCGGTTCCTGATTTAAAGCTGTATCCTGATTTCATTAAATTTTCCATATAAGAACATGGACTCAAATAACCTGAATAAACTGCTGCTCATAATAAACTTCTGCTTATTATGTAAATAGCCGGTTCGTCGAATTGATTGTAAAAGTCTGCGCATTTTACCGGGATAAGTAAGTTTATACTTTTTTAATCATTTTAACGTTTATATGTTTTGACATTATAGTGTGTAATGTTTAGTATTATAAGCATCACTAAATGGAGGTGAAATCATGTCTAAGAAGTCATTAGAAATCAGTCCTGAAACGGAAGAAATCCTCGCGAAAATGGGCGAGCAGATCAAGCTTGCAAGGCTCCGGCGGCGCATTCCGGCGGAAATCCTTGCATATAAAGCGGGAATCAGCCGGACAACTCTGTGGTCCGTGGAGAAGGGATCGCCTTCTGTCGCGATCGGAATCTACGCCGCCGTTCTGCACGTTATGGACAACATGGATCAGGATTTTCTGAACGTTGCCAAAGATGATGAAATGGGGCGGCGTTTCCAAAACAAAAATCTGCTCCTTACAAGAGCTCCCAGAGCCAGAAAGATCTGATCAAGTCTTTCATGTCATGAGTATGATTGCAGGCATCTGAACATATTATAAACAGATGTATTTTATTTTCCACTGATATCTGCTGGAAATGATAACACATTTTGAAAAGGAGGTGCCTGTGCGGGACCATCCGCGCGATTCAGATGAAACAGGCAAAATATTATCTGATAATCGGCTTTTTCTTTACATCTGTGCTAGGGACTCTGTCGCATTTTCTGTATGACTGGACCGGAAGGGGAGCGGTCGTTGCCCTGTTCTGTCCGGTCAACGAATCAACATGGGAACATATGAAGCTTCTGTTTTTCCCGATGATGCTCTGGTTTCTTTTTATGAGTGAACAGCTCAGGGAAACGCATCCGCCCCTGCCCGCTGCATATATGGCTGGAAATCTTGCGGGCACGCTGAGCATTCCTGTCCTTTTCTACACATATTCCGGAATCCTCGGACGGAATATAGCTGCGGCGGATATTGCCATATTCTTTATCTGCACGTTTCTGGCTTTCCGGACAACATGGATACTAAAAGATTCCGAATATATTTATCGCCGCAGACTAATGATATATATATTGACCGGGCTGATCACTTTGATGTTTTTTATTTTTACATTCTTCCCGCCCGGGATCGGTCTCTTTGCCGAGCCGTAGACCGAAACCCGGAATTTTCAGGTATTTCATAATTCAGGGCTTTCACAAAATCAAATCTTTTATAAGTAAGGCCGGAAAAGCAAAGGTAGAGATTGACAAGTGCGTACTACAGCTGTAGTATATTTGTATACTACAATTGTAGTGCGTTTTTCTTAAGCGATTTACAATATTCAAAAAGGAGGCGTCCGATTATGAAACTGACCGATTCGGAATGGGCAGTGCTGGAAGTACTGTGGAGCGGAAGATCTTTTTCACTCAGTGAAATCGTAAAGGCTCTGAAGCCCCTAAAAAAATGGAGCAAGACTACGGTCTATACATATCTCACCCGCATGGAAGCAAAAGGGCTCGTTTCCATCAACCATGAGGACAGCCGTCCTTACTCTGCAGCCGTCTCCCGGGAAAACTGCGCCAGACAGGAGCGGGAAGAGCTTTTGAACAAAGTTTATGACGGAGCTGCCGGCGATCTGATCGCCGCTTTTCTAAAGGACTCTTCCATTTCACAGAAGGAGATCAGACGCCTGAAAAAAATGCTGGACGATATGGAGGTGTAATACCTTGTACAATATATGGAGTTTCCTAATGCAGACAGCCGTCGTTTCACTGACAGCGCTGGTTCTGCTGATCATAAAACGGATTTTCATGGACAAGTTGTCTCCCCGCTGGCAGTATGGCGTATGGATCATACTGGCTCTGCGCATTCTGATTCCGGCAGAACCGCGGAATACTCTCTTTTTTCCGCTGGCGGTGTGGATCGAAATGGCAAAAACCCGCGTAGAATCATTTCTGGATTCTGCCTGGGCATCGCCTCTTATGCCGGTCAGAACAATACCTGACGCCACTTTACCTTCCGGCATGCCTTCCAGCATTACGGACTGGCTGCTTGTTCTGTATCTGTGCGGCGCAGTCCTGACAGCGCTCCGGTATCTCTGTTCCTACATACAGCTTCGGCGCCTTCTCCACAGAGGAACGCCTGCTTCTCCGGAACTTGAAGAGGCAGTCAGAAGCATATGCGGCAGATACCGGCTCCGTCCCTGCCGCTCGGTTATGATAGCCGTCCTTCCCTCTCCGTTTATCTGCGGAATCTTCCGTCCGGTTCTGGCAGTTCCGGAGGGAGAGATTCTAGATGACAAAATCCTGCTTCATGAACTGCTGCATCTGAAGTATCTGGATCCCATCCAGAGTTTACTCTGGGCTATGCTCCGCTGTCTTCACTGGTACAATCCATTTCTCATCTTCGTTTTCAACCGAATCGGAAACGATATGGAATCGCTCTGTGATCAAAGGGTACTGGAACGGCTGGAGGGCGAAGAAATGCGGACATACGGAAGGATACTCCTAGCCATGGCAAACGACCGGTATGCAAGATGCCCTGGGACAAGCTCTATTTCCAACGGCGGGAAAAATATTTCCAGAAGGATCGAGGCTATCACCCGCTTCCGCAAATATCCCCGGGGCATGGGGCTGGTCTCTGTCTGCATTATTCTCGTCATCGGATCCCCCCTGCTGCTGGGTAGCCGGAACACAGCGTATGCCCGCATGCTGGACCCATCCGGATTCGGCGGGGAAGAACGGGCCATGGCGGCGGCCAGACTGACAAAATGCAGTACGCCTGCCGGGGCACTGGACACCTACGCCAAAGGGCTGCTGACCGGAGATCCCATTTACATGGTTATTGTTTCTCCTTTCTCCGATCCGATTCACAGCAGTGGAGAAAGTACTATAGATTCTGAACAGTTTCAGAATGAAAGAAACGATGGAAGAAACAGCGCAATACCAGGTGAAACGTATTCAGATATAACTGACGCCGGCTCTTACGGATTCGATCTGATCGACAAAGGATACCGCGTGCTGAATCTGTCCGAAAACAAGAATGGCAGCCTGGAGGGATTTATCCTGCTTCGGGACTCTGTCCTCGTACCTGTGCAGGTGCTTTATGAAGACGGCTGGCGTGTTACAGAGAACGGTCCGCGCTCTTATATTGACAGTCTGTACCCGATAGATATTGACAACGGCTCCTTGAGCCCCTTGTCTTTGCTCCGCACTGAGGGAAAGACCGGGACTGTAGAGGTGTATTTCTATACCGTGTATACTGTAGAGAATACCATCATAGAAAATGACTCTGCATTTTTCAGTAATAGTTTCTTCGATACTTCCATAAAACCAGATGCTCAGTTCGGCTATGGAGAAATATATACCACTCTCCGATACACCTACCGCAATACAGGTATGGGAAAACCGGAGGAACTGGCCGGTTTCATGAGCTGCCAACTGGACTCTCCTGATCAGGAGGCGTATTTCCCACCGGTACCGGCAGGTGCAGGCGGTCTTACCATTGACGGAACAGATATCAAATATCTGGCTGTCGATGACAGCTGGGACGGCACGGTAACCATATCAGGCGGGAGCTCGACCGATATTTCCGAGAGTGGAACTCTACGTCCCCCTGCCGCATGGAAGGTCCGGATCCTTTGGGACGGAGAAGTAAAGGAAGAGCTGACACTGGAAAACAGCCAATATACAGAGCGCTGATATAAGAGCTGATCATACAGGAGGAATTTATATGACATCGAAAATCCATACAGATATTGGTGACGTTAACGATGATATTGATGACACTGATAATATAGAAGAAAGAAACGACAAAATATCCGTGCAGCCCCTGCCGGACCGCGAACATATCCTTCAAGACAGGAAACGCCTGTGTAACGCGGTGCGGATCATCGCATGGGCTTATCTCCTGCTGCATCTGGATCTGACGTTCGGTACTGTAAATGTGCTGCCGGACTGGGCAGGATATCTGCTGATTCTGGACGCGTTGCCTGTTCTGGCGAAAGAGGAGTCTTCCGCCGTTCTTCTGAAACCGCTGTGCATCATCCTGTCCCTGTGGGAGGGGATCATGTGGTGTGCTGCCATTTTCGGCGCGCAGCCGGACTGGGAACTGATCGGGCTCCTCGTAAATGTAGTGGGACTTTATTTTCATTTCCAGCTGCTGACCGATCTGGCGCTGATCGCAGAAAAATACGGATGTCCGGAAGGGAAGCGTATCCTGAAACTGAGAACGGTCCGCACGATCCTGCTGACCCTGACATTCCTCCCCCAGTACTTGACCTTTCCTGACTCCATGTATGAAGGAAGCACAATATTCCTGATCGGGATTAATCTTGTGGTGGCGTATTTCCTGTGCAGAGCACTGTTTTCCCTGTGCGGATCGCTGACGCCTGACGCCCAAGAAGAAAGAGACGGGTGAGTCAGATGGACAATCTGACTCATCCGACATTCAATGTATCCGGACAAGCTGCTGATTAGGGTTATCAGATAAAATGACATAGGTGTAAAATTATATACAGTCTATAGTTTCAATTTTATAATGTAATTTTTGTATCGTTCTTGAATTGTAACGACAAATGCGTTACAATAAGTATGATAGGAGGTGCTGTATTATGGAAAAAACAGCAACATTAAATTTAAGAGTAAATCCCAGTGTGAAGAAGCGTGCAGAGGAGATTTTATCAAAACTTGGTATACCGATGTCTACTGCAATAGATATGTATTTGAATCAGATTTCCCTTACAGGGGGAATTCCTTTTGCAGTGACTTTACCAAAAGCACCTAATGACATAAATATGGATTTAATGACATCTGATGAAATTCATTCAAAGCTACAGAGAGGTTATGATGACATAGAAACCGGAAAAGTGCAGCATGCAGCCAGTGCTTTTGCAAAGTTTAGGGAAAGCCATTAATATGAAAAAGTATACTGTTGAAATCACAGAAGAAGCATTAGCAGACATGGAACAGCTTTATAATCACATTGCTTTTGTACTTCTCGCACCAGAGAATGCAATGGGACAATATAATCGAATTGCCGAAGAAATACTAAAACTTGATGTTTTTCCGGAGCGTTTTCGGATTATGGATTCAGAACCTGAACATTCAAGGGGAATCAGAAGAATGTTAGTAGATAATTATTCGGTATTTTATGTCATAAGAGAAGATCGAGTAATTGTAACGGATGTATTGTATAGCGCTTCGGATATAGAAGAAAGATTGAAAAAAACTAACTAAAAGAAAATTAAATAACTCAACTTTCCCAGCTGATATCCGCAAACAACGCCTGTATAAACTTGGCCTGTGAAGCAATCCAATCGGATA